>JBBISH010000150.1:0-13697 GCA_037441385.1 Myxococcales bacterium
GAGGCGGCGGATGTGCTCAGGCACTTGCTGTCCTTGTCCAGGCCAAAGCCGTCGGCGTCGCCGTCGAAATACAGCGTGGTGCAGCCGCCGCAGTTCTCTTCGTCGGTCTTACCGTTGCAGTCGTTGTCCTTGCCGTCGCCGCACTTTTCGGCCTGATTCGGCGCGCTTTGCGGGTCGGCGTCGTTGCAGTCGCCGTTCATCTTGGCCGAGTACTCGCTGGTCGCCGAGCACTGGCACTGCCCCGTGCCCACGCCCACGCCGTCGCCGTCGCCGTCGGGGTAGAACTGCACGCAATTCTTGGCGTCCACGTCATTTTCGCTGCCGTTGCAGTTGTCGTCCTTGCCGTTGCCGCAGACCTCTTTGGCGTCGGGGTTCACGCTCGGATCTTTGTCCGCGCAGTCGCCGGGTTGTGGCGCCGAGTAGGGGCTTTGTGCACTGCACAAACATTTGACCAGGGTGACGCCAAAGCCGTCGTCGTCGGCGTCGAAGTACATTTGCTTGCAGCCAGTTGCCCCCTCTTCGTCGGTAGCGCCGTCGCAGTCGTCGTCGGCGCCGTTGCAGGCCTCGGTGGCCAGCTTGCTGATGGTCTTGTCGGCCGGCGCGCAGTCGCTGGTGTTGGGGTCGCCGTCGCCGTCGATGTCGCTGTCGCACACGTCGCCGATGCTGTCGCTGTCCAGATCCGCTTGATCTGGGTTGACTTGCAGCACGCAGTTGTCGGGCGCGTCGATCTTGGGGCAGCCGGGCGCCAGGTTGGCCACCGTGTCGCCGTCGGCGTCGCAGTCGCAGGCATCGCCGGCCTTGTCCTCGTCCACGTCGCTCTGGCTGGGGTTGGCGATCCACGGGCAGTTGTCGTTGGCGTTGACCACGCCGTCGCTGTCCCAGTCGTTCTCGCAGGCGTCGCCGATCTGGTTGGCGTTGTCGTCTTTTTGGTCGGGGTTGGCCAGGCCGGGGCAGTTGTCGGCGGAATTGAGCACGCCGTCGCCGTCCTTGTCCGAGTCGCACACGTCGCCCAGCCCGTCCTTGTCCAGATCGGCCTGGTCCAGGTTGGCGTCGAACGGGCAATTATCCTGCAGATCCAACACAGTATCGTTGTCGTCGTCGGGGTCGCACACATCGCCGATGCCGTCTTTGTCCGCGTCGCTCTGGGTCGGGTTCTGCGCCAGCGGGCAGTTGTCCTTGTCGTTGGGCACGCCGTCTCCGTCCATGTCGTTGTCGCAGGCGTCGCCCACGCCGTTGCCGTCGGTGTCGGTCTGCTCGGCGTTCTTGAGCAGCGGGCAGTTGTCCAGGGTCGCGGGCACCGGGCAGTCGACGCCGGTCGCGTCCACGCCCAGGTTGGCGGCGCCGTCGCCGTCCAGGTCGCAGTCGCAGGCGTCGCCGATGCCGTCCTTGTCGGTATCGGTCTGGCTGGCGTTTTGGGCCAGCGGGCAATTGTCTTCGCTGTCGGCGATCTTGTCGCCGTCGTCGTCGGGGTCGCAGGCGTCGCCCAGGCCGTCCTTGTCGGTGTCTTTCTGGTCGGGGTTGCTGACCAAGGGGCAGTTGTCGGCAGCGTCCAGCACGCCGTCCTGATCGTCGTCGGTGTCCATGCAGTCGGCCTGCAAGTCGCCGTCGGTGTTGGCAAAGCCTTCGTCGGTCTGGCCCGAGCAGTTGTCGTCGATGCCGTTGCAGACCTCGGCCGCGGCCGACTGGCCCTGGCACAGCTGCTTGCCGCCCACGCACTCGGTCTTGCCCTTGCAGGTGCCATAGACGTTGGTCAAGTCACATTCGGCACTTGCGACCTCTTCGTCGGTCTGGCCGTTGCAGTTGTCGTCTTTGAGGTTGCAGGTCTCGGCGGCGGCGGCTTGGCCACTGCACGCGCCTTCCTTGCCGCTGCTGCAGGTGTAAGTGCCTGGGCACGAGCCGAATTCGTTGGTGACGGCGCAGGCGCCGCTCTGGCCGTCCAGGCAGGTGCACTGGTTGGCCGGGGGCACGCAGACTTCCTGGCCGCCGCTGAGCTTCTGGCAAGTAAACCCTTGGCCGATGCAGGACTTGCCGCCGTCGCAGGCCTGGACGCAGTGCTTGCCGGCGCCGATGGTGGCGCAGACGCCTTTGCCGGCTTTGCCCTGGTCGCAGTCGCTGTCGGTGCTGCAACCCAGGCAACGGTAGGGGGTTTTGTGGATGCAGACGCTGATGACGTCGCCGCCGGTGGCGGTCTGAACGCACTCGTAGTCGGCGGGGCAGCCAGTGATGCAGGGCTGGGCGCACTCTTTGCCGGTGGGGCTGGCGGTGCAGACTAGGGTGGCGCAGTCCTCGTTTTTCTGACAAGGAATCGACACATAGGCCACGTCAGCGCCGGCGATGTCGGCGGTGACGATGTCGGGCAAGTCCACGTCTTCGCTGATGTCTTCGACGAACAAGTCCAGCGTGCCCAGGTCGGTGCCGGTGTCGGCGACGCTGGTGTCCTTGCCGGTGCCAGGCGTGCCCACAGCGGCGGTGTCGTCGCTGCAGGCGGCCAGCGTGGCCAGGCTCAGGATCGCTAGGAGGCCGGCAAGTAGGCTACTGGATTTGCAGAGTTTTCTGGACATGGGGCTCCTCGGGTGGCCGCGAACGGTCGCTCGGAGTGGGGGCGAGACGGCGCAGAACGCCGAGAGCGATGGCTACCGCCACGTGAGCGTAGCAGAATCCAGGCCGGCTCTAGGAGGCCGCCAAAGGCGCGCCAGTCACGGTTTGGTCGCGGCGGGGCTTGGTTGCGCGTCGTGCAGGGGGCGGTGCGGCCGCCGTGGCGATTCAGCTTGCCGGGCGCGAGAATGGTGAATAACCTGTTGAGCCGACGCGTTGGGCGAACAGGCGGCTGGCGTCGCTGCAGGAGCAAATCATGGACCGCCGATGGGTTGCCGGGGTTGTCGCGGTGGCAAGTCTGATTGCTTTCCAGGCCTTTGCCGATGACTGGAACGGCGAGGCCGAGCAGCAGGGCATGGTCGCCCTGGCTCCCGGCGTCTACGCGGTGCCCGGCGACGGCGCGCCGATGTGGTACGCCGCGCCCTACTACTACTCGTGCGGCCGCGGCGTGTGGTCGGCCTCGGGCGGCGGCGATCAGCCATGGACGACCATCTCGGTGGCCAGCTTGCCGCAGGACCTGGCCTACGCCATCGACGCCCAGGGCTACGCTCAGTACGGCTTGTGCCCCGGCGACGCGCTGCCGCCGCGGGTGTCGGGCTACCTGGGCGGGCCTACCGTGGTGGTGGTGGCCGGCCTCCCGCGCATCGTCCGCTATGGCCACCTGTGGAGCGGCTGGCTGCCGCGTTCTGCCTACGGCCGGCGCGCGTTCCTGCCGCCGCCCTGCGCGCGCCCCACCTGGGCCGTGGTGGGGCCGCACAACCACTCCTACTACACCGCTCCGTACTACGCGCCGTCGGCGGTGCAAACCGTTCCGGTGTACCGCAGCGGCCCCAGCTACGCGCCGCCGATGCACTCGTTCCGTGGCGGCGTCCCGGCCTATGTGCCGCCCAGGGCGATGGCGCCGGCTGCAGGCAGCTGGGGCAACCAACCTGGCGGCGGCTGGGGCCACGGCGGCCGTGGCGGCTCGTGGGGTGGCCGCGGTCACGCTGGGGGCCGTCGGTAGACACCTGCCTTACGGCATGGCTACTACAGCTAGAACAAGACGAAGAAACTCTTTCCATGTCGTACACTTGGCCCTCACCCCGCCGCTGGCGCGTCTGCCCCTCTCCCAAGGCATTGGGCGAGCGGCAAGGAAATTTTCCTTTACCCCTCGCCCACTTCAGTGGGAGAGGGGTCGGCCACAGGCCGGGGGTGAGGGCCAGAAGCTCGGCGCAAGAGTAAGCAAACGGTATGGCAGGGGTAGACATGGGTGTCAGGTATTGACATGTGACACCTTTTGACGGTTGGCTACATGGTTTTCACCAGTTGCAAAGTTCCTGGTAACAGGTCTCCTGTTGGTGTGGCGTCAACCTCCCGTTTTCATTGAGTCGAGTCTGAAAAAGATGTCAAGTGTCAATACCTGACCCTCTTTTGCCTAGATCCTTGGCGCGGCCGGCGCGTCCAACCTCCTGGCCTCCCGCCCCATCGAGGTTCCCATGCGCTTCTCCTCCGTCGCCTGCGCCGCCCTCCTTGCCTTAGCCTGCCAACGCAATCCGGACGCCGCCGGGCACGCGGCTCTGTCTCCGCAGGCCGAGGCGGTGCCGCAAGTACCTACGCCGCTTGATCTTCCGCCGCTACCGGCCCAGCCCGTGCCCGAGGCCCGCGCCGTGGCGCCGCTGGGGCTGACCACCAGCGACGGCGCCGGCCTGGAGCTGCAGAGCTTGGAAGTGCGCACGGTGCTGGACGGGCCGCTGGCGCTGACCGAGCTGAAAGCCGTGTTCCACAACCCCGAAGACCGCGTGCGCGAAGGGCGTTTTGAGCTCACGCTGCCCGACGGCGCCGCCCTGTCGCGCTTTGCCATGTTGCAGGGCGAGCACTGGCAAGAGGGCGAAGTGGTGGAAAAGGCGCGCGCCCAGCGCATCTACGAAGACTTCTTGCACCGCCGCCAGGACCCGGCGCTGCTGCAGCAAGACGCGGGCAACCGCTTCTCGGCGCGGATCTTTCCCATCCCGGCCAAGGGCGACAAGACCCTGCTGATGGCCTGGAGCGACGAGCGCAGCGACCCCCGCCTGGCCTGGCGTCTGCCCCTGCGCGGTCTGCCCAAGCTCGCGCATTTTGGTGCCAAGGTGTTTGTCCACGAGCCGCAGGCGGCGCAGGTGGGCAATTCGCTTGGCGCGACCTTGGGTTCGATTCGCGTGGTCCAGGTCGACAAGGCCAACTGGCAGCCCGACGCCGATCTGGAAGTGTCCAGCGAGATCGAGGGCAAGTCGGTCGCGGCACTGCGGTCCCAGAAGATGGTGGCGGCGCGAGTGGTCGTTCCGCAACAGCAACGGACCCAGCCCAAACAACCGGATGCGGCGGTGGTGGTGGTCGACACGTCGGCGTCGCTGGCGCTGGCGTGGCCGCAGCACCTGCAGCGCACCGGCGAGGTGCTGGCCCTGCTGGCCCGGATGGGCGTGCCGCAAGTGGCCGTGCTGGCTTGCGATCAGGGCTGTGTCACGTTGTATCACGGCGCTGCGACTGGGTTTGGCGAGGCCGAACTGGCCAGGCTCCGCGATCGTGGGCCGCTGGGTGCATCGGATCTGAACGCGGCGCTGGCGGCGACCAAGGCGGCGGCGAAGACGCTGGGCGAAACCGGCAAGCGTCCCGAGATCCGGGCCATCTACGTGGGCGACGGCCTGCCGACCGCGGGCGAGAGCGAGCCGGCGGCCCTGGGTCGGCAAGTGCTCGAATTGGCTGGGGCTGGCGTGACCCGCCTGGACGCCGTGGCCACCGCTCCGGCGCGCGACCTGGACCTGCTGCGGGCCCTGACCACGGCCGGCTTGCCCAGCGACGGCGCGGTGGTCGATGCGCAGCGCAACGGCGCGGACCTGAACGCGGTGGCCGGGCCGCTGCTGGCGGCGATCAAAGTCACGGTGCCGGGCTCGACCTGGACCTGGCCGGCCGAGCTGCGGGCGATGAAGCCGGGGCAGACTGCCTTGATCTATGCCGAGTTGAGCGAGGATCTGCCGCTGCGGGTCGAACTGGCCGGCGCAGTTTCGTCGACCGTGGAGCTGGTGGCCAAGCCGGCGCAGGCGCCCCTGCTCGAGCGGGCTTGGGTGGGCGCGCGCATCCGCGGCTTGCTGAACCGCGCCGCCGACGCCGATCCCGACACCGCCGCCGCGTTTCGCCAGCAGGCGACCGCGCTTTCGCTCAAGCACCGCGTCCTGTGCCCCACCACGGCGCTGCTGATCCTGGAGACGGAGTACGACTACCAGCGCTACGGCATCGACCGGGCGGCGCTGAGCGACATCCTGACCGTGGGCGCGGACGGCGCGGCCGTGCTGCAGGCGCGCAAGAATACTGAAATTCCGGACGACATCGGCCGGTGGCCGCGGCCCGAGCCGGCGTTGCAGATGCGTGCCGGGCCGGGTTCGCTTGGCGCGGCTTCGGGCGGCAAGGACGACGAGGACAAGGCCAAGGAGGTCGCGGACGATCAAGCTATCCCGCCGCCTGTCGGTGCACGGCACTCTCAAGAGGCGCACTTGTTTGGCGTAGCGGCCAAACGCAGCATTGCCCAGGCCTTTGACGGCGAAGGCGACGGGGCGTTTGAGGGTCACGGATTGGGCATGCGCGGCACCGGTGCAGGCGGCGGCGGCGCGGCCTTGAGTCGCCCCATTGCTGCGGATGCGGCCCGTGCCCAGGTCGACGCCAGCGGGGAGGCCGAAGCGAGGGCGGTGCGAGCTCGGGACCTGGCCATAAAGAAGGCGGAATCCATGAGCGCCAAGTATGGCGTGGTGGGCCGTAGCGAGCCGGCGCCGGCCAAGCCGAACGATGCCCGCGTCGCCCAAGGGCACGGCGAGATCGGCGGCGTCTGCGAGCAGAACGACGTGGCGAAGCACCTCCGCCTGCGGCAAGAAGCCCTGCGCAGCTGCTACCAGGAACAGCTCAAGCGCGATCCCAGTTTGCGCGGCAAGGTGCGCCTGCGCTGGACCATCGACCGCAGCGGCGCCGCCCGCGACGTCGAGATCGACCAGAACACCACCGGCAGCGTCGAACTGGGGCAGTGCTTGGTCCACAAGATCAAGGCGATCCACTTCGATCCGCCCAAGTCGGGGAGCTGCACGGTATCGTGGCCGCTGCTGTTTGCGCCCAGCCCAGGGGGGCCCGCCGAGATCGCCGCCCCGCAGGCGCCGCCGCCCGTGACCGACGACGACAAGCGCGCCTGGCGCGAAATTCAGCAGCAGAGCAAAGAGAACCCGGCCCTGACGGGCGAGATGGCCGAGATCGCGGGCCTGATCCACAAGAACCAAGCCAAGCAGGCCGTGCAGGTGGCGTTGGCGTGGCGCAATCGCGCACCGGCCGAAGTGCTGCCACTGGTGGCGTTGGGCAATGCGCTCAAGGCTGCGGGGGATTATGTAGGTGCTGCACGCGCTTACGGGTCGCTGGTCGACCTGTACCCGGACCGGGCCGACCTGCGCCGCTTTGCCGGCAACCTGCTCGCCCAACTGCCGCAACCCGGCCTGGCGCTGGACACTTTGAGCCGCGCCGCCAAGCAGCGCCCGGATCACCCCAGCGGCGCGGTGCTGCTCGCGGTGGAGCTGGCGCGTTCCGGCAAGCCGATCGAGGCCCTGACGGCACTCGCGGCGACCGACCAAGCCCGCTGGCGGCAAGGCAATTTCCAGGGCGTCGACCGCGTCATTCAGGACGTGGCGGGGATCATCGCCGCCGACGGGCTGGCCACCCACCCCGAACTGCGTCCAGCCATCGAGGCCAAGCTGAGCGCGCTGCACGCCGAGCTGCCCACTACGCCGCAGCTGCGCCTGCTGCTGACCTGGGAGACCGACGCGACGGACGTGGACTTGCGCGTCTTTGACGCAGCTGGGCGGCAGGCCTGGTACGGTGGCCCGCACATGACGTCGGGTGGCGACCTTTATGCAGACATTCGCACGGGTTACGGCCCGGAGTGCTTCGCCGCCAACCCGGCCACTGCCTACCCCTACCGCGTGGTCGCCAACTACTACACCCGCGGGCCGATGGGCTGGGGCGCCGGCGCCCTGCAGGTGCTGCGCTGGGACGGCCAGAAAATGCATGTGGAGACGCGGCCCTACGTCCTGATGGCCGACCACGCCTGGTTCGACCTGGGCACCGTCGACAAGCTGCCGATGAAATAAACCCGGCGCCGTGGTACCTTTGCGCAGACCTGTTTCGCAAGGAGTACCATGGCCAGCCGTTTCGACCCCTTCGCCCTAGACCGCCGTCAATTCCTTGGCTTGGCCGCCGCCGGTGGCACCGCACTGCTCGCCCAACCGCTGCTTTCCGGGTCGCTGTCGGCCGAGCCCGCGCCGCAGAAGGCGGCGTTCGGGATTCCGATCGAGGACTTGCAGGCCGTGATGGCGGTGGCGATGGCCCGCGGCGCGACGTTCGCCGACCTCTACTTCGAGCGCACCCGCAGCGTGTCGCTCAGCCTGGAAGACGACAAGATCAGCCGCGCCTACACCAGCTCGGACCTGGGCATGGGCGTGCGGGTGGTCAAGGGCGACGCGGTGGGCTACGCCTTTAGCGAAGTGTTGGATCTCAAAGCGATGAAGCAGGCCGCCGCCACCGCTGCCGCCATCGCCGAGGGCAAGAGCGACGCCAAGCCGGCGGCGGTGCAAGTGGCCAAGCTGCCCAAGTTTTACGACGTGGACTACCGCTTTGCCGCCATCGACCTGGCCAAGAAGAAGGCGCTGGTGCAAGAGGTCAACGGCCAGATCCGCAAGAAAGACGCCCGCATCCTAAAGGTGAGCGTCAGCTATGCCGACAGCGACCGCGAGGTGCTGGTCCTGACCAGCGACGGCCTGCTGGCCCACGACCACCAGCCGATGGTGCGCCTCATCGCCAACTGCGTGGCCGAGCAGGGCGGCCGCCGCGAGACGGGCATGTACAACATCGCCTCGCGCCACGGCTTTGACCTGTTCGACCCCAAGACCGTGACGCGCCTCTGCGACGAAGCCGTGCGCCGCACGGTGGGCATGTTCGAGGCGGTGACCCCCAAAGGTGGCGAGATGCCAGTCGTTTTGGGTGCGGGACCCAGCGGCATCCTACTGCACGAGGCCATCGGCCACGGCATGGAAGCCGACTTCAACCGCAAGAACACCAGCATTTACGCCACCAAGATCGGCAAGCCGGTGGCCGAAAAGTTCGTCACCATCGTCGACGACGCTACGCTGCCCGACGCGCGCGGCTCCATTCACGTGGACGACGAAGGCACCCAGGGTCAGCGCACCGTCCTGGTCGACGGCGGCACCATGGCCTCGTACCTGCACGACCGCATCAGCGCCGCGCATTACGGCCTGAAGTCCACGGGTTCGGGTCGGCGCGAATCGTTCCGCTTTGTGCCGATGCCGCGCATGCGCTCGACCTACATGCAGCCCGGCCCGCACCGCAAAGACGAGATCATCGCCAGCGTCAAGAAGGGCATCTACTGCGAATCCTTCAGCAATGGCCAGGTCAACATCGGCGGCGGCGATTACACGTTCTTCTTGAAGACCGGCTACCTCATCGAAGACGGCAAGCTGGGCCGGCCGATCAAGGACGTCAACCTCATCGGCAACGGCCCGGATACCCTGAGCAAGATCAGCATGGTGGCCAATGACCTGGTCATCGACGAGGGCGGCTGGACCTGCGGCAAGAACGGCCAGAGCGTGCCGGTGTCGCAGGGGATGCCCACGGTGCTGGTCAAGTCGCTGACGGTGGGAGGTGCGGCATGAGCAACAAAGCCGCGAATTCCAAGGCATTGGCCCTGGCCGACCACACCCTGGACCTGCTCAAGAAGGCTGGCGTGCAGCAGGCCCTGGCCAGCGCGCGTTTGTCGCGCAGTGTCGAGACCCAGGCCCGCGACGGCAAGATCGAGAAGCTGCAAGAGGCGCAGTCGGCCAGTCTGACCGTGCACCTGTACGTGGATGGTCGATACGCCGCTCACAATACCAGCGACTTGCGGCCCGGCGAGCTGCAGTCCTTCCTGGCCGATGCCGTGGCTCTGACGCGGATGCTCGACCCCGATCCCGACCGCAGCCTGCCTGCCGCCAATCGCGCCGCCAAATCGAGCGACGCGCTGGCCCTCTACGACGCCGGCTACGCCAAGATCGACGCCGATGCCCGCAAGCACCTGGTCATGGAAGTGGACGCCGCCAGCCGCAGCGACAAGCGAGTCATCTCGGCCACTGCGAATTTCAGCGACGAAGACAGCGACTGGGCCATCGCCGCCAGCAACGGCACCCGCGCCAGCCAGCGCAGCACCAGCTACAGCTTGGGCACCGAAGTCACCGTGGGCGACGGCGACAAGCGGCCCGAAGACTGGTGGTACGTCGGCGCGCGCACACTGGCCAGCCTGCAGAAGCCGGCCGAGATCGGCGCCGAGGCTGCCCGGCGGGCCCTGGCGCGGGTGGGCGCCAAGAAGGACCCCAGCGGCAAGTTCACGCTGGTCGTGGAAAATCGCGCCGCGGGCCGGCTGGTTTCGCACTGGCTGCAGGCGCTCCTGGGCGGCAACCTGCAGCAGAAGCGCTCGTTCTTGGACGGCAAGCTGGGCACGGCCATTGCCAGTCCGCTCTTGACGTTGCGCGACGAGCCGGACCTGCTGGTCAGCATGGGCGCGCGCAGTTTTGACCGCGAGGGCATGGCGGCGCAGCGCCTGGACGTGGTCGACAAGGGCGTGCTCAAGAACTACTACCTGGATTGGTACTACGCGCAAAAGCTGAAGATGTCCGCCACGACCGGCTCGTTGTCTACGCTCAGCCTGCCCGGTGGCAGCGGCGACCTGGCCAAGCTCGTCGCGGGCATCGACCGCGGCATCCTGGTCACCTCGTTCAACGGCGGCAATTCCAACAGCTTGACCGGCGATTTCTCGCTGGGCATCCAGGGGCGCCGCATCGAGAAGGGGGTGCTGACCGGCCCGCTGACCGAGATGAACCTGACCGGCAACCACACCAGCTTCTGGCAAACCCTGAAGGCGGTGGGCGGCGATCCGTACCCGCACAGCAGCTTGCGCATGCCGTCGCTGGTCTTTGATGGCGCGGCCGTGGCCGGTTCGTAGCCCTTTTCTGCCACACGAGCGCCGAACATGCTCTGTCTCCGATCCAACACCGAAGCGCAATGGCTAGAGCGGGCCTGCGCTAACACCGCGGAAATCCTGATCGATCACGCCCACTGCGAGCGCAAGGCCGCCAGCCAAGCCCTGGCCATGCTGGCGCGCTTCCCGGATCGCACCGAGCTGGTGGCGCCGATGCTCGCGTTGGCGCGCGAGGAGTTGGAGCACTTTGAGCTCGTGATGGCCGCGCTGCCGCGCTATGGCGCCCAGATGGCGGCGCAGGTCAGCTCGGGGTACCAGACCGAGTTGCACGCGGTCGTGCGCAAGACCATGCCCGGCAAGTTGGTCGATCTGCTCTTGGTGGCCGCACTCATCGAGGCGCGTTCGTGCGAGCGCTTCAAGCTGCTGAGCGAGCACCACCCCGACGCGGACTTGCGGGTCTTCTTCCGCAGCCTGCTCGAGTCCGAGGCCCGGCACCATGCCACCTTTGTAAAGCTTGCTGAAGGGGTTGCCGATCGCGACTCGGTGCGCCAGCGCTTGGGCGAGCTGGCCGAGCATGAACGAAGCGTGCTGCAGGGTATGCCGCAACTGCCCAGAATTCATACGTGAAGACGTTGGGGAAGACGGCTCTTGTACAAGACTTAACATTTGCGCCACCGTAGCTACATACATATGTCTTCACGTCTCGCGAACACGTTGTGGTGTTTCGCTACACATGTGAATTTGGGTAAACAAGAACCCGCCATGCTGCTCATTGCGTCTGGTTCCTGGTAGCCTGAAGCTAGCTGCCGTTTGCGTCCGCAGGCGGCCTCAGTCCCCGTTCCCGTGCACGATTGCGTTGATTGCCTGCGACCTCTGCGTCAGTTCCTGCTGAGCCTATTCCTGCTGAGCCTGTTCCTGCTGAGCCTGTTCCTGCTGTGCGTACGTCTGTTTCTGCTGTGTGCCCGTCGCCCGAGCGCTCCCCCGCGCTAGTTGCAACAGCCCCCGGTTCGACATCCAAGCGAGTGCAGCCCAATGCGCGTTCTGTTGCTAAATCCACCGGTTCCGGGTCGAGGTTTCACCAACCGCGACCTGATGGGTGGTATGGGCATCGACGACGACTTTGGGACGACGCTGCCGTCGCAGTATCTGGCCTTTGCCAAGTATCAGGGGATTCACATCCCAGTGCTGGCACTGGGTTACGCGGCGTCCATTCTGCGGCGCGCCGGTCACCAGGTGGTCGTGCTGGACCAAGCGCGCCACGACCCGAGCGAACCGGGCGTGTTGCAGGCGGCGGTCGACGCGCGGCCCGAGTGGGTGATTGCAGCCACGTCCTTGGCGTATTTTGGCGCAGAACTCGAATACCTAGAGCAACTGCGGTCGCGGACGGGGTGTCATCGCATGCTGGTCGGCAGCACGGCGGTCCACTTTGCCGCCGAGGTCGGCGAGCGGCGGGCTTGCGAAGCCATTGCCCTGGGCGACCCCGAAGTGGCCTTCGAGCTCTTGGCGCGCGGCACGCTGGTGCCAGGGGTGGCGGGTGCCGCCGTTCGGGACGTGCAGGTCGCCGATGCGCCGCTGGTGGTGGGTCAGGCGGTCTATCTTAGCGATATCGACAAGTTGCCTGTGCCGGATTGGACGGGCTTCCCGCTGGACCGCTACCGCTATTACCCGTTGCTGCGCGGTCGCGGCGTCGCGACCATGCTGGCCTCGCGCGGTTGCCCGTATGCGTGCAACTTCTGCCCGTATCCTGTGGGCCAAGGCGTACCGTTCCGGCCGCGGGCCGTGGCGGCGGTAGTCGACGAGATGACGGCGCTGGTGCGCGACCACGGTGTCCGCAAAATCTTGTTCCGCGACGCGACCTTTACGCTGGACATGGACCGGGCCAAGTCGCTCTGCCGGGCGATCGCTGCGGCCAAATTGCCGGTGCAGTGGGGCATCGAGACGCGTCTGGATCGCCTGGACGACGAACTGGTCGACTTGCTGGCGGCGGCCGGCTGCGCCTCGGTCACGGTGGGCGTGGACCCGGTCGACCCCAACACGCGCCGCGCGTCGCACCGCAAGGGCTACGGCGAGGACCATGCCAAAGCGATGCTCGAGCGTCTGCGGCGGCGCAAGGTGGCCAGTGCGGGCCTGTTCGTGGTGGGCTTGCCCGACCAGACCGAAGAGGAACTGCGCGCCGGCTTTGCCTGGATCGAAAGCACGGCGCTGACCTACATTGCCTACCATCAGGCGACGGTGTTCCCGGGCACGGCGCTGTACCGCGAAGCCGTGGCCAAGGGCTGGTTTGCGCCGTTGACCTTGGCGGATCTAATGCGCGGCGAGCCCAAACTCAGCTTCAATGGCCGCATCGCCGCCGCGCGGATCCGCGAGCTGCAAGACGAAGCCCTGCGGCGCTTTTACCGCCAACCCAAGCGGGCGCTGGCCGAGATGACCCGCGGCGAGACGGCCCAGAGCCTGGCTTTCTATGGCGAAACCGCGGCCCGGTTCGTGCTGCAACGGCTCAGCACAGAATTGAGCTGAGCGGAAACGCACTTGCCCCCCTCTGCCCATCTGACCAACAGTCTGGCCGACGGGCAATTCGCAGTGTTGGCGCTGGCGTTGGTGGCCGCGGTCACTTTGGCGGCGGCCGCGTGGACGGCCCGGTCGGCGCGGCGGGCATGGTTGCTGCTAGCGGCGCTTGTGGTCGTGGCCACGGCGGCGCGTGGGCTGGCCGCCTGGGGGCCAGGCGATCTGGCTGAGGCGCGCCGGTGGGACGTGCTGTATGCGCTGCAGCCGGATAGTCGCCCGCTCTTCTACGGAGTTCCAACCCTGGTCGAGCTGTTGGCACGGGCCGGTGTGCCGTCGTTGGCGCTGTACCGCGGCTTTGGCTTGGCCAGCGGGGCCCTGGCCGTGACGGCGACGGCGGCGCTGGCGTTGGCCCTGGAACTGCCGCTGCTGTGGGCCGGCGTGGCCGGGTTGCTGGTGGCGCTGTGGCCTGCGCACGTGCACTACTCGGTCAGCGGCGGTTTTTCGGTTCTGGCGGGAGCCGCGGTGGCGGGCGCGCTGGCCGCGGCCCGCGCGGACCTGCTGCGAGGCGCTTGGCGGCCCGCGGCCGTGG
>JBBISH010000151.1:0-13528 GCA_037441385.1 Myxococcales bacterium
AGAAACTCTTTCCATGTCGTACACTTGGCCCTCACCCCGCCGCTGGCGCGTCTGCCCCTCTCCCAAGGCATTGGGCGAGGGGCAAGGAAATTTTCCTTTACCCCTCGCCCACTTCAGTGGGAGAGGGCTCGGCCACAGGCCGGGGGTGAGGGCCAGAAGCTCGGCGCAAGAGTAAGCAAACGGTATGGCAGGCACCGACGGGCCACCGATGGCCCACCGATTGGGCACCGCCGATGCGCGCCACCCGCTGGCGCCGAGAGCAGCAATCCCGCGATCCCCGCGGCACAACACGAGACGATCATGGCTATTCATTTCCGTTACTTGCATTGGATGCGCTGGATCGGCAGCGCCGCGTTGGTGCTCGCGGCCAGCACGGGTGTGGCCGCCGGCGATGTCGAAAGTCGGCTTGCGGCGGGCGAGATCGTACTGACCACCCGCAGCGTGGCCGGCTGCGACCTGCCCGAGGCGACCCTGCAGGCGGTCATCGACGCGCCACCCGCCAAGGTCTGGAAGCTCATCGACGACTGCAACAACTACACCCGCACCATGTTGCGCATCGCCGAATCCAAAGAGCTGATGCGCAACGGCACCGCCTCGCAGTGCATGACGGTCGTAGATATGCCCATGCCGATCAGCAACTTGACGTCGGTGTCGGTGGCCGAGTCTGTGCCCGGTCCGCCGCAATGGAAGCGCACCTGGAAGCTGCTGCGCGGCGACTACAAGCGCAACGAAGGCTCGTGGACGCTGACGAATTACGACGCCGAGGGCAAGCGAACGCGCATCGTCTACCGCGTCCTGGCCGATCCCAACGTGTCGGTGCCCAACTACATCATCCGCAAGGCGCAAGAGAGCACCCTGCCCGACATGATCAAGAAAATCCGCACCCTTGCCACTCGGTAGTGCCGCATGTCCCGTCCACAACAGCCCGATTTGTCGGTCCCCCAATTTGCCCAGCACTGGACCCAATTTGCCCAGCACTGGACCCTGGACCCCGACGTCACGTTCTTGAACCACGGCTCGTATGGCGCCTGTCCGCGCACGGTACAGCGGGCGCGGGCGGCTTGGCTGGATCGGCTCGAGCGCGAGCCCGTCACCCTGCTGACCCGCGAACTCGAAGGTCTTTTGGCCACTGTCCGCCATGCGCTGGGCGCCTTCTTGGGCTGTGACGGCGACGATTTGGCCCTGATCAGCAATGCCACGGAGGGCGTAGGAACGGTTGTTCGTTCGCTAACTTGGCATCCCAATGACGAAGTGCTAGTCATCGATCACGGATATAACGCCTGCAAAAATGCCGCACAAGTCGAGATCGAGCGTTTTGGCGGTCGTCTGGTGATGGCGGCCGTGCCCTTCCCGCTCGCCGATGCGACCACAGCGATAGAGGCAATTCTTTCGTCGTGTAGCGATCATACCAAGCTAGCCATCATCGATCACATTGCGAGTCCCACTGCAGTCCTGTTTCCCATCAAGGAAATCGTGCAGAAACTGCAGGCGCGCGGCATCGATGTACTGGTCGACGGCGCCCACGCCCCCGGGATGGTGCCGCTGCACCTGGACGACCTGGGCGCGGCCTACTACACCGGCAACTGCCACAAGTGGCTGTGTGCACCCAAAGGCGCTGCTTTTCTTCATGTTCGCCGCGATCGCCAAGACCGCATCCGGCCGCTGGGATTCTCACACGGCGCGAACAGTTCGCGCACCGATACCTCGCGTTTTCGGGTGGAATTCGATTGGACGGGCACCCGCGATCCGTCGCCGTGGCTGACCATCCCGGCGGCCATCGAGTCGATGGCCGAGCTGCTGCCTGGGGGCTGGCCAGCGATCTACCAGCGAAATCACGAACTTGCTCTGCAGGCTCGCGACGTCCTGTGCCAATCCTTGCAGGTCGCCGCGCCCTGTCCGCCCGAGCTGATGGGCTCCATGGCGGCGGTGATCTTGCCCGCCGGCCAGCAACCCCAGGGCGGCGCAGGCGATTCGGATGCCCTGCACGCCTGGCTGTGGCAGCGGGGCTTCGATCTGCCGATCATGTCGTGGAATGGGCAGCGAATTCTTCGGGTTTCTTGCCAGCTGTACAACAGCCGCGAACAGGTTGTGCGGCTGGGGGAGCGGTTGGCGGAGTTGCGGACCCGCCATGAAGGATAGCTGCGATTTTGGCTACTTGCCCACAACCTTGGCCAGCGTCGTCAGCAGGTCCGCGGCGTCGTCCAAATTGGGCACACTGGCATCGTAGACCAGCAGGTCGGCGGCGAGCAGCGCCATGTGCTTGTCGTGCAACTGCTTTTGCGCCGCCAGGGTCGCCAGGGCGTCGCTCTGCTTGCCGGCCTCGGCCTGGGCCACGGCTTGGATGAGGCTCTGGCCATCGCCCAGCAGCAGCCAGGCACGGTGCACCGCCGGGTTGGTGAAGTAGGCCGTGCCGGCGTCGGGAATCTGAACCAGACCGGGCACTTGCACGGGCACGCTGAACTGCTCGGCAGCGCCGCCCTTGGACAGCGTGTAGCCGTAGGTCACCGTCGCCAGGGTCAGGTTCACCAGGTCAGACGGCTGGGTGTTGGCCGGAGCGATCAGGCGCGCCATCACCAAGCCGTTGCGCTTGCTGGCAAACAGGGTCGGCATCGCCACCGGGTCAGTGCCCACGCCGGGATCCTCAGGATTGCCCGGATCGGGGTTGCCCGGGTCGGTCGGCCCCACGGCCTCCATTGGGCCGGTGATGGTCACTTCGCCGTCCTTCTCGACCCACTTGAACCCATAGATCTCGGCCACTTTCCAGCCGTTCGCCAACTTGAATTGCAGGGTCAGCTTCTCGGCGACCGGCAGCAGCATCGTCTCCAGATCCTGGATGAACACCTCTTTGGCGGCCTGCGCGTTGGGCAGGAACCAGGCCGTACCGTTGCCCTTTTGCGCAATGGCGTTCATCAGCGACGGCGAGAAATCCAAGCCCACGCCCACCGACGACACGCTGCAGCCGCCGGCCTTCGCCTCGGTCACCTGGCCCAAGATGCTGTCGAAGCCGGTCGTGCCGACCGTGGGCAAGCCGTCAGAAAGGAACAGGATTCGCTTCTGCTCAAAACCGGCCGGCGTCGCCTGGCATAGCGCGCTGCCGTCGCCCAGGGCTTGGAAGATGTTGGTGCCGCCGTCGGCGGCCAGGGCGTCGATCGCCTCGTGCAAGGCCTGGACATTGCTAGAATCGATCACGGCGGGCGGGAACGGGACGCTCACCGTGCTCGAGAAACTGACCAGTCCCAGGCGCGTGCCCTTGGGCAACTGGTCGGCCAGGGCGTGCAACCCCGCTTTGACAAAGGCAAGTTTGTCCCCCGCCATCGAGCCCGAGCGGTCGATGACCACCGTCAGGCTCAGGGTCGTCTGCACATCGGCCAAAGTCTTGCCCGAATTCAGGCCAATCTGCAGCACCGCGCTGGGTTGGGCACCCGGCTCGACCATCACGCCGGCCAGGGCGTGCAGCGTCACGCTGCGGTCCTTCAGGGCGGGCGGCAGCACTGTGTCGTGCTCGTTCAGCCAGCCTTCGATGGTCATGTCGCCCGGCTTGGGTAGCAGAGCCGCGGCCAGCTTCTGGCGGAAAAACGCGATGTCTTGCGCCCCGCCCGGCTTGAGGCCAATGCCCTGGTCAGCGTTGCCCGCGCCGGGGGTCTGCGGCACGCCGCCGGTCGAGGTGCCAGCATCGGCCGACATGCTGCCGCCGCCGGTCTTGCCGTTCGAGGTGTCCGCGCTACTGCTGGTATCCTTGCTGGCGAACGAGCCACTGCCATTCGTCGACGCCGTGCTCGCCATCGGCGCAAAGTCACTCGCGCAACCTGCCAAGCTCAGCCCGAGCAGCGCCGCCACGCCTGCCCACTTGGTCCTGCCCAACCCGATCCTGCTCATGGTGCCCTCCTGCCGCCGTCGCGGCTGCCTGTGGTGCGGCGTGCTGCCGATGCCAAAAGCGCATTGCACGGGCCGTGCCAGGTGGACACACCACGCGGAAGTATGGATAATATCAGGAAACATTTGGCTGAACGGCCCAGTCGCCTCACGACGCGAGTGCGGCACTTCTCAGCATGTCGATTTTTTCGACACTACTCCGCCTCAGGACTGGCCGGCCGGCGAAAAGCGGTAGCCAACCCCGCGCACCGTCACAAAGTGCCGCGGCACCTCGGGATCGGGCTCCAGCTTGCCGCGCAGCCGCATGACGAAGTTGTCGACCGTGCGCAACGTCGCCTGCTCGCTGCCCCACACGTCGCGCAGCAGATCTTCGCGCGTCAGGACCCGTTCCGGCCGGTCGACAAAGTGTAGCAACAGCGAGAATTCGCGCGCCGTCATCGGCACTTCGCTGGTTGCGCGCCGCACGCGGTGGCCCACACGGTCGATGTAGATATCGCCAAACGCGGGCTGCTCCGCCACCAAGGTGGTCGACGAGGCGTGGATACGCCGCGATCGCCGCAGCGACGTCCGCACCCGCGCTCGCAACTCGGCAAGACCAAATGGCTTGGTGATGTAGTCGTCGGCGCCCAGCTCCAGCCCCAGCACCTTGTCGGCCTCGTCGGCGCGGGCGGTGAGCAGCAGCACCGGCAAGTCGGGCTGCTCGCGGCGCAGCGCCCGCAACAGCTCAAAACCATTGCGCCCTGGCAGCATCACGTCCAGCAGGACCAGGTCCACCGTCAGCGGCCCGCGCAGCACCGCCTCGGCGGCGTCCGCATCGGCACACAGCAGGGTCTGATAGCCGTCCAGGCTCAGGTTCAAGTCCAGACCTTCGCGAATGGCGGCGTCGTCTTCCACGATCAGGATGCGCGCGTTGGGCTGGTCGTTCACGGTGGCACGTCCCTTGTTGGTGGCGTTGCGCCGCGGTTTGTGCCCGACCTTTCCGCAAACTGCAAGGTGCGGGGGCGCTCAGCCCGGCAGAGCCGGCAGTTCGACCACAAAGGTGCTGCCGCGCCCGGGCGCACTGTCCACGCGAATTCGCCCGCCGTGAGCCGACACCACGTGCTTGGCAAAGGCCAGGCCCAGACCCGAGCCTTCGGTCGCGCGCGACAAACGATCGTCCACGCGATAGAACATCTCGAAAATACGGCGATGTTCGTGCAAGGCGATCCCAGGCCCGTTGTCGTGGACCGCGATCTGCACCCCGCGCCGGTGGCGGGCCGGGCTGGCACCGACCTTGACCGAGATCCGCTTGTCCGACCCCGTGTATTTGAAGGCATTGTCCAGCAAGTTCTGGACCACGTCTTGCAGCGCCTCGGCGTCCGCAGCCACCAGTGGCAGCCCTTGAGCCACTTCCACGGTCAGCGCCACACCGGGCTGATCTAGGCGCGGCTCAAAGCGCGTCGCCACCGCCTGGACCAGATCGGCCACATTGGTCGGGGCCAATTGATATTTGATCTTGCCGGCTTCTAGCCTAGCCAGCTCCAGCAGGCGGTCGATCATGGCCGAGAGGCGTTCGGTCTCTTGCCCCAGCAGCGCCAGCACCCGTTCGCGGCGTTCGGGATCCTCCAAGCGCTGCTCGCGCAGCGTCTCGACGAACATGCGGATCGACGTCAGGGGCGTCCGGAAGTCGTGGCTGACCTTGCTCAAGAAGTCGGCCTGCAGCCTAGATAAATCCGCCGACCGACGCAGCGCCACCACCAGCCAAGCCGCGCCGGCCAGCAGCTCGACACAAAAGACCAAGATCAGCACACCAAAGGCGACGTCAAAATTTTCGCGGCGGTAGTAGAGCACCAAGATGCCCACCACGCTCAGCACCACCGCCGGCGTGAGCAGGAAGGCCGAGGCCAAGTAGGCGGTCTGCCGCACGCGCCGCATGATTTAGGCCCCGCCGCGGTCGCGCTGGCGGAAGGCCAGGACTTCGCCCGCCACCCGCTTGATTTGCTTGATGTTCGCAATGCGCGACGGCGTCCCATCGGTGCGCGGCCGGCTGGCGATGGTCGTGTCGGCCACTCCGTAGCCGCGCCGTAGCGCCTGGGCGATCAGCTCGAAACTGAAGAAAAACGTGTCAGCGCCGATGCGTTGCAGGCCAATTTCGTCGCGCGCCAGCGCCACTGGGAACAAGTAGGTACCTTCCAGCGCAAAATCCACGCCGATCAGGGCGCGCATGTAGACGCGGAAACCCCGCGAGATGAAAGTGCGCAGCCAGTTGTTCGGCCGGTTGCCGTACGTCGAGAGCACGATCGGCGCCTGCGCCAAAGCCGGCAGCATCTTGGCCAGCTCGGCGGCGGGGATCTGGCCGTCGGCGGCGAGCATGCAAAAATAGTCCTTGCTGGACGCGGCGATCCCGGTGCGCAGCCCAGCGCCCATGCCACGGTTGCGATCGTGCTGCAGCAGGCGGATGCGCGGTTCGGCCTGGGCCGCCTGGCGCACCAACTCAGCGGAGCGATCGGTCGAACCGTCGTCCACCACCAGGATCTCCCAGTCCGTCAGCGCACTTTGGCAGTAGGCCACCGCCTCGTCCAAGGTGGCCAGCAGGCTGCGCTCTTCGTTGAGGCACAGGTAGATGAGCGAGAGCGACGGATTCATGGTGCGATGGCCTTGCCCTGAGTGCCAGGGATCACCGCGCCGCCCAGGGCGCCTGTGCCCAAACACCGCAGCGAGCCGTCGGCCATCCGCGCGCACACCTGATTGCCGGCCGAGGCGAGTTCCACCACGGCCAAGTCGTTGAAGATGGCGATGGGCTGGCTGCCATCGCCGCTGGGATTGCCAAAATCCGCGGCGGCGGCGTTGCTGGTGCGGCACCAGACTTGGCCCGTGTCGCCGCGCAAAGCGCACAGGTGGTTGCCGCCAGCGGCCACGTCGGTGTAGGGCGCGCTGGGGCCCAAGGGCTTGACCGCAAAGGCTGCTGCCGCGGGACTGCCCAAAAGCGGGTTGTCGCCCATGCCCCAACAAACGGCAGGTTGGCCGCCGCCGGCCGCCGCGCACGCGACCCCAACGCCCACCCAGATCTGCTGATAAATCCCAGGCAGATCTACCAAGTTGGGCGCTCCCGGCTTGGGCACGCCTTTGCCGCCGACCCATGTCGTCGCCGCGCTGCCCCAACAGAAGACCTTGCCGGCCACGATTCCGCAGGTGGTGCTGGGGCCGCTGGCCAGAGCCGTAACCCCAGACAATCCGGGCACTTCCTGGGGTACGGCCGAGTCGACGGCCCCGCTGCCCTGGCCTAGCTGCCCTTGACCCGCCGCGCCCCAGCAATAAGTACGGGCCACCCCGGCCTTGTCCATGCCGCCGGCGCAAGCGTGGGCAGTCCCGGCGACAAGCTGCGTGGCCTCGATCGGCAGGGTCACCAGGCTGGGCGCGGGCGTGTTGCCAAGCGCTGCGCCGGTTTGGCCGTGGTCGTTGCGGCCCCAGCACCAAACGCCCAGCGTGGTGTCCACGGCACAGGTAAAGCCGTCGCCCACAGCGACTTGCGCGTAGCTGCCCGTGCCCACCTGGGTGGCCGTGGGCGTGCTGGCCAGGCCCGTGGCAAGCAACTGACCGTCGCCGTTGCTGCCCCAGCACCACAGGCTGTGATCCGGTCGCAGCGCGCAGCTGTGGCTGGGGCCCGCGGCCAAGGCGGCGGCGAACGGCTCCCAGCATTGATTCTGCGCGCAGACGCCCACGCCGCTGTTGCACGCCGCGCCCGGCACCTTGTCGGCCAGGCCACAGCCCAAGAAGGGCGTGCAGATGCCGACTTGGCACTGCCCCGGCGCTGGGCAAGCCAGCGGCTGGGTGCCCGGCACGCAGCTGCCCGTCGCACTGCAAACGTCGCCGCCAAAGCAGATGTCGCCGTCGTCGCATGGGCTGCCGGGCTTGGCGGGGCTGTGTACACAACCCTGCGCGGGGTCGCAACTATCCAAGGTACAAGGCAAAGCGTCGTTGCAGCTGTTGGCACTGCCGCCGACACACGCCCCGCCGCTGCAGGTCTTGGCAAAGGTGCACGGCGCGCCGTCGTCGCACGGACCATCGACCTGGGTCTGAGTTTGGCAGCCTGAGCTGCTGCACCATGCCACCTGGCAGCCAGAAGCGACACAGCTTGTCGGTTTACTGACGCACGCGACGGGGTCGCAGGTCGTCTCGCCGGTCACCGCGATTCGCCAGACGGTGCCGCCACTTGGCTCGGACTCTTTGCCGCCGACCAGCCAGAAATTGCCTTTTCCGTCGGGCGCAATGGCGGTGGCCAGGTCGTCTGGCGCGTGCACCACCGCCTGCAGTGACTCCAAGTTCGGCCCCAGGACTTCGTGGCGGCGCAGGCTGCCGCCCTGCACGGTCATGCCTTCGGTGAGCCAGTTGCCCCCCTGCCAAAGGGCTGCCAGCACCATGTAGGGCTGCAAGCCCACGTTTTCGGGTTGTTTCAGTACCAACCCAGTGGGGTCCAGCAAGGCAGCCGTGCCGGTCCCTTTGCCGGCGGCGAACTTTTGCCCCATCGCCAGCACCGGACCGCCGGGGCGCGCGGCGAGCGCCGTGATCAGGCTCAGTTGCGTCTGGGCATAGGTGACCACGGTGGCGCTGCCCTTTTGCAGGTCCACTCGCGCCAACTGAGCGGCGTCGGGAATCGCGAGCGGGTACCACACCTCGCCGCCCACCAACTCGCTGGTCCACGGCTGCTGCGGAACGTCGCTGACCGGGATCCACCGCGGCGCCTCGCCCGTCAGGCCGAGCAACACCGCCATGGCAAACCCCTTGCCATCCGGCGCCTTGCCGCTGCAGAGCGCCACAATTCGCTGGTCGGGCAAGCGCCGGGCCGAGTTGCAGTGCTGGGTGCCGGGAGGCAACAGGCCGGCTGGCAGGGCCTGTGGGGCCGGCTTGGCGGGGGCCAAACGCAAGACCTTGGCGGCGGGCACATCGCCGTGACTCTCTAGAAATACAACGAGTTCTGTGTCATTCAGCGGCGCCGCCGCAGTGATCGAGGCGTCTTCGCTCAGCGCCCACGACGGCCACACGCCGTCCAGGTCGACGATGCTGGTCGGGCTCCAAGCCAGCGTGTGACCGGGCACTGGCTGGATCAGGCCAAAGAACAAGGCATTGCCTAGCTTCTGCGTGCCGAGCAGGCTGGCCCCGATGCACGACCCGCCCTTGCAGGTGTCCGGACCCGTGCACGCCGAGCCGTCGTCGCAGATCGTGCCGTCGAGCGGGCTGTGGCCGCACTGGCCCGCCACGCACAGCTCCTGGTCGCACGGGTTGCCGTCGGCCGGGCACTCCAGCGCCTTGGTTCCGCAAACGTGCGCTTCGCAGATGGCGATCTGGCACTCGCCAGGCTTGGGGCAGTCGTCCGGGCTGTTGCAGCCGCCTACCGCATCGCCGTCGGCGTCGCCCGCAGCATCGCTGTCCACAGCGCCGATGTCGGCGTCGGGACTGCCGTCGCTCCCCACGGTGTCCACGCTGGCGTCGCTACCGCTGGTGTCGACCAAGACCGCATCGTGACCGGTCGAATCGCCGTGCTCGGCCCGCCACTTGGCCAAGTCGGGGCCCACGTCGCCCAGGCCACAGGCCGTTGTCGACCCAACCAAGACGAGCCAGACCGTCCAGCAAATCAAGCTGTTACAGAGCCTATCCAAGCTTCCCCTCATCCCGCCCCGCGTGCCGCGTCACTCAAGCATGGTGCGCTTGCCCGGCAAAGCGCAAGTGCCTTGCCATCGACCGGTGCGCTGGGCACAGTGTGGCGCCATGGCTACGCCCGCACTGCCCCTGCCGCACGCCCTTTCGCACCTGCTGCCCCTGTGGCTGGCCCGCAGCTCCGGTGCCGCGCCAAGATCGTTCTTGCACACGCTGCACCTTGGCCTGCAGGCCCGACAAAGTCTGGCAGGCCTGGACGACACGGATTGCTGCCGCCTCTTGGACGGCGAGGACGGTCGGCACTACGTGGATCTGTACGCCAACTGCTTGGTGGTGCAGGACTATTTGGACCTCGATCCCCACGATGTGGCCGCGGTAACGGCCGGCCTAGCCGAGCTAGCGCAAGCCGTGGAGCCGCTGATTGCGGCTCTGCAACCGCGCGCCGCTTGGCTCAAGATTCGCCCGCGCCAGACCAACACGCTGGTGGATCCGGTGCGCTTGGCTCCGGCCGAGCCGGCGACCGGCAGCTGTGATCTGCCCTTGGTGGCGCACGAAAATGGCGTGGCGTTTCAGATTCGCCCAGACCAGGGCCTAGCCACCGGCCTGTACCTGGACCAGCGCAGCAACCGCCGCTGGCTGTTGCGGCAGAAGCCAGGTCTGCGCGTGCTGAATACCTTTTGCTATTCTGCGGGGTTTTCGATTGCCGCCGCCCGTGCCGGCGCCGCCACGGTCAGCGTGGACATCGCCGAGCCCGCTCTGCAGTGGGCGCGTGACAACTTCGCCTTGAATCACTTGGCCCTACAGAGCGAAAACGGCGAGCGGTACCACGACCTGATCCGCGGCGACAGCTTGGAGTGGCTCGGGAAATTCGCCAAGCGCGGTCAGCTGTTCGACGTGATCATCCTGGACCCGCCCAGCCACGCGACCCATCGCGGCAAACGCTGGACGGCGGTGCGCGACTACCCCGAACTGGTCGAGCTGGCTTGCCGCTGCCTTGCGCCCGGTGGTCGGCTGCTGGGCTGCATCAACGCCGCCACCGTGGAGCCCGCCCGACTGCACCAGTGGCTGCGGCAAGGCGCGCAGGCGGCGGGGCGGCAGGTAACTCAGCTTACGCCCATGCGAAGTCAAGTAGACTATCCGTCTAGTCGAATGAAATCGGCGCTGCTTTCGGTTGCGTGATCCCAGTCGAGGTTTGGCGCACAGCCGTGTAGACTGCCGCCGCCGCGGCCGCCTGCCGCCCTGAGCAGCGATGATTCAACGCCACCGCAACCTGATCCCGCACATTCATCCCACCGCCTGGGTGCACCCCGCCGCCGTCGTCATCGGCGAGGTCGAATTGGGCCCCTATGTCACGGTTTGGCCCGGCGCCATCCTGCGCGGCGACTGCGGCGCGATCCGCGTAGGCGCCCACACCAACATCCAAGACGGCGCGCTGGTGCACACCACCTTCGACGTCAGCCAGACCATCCTGGGCGAGCGAATCACCGTTGGCCACGGCGCGGTGCTGCACGGATGCATCGTAGAGGATGACTGTCTGGTAGGTATGCATTCAACGTTGCTGGACAATTGCCGAATCGGCCATCACAGCATCGTCGGCGCCGGCGCAGTGGTCGGGGTGGGCAAGCAGTTCGAGCCGCGCTCGCTCATCATGGGCAACCCAGCGCAGCGCATCCGCGAGTGCAACGACAAGAATTTGCAGCAGATTGACTACGGCTGGAACGCCTACAAGGGCTACCGCGAACCCTTCGTGAACGGCGAGGTGCAGGATCTGCCGGACGATTGGCACTATTGGCCAAGCGAAGACATCGGGTAAGGCTAGATGTTGCAAGGTACCACTTGATGTTTTCGGATCGAACAAGCTGGGATCGAACGGTCAATCGCCTGTCTCTGGCTGTCAAAGACCGCCGCCAGCGCGGTCTGGAGGTGGTCGATCTCGGCGAGTCGAACCCGACGCGCGTGGGACTGTCGCCCGTCTGGCAACAGCTGGGGCCGCTGCTCGATTGCCCGCAGGCGCAGAACTACGCCCCCGAGCCGTTTGGCCTGTGGTCGGCGCGTCAGTGTGTGGCCCACTACCTGGGCAACCGCGTGCCGGCCGAGCAAGTCGTGCTCAGCGCGTCGACAAGCGAAGCCTACGCGTGGATCCTGCAGATCCTGTGCAATCCGGGCGACGAAGTGCTGGTGCCGGCGCCCTCGTATCCTCTGCTCGAGTACCTGGCAGCGCTCGCGGCCGTGCAACTTCGCACCTATCCAACGCTTTGGGTGGGGGGCGACTGGCACATCGACCTGGCCAGCCTGGCCGCGGCCATCGGTCCGCGCACCCGCGCCGTGGTGGTGGTCAGCCCCAACAATCCCACCGGCGCTGTAGCGACCCCAAGTGAAGTCGCAGCGTTGCAGGGTCTCTGCGCCCAACATGGTCTTGCCCTGGCCATCGACGAAGTTTTTGCCGAGTGGACTGGCGCGCAAGACGGCCAGACCCCGGCGAGCCCCCCGACCTTGGCCGGCCTGGAGGACTGCCTGACGCTGGTCATGTCCGGTCTGTCCAAAGTGCTGCTGCTGCCGCAGCTCAAGCTGGCCTGGACCGCGGTGAGCGGCCCACCAAGGTTGGTACAAGAGGCCCTTCATCGCCTTGAAATTGTGGCCGATACTTCCCTGTCGCTGGCCACGCCGGTGCAGTGGGCGCTGCCGGAACTGCTGACACGGCGCAGCGAGTGGCAGGCGCCCATGCGGCAGCGCTTGCTCCAGAACCGCACGATCTTGGACCGCCTCTGCGCCCATTCGCTGGCGACCGCCCTGCCCACCCAAGGCGGCTGGAGCGCCGTGCTGCGGATTCCTGCCACCGAGCCCGACGACGAGCGGGCCTTGCGCTGGCTCGAGCGGCACGGGGTGTTGGTGCAGCCGGGCTATTTCTTTGATTTTGCGGGCAATGGCTGGATCGTCCTTGGCTTGTTGCAGCCGCCTGAGCGCTTTGAACCCGCGGTGGCAGCGCTGCTGGACGACCTTCACACATCCGCGTGACGCAGCCGCCCACCTGCCTGCGGGGCTCCTGTTCGCCGGGCCATTTTCGTAGTAACATCGCCGTCATCTATGGGGCCCACCGGGACCTTGGGGAGGAAACGTGAGGATTCTTCTTGCCTTCGCCGCATGCGTCGGCCTGCTCAGCGGCTGCGGGGCCAGCACCCTGCAACAATTCGTCGCCGAATCCCCGGCAGGCTACCCGGCGCGCTGCCAGAAGGCGGCCGCGGACCACGACCGAGCGCTCCGCGAACTCGACTACTTGCAGCCCGGCTTCCGGACGCTGATTTGGACTGGCGAGGCCGCGCCCAACGCCGACGGCGTGCTGACCGAAGACAAGCTGATGCGCGAGTTGCGCGAAGGCGTGCTGAAGTCGGTGTTCGTGCAAGCGCGCGGGGGCATCGGCAAGACCGAGTTTGGCAAAGCCGTCTTTGCCGAGATCTGCTCGGCCCAGCCAACCTTTACCATCGACTTCAAGGACATCGCCAAGGCCGGCGGCAGTCAGAGCGCCATCACCGCGGCGATGCGCGGCGTGCTGCAGTCGCCCGACGACAAGGACGCCGCCTTCAAGGAGCTTCTGGCCACCTCGCGCTTCACCTTGATCGTCGATTCGCTGGACGAAGTCGCACCGGACCGCCGCGCGCCGTCGCTGCAGGCCCTGACCGAGATGCGCAAACAATATCCGGGCATGCAGCTGCTGCTCCTGGGCCGCCCGTCGATCTACGACCAGTACTACGGCATGCAGGACCTGGACGCCGTCCTGGAGATCGCCCCGCTGGACTGCAGTCGGGCCCGCTCGGCGCTGCTGCACACGGCGGCCGACAAGCCCGAGCGCGAACGCATGACCGCGTTTGTGTCGACTTGGCGCCTGGACCGCCAGGCGGTGTTCGGCCAGCAGTGCTATTACCCCTTCTTGTCCACCTACCGCGACTTGCAGGCCATCAAGCGGCTGTCGGCCGCCTTTGACGCGACCCGCGATCGCGGCGGCCAGCAGCACAGCTTGGCCGAG
>JBBISH010000152.1:0-13480 GCA_037441385.1 Myxococcales bacterium
GGCTGCACCACTGCGCCCAACGACCTGGCCTGCACCGACAACAACGTGTGCACCGAAGGCGACGTGTGCGCGGGCGGCCAATGCGCGAGCGGGGCAAGCAAGGTCTGCGACGACGGCAATCCGTGCACGACCGACGCGTGCGACGCCGCCAAAGGCTGCGGCGCCACGGCCAACAGCGACCCATGCAGCGACGGCAATGTGTGCACCAAGGGCGACACCTGCAAAGACAGCGTGTGCACGCCGGGCCCCGCCTGGGACTGCGACGACGGCAACCCGTGCACGTCGGACAGCTGTGACGCCCTCAAGGGGTGCCAATACGCCAACAACACAGCGCCCTGCGACGACGGCAGCGTCTGCAGCGTGGGCGACGTGTGCAGCGGCGGCGCGTGCAGCGCGGGCAAGGCGCAGAGCTGCGACGACGGCAACCCCTGCACCGACGATAGCTGCGACAAAGCCAACGGCTGTCAACACAGCAACAACACTGGCAACTGCGACGACAACAACGCCTGCACCACGGGCGACAAGTGCACGGGCGGCGTGTGCGTGCCCGCCAAGCCGAGCACCTGCGACGACGGCAACCCCTGCACCACTGAGACGTGCGACCCCAAAGCCGGCTGCCAGAGCGCCAACAACACCGCGCCGTGCGACGACGGCAGCGTGTGCACCACCGGCGACACCTGCGCGGCCGCAGCCTGCGTGCCCGGCAAACCCGTGGTCTGCAACGACGGCAACGTCTGCACCGACGACAGCTGCGACAAATCGAGCGGCTGCCAATTCGCCGCCAACACGGCCAAGTGCGACGACAACAACGCCTGCTCGACCGGCGACGTGTGCGCCAGCGGCAAGTGCGGTTCGACCGGCGTGGTGAACTGCGACGACGGCAACGTCTGCACCGACGACTCGTGCACACCGCAGGCCGGCTGCCAGCACGCCAATAACCTGGCCGGCTGCACCGACGGCAGCGTCTGCACCGCCAGCGACCAGTGCGCCGGCGGCACGTGCACGGCGGGCGCAAAGCTGGACTGCGACGACGGCAACCCCTGCACGACCGACAGCTGCGACGCCCAAAAAGGCTGCATGCATCAGGACAACACGGGCCCCTGCGACGACGGCAACCAGTGCACCACCGGCGATGCCTGCGCGGCCGGCAAGTGCGCGACAACGGGCGTGCAGAATTGCGACGACGGCAAGGTCTGCACCGACGATGTGTGCAACCCGCAGGCTGGCTGCCAACACAACAACAACGCGGCAAGCTGCAGCGACGGCAGCGTATGCACCGTGGGCGACACCTGCAGCGGCGGGGCGTGCGTGCCCGGCAAGGCCGTGACCTGCAACGACGGCAACGTGTGCACCGACGACAGTTGCGACGCCCAGAAGGGCTGCGTGCTGACCAACAACACCGCGAGCTGCAACGACAACAACGGCTGCACCAGCGGCGACGTCTGCGCAGGCGGCACGTGCAAGGGCACCGTCGGCTGCTCGACCAACGCGGCTTGCACGCCCGGCGCTCAGTCCGTCAGCTGCGTGTGCAACGCCGGCTACACCGGCGACGGCTTCACCTGCAACGACGTCAACGAATGCCTGACCAGCAACGGCGGCTGCGCGCAAAACTGCACGAACAAGGTGGGCAGCTACGTCTGCTCGTGCAACAGTGGCTACAGCTTGAGCGTGGACGGCAAGGGCTGCGACGACATCAACGAGTGCGTGGTGGCCATGGCGCCGTGTGGTATGAACGGGACCTGCACCAACACCACCGGCAGCTACACGTGCGGCTGCCAGGCCGGCTTTGGCGACTGCAACAACAACGTGCTCGATGGCTGCGAAGTCAACCTCAACACATCGTTGGCGAACTGCGGCAAGTGCAATACGACCTGCTCGAGCAACAACGTCGCGCAATTGTGCATGGGCGGCGTGTGCAGCGGCGCATGTAGCCCCGGATTTGCCGACTGCAACGGCGACAAGAAGTCCGACGGCTGCGAGGTCGACACGACCCAGACCGCCAGCAGCTGCGGCGCGTGCAAACAAGTCTGTTCGAACCAGAACATCACCTCGCCCACCTGCGCGGCCAGCACCTGCAACGGCAGCTGCGACGCCGGCTACGGCGACTGCAACGCCGACAAGCTGAGCGACGGCTGCGAGACCGACTTGGCCACGGCGACCGCCCACTGCGGCAAATGTGGCAAGGCGTGCTCGAACAACAACATCTCGTCGCCCACCTGCTCGGGCGGCGCCTGCAACGGCACCTGCGACACGGGCTTTGCCGACTGCAACCTGGACAAATTGGCCGACGGCTGCGAGGTCAACCTCAATACCGACAGCGCCAACTGCAACGGCTGTGGCAAGGTCTGCGCCAACGGCGCGAGCTGCGTCAACGGCAGCTGCGTCGTCGACAAATTGGTGCCGGGCAACACCACGCTGGTCGTTACGCGCCAGGGCTTCAAGGTGCAGTGCAAGTCGTGGAGCGGCACGACCTGCACGGCGATGTGGGTGGCGATGCCGCTCACGGCCATCACCAACCAGGCGTCGTGCGGGGTCGACGACTTCACCAGCTTGCGGCCGGTGTGGTGGGGCAGCGCGACGGCCCAATGCGCCTCGCTCTGTTGGATCGCAACGGGGGACAGTACTTGCGTCGCCGCCAACACAAGCGGCGGCAGCTTCACCGGCGGCGGCTGGATGTACACGGGCACCTCCGTCGGCTGCGACGCGTCGGGCCGCGCGTACAGCGAAGTGGACGTGCCGGTGGTCGGCAAGCAGATCTGGTCGTTCGACAAGATTTCTTGGTCCCGCACAGGCACTTACTCGACCTACACGTGCAAGTGGTAGGCGCCTCGCTGCGCAACGGCCCCGCGGGTCGCGCCGGCCACCCCGCGTGGCTGCAGGCCGGGATGCAGCCTGATCCATGTCCAACGTCAGCGGTTCATACGAACCCCGTCTGATTCGCGCCTGTACGGCTTCTCTGACCCGGTCTGCAACCGGCGAGAATCAGGCGGGGACCCCGGTTCGGGCCCGAAGAATTGCCCGAGTTTTCGATCCGAGTCGGACGGAACTGGTAGTAGAGGTCTGGGGGGAACCATATGCAACGTGCCCAATTTGAGGGGCCGCATCTCCAAGCGGCCGCACAAGACGAATCCGCAGGAGCCGTCCACACCGTCGCGCCGCGCGCTCTGGGGCTCCTGCCCGCGGCGACCCCCGCGTACGGCTCACGCCGCCGGGTTCGCCAACGGCCGCAACCCCAAACGAGCTTGAGATTTGGCGTGCTAGCGCTGGGCGTGGCCATACTGCTGTTCGGCGGTTGCAGCGACCAGCCCAAGGCAACCAACACCAGCACCGGCGCTGCGGTGGATAGCAGTGTGGTCGATAGCGATGACGCCGCCGGCGCGGAAGACGCTAGCGCGATCGAAGTGGACGCTGCCAGCACGGATATCGCCGTGGCCACCGACGCAGAGGACTCGGCACCTGCAGACAGCGACAGCTCGACGGGCACCGATGCGACGCCGCAAGAGGACACGCCGATTGATAGCCAGGACGATCAAGCGATTGCAGAGGAAGCCGGTCAGGACACCGCCGACGCTGTGCCGGACACGGCCGTGGAGCCAGATACTGCAGCGGGCGAGGTCTTGGACGACGCGGACAGCCAGGCGGACGTCGATGCGGGCCCGGCGGATGCAGCGGCCGAGGACGCCGACGCGGGCGATGCCGGTTCCGCAGACGCCGCCGACACTGTAGACGCCGCCGACACTGCGGACGCCGCAGCCGGCGATGCGGACGGTGCTGGACCGGGCGATGACGCGACCAGCAAAGACAGCGGGCCCGACGACCCCTGCAGTTGCGGCGCGGCGTGCAACGGCAAGGCGTGCAACGACGGCAGTCTATGTACCACCGACGACAAGTGTTCCGCTGGGTCGTGCGCCGGCACGCCGGTGGTCTGCGCAAACTCGGGCCCGTGCACGGTGGGCCAGTGCGAGATCGCCACGGGCAGCTGCCAAATTGTCAGCGCCAAAGACGGCTTGGCCTGCGACGACGGCAAGGTGTGCACCACCGGCGACGCCTGCAGCGCGGGCACCTGCGCGGGCAAGGCCCAAGGCTGCGACGACGGCATCGACTGCACGTTTGACACCTGCAACGGCAGCGGTTGCGTGCACTTGCTCTCGACCAAGCCGTGCGACGACGGCGACGCCTGCACCACCGGCGACCTGTGCGCCAAGGGCGCTTGCTCGGGCTTGCCGATCTTGTGCGTAGACGGCAGTCCCTGCACGGCCGACGGCTGCGACCCGGCCAAGGGCTGTGTGTTCGTGGCGATGGTCGGCGTGGCGTGCTCGGACGGCAGCAAATGCACCACCGACGACCTGTGCAGCGGCGGCAAGTGCGTAGGCGGCCCGCCTCTGAATTGCGACGACGGCAACCCCTGCACCGCCGACACGTGCAGCCCCACCGCGGGCTGCAACCACGAGGCCGCGGCGGGCGCGTGCAAAGTGGACGCCAGCGTGGGCACTTGCGTGGCCGGGGCGTGCTGTGTCCCGCAGTGCAGCGGCAAGGCGTGCGGGCCCGATGGCTGCGGCGGCGTCTGCGGGGCGTGCGCCGCCGGCCAAACCTGCCAGCCGGATGGCACGTGCCTGGTCGACGGCTGTGCCGGCATCTCGTACCAGGGCTGCTGCGACGCCGGAGTGATCAAGTGGTGCGAAGGCGGCCTGGCCAAATCCCTCACCTGCGCCAACGCCGCGCCGGCATGCGGCTGGGACGCCGCCAACCAGTTCTACAACTGCGTCAAAGTGGCGTCGGTCGACCCCAGTGGCCTCAACGCCTACGGCTGCCCCGGCGCTACCTGCAAGGCCGCCGCATTCACCGGCTGCTGCGCCGGCCACGTCTGCGAGTACGACAGCTGCGGCAAGAAGGGCGCGCAGGTTCAGTTCTGCGCCTTTGGCTGCGACGCGGCCACGCAAAAGTGCTATGCCGACCCGTGCCAGGGCGTGCCGGCCAGTGGCGTGTGCGCGGTGGACGGCGCGTCGTACAGCTACTGCGCCGCCGGCTCGGACGGCTCGAGCGCTCAAATCCACACCGAGGCCTGCAAGCCGTACGAAACCTGCAAGGAAGTTGGCGGCATCACCAGTTGCGCCCTCAAGGCTGGCGCGTGCGAGCCCGGCACCGCACAGTGCACTGGGGCCGACGAGTACAGCGTCTGCGACGACAAGGGCGTACCCACCAAGTACGCCTGCCCCGGCTGCAAGACCCACTACCTTGGCACGAGTTGCCAAAAGGCCATTGAAACCACCGTGTACACGGCCACCTTTGTGTACGACTACAAAGTGCCGGCCGGCGACCTGTCGGATTGGAGCGCTTCGGTCGCCAGCGCACCGTTGGCTTTTGCGGCGGTCTATTCGATGCACAAAGATGCCTCGGGAACTACGCTGAGCCTGCTGGACTCGACCTACACCGACGAGCAAGGCAAGTTCTCGATCTTGGTGGCGAAAAATCCCGCGAAAGAGGACTTTGTGGCGGTAATGGCGGCGCGGGCCAACGGCAGCCAGCAAATCGTGCTGGGCGTGGGCAACGCCGACGTGCCGGCCGGCGAAAATCAGGTCAGCAACCCCGTGCCCGCCGACACGTCGCACCTGTGGTCGTGGTCCGTCCCGTCGTCGAACTGGGGGACGAGCGACTCGTGGTCGATTGGCATCGCCAACGGCTCGGGCGCCGCGCGGATCTTCTCGATCATGAACGAGGTGTACGGAAAGTCCCAGCAGATCACCGGCAAGGCCGGCAAGTCCGTGGTCGCCTGGCTACACTATGGTTCGACTTGGACGTGCGGTGCGTGCTTTGGCCCGTGGAACGCCCAAGTGAACAACACCGTTTTTGACTCGCAGCTGTGGTTTGGCGCCAGCGACGCCGACGAGGCCTACTGGTCCGACGCCGTGACCGCCCACGAGATGGGCCACTGGGCGATGGCCTCGTACGGCACGTCGCCCAACGAGGGCGGCACCCACATGCTGGGCGTGCCGACCTTCTCGGGCCAAGCCTGGTCCGAGGGCTTTGCCACCTGGCACAGCAGCCTGGTCCGCAACAGCCCGGTATACTTCGACAAACAGGACGGCACCTTCTTCTGGTTCAACATCGACAAAGCGGTGTACAGTGGCGGTGGCCCGCTGATCGAGCCGGATCCCCAAGGCGACCTGCTGCAAAAAATGGACGAAAATCGCGTCGCGGCCATCGTTTGGGCGCTCACCGACACCACGACGGTGCCGTACGGCGCGGCAGTCAACAACGTGCTGTTCCAGGCGCTGACCGGCCCGCACATGAATACGGCGCCCTTCCCGCGCGGCTACAAGCGCCACGTGTGGACGCTGGACACGAGCAACTACCCCCCAGTATTCAAGGATGTGGTCGAGACCAGCGAGTCGGCGCCGATGGTGGCCGATTTCTTGGACGCACTGGCATGCCTTGGGGTCAAGTCCACCAAGTTGCAGGCCGCGGTGCAGACCTACCCATTCCCAGTTGCCGCCCCCTTGTGCCCCTAGCCGGCCGTCCGGGCCGAGGAGGAACCATGTCGAAAGTATTGGTGATTCTAGCCGTCGTCGTCACTGGGTGGGCAAGTTGGCTGGCGACGGCCCCCGAGGCTGCGGCCACCCCTGCCAAAAGCCCGCTCAAGGTCGCCCTGACGGGCCCAGAGAAGGTGGCGGTGGGCGAGACCATCGCGGTCGTGCTGACCATCGAGCGAATGGCGTTCCAGAACTTGGAGGTTCAATGGCAGGTCGCGCTGCCGGCGGGCGCGCGCGCGGTACCGGGCGAGCCGCAAGCTGGGGTGTTGCCGGCGGGTGCAAGGCCCAACCTGGTGCAGACTCTGCACTTGATGGTGGATGAGCTGCCCAAAGACGATCTGGTGGTCACGGTGCGGATGGCCGGCAATGGCATGGGGCTGCAGAGCAAGGCGACCTATCGCTTTGGCCGGACAGCACCTGTGGGGCCGCGACCGAGCCCGGTACCGGTGCCTGGGAAGGTGAACGGCAAGAAGATTGGTGCCACGATTCCGCTGCCGGCGCGCTAGCGCCACCAAAGGCGGGCGCGTCCGACGTGGTCGACGGCGCGCTCTGGGATGCGAACACCGGTTCGGACCCGAAGAATCGCCGGAGTTTTCGAGCCGACTCAAGCGGATTCCGTATTACTGACCGAATGTTCAGTAATTGGTCGTCTAACTCGCTGCCCGGGCGGTTGCGTCCTTGGCCAGGCGGTAACCCTTGCCGTGAACGCTCTCGATGGTGTCGCGCGGTATTTCGGCGTCGGCCAAGTCGTCGCGCAAACGCTGGAGCAGCGCTTGCAGGCGGATGTGCGCCGACTGCCCCTGGTAGCCCAGAGCCGCCGCCAGGTCGGCGCGACTCGCTACGCCGGGGTGGGCCGCCGCCAGGGCCAGGATCAATTTGGCGCGATCGCCTTCTAGGAAGATGGACTTGCCGCCAGTCGGGGAGCCCACTGCGAGTTCCGCGGCAGCCACGCGCCGCTGGGCCAGGACCTGCTCTGCGTCCGCACACTTGCGCAAGTAGCGGCCGGGCTCGCCGTCCAACATGCGGGGCTGACCGGCCTCGCTCCAGTCGCTCCAAGCCAAGCCGCTGCGCAGCAATTCCAGCTCCGCCTGCGGCGCCAGGTCCGCGCCGGCCGTTTTTCCTGGCTGCCAATTCGGCGGCAGCTGCGCCAGGGTCCCAGACTTGCGAAGATCGCGAACAGCGCGTTCCACTGCCGGCATCCCGACTTGCGCGAGGTAGCGGGACAGCAGTTGCGCCTGCTCGGCCAGAGCATCGGGAGCGTCCTTGCGCACGGGCGAGGTGACGGCCGTGGCCAACTGGCCGACCACGCTGGGATGGCCGCCAGCGGCGCTCAACATCGCAGTGCCCCAGGAAGGCAAGTGCTGCAACCCCCGATCGGAACTCAAGGCGTCTCGGTAGCTGGCAAGGTCGTCGGCGATGCGAAGGTGGACGCTGGGGATCTGCGCAACGGGGACCAGCAACTCGTTGCGGCAGCGCAGAGCCAACGCCGAGCTGTCGTCCAGCCGCCACCGACTGCACAGGTCATTCAGCGAGATCGTGGCGGTCATCGCCACCCAGTGCCCCCCATCCGCCGTCTCGGCAAACAGCTTGTTGATGCTGGAACTGGCCTGCCTGCCGTCCATATGATCCACGTCGTCGATCAGGATGCACGAGGGCTCGGCGGGCATTGGCACGCCGGCGGGACTCCGGCGACCGCTGGCACGGAAGACCGGCCGCCCCTGTTTCGCCAGCTCGCGCTCAAGCCAGTACAACAGGCTGGATTTTCCGATGCCGCGTCCGCCAAATGCGAGCAGGCGCAACCCATCGCCAGCCGAGACCCGGGCCAGTTCGGCCTCGACAAAATCCGGAAAAGCGCAATAGGGCGGCTGCAGGCTCGGCCGCTGCTCCTGCTTGCCTGGCGACGATTCACCCGCACTCATCTTTGCCTCCGTGCGTCAAAGGTGACGCGTATAGGCACGAACATAGGCCTGACAAAGCTCGCTGGATAGGGCGTAGGTCAGCTGCTCGCTTTGGGGAAGGATTTGCCTGGCAATCAGGCCGGCCTGCCGCAGCGTTTGCAGCGTGAAGTCCAAGTCCCCCTGCGCAGTCCCCGGCTTGTCCCCGGCCACGGCGTTGATCAACTGCCCGTCGGGCAGCGGCCCGTGCTCGGCCAGACTGAGCAACACGTCGCGCGCGATCGGAAGCAAAGGCGCCGGAACCTCGTTGCGCCTGAGCAGGAAGGCCGCCTCGTCTTGCAGAACGTGTCGGAGGGCCGGTCCCACGTCGTCGTCGGTGTAGCGCAAGCTTGGACCGTTGCGTGCAGACGCGATGCGCCACAGCTTGTCGGCCAGCAGTCCGGTCCAATAGGGGTCGCCGCCGGTCACCTCGAAGACGCGCGTCGCCACTGTACGCGGAACGTCCAGGTCCGACCGTGACCAACCCAGCTTGGCGGCGCGCAGCAGCGCCGTGGTTTCGGGCTGCAAGAAGGGCTGCATCTCGACCTGCCTGGCATCGTTGCGCAACGCCTTCCTCAATGGCTCCGACTTCAGCGACTCGGCCGCAGCCGACGGTCCGACCAGGACCAACGTGCAGCTGGACATGGCCCGACAGGTGGCGATGAACTGCAGAAATCCTTTTGTTTCCGCCGGATCCGATGCACAGGCCTTGGCAAGACGCACAGCCTCGTCCAGTACGATCAGGACGCGCCGGCCCCGCAGGTGCTTTAGCCAGGCCTCGACCTTGTCCGCTTGGGGTGGCTTCAGGTCGGGCAGTCGCTCGGCAAATGCCGCCACGAGGCGTGGTTCGCACTGCGACCAGCTCGCATCCAGGCATTCCAGGTAGACTCCGCGCGCCTCGGGCGCGTACTTCGCCTCGAATGCGGTGTGGAAGCGATGAGCGAGCGAGGTCTTGCCAAACTTCAGGGCGCCCTTGAGAAAGACGAGCGAGCCCAGACCCGTCGCGTCCGGCGTGGCCAGCGCGGCCAAGCCAAACAACTCGCCAAGCTCGTTTTCGCGGCCGTAGAAGCGCTCGTCGCGGCGCACCGGCTCGTTCACCACGTAGGGATTCTCTAGGCTTAATCCCCGGAGCGGGTTGTTGCTGCGCGGCGGTAGATCGCGCTCCAAGTCGCGGTCGCGTTCCAGGGGCCCAAGCGCGCGCCAGACGAAGTCCAAGGCCCCGATTTTGGCCACAACACGGTCGATCAACCGGGTGTCGTTGCAGTCCAGTAGCAGGCGGATCACGCCCACGCGCGGATTCAGGCGCCGCGCCGACACGTCGATGATGTCGATCTGGGCCTGGCGAAAGTGCCCCAGGATCTCGAACAGCGCGCCCACCCGGTTCGAGGTTTCCATGACCACATACTGGCTCACCGCGGCGCGCTCGACCGTTTCGATCTTGCAGGCGTCTTTGGCGCAATGCGGCGGCCGGTGTTCAGCCCAGCGGTGCAGGACAAGCTCGCCGTCTTCTAGCGTGTAGCCGATGGGGTCAGACGCTCGCGGCCGGCACAGCCTGCAGACGCGGCGCCTTGTGTACTTGTCGCGCAGTTCTTCCGGCATGATCAGGTCGCGAACCAGCACCCGGCTGCGGCCGATCAGCTCCAGGATTCGTTCTGCATTGGCTTTGGTGGCACCGATGGCCCCAAGATCGACGCCGTGGGCCGACGCTCCCGACTGCACCGCCAGCCAAATCCCAATGCGGTGCAGCCAAAGGCGCGAAGGAACCGCTCCCAGCAACGGCAATCGGCCGCTAGCGGAGTCCCGCACGGCCTGCCGCAACGCCAAGTCGACCATGTCGTCGATTTGGTCCAGGCGGGGCGGAAAATCCTCGGTGCCCTGCAACTGCTGGTGCACCCAGCACCGCCCGGCCTCGATGCGAAGCGGCTGCAGGGCCTGACGGGCGGCTTCGCGCATGCGCCTGACTACGGTGTCGCCCACCTTGCTCTCCCAGCCGGCGGGCAAAACGTTGAACTCCGAGTACTCTGTCGCCTCGTGCCGAAGGATCTGCACCACGTCGCCGGACTGAAGGGGGTCCAGCGGGCCGAGCAACAACGATTGGCCGGCGCGCACAACCGTCGCCCCGCGCACAAAGCACGCGAGCTGTTCGTGGACGTCGAGCGCGAACTCCAGGACACAAGCCCCAGCGCGCAGCCGGTGCTCCTTGCGTGTCGGCGTGAGGACGCGCAAGGCCGTCGATGACGCAATTGGCCGCAATTCATCCGTAATTTCGTCAAGCGACACGGGTGCAGCCGGGGTGGACGAATCTCGGACGACCAGGCGAAGCGGAATCTCAAGGCCACCGACATCGACCGCGGTGTGCACGGCTCGGTACCCCGTTCGGCCTGGCGCTGCGAAGTGACGGAAGCCATCGCGCTTGGGCTCATGCCGTTCGTGCAGTTGACCAAGTGCGGCATAGGCGTCGGCAAATTGCGCCACAGTTGCCGTAACAAAGCCGGATCCACGCAGAGTTCGACTCCACACAGCCGGCGGCAACGGGTCCAGCGCCGCGTGGATCGATGCCAAGTGCCGCCACTGCCAGGTCCATTCCAGGCTGCTGCTCAGCGCACTCCGGACGCGGGCCACGCCGTCGGCCACGGCGCCACCTTCGGCCACCAGCGCACGCATGTATCTGGACAGTTCTGTGCCGCGCGTTTGCGGGTTTTCGGCATGGCGCTTGGGCTGATCCACAAGCAAATAGCAGTCTTCTAGGTCGTTGCGCTCTTGCCACATGCCGAGCCGCCGCGCGATCGCGGCCGCGATGGGCACCATCCGGAGTTGCGGCGCCGCCTCGGTTGCGGGAACCGTTGCCCGCGGCTCAGGCACGGCGTTCTGCGGGTCCGACCGGGTCGCCGCCAGCCAGCTGCGCCGCTCACCCAGGGGATCGATGCGCCACAACTGTTCAAGAACAAACAGGGGCACCAGCATCGGGTGCGGCGCCAAGTCAAAGACGACGCGCGTGGCCTTTTGACTGTCGCTCGGTCCCAGTTGGCCCAGACCGGCCCGCAAGCGGACGTAGTCGGTCTGCAACTTCATCAAACTGGGCTCGTAGTGCCGAAGTTGACTGGCGAGCCACGCGGCCGGCTCGGGGCCGACTGCAACGAGCAAGCTGGCCGCAGTCATGTGCTCCGAGCCAAAACGCGCATGCACCTCGCGAGCCAGCCCGACGAACGGGGCAAGGTCCGGGTTCTCCATCGCAAGGCGGATACACAGCATATCCGTTTGATGTTGCTGCATGAAGTCGACCACCTCGCGCGCGCCACTGCGGCTTGTGGCACCGTTGTAGTGTTCTCAACGACGGCGACCGCGTCAAGTTTGCAAAAAGTTTTTCACACTCAAATTGGAGTTGACATAAGTTGTATTCGGTTATATAGCGTGGGTGCGGCCAGTACTTGCGGGCCGCGAGAGTGCCAGAGGCGCAAACGGCCGCGCGCCAAGGGGGCGCGGTCACCGGAGGTCCCATGTTGCCCAATCGAAACGCTCGAAAACTGTGGTTCCATAACGAAATCGCCTGGATCTTGCTGAGCACTCTGCTCCAGCTGGCCTGCACGGCGGCCAAGGACGGCGACGGGCCCGCGGCGCCCGAGCTGGCCGGCAGCGGGCAAATCGCGGGGGCTCTAAGTCAGCCGCTGCAGGCGCCGTTCGCGCCGGCCGCGGGGCCGCTGACGCCGTCGCAGTGCTTCAACGGGACGCTGACCCACAACAGCGCGGCCCTGCAGTACGGGATCGACTACATCATGCCGATCGGCACGGATGTGCTCGCGGTTGGCCCGGGCAAGGTCGCCTTCACCAACGACACGTGCGCCAACAACCAGTCGGCCTGTGTAAAGGGTGTGGCCAACGCGACCTGCGACTGCTTCCACGGCATCGGCAACGTGGTGGTGGTCGAGCACGGGCCCGGCGACTACTCGCTGTACGCCCATCTGAACAAGGGGAGCCTGCTCGTCGCGGTGGGGCAGCAGGTGTGCACGGGCCAGGTGTTGGCCAAGTCGGGCTGGTCGGGCTGGGGCACCGGGGCGCATCTGCACTTCCAGATGCAGTCCACGGCCGGCGGCGCGACGACCTTGGCCGATGGCTACGTCAGCAAATCCTTTGACGGTTGGTATCAGCCCAGCGGCGGCCTCCAGAATCCCTGCGGCGCCCTCACATCCTACAACAATTCAACCACCTCGTGCGCCTCGGCGGTTGCGCTGCCCATCAACCAAGTCACCAACGGCGCCGTGGCCAAGGGCGAGTGGGCCAAGTACTCGTTCAACAAGTTGGCGGGAAAGGCGTATTCGGTGCAGCTGCATCCCCTGGGCGGCGATCCGGATCTGTACGGCCACTTCGACCCGGCGGTCAGCGCCAGCAATTTTCAGCACAGTTCCGTCAACGGCGCCGGCAGCGACGACGTGATCAAGTTCAGCGCGTCTGCCGATGGGGTCTACTACATCGCGGTGCTGGGGTACTCGGCCGCAACCTACACGCTCAAGGTCGTTGAATCGGCCGGCGACGACCATGGCAACACGGCGGCTACGGCGACGCCAGTGGCACTGGGGGCGACAACCAGCGGTTCGATCGAGGTCGCGGGCGACGTCGATTTCTTCTCCTTCAAGACGGTTTCCGCCGGCTCGATCGCGGTGTCGACCTCGGGGACCACCGACACCTACTGCTACCTGATCGACGCCAATGGCAAAGTCCTGGCGGAAGACGACGACAGCGGCCCGGGTACCAACTGCCTGGCGGCAATGCCCTTGGTGCCGGCGGCCACCTATTTCGCCAAAGTACGCCACTATTCAAGCGGCTCTGGCCCGTACGCGGTGCAGGCGACGGCGACGGGTTCCGCTCCGCCCAGCTACAGCTGTCCCGGCAACTGCTCGGGCCATGGCACCTGCAACACCGCCAACGGCCTCTGCACCTGCAGCGGCGGCTACAGCGGCAGCAACTGTGCCACGCCGCCCAGCTACAGCTGTCCCGGCAACTGCTCGGGCCATGGCACCT
>JBBISH010000153.1:0-13377 GCA_037441385.1 Myxococcales bacterium
GCCCGCGGCCGTGGCGGCGCTGGCGGCGGTGGCCATCTACGTGCGACCCGAAGCCCGGGTGGTCCTGCCGGCGGTGGTGCTGCTGGCCCTGCGGCCCAGCTGGACCGGGCGGCAGCGCGTGCAGTTGTTCGCTGCACTGCCCCTGTTCCTGGCAGGCTACGCGCCGCAGTTGGCATCCAAGGCTGACCGGGTGGTCGAAAGTTCGCCGGCCGACCTGGCCTATTGGCTGCTGGCGGAGCCACGCGTGGCGCCCGTCTGGTGGTGCGCCTTGGGCCTTGCGGGGGTGGCGATGGGCCGCGCTGATCGCCTGGCCCGTACGGCACTGGGGGTGGCCCTGGTCGGATTGCTGGCGGGCTACTTGTTGACGACAGAGCCCAATCCCGGCTTTGGCCTGTGGCGCTACTTTACCGCGCTGCTGCCCCTGCTGGCCGTGGGGGCGGCCCTGCTGGCGGCGCGTTGGCCCAGTCTGCAGGCTCGGCCCGCGGTGGTCGTGGGTGCGGTGGCGGCCACGCTGATCCCGTACGCGCCGCTGTGGCTGCAGCCCAGCGACCTACACGCCGAATTTGCCGCCTTGCGTGCGGGCGCGCCAAGCGCGATGGAGCATGCGGACTTGCTGCTCTTGCCCAACGAGGCTGGCGATTTGCACACGGGCCAGGACCACTTTGCCACGGCTCTGTTGGCGCTGCACATGGCGACGGGGCGGACCTTCCGCGCCGAGGACCAGCCGGGTCCGCGCGGCATGTTGGGCACCCTGGGCACGGTGCCCGTCGCGAGTTTGGAAGCGTGGCAGTCCGACCCCCAGCGTGCCCGGCCGGCGCGGGTGGTGGCCTGGTTCGGGTTGCCAGTGTCGCCGGCGCGCGAGCAGAAGTTGCAGGCGCTGGGCCACTGGCGCCCGCTGGCTACCTACAGCCGCGACGTCCTGTTGCAGCTGCCCGAGTCGGATGTGCGCTGCCCGCCGGCTGAGGGACTGGGCATCACCCTGCGACCTTGCTCGCTGCAGCTGGCTTGGCAGGTGCTGGAACCATGAGCGCACGCCGGCGAACCATCCTTGCCCTTCGGGCGCTGGCGTGGCCCGTGCTGGCACTGGTTGCCGTGGTGGCGCTGCTCTCGCCCGCCGTGGCGGCTCACTTGCCGGCTGGGCGCGAGGCGGCGGTCAAGACGTTGATTTTTGGACCAGAGCTGAGCGCGCTGGGGCTGGAAGTCCGCAGCGTGGCCATCCAGCGCGCCGAGATTGCAGTAGTCGTGGCCGGGGCTGCGAGCGGCGTCCTGCACTTGGAGGAACTGGCCGAAGCCCCCCGGGGGTTTGCCAAGACGCCGTCCTTTGCGCTGCGCTGGACTTCGTCGCAACCCGGCATTCCGTCTGCGGTGCAGACTTGGGCCGGGCAAATCGCCACGCGCGACGGCGGCGGCTGGTGGGTGGCCGAGGCCAGTGCCCCGCCACCGCGGCAGACCCCGGAGCTGGCTTGGTCGGTGGCGATCGGCGGGGTGCTGTGGCTGTTACTGCTCCTTGGACTGGTGGTGGGGTGGTTCGCTCCCAAGAAAGTGCTGGCATGGTCCATGCTTGCAACCACAGCGACCACGGCGACGCAGTGGCTGCTGTCGCGCGGGGGGCCGACGCACGCCAGCCGCGAGGCCATCGCCGGGCGCAGTGGGTCGCCTGTGGCCGCGCTTTCACCGTTGTGGCGCTGGCACTTCCATGTTCCAGAGGGGTGGGTCGACAGTGCCACGGCCGCGCTACTGGGCCTGCTCTTGGCGACGGTGATTCCACGGCTGCTGCGGCGTGTGCCCCTGCTTCGCGAGCTGCCCGCGGCGGCGGCGGCGGCGGTGGCAGGTCTGGTCGGCGCAGTGTCGTTGGCTAGCTTGGGTTTGTACCCCAGCCTGACGGTGGTTCTGGCTGTGCTGTGTCTGGCTGTGCCGCCCAAGGGCTCGGCGCTGCCCCAGTGGGCCGCCGCGGCTGGGCTGCTGGTCGCGCAAGGGGCTTGGTTCGGTCTGGGCCAGTAGCACGAACCCCACCTGATTCGCGCCCGAAGAATCGCCCGAGTTTTCGAGGCGATTCGGACGCAACCGCTACGAGCTACGGAGCGGCGTAGTGATAGCCCGCGTCCACCGCGCCCGTGTCGGCCTTGCCGTCGCTGCGGGTAGTGCGTTTGTCCAGGCCCACGGCGCTGGCCGCCGGCGGCGTCAGCGAACCCGCGGCGACCGGGTCGACACACGGCGACTGTTTGGTCTGCCCGGCCGCAGTCTGCGACAAGAAGTAGCTGCCGTCCGCGGTCTGTACGAACAGGGGATTGCTCGTCTGGTTGCCCAGCTGACCCGGCACCCACGAGTCGCCGCCGTTCATCTTCAGGCCGTCGTCGACCACGTCGCCCTCGGCCACCTGGCTGTCGTCGCGAACTGTGCAAAAGTGGAGGATCGCGCTGGAGTTGCTGACGTTCTTGATGAAGATCTGGGCGCCCTGGATCGGCGCGCTGGCGCCCTTGGCGAGGTTGTCCCAAAAGATGCAGCTGTCGACATTGGCGGTGGCGTTCTCTAGGTAGAATCCGCCGCCCAACGAGGCCGTGTTGCCCACCGCCGTCACGTTGCGGATGGTCCACTTGCCCATGACGACCTGAAGTGCGCCGCCCTGACCGCTGACCACGTTGCCGACCGCCAGAATGTTGCTGATTTGTCCGGTGCTCCCCGAATAGGCGCGAATCGCGCCGCCGTTTGCCGCTTTGTTGCCCAGGAATTGGCAATCTTGGACCGCCGAACCGGAGCCCGTCTCGACCGTATTGGCCGTGGCGGTGTTGCCCGACAACACGCTGTTGCTCAGCGTGATGGAGCCCGTGCTCACCGAGTCGATGGCCACGATCTTGGACCCCTTGTTGTTGAGGAACTTGAGCCCCGACGAATTGGCGCCGATAAAGGCGACCTCGTAGTACCCGCCGTCGTTGTTGATGAACGTGCTGTTCTTGACGCTGTGGCCGCCGTTGTAGCGCCCTTCGAATGACCGGCCAATGTTGCCGGTGAACAAGGAGTTGTCCACCTCGCAGAACGTTGCTGCACCGTAGAGGTCGCCAGAGGTCTTGTTGCCTTTGAAAACGCTGCCGGTGACTGTACAGGGCGTGCCCTGGTAGGCGACCACGCCCCACTGGCAGCCCTCAAAGCGGGTGTTGGCCACGGTCAAACTGCCCTTGGTATTGTCGATCGCCAGGCAAGAGTTGGCCTTGGGTTCCTGGACGAAGGCACAGCCATCCAGGCTGAGGCTCGCGGTCTCGATGGCCGTGACCACCCGCGACCCGCCAACGTGGCCAGTGAAGGTGGTCGAGCGGAGGGTTCCCACGGCCGTGCCGCGCAGCAAGATGGCTTCGCCAAGGCCGGCTGGGCCCGCGTAGTTGCCGCCAAAGGCGCTGCCGGTGGTGGTCAGCTTGCCATCCACGACCACGATGCCCCCGCCGCCCTTGGGGTAGCCGGAGGTCGCCGTGACCGTGTTGTTGGTGAACGTGCAGCGGTTCGCGCTCAGCGTGATCCCCGCACCCTCTGCGTCCACCGCGCCGCCGTTGTCCGACGCGGAGTTGGTGTCGAACGCGACATCGGATAGCTTGACCAGTGCCGTGTCGCCCGTCGCGGCGACCACGCGCACGGCCGAGGCCACGCAGCCCTTGATGGTCATGCCCGCGACGGTCAGGTTGATCGGCGCGCCGGGGTTGTTCAGGTTGAAGGCACGGCCTGCACCCGCGCAGTCGAGCGTGACTTTGCTGGGACCGCTGAGCCCGACGATCGACAGCACTTTGCTACCGGGGTTCAGGTTCTTGTTGGCGTTGCCCGCGTAGACGCCGTCGTGGACGGCAATGGTGTCGCCACTGGCCGCCGCACCGACCGCGGCCGAAATGGTCGTGTATTCCTCGTTGGCGCCCACGTTCAAGACTGCGCCGGTGTAGACGACGAGCAGCGCGCCGCCCAGGCCGGTCTTGCCGGCCTTGTCGGTGGCGGTGATGGGCAAGCTGTAGGTACCGGCTGCCAGCCCGGCGGTGGCGACGCTGCCCGTGTAGGTTTGGCTCTGGTTGTCTGTCCCCGGGCCCGCGGCCGTGAGCGCCGTGGTTGCGCCGCCACCCAGCCCGGACAAGTCGACCGTGACGCCGCTCAAGTCGTTGACACTGCTGGCATTATCCGTGTTACTGTCGGTCACCACCACGGTCAACGCAGCCGCGGTGCCGGGCTTGACGGCGGCCGAGAAGGCGGCCACGCTGATCACGGGCGCCTTGGGCACGACGCAGCCGGTGAGCGCGCAGGTGCCTTCGCCCGCGGCGCAGGCCAAGCCTACCTTGGCCGGATCGGGCTTGGTGTTCGAGCAAATGAGCGCGCCGGACTTGCAACTGGGCGTGCCGAACGAGCACTCGTCGCTCCAGCACGGGCTGGGCGGTTGCAGCGTGTCGTCGGCCTTGCTGCTGCACACGCCCGAGCTGGGGGCGCAAGTGTCGGCGGTGCAAGGTTTGCCGTCGTCGCAGTTCTTGTCCACGTTCGCGCAGGTGCCGGCCGTGGTGTCGCACGCATCTTGAGTGCAGTAGTCGTTGTCGAAGCAGTCGCTGGTGGATTTGCACGGGCACGCGCCGATCTTGCCCTTGCACTGCCAGCTGATGCACTTGTCGCCGCTGGTGCACGGCTTGCCATCGTCGCAGGCGGTGCCGTCGGCCAGGCCGTCGGCGGTGCACGAGCCCGTCCAGCTGACACAGCTGTCTTTGGTGCACGGGTTGTTGTCGTCGCACACCTTGGCCGCGCCAGAGCACTTGCCGGCGACGCAGGTGTCTTGCACGGTGCACGGCAAGTAGTCGTCGCAGGGGCCGGTGTCGACCGAAGTGTAGGTGCAGCCCGACTTGGGGTCGCACGCGTCCGTCGTGCAGGCGTTGTTGTCGTTGCAGACCACCGCGACGCCCGCGCACGCGCCGCCGGTGCAGGTGTCGGCCTTGGTGCAGGGGTTGCCGTCGTTGCAGCTGTCGCCTTCGGGCACGACGGTCGCCGGGTTCACCACGCACTTGTGAACCTTGAGATCGCAAAAGAGCGTGCCGTTGCACGTGTTGCCGTCTTCGAGCGCGGCGCAATCCTCGATCGCTTCGCAGGCGCAGATCTTGACGCCGGCCGTGCAGACACCGGCTTTGCAGCTGTCGTTGGCCGTGCAGGCGCTGCCGTCTTGGCAGGGGGCGCCGTCGGCCGCCACGACCATTTCGCATAGACCGGTCTTTGGCCCGCAAGTATTGACTTGGCAATCGGTATTCTTGACCGACGGGCAGACCACGATGGTGGCCGGGTTCAGCACACACTCGTGCTCGGCCTTGTCGCAGTACAGCGTGCCGTTGCACAGGTTGCCGTCGTCTTTGCTGTCGCACTCGCCGTCGGTTTGGCACGGGCAGATGTTGGCGCCCGAGGTGCAGGCGCCAGTTTGGCATGTGCCTTGGGCGGTGCACGGGTTGCCATCGTCGCAGGGGGCGCCGCTCGACACCGCCGTCATGCTGCATTGGCCGGTCTTGGGATCGCACAGGTTTTTGGAGCAGGCAGTATCGTCCACGGACTTGCAGGTCACCAGCGTGGCCGGGTTTACAGTGCAGACTGGTGGACTGAGCGACAAGTTGCAGTACATGGTCCCGTTGCACAGGTTGCCGTCTTCTTTGCCGGCGCAGTCTCCGTCGCTCGAGCAGGTGCAGGTATTGGTGGTCGAGACGCAGCCACCGGCCAGGCAATGGTCGCCGCCGCTGCAGGGGTTGCCGTCGTCGCAAGGCTGGTTCTCGTTCAGGGCTTGCATGGCGCACTGACCTGTCTTGGGGTCGCAGGTGTTTTTGCCGCAGACGGTGTCGAAGGCGCCAGGGCAGACCACCACGGTCTTGGGGTTCACCTCGCACTTCATCTTGAGCTTGTTGCAGAACAGAGTGCCGTTGCACACGTCGCCGTCTTCCAGTTTGGCGCAGTCGGCGTTGCTGGTGCACTCGGCCACGCTGGTGCCTTTGCATACGCCCGCGTCGCAGGCGTCGCCGGTCGTGGCGGCATTGCCGTCGTCGCAGGCCGTTCCGTCGGGCGCGGCAAACTCTGCGCAACTGGGCTTGTCGGGCTTGCCTTTGGGGTCGCCGGGTTCGACGCACTTGGCGACCTGGCATGGGCCTGTGGCCGGCGCGCACTGCACTGCGGTGTTGGCGACGGCCTTGCAGACCGACGGCGACGCGCTGGTGTCGCAGAACCACACGCCGGCACATTGGTTCTTTGCGCCCACGGCGGCGCACTCGCCGCCCCCCACGGTGCAGCCGCAGGTGTTGGCGCCGGGCTTGCACTTGCCAGCGTCGCACTGGTCGCCGCTGGTGCAGGCGTTGCCGTCGTCGCAGCTGCCGGCGGTGGGCGTGTGGGTGCAGGTGCCGCTGGCCTGGTCGCACGCGTCGCTGGTGCACGGGTTGCCGTCGTCGCAACTGGGCGGGCAGCTGACCGCGTCGCTCGCGGTGTCCGCCGGGGTTGTGTCGCTGACTTGCGTGTCGCTGCCTTGCGTGTCGCTGGCCAAGCCGTCGCTCACCGTGGTGTCGCTGGTGGCCGTGTCTGGCTTGCTGGCCGTCGCGGCGGGTTCGTCGCTGCAGGCCGCCGCAACGATCAGACTAGCCCATAGTAGTAAGTAGGGTAGCCGTGACGGAAAGGCGGGCGAAGGAGTCTGTGCGGGCGTCCGCATCGTGCACCTCTGGCGTGGTGAGTTGGGGGTATCGGGCCATGTTGCCGCAGCGCCCCGCGATCTTCGCGATTCTCGGGCGGCGGTGTCAAGCCGTGCGCGCGCGACGACCCGCTTGACTCGGGCAGTATTGTGGTGATGCTAGGGAGGTGGCCATGGGCCCAAGGCCCGCAACAAGTGAGGACCCATCGTGACCTTTGCTCAAGGAATCCTGGCTGCTACTTGCGTTTGCCTGCTTGGGGCCGGGCCGGCCCATGCCGACGAGCCTGCGGCCCCACCCGAGTCGCCAACTGCCCCTGCCTCTGCGCCTGCCGCTGCCGCGGTTGCAGCCCCGCGCCGCGCCGCCGACGAGCGCTTGCTGCTGACGCCGACCGAGCGCACGTTGCCGCGCCACCGGCTGGTGATCAGCAACGACGAAGTGCTGTTGTTCCGCTTTGGTTTTGGCCTCACCGAACGTTTGCAGATGGACGTGATGGCGGGCGGGCTGCCCGGCGCGGCCGGCGGGATTCTGCCGGCGCCAGGCCTGTTCGCGGGCGCCGGTGCCGGGCTGATCGGTGCGCTGGACTTGGGGTTGAAGTACCGAATTTTGCAGGAGGATGGTTGGCTACCTGGGCTCGCGCTCAGCTACGACCTGGTCGACGTATTCGGCGCCGGTATCGGCGTGGGCGGGGCGGCCGGTGGAGGGGGCGCGGCCGCAGGCGTGGGCGTGGCCACAGCCAATGCTCAGTTCAACCTGTTCTCCGCTGCAGCGGGGTGGCATTTGGGAAGTGACAGCCACGTCACCCTGGGCGTGCGCGCGCTCGACAACCACCACTTCTTGCCGCAGAGCGCCCAGTTCAGTGCAGTGGCCTCAGGCAGCAGTGGGACTGGAACCGCCAACGCAACCGCAACGATCGATCGCCTGCCCTTGCACGTGCAGCCCTTCTTGGGTCTTGAGCAGATCTTGGGTCCGCACAGCGCCTTGATGGGCGAGTTCTTTCCGGCTACTGCGGTACAGGACCTGTCGGGCTCGGTGGGGGCGCGTTGGCTGCTGGGGCGCGACAAACCTTGGCTGTTCCTGCCTCTTCACAAGCTGCGTGTGCGCGTGGACTTGGCCGCGGTCCTGTTCGGCGTCCGCGACACCAACGGTCAGCTGCGGCTGGGCATGCTGCCCTGGTTTGGGCTTGGATTCTACACGCTTTGAAGTGACCTGCCTTACCGGATAGCTACTAGTGCCCTAAATTGTTGGAAACCTGTGCGAACCGCGGCACTTAGCCCTCACCCCGCCGCCTGCGGCGGCCGCCCCTCTCCCAACGCTTTGGGCGAGGGGCAATGCAATTTCCCTTTACCCCTCGCCCACTTCAGTGGGAGAGGGGTCGGCCGTAGGCCGGGGGTGAGGGCCATTCGACGTGGCGGCAGAGTAGGCAACCGGTAAGGCAGGAGAAGTGAACGGTGTCAGGTATTGACACTTGCCATCCATTGCCGAGCCGCGACCCGAACCGGCCCACGCCCCTACCGCCCTAGCCCATGCCGTGGCAGGATCTCGGCCGCGGCCGGCGAACGGCCCTTCAAGGCCAATGGATGGGCAGGGTAGTCCTTTTTGCTGCGCTTGTGGCCATATCCGGCTTGTGCTCCAGCGTGGCCGTGGCGCAGGTCAACGTCGAGACCCTGCGCAAGAAGCCGTACGAGGCGGGCTATGGCCTGGAGCTGGCCGGTACCCTGGCGCTGACGTCGGGCAACGTCGACTCGCTGGACGTGGGCGGGGCGGCGCGGGTTCAGTACATCGGCCTGCACAACGTGGCTTCGCCGACGGACGACGACGCCGTGCCGTACCTGCGCGAGCGTACCTTTCTGGCTGCGAGTTCGCGCTACGCCGAGAAGTCGGGCGCGGCCTTTGCCAATCAGCTGTTTGTCCACGCTCGCCACACGCGCATGTTCTTGCCGTGGCTGGGGTGGGAAGCGTTTGCCCAGTACCAGTCCAACGAATTTTGGCGGTTGCGGGATCGCGAGGTGGCGGGCGCGGCGGTGCGCCTGCAGGTTTGGCACCGGCGCTGGCTGTCGGTGGCGGTGGCGACCGCGCTCATGTTCGAGTACGAGCGCATCGCGGTGGCCAAAGGCGCTTCGGATTCGCCCACGTCGCAGGCGGTGCGGTCGTCGAGCTATGTCACGGCGCGCCTCGCTTTCCTGGGCGATCAGTTGTTGGTGCAGAACAGCACCTATTTTCAACCCAAGCTGGGCGATGCGGGCGATTGGCGTCTGCTGAACGAGACCGAGTTGCTGGTGGCCATCGGCAACAACATCGGATTGGGCAGCCTGCTCAACGTCTTGCGCGACAGCCGGCCGCCGACAAGCGTGCGCGCCACGGACTTGCGCCTGACCAGCGTGATCAAAGTCCTGTTTTGATTGCCGCTGCGCGGTTGCGAGCGGAAAGGAGTAGACCATGAGCCAAGTTGCTGCGTGGGGCGCGCCGCGCCCCGGTGCCCCTCTAGAGCCCTTGTTCATTGCGCGCCGCTCGCCGGGGCCGGGTGATGTGGCTGTCGACATTCTGTTTTGCGGGGTGTGCCACTCGGATATCCACCAAGTGCGCGACGAGTGGGGCGCGGGCCAGTACCCGATGGTGCCTGGGCACGAAATCGTGGGGCGGGTGCGCAGCGTGGGCGCGGACGTGCGCGGCTTTGCCGCAGGCGATCTGGTCGGCGTCGGCTGCATGGTCGACTCGTGCCGCACCTGCGCGCCGTGTCGCCGCGACCTGCAACAGCACTGCCATAGCGGGCCGGTGTGGACCTACGGCAGCGCTTTGCCGGGAGGCAGCGGCGCCACCCAAGGCGGCTATTCGGCGGCCATTGTGGTGGATCAGGCCTTTGTGCTGCGCATCCCGGCGGGTCTGGATCCTGCGGCCGCTGCGCCGCTTTTGTGTGCAGGCATCACCACTTACTCGCCCTTGCGCCAGTTCGGTTGCCGGCCCGGCCATCGGGTGGGCGTGGTCGGTCTGGGCGGCCTGGGCCACATGGCGGTCAAGCTAGCGCGGTCGCTGGGGGCGACGGTCACCGTGCTCAGCACCTCGCCGGGCAAGCAGGTCGACGCGAACCAGTTGGGGGCGCACGCCTTTGTCTGTACCCGCGATCCTGGCGTGTTCGAGCGCCATGCTGGCTCGCTGGACCTCATCATCGACACGGTGTCCGCCCCGCACGACTACAATGCCTATCTTGGGTTGCTGGATGTGCACGGCGCGATGGCCCTGGTGGGCGTGCCGCCGCAGCCTAGCCCTTTGCACGCCTTTGCCTTGATCCACGGCGGCAAGCGCATCTTCGGCTCGCTCATCGGCGGCATCGCCGAGACGCAAGAGATGCTGGACCACTGCGCCCAGCACGGCATCGTGGCCGACATCGAGCGCATCGATATCCAGGGCATCAATCAGGCCTATGAACGCGTGCTTGCCAGTGACGTGCGGTATCGGTTTGTGATTGACATGGGGAGTTTGGGGTAGGTGCGGGGCGACGGGGCTATTCCTCTGCAAAGTCCTGAAGTCGTTGGGGTCTGTGGTTTGCCGGGTCTGGAGCACCGATCAGAAACCCAGTCCTGGGGGCATGAAGTCGGGCCAAGGCTTGTCCCCCGCCGCAACCAGCCCAGGCACGCACCAAGGATTCATGGCCGGCGTGCGCGTCGCCGTCGTGCGTGCTCGATGTTTGGCCGGCGGATTGGCAGTGACACGAACCCCACCGCTACTTGCAGACGCCGGCCTGGCAGGTCAGCCCGGTGCCACAGCTGATGCCGTCGCCCACATTGCTGTAGACACAGCCCAGCGTTTTGTCACACGTCTCGAACGTGCAGGGGTTCTTGTCGTCGCAAATCACCGCCGTGCTCCCCTTGCACGTGGTCGCGGTGCTGTCGCACAAGTCGCCCAGGGTGCAGGCGTCGCCGTCGTTGCAGGTGGCGCCTGCCACAAATGCCGCCGAGCAGCCGCTGCCCGAGTTGTAGCACATCGCTGTGGTGCAGCCGCTGGCGTCGGTGGCGCACGTGCTCATCGGCTTGGCCGCACATAGGCCCGCGCTGGTGCAGTTCGCGTGCAGGTAGGCCGTGGTCCGCAGCATCAACGCCGACTGCAGGTTGGTGGTGGTGCTGCGGCCGACGTGGAGCAAGTCACCATTGGGCAACGTCGTCGCCTGGTACAGCACTTCGGTGTTGGCGGCGGTCCCGTCGCTGGACTGCCCCAGCGAATTGCCCAGGGCGTCCACGCGCATCACCAGGTAGTCTACGCCCGCATAGGAGCCGCTGCCCGTGCCGCCCAACAGGATCGCGCTCCCGTCGGCCAACACAGAGACGCCGTAGCCGCCGTCGTTGGCCGACGTGTTGTTCGCCTTCTGGTAGGCGATGGAGCCGTCGGCGCGCAGGCGTACGTAGAAGAAGTCGGTCGAGCTGCTGAGCGTGGAGTACTTTTGACCCACCGCCACGAACCCGCCATCGGGTGTGCGGGCAATTGCGCGGAATTCGTCGTCGCCCGTGCCGCCCAGGAGCACGGTCTTGACGGGCGGTTTGCTCTGGTCGGTCCCGTAGAAGACCACGCAGGCGTCTCTGCCCCCGGCGCCGCCCGGCTCGCTGCTGTAGCCCACGGCCACTACGGACTTGCCGTTGGCCGCCAAAGTGCCGCCCCAGAACTGAGCTTGGCCGCCCTTGGCGTCGTAAAGGGTCGAGCCAATCTTGACGCCGGTGTTGGGGTCATGCCAGACCAGCCCAGCCCCGCTGGCTCCCGCGCAGAACGAGACGAACTCGTTCGTGGCCTCGCGCCACACGGTGTCGCCGTGCGTGTAGATCTGGTTGCCGTGCGCGAACTGGTTGCCCACCAGGAATTTGCCCGTGCCATCGATCTTGGTCGCCCAGCCCCAGCCGCCCCAGGTCTGGCCAAAGGCCATGAAGTTGCCGTCCTTGGTGGGCAAGACCCGAGTGAAGGCGCCGACGTAGTTGGTCGCCGGAAACGCACCGCCGGCCTGTTGCCACACGACCTGGCCCTTGGGCGTGACGCGCGCGAGCCAGCCGGCGCCGATGCTGGCCGGCGTCGTCATGGGCGAGGTGGCGGTCGTGCCGACCAAAAGCCAGTCGCTGCCCACGGGTACCACGCTGCGCGCCTCGAACGAGACGTAGCTGCCCACGGCTGTATTGGCGTACCACGAGCCCAGGCGATCGGTCGCGCCGGCCTTGCACGTCCCCTTGTCACAGATGTCGTCGACCTTGCATCCGCCCGTGCTGCACGGCGCCGTGTTGTTGTAGTTGTAGCACCCGGTCTTGGTGTCGCAGGCGTCGTCCGTGCACAGGTTGCCGTCGCTGCAGTCCTTCAAGCTGCCGCCGCCGCAGACGCCGCTGGTGCATTGTTCGCCCACGGTGCACGGGTTGCTGTCGTCGCAAGACCCGACCGTGGGGGTGTGCTGGCAGGTGCCTGTGCCGTAGTCGCAGGTGTCGTCTGTGCACGGTTTGCCGTCGTTGCAGTTCAGGGTGCCGGCGCACACGCCGCCCTTGCACACGTCGTTTTGCGTGCAGCCCACGCCGTCGTCGCAGGCCACGGTGTTGGCGGTGAATACGCAACCTTGCGTGCTGTCGCAACTATCGTCGGTGCACAGATTGTTGTCGTTGCACACCAAGCTGCCGGTCGAGGCGCACTTGCCGCCCAGGCAGCCGTCGCCAGTGGTACAGGGGTTGCCGTCGCTGCACGCTGCGGTGTTGTTGGCGTGGCCGCAGCCCAATACGGCATGGCACAGGTCGTCCGTGCAGGCGTTCTTGTCGTCGCAATTGGCGGTCACGTCTAGGTTTTGGCACTGGCCGGTCGCCGACAGGCAGGTGTCCTGCGTGCAAGCGTTGTTGTCGTCGCAGCTCTTGGCTTTGCCGGATGCGCAGGTGCCGCCGCTGCACGCATCGCCAACGGTGCACGGGTTGCCGTCGCTGCAGGCTGCCTGGTTGGCGGTGACCGTGCAGCCGGTCTTGCTGGTGCAACTGTCGTCGGTGCAAGGGTTGCCGTCGTCGCAGGCGACCTTGGTGCCCTGACACGACCCGGCGCTGCAGGCGTCGCCGCTGGTGCAGGCGTTGCCGTCTGTGCAGGTGGCGGCGTTGGCGGCGTGCACGCAACCGCTGCCGGCATCGCATGCGTCGTCGGTACAGACGTTGTTGTCGTCGCAGTCCAGTGCGGTGCCGCCGCCACACGCACCGGCCTTGCACACATCGCCCGACGTACACGCATTGCCGTCGCTGCACGGTGCCGCATTGGCAGCGTGGGCGCACTTGCCCGCTGGACACGAGTCGTCGGTGCAAGGGTTGTTGTCGTTGCAGCCCGACAGCAGCCCCTGGCAGGTGCCGCCGCCGCAGGTATCGCTTACGGTGCAGGCATTTCCGTCGTCGCACTTGGCGCTGTTGCTCGAGGCGGTGCAGCCGGTCTTGGGGTCGCAGGCGTCGTCGGTACACGGGTTGCCGTCGTCGCAGGTGACGGGGCTGCCCGCGCATTTGCTGTTGGCGCACGTGTCCTTGCTGGTGCAGGTGTTGCCGTCGCTGCACGCCAGCGCGTTCGCTGTGTGGCCGCAACTGGTCTTGGGGTCGCAGACGTCGTCCGTGCAGACATTGCCGTCGTCGCAATCCAGCTTTTTGCCGCTGCAAGAGCCCCCGCTGCACACGTCGCCGGTGGTGCACACCGTCCCGTCGTCGCATGGGGCGCTGTTGGCCGCGGCGCTGCAGACAGTCTT
>JBBISH010000154.1:0-13327 GCA_037441385.1 Myxococcales bacterium
GAAGTGTCCAGCTACTGGCTCAGGCCGCGCAACGCCAAAGTGTGCCGTTAGCGCTGGTCCGTCCTCGCGGTGGAGCATTGATAGAGCTATGATTTATTGTGGGTTTGTTGGTTCTAGATCCGGTGGGCCGCGGTGAGCGAAGCGAGCGAGTGGCGCCAGTGGCGCCGGGAGAGCGGGGTGCCGCGTAGCGGCGGGGTGAGGGCCCATGCGGTCAACGTCACAACAATACGGACTATTCGTGTTACTGTCGCTAACCGGTAACGCGGGCAGTAATTCGCCCCTTCTGGCCGCGTCTCTAGCCCCAAGTGGGGCGCGGGCAATCGCCTGCGGCGCCTCGCGGTGGCGAGTTCGAAGATCCGGACGCGCGGAGAAAGTCCATCTTGATGGGCTCTCTGGGCCAGAGTCCAATTGAATCGGCTCGAAAGTCCGGGGCGGTCTCCGGGGCGGAGTCGGTGGTTTGTCTTAATTCCATTCAGTTACAACCAGATCTTGGCGGACCATCCGGGGGAAGTCTGGCGGGGCCCGTCTCCGCTGTCGCCGCGGGGCCAACGGCAGCGCGACCGGGCAAGGCAATCTTCACAGCATCGCCACGGCCCCGTTTGAACCGCGGTGACACAGCGCCTGGCGGGGATGGCCTGCCGCAAGAACGTACACATTTCCACACATTACGATGCAGCGGGTTGCTCGCTGTCGCGGCCAAACCGGCCACGGCCAGGCACTCTACCCTTTGACGGCGTGTAGCCCCTGGGCGATGCTGTGCCGCAACGGCGCCCGACGCAGTGGACGGACCCGGGTGCACGGACGAGGTTGGCGATGGGAGAGGCAGGCAGCCCAACCAGGCCGAACGAGCTGGCGCAGGCCACTCGCCTGCAGCTTGCCCTTGACGCGGGCAAGATGTACGCGTGGGACTACGATCTGGTGCACGACCGGTTGGTGTGGTCCGATGGCATTTTTGAGCTCGTGGGCGCGCCGCGCCTGGACCCGACGTTGGCCGAGTTCAACCGGCGCATCCACCCCGACGACGTTGCCAAAGTCAGCCAGGCTTTTGAAGCGGCAGTTGCCGAGCGCCGCAAGTTCGAGTGCGAATTCCGCCTGCCGCTCCCCAGCGGCGAGACCATATGGCTGGCAGACTACGGAGCATGTACCTATGCCGACGACGGCACGCCTCTGCACATGACCGGAGTCGTCCAGGACATCACCGACCGCAAGGTGGCCGAGTTGGCCCTACGCAACAGCGAAGAGCGCCTGCGCATGGCGCTGCAGGTGAGTCGCCAGGGCTGGTTCGACTTGGACGTCGCGACGGGCATCATCAAGACGAGTTCCGAGTATCGCGAGATGCTCGGCTTTGCGGCCCGCGACACACAGACCACCGTGGACGCCTGGACGAGTGCCCTGCACCCCGACGATCGGGCCCACGTATTGGCCATGTTGAAACAGGGCCTTAGCCACAATCGGCCCACCATGGTCGAGTACCGCCGCCGCACGGCCGATGGCGGCTGGCTGTGGATCCGCTCGATCGGCCGCGTGGTCGAGCACGACGCGGAGGGGCGCCCGGCGCGATTGTTGGGTGTCCACTTGGACGTAACGCCCCACAAGCAGATGGAGCAAGACCTGCGCGAATCCGAACGGCGTTTCCGCGAGCTGATGGAGCAGGCGCCCGTCGCGGTGCAGATCTTGGGGTCCGACGGCAAGACTTTGCGCGTCAATCGCGCCTGGGAAGCACTTTGGGGCGTGCCCCTGGAAGCGTTGAAAGACTATAGCGTGCGCACCGACCCGCAGCTGCTGGCGAGCGGGATCATGCCGCAGGTGGATGCGGTGTTTGCCGGGTCGGCGTGCGAGCCCGTGGTGATCGAGTACGACCGCAGCGCCACGCCCACCGTGCGCGGCGGGTCCGGTAAACTCCACGTGCGCACCGTGCTGTTCCCTTCGTGCGACGAAGCCGGCCGCGTTCGCGAAGTGATCCTGATTCAAGAGGATGTCACCGCGCAGCTGCGCGCCGAGCGCGAGTTGGAGCGCTTGGTCGACGAGCGTACCGCCGAGCTGGCCCAAGCCCGCGACCGCGCCGAAGCGGCCAGCGTGGCCAAGAGCGCGTTCTTGGCCAACATGAGCCACGAGATCCGCACGCCGCTGAACGCGATCGCGGGGCTGGCCCACCTGATCCGCCGCGACGGGCTGACGGCCCGCCAAAGCGACTACATGTCCAAACTCGAAGCCGCCGGCCGCCACCTCCTCAGTGTCATCGACTCGATCCTGGAGCTGTCGCGCATCGAGGCAGGCAAACAGGTGCTGGCCCAGGCTCCCTTCGACCTGCGGCTGTGGCTGGACGAGACGGTCGAAATGGTGCGGCCGCGTGCCCAGGCCAAGCACTTGCCGTTGCAGGTGAATTGCCAAGTGAGCGACCCCGTCGTGGTGGGCGACGCCACGCGCCTGCGGCAAGCGCTGCTCAACTACTTGGCCAACGCCGTCAAGTTCACCGAGCACGGTGACGTGGAAGTCACGGTTACGCAAACAGAACGCAGCCAGGATGGCGTGACCTTGCGCTTTGCCGTTCGCGACACCGGCGTCGGCATCGAAGCGGCGGCCATGCCGCGCTTGTTTTCGGCCTTCGAGCAAGCGGACAATTCCCCCACGCGACGCTATGGCGGCACCGGCTTGGGCCTGGCGCTGACGCGCAAGCTGGCGCAAGCCATGGGCGGCGATGCTGGCGGCGAGAGTGTCGTTGGCCAAGGCAGCACGTTTTGGTTCACGGCGCGCCTCAAGCTGCCGACGCACGGCCACGTCCACGCTGGCGCACCGCAGCTTCAGCCGGCCGCCCCGGAACCGCGCGACTGGGCGCCTACTCGGCGAATCCTGCTGGTCGAAGACGACCCCGTCAACCGCGAGGCAACGTCTGTGTACTTGAAGTCCATTGGTTTTCAGGTCGACACGGCCAACGACGGGCAGCAAGCCATCGAAAAGGCCAGTTTGGGCCCCTACGATCTCGTGCTCATGGACGTGCACATGCCCGTGGTCGACGGGTTGCAGGCCGCACGCCAAATCCGGCAGTTGCCAGCCGGGGCGACGGTGCCCATCGTGGCGCTCACCGCTGCCGCCTTTCCAGAAGATCGCGAGCAGTGCCTGGCCGCCGGCATGGACGACTTTCTTTCCAAGCCGATCGAACCCGCGCGCTTGCTTGCCATGGTGCAGAAGCAGTTGCAGGCCACGCCCAAGGCTGCCGAGGTGTAGGCCCCTTGCCGCGCCGACGCCTGGCTACGACTCGCCACGCTTGCCAACCAAGACCGTACGTATCCTGCGAACCCCGGTACGGGCCTGAGGATTTGTGATTGGTGGTCTAGACGGAACCGGTATCATACCAGTTCCGTCCGTCTCGGATCGAAAACACGGGCAATCTTTCGGGCCCGAACCGGGGTCCCCGCCTGATTCTCGCCAGTTGCAGAACGGGTCAGAAAAGCCGTACAGGCGCGAATCAGGTGGGGTGCGTATCAGGTCAAGGCCACATAGGCCCCGGGCTTGGCCCCTGGTGGCAAGCTGCCCGCGACCAACATGTTGTAGGTCAAGGCGACGACATTGGATTTTGCTCGGGGCGCGACCATTCGCTCGGCCATCGCAAACACGTACACCGCCACGGCGCGCTGCGGATCCACCAGCGCCACGCCACCACCCTGCCCCGCATCCTGCACCTGCACCCACTGGTAGCCCAGGGCGCGATGCAGTTGCTCGCCCAGCACGCAACCCACGGCCATCGGGATCTGTTTCTTCTTGTCTGGCTTGACCTTGCCCTGCTGCACCTGATCGAGCCAACCGTGCAGGGCAGCCACCACCATCGCGGGCGTGGCGCTGGCGTCCAGACAAAGCAAGTCCAGACCGCGGCCGGTGAATTCGCCGATATCGGCCCGCACCGCCTGCTCCAGCGGCGCGTGCCCCGGCCGGGCCGCCGTGGGCGTGCTGTCTTCCGCAAAGCGCGGCAGGACCGGCGGGAGGCTGGCCGGATCGGCGATCTTGGGTGGGGTGACTGCGGCCCGCGGTGCAAGATCTGCGGCAACGTCGAGTAGCGGCTCGCCCGCCGCCCGCCACGCCGCCCATTTGGCTGCCACCTTCATATCTTGCGCGTACGAACCGGCGATGGCCGGATGGTTGGCGCCCTGCTCGGTCACCGCGTGCGGCCCCACGTCGACGTAGCGCGCGTAGGCCAGCGCCGCCAGTGGGTGCTGGGCCGCGGCCAGGCGAGTGTCGTCGCGCGGCCCGTGATCAAGCTGATTGGCATACAGAAACGCGTAGTGCGGGTGGCGCAGCGCGGTGGCGGCGGTATCGTCGTTCGCGTCGCGGTCCACTACTGCGGCCAGGTAGTGCGAGTAGTGCGGACAGGCGAGTACGGCGTCTCGATCGCCCGCTACGCCCGCCCCGGCATAAAGCCGGAAATACGCCGACGCCGCCGCTGCACTCACCGCGGCCGGTGCCGTCTCGGGCATCGGAATCGCGTTGGGATACGGGTAGAAACCGTACATGCCCAGGTGCAGCTGGTAGCCGTTGCGCAAGTCCATGTGGGCACCCTTGGTGTCGCGCCGGTACGGAGCCGGGTGCGGCGCCAGGCCCTGCTTGGTGGCCGCGGCCAGGTCCAGCGCCAGGTCTTCGCGCGCCACCACCACGTCGGGATGTTCGCCCAAGCGGAAGAGGGCCGCCCGCGGCTCTCGGCCCGGGCCCCAGGTTAGCTCCTGGACGCGGACACAGCGCGATCCGTGGGGATTCGCTGGGTTTTCGTACTCCGCCGTGGCCGCGTCGCGATCCAGTGGCAGCCGCTGCTTGGGGTTGACCCACACAAAGTCGCCGTCCAGCGGCCCAACTTCGTCGCAGAGCAGGATCGGCACCAGATCCACGTCGTCTGCGGCCCGGTACTTCGCCAGCAGCGGCTCGATCAAGGCGCGGCGCAGCGCAAGCTCTGACCGCCCCAAAAGCAGCACCAGCACCCCGGCGCGGACAGCCGTCCCCTGCCGCATCTTCTTGCCGCCTTTTGGGGTCCAATCGCGGGCTTGCAGACAGCGCGGGGCAGGCACGCGGTGCAGGTCCAACTGGCCTGGGCCGGCGGCCGTGTCCAGGGTAATGCCAGCGACCAGCGGCACGGCCGACCTTTGCTGCAAGGGTACGAACTGCATGGAACCCCTACGAAACAACTGGCCGGGCCAGCTACTTCACCTTCTCCAGCCGCAGCCATTGGAACCGCTCGGCCAGGGTCAAGTGGCTGTACACGCCAAACTCACGAATATGCTTGCCGGTCCGGCCGCCGGGATAGTGACTGGCCCACACGTCTTGGCCGCTCAGCGCATCGACGAGCTTGTAGGTCGCGCCGTCTTGCAGACAGATCTTGCTCGCCAGGTCGGGCGGCACGGCATAGGTGGCCTCCACGTCGGTCACCCACAGCGAGAAGAACGTAAAGAGCGTATTGCTGCAGTCGGGCATGTACTTGACCATCGCGAACAATTGGTCCTTCACGGTGCCCTGGTCGGTGCGCAGGAAGTAGTATTTCCCCTTGCGCAACGCCACGTTTTCTGGAGCCGAGCGCGCCTTGTGGATCTTCTTGTACAAGTCGGTGAGCGCGTCGCCCTGCGGCTGCCAGTTGGCCTCGGACGGGAATCGCCCGCGGAGGTAGTCGCTTTTGCGGAAGCCCAGGTCCCACGGCTCGCCCCACTCTTGCCCGCCCAGCAGCATCAGCGTGCCGCGCGAGGCCGCGGCCAGGGCGTAGAACGTCGCGCCGCGCCAGATGTCAAAGCCGGTGGTGTCCTTGAGCAGGCGACCTTCGTCGTGATTCTCTAGGTTCAGCAGCACGTAGCTCAGGTCTTTCAAGAAAGCGGTGCGATTGTCGAAAAGCAGCGTCTCGATGTAGCTCGTGTCGCGCTTGCCGTGCGTGATATCGTGGTGATAACCCTCTGTCAGTACATCAAAAACGCGGTTGAGCGACTCGATATCGTGAAAGCTCTCGGACAAGAACACCGGCACGGCGCCGCCGCGCTTGGCTTGGTAGAACTTGGCTTTGCGGAAGATGTAGCGCCACTCGTTCTCGGTCAGGCCGTTGGCGTGGTCCAGGCGGAAGCCGTCGACGCCCATCGCCAGGTAGTAGTTGACCACGCGGAAGGCGAACTCACGGGTGCGGATGAACTCCCACTGCTTGGCCAGGTTGTACTCGTTGTTGTACAAGAACTTCACGTCTTTCCAGTTGTTGGTGAAGTTGTCGCCCAGCTTCTTGGAAGGGTTGGTCGCGTCGGCGCCCAGGTAGAAGCCCGGCAACTGCCACTCTAGGCTGGCCGGGTTCTTGCACGACATCTGCTGGCGCTCCCAGTCGAAGCCCTCGCGCCACATCAGCCAACGCCGCACGGTTTCTTGATTTTTTGGCGCGCTGCCACAAAGCGTCTTGATCTGGGTGTAGCCGCTGGCCGGCACCTCGCTGGGGGTGTCGACGATCTCGGGCTTCAGCAGCGCCGCGTCGTAAGTAGCGGTAAAGTCCCACAGGTTCTTGTTGGCGGCCAACAGTTCGCGCACGGGCTTGGCGCTGGCGTAGTCGTAGAACTGGTACTCGTGGCCCAGGTGATTGAAAGCCAGATCCAGCATGATTTTCATGCCCTTGCCATGAGCTGCCGCGATGACCTTCTTCAGCTCGGCGTCGCCGTAGCACGGCGTGCTGCTCCACTCGTCGGTGCCCGTCTTGACGCAGCGCGCCGCCAAGCTGCCGCGGGTGTGGTAGTAGTCGCGCACTGCATAGGGCGAGCCCAGGTCGTCGCAAGCGTCGGGCAGATCATACTGAAAGTTATGCGGAAACAGCGGCATCAGCCACACCGCATTGGCACCGACCACGTCCTGAATGTACTGCAGCGTGATGCCGGCGGTGCGGCTGGGCTTGGCGCTGCTGACCAACAGGTCGTCCAGGGTGCCCTTCGAGATGCTCTGCAATTGCGACAGGCTGCTGCAGCCCGGTCCGTAGTAGGTAAAATTCGGTTTGGTTTTGGCCGAGCAGGCGGCGCCGCCGCTGGCAGGCAGGCAGGCGTTGGCCGATCGCACCTGCAGTTCGTACAAGATCCAGTCGCCGGCCGCCGTGTTCAGCGGCTCGACCTGACCGTTGTACTTCTGGTAGGTCGGCTCGGTCAGATCCGCGGTCGACTCGCCGACGGCCGTGTCCGTGCACGCCGCAACCGGCCCAAGCAGACCTGCGGTGAGCACTCCAGCCATCCACCACCGGAAGGAGCCCATGAGCGACCTCGCGTGCGGGCGCAAAAAGGTGCGCCACAGCGGGCAGTAGCATAGCACCAGCGCGCGCGGGCGGTGCAGTGCAAGTCGCAGGGCACCCGCACCTGGCCGCAGGGCTTGTCACCGCATTGTCAGCAGGTGGCCGTCGCCGCCCCGGCCCAAACCCGGCAATCGCGTGCAGCCGCAGACCGTTGTATAGTAGCGGGGGCGCGCGCGGCGGCAGCGGCAAGTGGCGAGCGCCCGTCCAAGACGAACGCCGAGTCGGGAGCCCCAGCCATGCCGGAAGCCACGCCCGTTGCCCAAGGCCAGCCGACCCCGCGCCCAACGCGGCCGATGCGCTTCAACCCCTGGACCGCACTGGCGCTTGTGGTGTACCACCTGCTGGCGCTCGCCGCGTTTGCGATGCCTTGGCACTGGGAGTGGGCGCTGGCCGGCTTGGGTGTGTTCGTGTGGGCCGGCTTGGGCACCACCGTGGGCCTGCACCGGCTGCTGTCGCACCGCGCCTTCCAGTGCCCCAAGTGGGTGGAATACTTCTTGATCACCGGCGCCGCTACCACGCTGCAAACAGCGCCGTTGGAATGGGCGGCCAACCACCGCACTCACCACGGCTACTCGGACAAAGACGGGGACCCGCACTCGCCGCGTTTTGGGGTGTTCTACGCGCACTTGGGCTGGGTCATCGACGACTTGTCGACGTATCGCCAGGCGTGGAAGGTGCGCTGCAAGGACTTGGCCAACGACCGCTACTATTTGGCACTGCAGAAGTTTCGCTTCTGGCCGCACCTTGGGCTGGTGGCGCTGGTGCTGGCTACGGCCGGCTGGCAGGCCCTGCCGTGCGTCGTGTACTTGCCGCTGAAGCTATGGATGCATGCCGCCTACTGCGTCAATTCCGTTTGCCATCTGCCCAGTTTTGGCTCGCGCGGCTACGACACGCCGGACACCAGCCGCAACGTGTGGTTGGTAGGCCTGTGGGGCCTGGGCGAGGGCTGGCACAACAACCACCACGCCCACCCCAGGCGCGCCTTCTTTGGCGAAGGCTGGAGCCAGCCCGACGCGGGCAGCTTGTTTCTCAAGACCATGTCGGCCCTTGGCCTGGTATGGGGCCTGCGCGACGGGGCGCGTGGCAAAGCCCAACCCGAGCCGGAGCTGGAGACGTAGCCGGTGCCCCAATTCCGACTGAAACGGCAACCTGCCAGCAAGCATCAAGGACACACGATGAAACATTGGATGTGGGCAGCGGTTTTGGCCACGGCGATCGGCTGCGGCAGCACCGACCAGAGCGCCGCGACCAGCAAGGCCGACACGGCCGACAGCAAGGGCAGCAGCGACACGGCGACTTTGGGCGATGCCAGCGACGCCGCGGACACCGCCGGCACGCCGACGCCGACCGGGGTCTGGGCCAGCGCCGCGACCTGCGAAAGCCATAGTTGCGGCGTGACGAGCCTGGGCTGGGTCGCCTGTTGGGGTGGCAACGCCGACGGTCAGCTGGGCGACGGCACCACGCAACCCCGCACCAAGGCAGCATTTGTTGGCGGGATGGACAAGATCGCCAGCGTGCGCACCTCGCCCGGCAACACCTGTGCCCTGGGCGTAGACGGCGGCCTGTGGTGCTGGGGCCACGCCATGGCCACGTTGGGCGTAGAGAATCCGGCGCAACCGGTGGCGCTCTTGCCGCCCAAGCCCGTGCAAAACGTGGCAATGTCCAAGTACACGGCGTGCGCGCTTTTTGACGACGGCAGCGCAGCCTGCACCTTCCAGTCGTTTGTGGGCGGCATCAAGTGGTTGACGCTAGAGGGGGTCAAGGGCGCCAAGGCCATCGGGCTGGGCGACGATCTGTTCTGGCTGAACAAGGACGGCAAGCTGCAAGTGGGTGGCTTGGACAACACGGCGGCGCCGCAACAGGTGAGCTCGCAACCCCTGGTGGATGTTCGGGTGGCCGGCGCACAGGTGGTGGGCCTGGACGCCAAAGGCCAAGTGTGGGTGCTGGGCGAGCACGGCCTGACGCCGCCGCCCGCCGGTTGCGACGCGGCCAAGTGCGACAAGCTGACCGCGCTGCCGGGAGCGACAGAAGTCGTTGCAGTGTCGCCCAGTTGCGGGATGCGCGCCGACGGAAGTCTGGTCTGCTGGCGCTACCTGCCGCAGTCGTGGCAGGGCAACAACGCCGCCCGGGTCGCCAGCGCCGCGGCCGTGGTGGGGCTGACGGGCACCACCCAAGTCGACAGCGGGCCAAGCACCTTTGCAGCCGTCAACACTGCGGGCGAACTGCGATTTTGGGGCCATCACAGCGGCGTCAGCCCGGCAAGCCAGTGGCAACCAGGCGCGGTCGGCGGCGTGACGGGCGCCGGCGCTTTGATAGGCGGCAGCGGCGGTTACTGCGCCGTGGACGGCAGCGGCAAGCCCTGGTGCTGGGGCCAGCGCCCGGCCGACTCGGCCAGCTTGCCGGCCTTTGTCGATGTCGCCTCGGCGTACCTGGGCCTGCCCGGCGCGACCAAGCTGGGCTACCACACCGCGGCGATGTGTGGCGTGGGAAGCGACGGTAAGGTGGTCTGCCAAGGCGGCGCCGCCCCCGCCGACGCCGGCCTGAAGATCCCCGATCGCGACTGCCAGCAAAAACCGTGCAGCGTCCCCGAAGCGGGCGACGGCATTACTGATATTCGCGCCGCCGCCACGGGGGGCAGCCGCTGGTGTGCGGTGGATGCAGGCGGCACCCTGCGCTGTTGGGGCGACCCGGCCGGCCACGTCGCCGATCTGGGCACGGGCAGCACCGCCACCGACAGCGTGTGGCCACCGGTCGCCAATTCGGCGCTGCCGCCTGTCCAGACCACGTGCTTTACCGGCGGGTTCGGCTGCGCGTTGACGACCACCGGCCAGGTATGGTGCTGGGGCGAGCGCGCCAACTGGGGCGCCAAGGACAACGCGCCCAGCCAGGTGGCGGGGGTGAGCGGCGCGGTCGAGCTGCGCTGCCACCTGAACGCCGCCTGCGTGGTCACGAGTGCCGGCGCGGTGCAGTGCTGGGGCGCCCACATGGGCAAGTCCGACGTGGAGCCATGGCCCGTGACCAGCATCGCCGGACTGCCGCCGGTCGTGACGCTGGCGATGGGCGGCGCGGCCGACGGCGAGCGCTATTGCGCCGTGGCCAAAGGGGGCCAGGTGTGGTGCTGGGGCCAGGGCGAGAACGGCCAACTCGGGATGGGCACCAAGGTTTTGGTCGCCAAAGTTCCGCAGGCCGTGCCGGGCTTGAGCAGCGCCGTCGCCCTGGCCGGGGGCGCGCAGACCCTGTGCGCCGCGCTGGCGAGCGGCCAGGTGCAGTGCTGGGGCACGCAGTTGCAGGGCGAGCTGGGCAACAGTGGCCCCGTGGCGACCAAACCCGAAGTCGTCCCGCTGTAGTGCGGTCGCCGCAGCCCGTTCCGCCGCGGCTGGTGGCCCTTGACGACCTGCGGCGGCGTGTCCATCCTCTGCGCCGCAAAGGCCGGCCGGCGCCGGTGGGACCTACCATGAGCAACAAGCCCGCAGACACCGTTCAAGCCCAGTTCTGGCGCGGGGAATTCGGCGATACCTATGCTGGTCGCAACGCCGCCACCCACGAGCAACTGCGGGCGCGCGTGGCGATGTGGGCCAAGATCCTGGACGCCCTCGCGGGCAGTCCGCCGGCCAGCATCTTGGAAGTGGGCTCGAACATCGGCAACAACCTGCGGGCCTTGCGCACGCTGACCGGCGCCGAGTTGTACGCCCTGGAGCCCAACGAGCATGCCCGCGAGACCCTGGTCCGCGACCAAGTGGTGCCCGCCGACCACGTGCTAGAGGGCCTTGCCACCCACATCGCCCTGCCCGATGGCGCCGTGGAGCTGGCCTTTACCAGCGGCGTGCTGATCCACATCCACCCGGACGATCTGCTGGCCTCGTGCCGGGAAATCCACCGGGTGGCCAAGCGCTACATCGTGTGCGTCGAGTACTTCTCGGACAAGGCCGAAGTCATTCCCTACCGCGGCCACATGGACCGGCTGTTCAAGCGCGATTTTGGCGGCTTCTGGCTGGACCATTTTGCCGACCTGCAGGTGGTCGACTACGGCTTCTTGTGGAAGCGCCTGACCGGTCTGGACAATCTGACCTGGTGGGTGTTCGAGAAGCGCTGATCCCGGCTACCGGCGCGTCCACGCGTGCACCGGCTGTTCGCTGGTGGCGCCCATTTCGCCAAAACGCCCGCCCAGGCCAAAGCCCAAGCTGGTCGTCAAGCCCGCGACGAAATGCCCTGTTTTGGCCACCGAGACAAAGCCGCCCAGCCACTTGACCCGCGGGATCAGGCCGGGGAACAGCTCGGCCTGGACGAAGTAGTCGGGCACATCCGCGACCTTGAGCGAGGCGAGCAGCGAGCCGCGGCGGTCGAAGAATAGCCCCACAGCCGGGACAAAAGTCACAGTATTCTCGACCAGATTGGGCTGGCTGCCGATGAGCTTGGTCGACGCGCCGCCGGCCGAAAGCGATAGGCCATAGCCGTCGTCGCGCTTGTAGCTCAGGCCAAAACTCGTCCACGCGCCAAAATAGCTGAACAGCGCAACTTGCTTGGCAAAAGGTAGCGGCCAGCGCGCGGCGTAGTAGTTGCCATGGTTGTGGAGCTCCAAATGCGGCCAAGTCAGCACCGGCGGCGTGGACCAGTCCATCAACTCAATCTGGCGACTGAAGAATTGCCGAACCGCGGGCGAGCTGAACAGCAGAATCCCGCCCAGGTCGAACACCAGCATGTCGGCGATGCAATCGGTGTTGCGGCCGGTAACGCCTTTGTTTTCGATGGATTCGTTGACCAACGCCGCCGACATCAGCGTCAGCGCCGACCACAGCTTGGGCAGCGGCACCGCGTGAGCCTGGAACCACTCGTCCAACATGGCAAAGGTCTGGCCGCCGCCCAGCAGGTGCAGGGTGTAGTTGGGCACCCAGCGCGCCGTAGCCGAGGTAAATGAAAGCGGAAAGATCTCGCGGCTCAGGAAGCGTCCCCAACCCTCTTCGCCGACCCGCGAGGGGGCATGGGCCAGGTTGTCCACCACGTTGGCCGCGTTGGTCGCGTAGTCAAAGTGCCACGGGTCGCGAAGGGTATCGCCCAGCTGCATCATGTCCCAGCCGCGATTGACCAGGACGGTCGCTGGGTTGTACGTCGACTCCGAGCCAAAATCGTAGCCGTGGTAGAAGGACGGCTCGGCCTCTTGGGCGACCAGCGCCGAAGGCCACGCGGCGACCAGCGCGGCCAGCAGGGCGGTCACGGACGCGAAAGAGCGAGGCGGCGGCGTGGTGGGGCTCCGGGGCGGGCCGGGCGAGCCGCGCGGTCGGGTAGACTACGGTCGGCCGGGAGTGGGGTCAAGGCGGTGGAGCCGGGCGCGGTGGGCAAGAGTTGCGCGCGCAACTTTGGGGGTAGCCCACTGAAGTTGCAGTCGAAATTGGAAATGGGGTGGAGTTTTGCGCGGCGCAGCCTCTTGGGGATCGCTGGCTGGCGCGTCATCCCCTGCCTTACCGCTTGCCTACTCTGACGCAGCGCCGCAAGCCCTATCGGGTAGGGGCGCCGGTTGCCCGACGCCCCTCCCACACCACCGGACATGCGGGTCCGCATCCGGCGGTTCGCGTGCTACGCGGTTCGGGTCCGCGTCTGAGCGGTCGGTCTTCGAGTCCGCCGCGCGCAGTTCGGCGCCCACGCCGCGTTCGCTTCGGGCTTCACCCTGGCAATCCGCCGTCCGGGCCAACGTAAGTGTTACCTGACGTTGCTGATTCTGCCGCGTTCTGCGCACGAGTCCTCTCGCCTATTGGCTCTGCTCACGTTTGGCCCTTGGGCGCCGGGACCCTCCCAGCGCCTACTATGGCCTCTGCTGACTCCTGAGATCGCTTCGCGTCTTCTTTCGATTCCGCTAGCCGGCGCTGCCGGCACGATCCCAGGTCTCTCCGGGTAAGAACGCCTACTTTCACCGCGCGATTGCCGCATATACGTGCCAGGGTCTTGATGCTATTGGACTTTGCAGTGGATGGCCTGCTCGTCCACCCTGACCAGCCTCCGATGCGATTTCTGTTCGTCAACCCGCGGTTTTGCTCCACGCTTCCTCCAGACCTCGCCTCG
>JBBISH010000155.1:0-13265 GCA_037441385.1 Myxococcales bacterium
GCAGATCGTCGCGGGCAAGATCGCCGTGGGCTCCAGCGGCGCCATCCGTGCCGACGGCGGCCACGGTGGCAACTTGATCAGCGATCGCGACGGCGGCGCGGGCGGCGGTGGCTCGGGCGGCTCGATCTGGCTGCGCGCCACTTCGGTGTCGCTCGCGGGCACGTGCTCGGCGCTGGGCGGCGCCGGCGGCAAGTCCGACAAACTCAACAGCTACGGCGGCGACGGTGGCGCTGGCGCGGCAGGCCGCATCGTGGTCGATTCGGTGGCCCAAGTCATCGGCTCCACCACGCCCACCTACGACACGTCGAACACCACCGGCCTCGACATCATTGGCGCCAACAAGTTCGCCATGCAGACCGACGGCGCCGGCACCGTGACCCTGATCAATCAGTCGGGCGCGGCGCAAAAGGTCATGCTGGTGGTCACTTACTAGAACACCCATCACAAACCTCCGACGTTCAGAGCAACGAAACCACTCGCGGACGAAAACTCGTTGATGCTCAGTGGGTCGCAAGCGGGCCCCCCAGAGCCCTGCACTGGCGCGACCCGCCGCGACGTTTGCCCGCAGGTCCGGGTTTCTGATCGGTGCTCTAGCAGCCTGAAGGCCGTTGCTCGCGGGCAGCCCGCCATGTTTCGCAGGATCGCCGGCCGAGCCCAACGCGGGTTCCGTTGCCAGCCCGCGGCAGAATCGGCGGAATCCAACTGAATTGGCTCCAAGGATTCTGGTCATTGTTGGGGTCCGAACGGGGACCCCAACGGTTCTCGCCGGTCGCAGACCGCGTCCGGGAAACCTTGCCGATGTCGATCCGGTGGGGTGCGTGTCACGAGCTGCGCTGGCTTGAACAGGCCTTGCGCACGATTTGCACAGCGCCGCGATTGGCGGCAGGCTATGCAGTCTGGCTATGCAGTCTGGCTATGCAGTCTGGAGAGTGCCATGTCCAGTCCAACCACCCCGTCTGACCCGTCCGCCCCAGGCGCCAGCGGCGCAGTGTTGCCGCGCCTGAGCATTGGCGCCGTAGCCCGCGCCGTCGGCATCCCCGTCGAGACGCTGCGAACGTGGGAGCGGCGCTACGGATTTCCCGTTGGCGAGCGCGATGACGGCGGGCAGCGCCAGTACGACGTCGCCGCCGTGCTGCACCTGCAGGTCATCAAGCGGGCCTTGGGACACGGCATGCGCGCCAGTCAGGTCGTGCCGCTCAGCCTGCCGGATCTGCGGCGCCTGCTGGCCCAGACCGAGCCCATGCCACCGGTGGAGCCGCCGCCGCGGCCGCCGGGCGTGCCAACCCTGCCTGCGCAAGCCGTGCCGACTGGGGACCTGCACCGCCTGCTCGACGCCATCCAGCGTTTTGACGGCGACAGCCTGGCCGCGATGCTGCAGCGCGGGGCTCTGCAGGCCGGTTGTGTGGCGTTCCTAGACGATTTGGCGCGGCCGCTGATGATCGAAGTGGGGCGGCGGTGGGCCACGGGCGAGCTCACCGTGGCGCACGAGCACTTTGCCAGCGAGCACCTGCGTGCCCGCCTGGCCGATCTGAACGTTGCCGATCGCCATGGCGCCCCGTGCGTGGTGTGCGCCAATTTGCCCGGCGAGCGGCACAGCCTGGGCCTGGAGATGGCTGCCGTGGTGCTGCGCCAGTCGGGCCTGCGGGTGCTGTACCTGGGCGCCGACATGCCCCTGGGCGATCTGGCACGCACGGCACACTTTGTTCAGAAGAACATGGAGCTGGCCGCTGTCTTGGTCAGTCTGTCGCCATCGGTCGAGGCGCGCAACGCCCGCGACCAATTGGCACAGCTGCGCAGCCTGGTGCCCCAAGATGTCCCCGTGTTGGCGGGTGGAGCCGGCGCGCCCACCGAGGTGGCGGGCATCGTTTTGCACCGCAGCGTTCGCGAGCTGCAGGCTTGGGCCCTGCGGCGCGTTGCCGGCTAGAGAGCGGATCAGTTTGGACTTTCTCCGCGCATCCGAGCCGTCGAAATCGGCGCGGCGTGTCGCCGCCGGCGCTCGCTTGCGCCCCACTTGGGCTCGGAAACGCGACCGGCAGGGCGAATAGCTGAACGAACCTCTGGTATTTGGTCGAGTCTCTAGACCACGTCCGCGCTCAACAACTCGCGGACCACGACCAAGGCGGCCGGGAAGTCAAACGCCGCCAACTTGGTCCCCAACTGCTGCACTTGCGAGCCGTAGGTGGCCATGAGCATGGGACGGTTCGCCACGTACACGTCGCTGGCCATGGTGTCGTCGCCAGCCAACAGGACTTCCATTTGCCGTAGCACCAACTCGCCCTTGGCGCGGTCGCCGCGCATCGGCGCCGGCGGCGGCTCGCCCGGAACCTGATTCACCGCGTTCGACAACGCCTCGATCGCGTCGCTCAGGTCGTCCAGCAAGGCCGTCAGCCACTCTGCATCGCCGTCGCGCAGCGCCGACTCCAGGGCGACCGCCGCTTGGTGGATGTGAACGGCGCCCAGCGTGCCCGAAACGCCTTTGAGCGTATGGACCCGGCGCAACGCGGCGGGGTAGTCGCCTGCGCCGATCTCGGCCCGGAGCTGCCGGCAGTCGTTGGTGTGCGCCACCGTGAACTGCCGCAGGATGGCCGTGTAGGCCTCGCCGTCGCCGCTCACTGCCACCAAGCCGCGATGGGTGTCCAGCCCGGCGGCCTTGGCCAGTGGCTGCGGCAGCGGGGTCTTGACGTGGTCGACGTGCATGGGCGCCGGGGTCACCGTGGGGCGCCGCTCGTCCGAGCGATGGCGAGCGCGCAGCCAGCGGACCAGCGCAGCAAAAAGTGCCTCGGGTTCAACCGGTTTGGCCACAAAGTCGCACATCCCGGCCGCCTCGCAGCGGCGGCGATCCTCGTCAAACGCGTTGGCCGTCATCGCCACAATGGGCGTGGCCTGCCGCCCAGGCAGGGCGTGGATGGCCCTGGTGGCGTCCAGCCCGTTCATGTTGGGCATCTGCACGTCCATCAGGATCAAGTCGTACGCCGTCGCCTGGGCCATTTTCACTGCTTCGATGCCATCCTCGGCCTCGTCTACCGACAGGCCGGCACCGCGGAGCAAGCTGACCGCTACTTCGCGGTTGACCGGATGGTCTTCGACCAACAGCAGGCGGGCTGAGCGGTACAGCTCGCGCATGGCGGCCTCGACCTCGCTCAGGCCGTCGGGGATGGACTCGGCCTGGCTGGCTGGCTCGCCGACCTGTAGCCGGCAGGTGAACCAGAACGTGCTGCCCACGCCCAGCTCGCTGGTCATGCCCGCTTCGCCGCCCATCGCCGCGGCAATCCGGCGGGTGATCGCCAAACCCAGGCCGGTGCCGCCGAATTTGCGGGTGGTCGACACGTCGGCCTGCTCAAAGCTCTGGAATAGCCGCGCTTGGTGTTCGGGGGCGATGCCGATGCCGGTGTCCTCGACTTCGAAGCGGAGGAGCACGTGGTCGCCCTCTTGCTCGACAAGCTTGGCGCGCAAGGCAACTCCGCCGTGCTCCGAGAATTTGACGGCATTGCCCGCGTAGTTGAGGAGGGCCTGCCGCAGGCGCGTCGCGTCGCCGCGCAGCCAGGGTGGGACGCCATCGCGGTCGACCGACAAGCTGAGCTCTTTGGCTTGGGCCCCTTCGGCGACGATCGACGCGACCCGGTCCAGCACGGCCGACAGGGGAAAGTCGGCCACTTCCAGGGCGAAATGCCCTGACTCAATCTTGGAGAGATCCAAGATGTCGTTGATGATGCTGAGCAAATGGCGTCCCGAGTCGTCGATGCGATTGAGCCGCTCGCGCTGTTCGGCCGTGGGATTGTTGCGTTGCAGCAGGTGCGTCAGGCCCAAGATGGCGTTCATCGGCGTGCGGATCTCGTGGCTCATGTTGGCCAGGAACGCGGTCTTGGCGCGATTGGCCGCTTCGGACTGCTGGCGGGCCCCCTCTAGGTCGGCCGTGCGACTGGCTACCAGATCTTCCAGACGGTGGCGGTAGGCGTCGAGTTCCGCGCCCACGCGCTTGCGGTCCGTGATGTCTTCGGTGACCGAGACGAAGTGGCCGACTTTGCCGTCGGCTTGGCGCAACGGCGAGATGATCGAAAATGCGCTGAATTCACTGCCATCTTTGCGGCGATTGAGGAACTCGCCCTTCCAACCGCGCCCTTCGCTCAGCGCCCGCCACATGGCTTTGTAGGTGATCGGGGGCGTCTTGCCGGATTGCAGCAGGCGCGGATTGGCGCCCAGGACTTCGGTGCGGCGATAGCCGGTGATGCGCTCGAAGGCGGCGTTGACATACTCGATGCGCGCTTGCAGGTCGGTGATGACGATGGCCTCGGAACTCTGCTCCACGGCCTGCGACAGCTTGCGCAGCTGCTCTTCGTGCTCGGCGCGCTCGCGCTGACCGGCCAGACGGTCTAGGGCGTGGCTGAGCTCTAGGGTCAAGTCCAGCAACAACTCTTGGATTTCGGGGTCAAAGGCCGCGGGGCTGTCGCTGAGCACGCTCAGTCCGGCCACTGCCTCGCCGTCGCAGACCAGGGGCAGCGCCGCCATCGACTGCCAGCGGATGTCGGGTCGCCGCTCCCGGCAAGCCGCCGTGGCCGGGTCGTGCTGGAAGTCTTGGCACCAGAACGGCGTCTTATCGCGAATCGCCCGCGCACACGGCACCTGGCCGCCGGGCAGATCGGGATTCATCGTGATGCCAAGACCGTCAACCACGTCGCGGTCGCGGCCAGCCCGGCCCACGGTCACCAAAGTCTGGCCGTCTGCGCCCGTACGAGCCAGCCAAGCGGTGGCCATGCCGCCGATGTTGACCAAGTCCTCACAAACGCGCTGGAAAAGCTCCGTTTCGCTGGTGCTGCGCATGATGGCGCGGCTGCAGCCGCTCAGCGTGGCGTACAAGCGCGACAGTTGTTCGATCTTGGCGCGGGCCGCCTGAGCGTCGGTGATGTCTTGCACCGTGCCCGAGATGCGCAGCGGCTGGCCTTGCTCCCCGCGCACCAGTGCGCCCTTGCCGAGCAGCCAGCGTACGGGACCTCGCGCCGGATCGGTCCGAAATTCTTGGTAAGCAGGCGGCCCGCCCTGCACGCACGCCGCTACAGAGGCGGCCACCGCGGCGCGATCGTCGGGGTGGATCTGCGCGTAGCATTCGCGCACGCTGGGCTGCCCTTCGCAGGGATCGCGGCCGTACAGCGCAAAGGTTTGATCGCTCCAGTGCACTTCGTTGGTGGTGACCTCGATCGACCAACTGCCGATTTGGGCAGCGGTTTGCGCCTCGGCCAGTAGCTGCCGCTGCTCCTGCAGGGTCGCATCGTCGCGCCGTTGCCGCACCACCCGCCACAGGGCGTCGGCCAGTAGTTTCGCGGTCTCCACGTCCAAATCGCCATAGGGCTCGGGCTTGTTGCCCACGCCCAGCAGCAAGCGCACCTTGCCGCCGTCGACCACCGGCACGGTCAAGAGCCGCTGGAGTTCCGCGTGGCCTTCCGGCAGCGCGCCCGCTTGGTTGGCGCCCTCGTAGTCGTTGATGACGATTGGCTTTTGCTCGCGGGCGGCGTCGGCCCAAACTCCGGCGGCGCTCAGCGGGTAGTGCGACTCGCGGATCACCTTGCTGTGCTCGACCTGGGTCGCGCTCGACCAGGTCACCAGCTCGATGTTCTGCTGGTCTTCGTGCATCAAGTGGATAAACGCGATGCGGCTGTTGGTCAGGGCCTCGGTCTGGTCCACGCCAAAGCGCATGAAATCCATCTCACTCATGCGCTCGGCCGCCGCGGGGAAGGCCAAGAGCGCTTCGGCGCGCCGGCTGTAGAATAGCTGGAGCTTGTGCCCTTCTTCAGCCTGTTTGCGGGCTGCCAGCGCGTCGTCCAGTAGGTCGACCATCTGGCGCCGCTGCAGTTCGTCGGCGACGCGATTGGCTTCGCGCTCGACCTCGCGGGCGGCCTGGGTGTTGCGCAGTTGCTGCTCGTTTTGCTTTTGCGCGGTGATGTCGGCCACGCAAGCCATGGCAAACGTCTCGCCGCCAGCCTGGAAGGTGCGGGCCGACAGCAAACCGACCGAGATGGTGCCCTTTTTTCGGAAGACGACCTCTGTAGGCCCCGCCTGTCCGGTGCGGCTCAGCTCTTGGCCGATGCGTTCAGCGACGGCGGGGTCATCCCAAATCGTCAGCTGATCCACCGACTTGTCGATCACGTCCGCGCGGCTCAGGCCGGTCTGTTCCGCAAAGATCGAGTTGACGTCCACGATCTTCCGGTCCTCGCGGCGTGACAGCGTGATGGCAAACGGTGCGGCCTGAAATGCGCCGGCGAACTTCTCGCGCTCGCCCTGCACGGCATCCAGCAAGCGCCGCTTGACCGCCAGCGACAGGGACTGGGTCAGCAGCGCCACCAGGATGACCTGCCCGCCCATCCACCACGGCCGGAGCAAATCCAGTGAAGTTGCAGCCACCTGGGGCGCAAGAGCCAGCACATCGGCGGCCAGCTCGGCGGCCGTCACGCCCGCAAACCCCAGCAGGGCGACGACCGCTTCGGGCGCGTGCGCCCCTGGCGACGCCAGGCTTCGCCCCACAAACAAGCGCGCGATCTGCGCGATCAGGAACAACGCCGCCCCGGCCAGGAGTGCCGCCTGCCCGTGGCGAGAGCCCACCGCCAGCGCCGGTCCCGCCAAGGCCGCCAGCCCTAGCCCGAGAATAAGGAAATCCTTATTGGATGGGTGCTTGGCCTGCGTGAAGCGGTGCGCCCCTACGTACAGCAAGACCCAGGCGGCCAGGCCGGTGAGCTCGGCCCAGCCGCGCAGGCTGTCGCCGCCCGCGGCCGCCAAAGCCAGGCCGACCGCGCGGACCGCGAAGTGGGCAGCCAGATACAGGAAACCCTTGGAGTTGTGCCGATCTTCTTGCCAGATCGCACCGACATATAGCGCCGATGCCAGGCACGCGGCCACGCCCATGAACTGAACAGTAGCTAGATCCAGGACCGGCATGGGCCCTCCACGAGGGCGCTGTTCGCAGACGCACTGCCTTGTTGGCCCACGACTGCGAACTCAGTAGTGCGATTCTAGTCGGTGCAGAAAGGAGCGTCAAAATGCCAGCAGTGGGTATTCGCAACAGGCAATGGGCGGTATGGGCTGTGCGCGATCGCTGTGGGCAAGCCCGGCCACCGCGCATCGCCGCCGGTTGACGGCTGGCCAACGCCAGTGGCCGCCAGTCTGCGAGTTGGCTTGGCGATCGAAATGGTGTCGAACCGCCAACTGCAGCCATGTTCCAGGCCGGGCTTTGCTGGCGGCTGGAGCTGCTACTTGGCGCGACCGTTGCCGTCCGGACTCGATCCTGCGGCGCCGAGCTGCCCCCTCAACCTGCTTTGCAGCCGCTCTGGCCCGCGGCGAAATCCAGTACTACAAACCCGAAGTTCGTTCAGGTATGGGCCTTTCGAATGGTTTGTAGTGCTAGCCTTTTCAGCAAGTGGAGGGGGCGCGCCGCGCACTCTTGGACCCCCGTCCCCTGCGACCCCCGCGTGCGGCTTGCGCCGCCTAGTACGCCGCCGACCGCAACCCCGAAAGAACTTGAGATTTGGCGTACTAGGAGCCTGTCGGCAAAATAGGCGACACTACATGTCCATTTAGTTATGCATTATGATCTTATTGGGTGCCGCCAGTCTCCTAGCCTTTTTCGTTTGTCCAACTGGCCGAAAATCGCCCGAAGTGAATTCGTGCGATTTCAGCCAGTTGCCGCCGCGCAAGACGCGGCGCTAGGATTGTGCCGGGATTATTCCGACACGCTCCTAGCCGGCCTGCAAAGCAAGTTGCGGCCCTGGCGTCACAGGTTGGCAACGCGGGCCTTGACCTTGGACCGGGCGAACCGCACTCTCACAAGCTGCGGCGGGCGTCATGTGGCCGGGCTCGTTTTGCAGCGTGAACGTGTAGGCATATTCGAGCGTTGCAGGGGGAGCCGGCCGCGTCGAACAAGCTCTCAAGTGGGGTGGGTATGAAATGGGCAGGCGCGGCCTTGGCTGCCCTCTTGTTGTTGGCGCCTGGACCGGCGTACGCGGCGGCTTGTTGCGTGTCGGCGTCCGTGTTCGGCATTGGCCGCCTGCTGCCATGGGAACCGGCCGCTTTTGGTGTGCTCACCAGCTATGCCAACTCGACGGGGCGCTACGACGGCGAGGGGATCTACCGCGCCTTTCCCACCGGCTATCGCGAGTCCGAGTGGCGCACTGACTTGTGGGGTATGGCGCGGCTCTCGGAAAAATGGCAAGCCTTTGGCCGGGTTCCATGGGTGGTCGGCTTCCGTTCGGCCGAAGGTGCGGGCGATCACACCGGCCAGGGCCTGGGCGACCTGCAGGTGGGTGCGCGCTGGGACACGTTGCTGCCGGGCGAACTTCACCACTGGCCCGCGCTGGCGTTTACCGCCACGGTGACCACCCCCACCTCGACGCGGGCCGAGCAAGCCAAGGATCTGCTCGCGGCCGACGCCACCGGACGCGGGGCGTGGGTGCTGGGCCTGGCCGTAGCGATCGAGAAGGCCTGGATGCCTTGGTTCGCCCGCGCCGAGGGCGGCCTGACCGTGCCCCTGGCTTTTGTGCGCAGCGACACCCAGGAATCCCAGCGCTACGGTATGGGTTTGCAGGCTGGTCTGTCGGCTGGCGTAGAGCTCAAACCCGACAAACTGGTCTTGGCCCTGCAGCTCTTGGCGGATCGCGAGGCAGCGACGCTGGTCAACGATGTGGCTCAGCCCGACACCAAGGCCATCGGTGGCACTGCGGCGCTGGCTTTGTCTTGGAAGTTTGCGTTTTCTTGGACACTTATGGGTAATGTCGCCACGGACGCGCCCGGCGCTTGGCTAGGGGCGCGCAATCGCCCCGAACGGTGGGCTGGCACCCTGGGTTTGCGCTACGGTCTGTAGGCAGGTTTGGGAGCCAAACCCGTGTGGCCCCGCGGGTGTGGGTGTTGTAGAATTGTCCGCTGTTTCAGTGGGTTGTGAGCTATTTGGCGGCGCTTTGCGGTGGCTGTTGGGCAAGCTGGATGGCACAGGGAGGCAAGGGCATGGGCACGCGGTCGATGAAAGGTATGGGGATGGCGGGGCTTTGGCTGCAGGCCGTGGTACTGCTTGGGGCGGCGGCCTGCGACTCAGGCACTGCGGCCACGGCCAGCACCGACGCGGCCGTCGCCAGCGACGCCACCGATACCAATGGTGCCGTGGGCTCTGACGGCAACAGCGCCACCGACGGCGCGATCAACGGCGCGAGCGACACGGCCACCACCGCGTTTGTGCCGGGCGATCCGCCCGCTGGCTGGCAGGCGCTGGGGTACGGGCAAAACGGCGACTTGGCTGTGGAAGTGTTCGCGCCGCAAGTCCCCACCATGGGTCAAAACTACCTGGCCTACCGCGTGACTGCCCAGGGTACGCAGGTCAGCGCGGCCCACATCCTGCAGGCGCCCCACATGGGCATGGCCGGCGCCCAGCACGGCTGCCCGGTCATCGACCCGCCCGACACCGCCGACGATCTGGCCCTGTTTCAAGGGATTTCCGTGTTCCAAATGGCCAGCGCGGCCGACGCCCCGTGGCGCCTGGACTTGAACGTAGAAGTGCCGCTTGGGGCCGCAGCGCGCGCGGTGGCGATCGACAACTTGACGGTCAGCAAGTCGGCGTGGGTCGCGTCGGTCACGGCAGCCGACGGCACCAAGACGATCGTGTCGCTGTACTTCCCCAAGAAGCCCAAGGTGGGGTTGAACCCCTATACCGTGACCGTCCACAGCGATGCGGGCGACGATGTGAACTTCCCGGCCATTGCCGACGCGACGGTCAAAGCCACACCGCTGATGGTCACCATGGGCCACGGCTCTAGCGGCAACGTGGCGCCGGTGGCCAAGGGGGGCGGGCTCTACGCCGGCAAGGCCAGTTTCTCGATGCCCGGCGAGTGGAAGCTGACGTTGGCCGTCACCGCTGGCGGCAAGTCGCTGGGTTCGGCGGCGTTCAAGATCGTGCTGTAGCGGCAGTGGCGTTCGGTGGACAAGGGGGGGGTGGCCATGACGATGCGCTGGGGATTGGCAGTGGTGTTCGCCAGCTCGGTGATCACGGCGTGTGGCGCGGCACCTGCGCGGCCCGCGACGGATGCCCCAGGCGCCGCTGCGCCTGCCCGGCCGGCCCAAGCGACCTGCCCCGTCATGGGCGAGACTTTTGCGCCCAGCGACGAGACGGAATATGCCGACTACAAAGGCGTTACCTACTGGTTCTGCTGCCGCGGCTGCCGAGGCAAGTTCCTGGCCGAGCCCGAGCGCTACTTGAAGTCCGCCGCCGAGCGCGGGCTCAAGCTGCCGTAGGACCGGCTGCCGCCATTCGCGCACCCAGACCGCGCATGTAGCTGCGCTCTGCCTGAGTAAAATCTGGTGGCGTCGGGGCCAAGGCCAGCGCCCTGCGAACCGGCCCGTGTCGCGACCGCGTAGCCCGAATCGCGTCGCACCGTTCCTGGTCCAGCGTGCATCTTGGATCGGGGGCGCGTGCGGCCAGACCGTGCCCTTGACAGGAAACTGAACGAGTGCATATTTATGTCCAAGCGGCGTGGCCGCGCTTGGGAGTTAGCCATGTGGAACCTGCTGCGGATCGCCGTCCGCAACGTCTTGCGCAACCGCCGCCGCACCCTGATCACCCTGGCTGCATTGCTGGTCGGCGTGGGGGTCATGGTGTCGATCCGCGGAGTTCTCAACGGCTTTCAAACATCGCTGGTCGAGAGCGTGATCGGCGGCCAGACCGGCGCCCTGCAAATCCACAAGAAGGGCTTCTTGAAGAACGTGCTGGCGGCGCCCCTGACGCTGGACTTGGCCGCCGACACGGCTGCGCTGCGCAAGATCGAGCAAGTGCCGCACGTGACGGCGGTCGCGCCGCGCATCGTGTTTGCCGGCATGGTCAATCTGGGCGAAGAGACCATCTTCCTGGCGCTGCAAGCCGTTGATCCTGCTAAGGAATTCAAGGTTTGTCATCTGCGGCGCGACACGATCTACGACCAGGGGCGCTTCAAAGACGGCACCGTGGCCGACGCGATGGTGGTCACGACCGAGATGGACAAGGCCCTGCGCGACAAGGCCGTGAAAACCAAGGACCCGCCCGCGTTGCTGGCGCCGGACAAGGACGGGCAGCTCTCTGGCGAAAATGTGAGCCTGGTCGGCACGTTGGCCTTGAATGGCCCAGGCGAGCGCAAGCTGGGGCTGGTGCGGCTCGATGTCGCGCAGCGCCTGCTCAAGATGGAGGGGCGCGCGACCGAACTGCTGATCGCCGTGGACGACATCAACCAGATCCCGGCGGTGCAAAAGGCGCTGCAACAGCTGATGGGTCCGGAGTACGAGGTGAGCACCTGGGAGGACATTGCCAAGTTCGTCGTGTCGGCCCGCGAGCGGCAGAACGTGATCATCAGCGTCATCGCGGCGATCTTCATGCTGCTGATGCTGCTTGGCGTTGCCAACACGATGCTGATGAGCGTGCTGGAACGGACCCGCGAGATCGGCACGATGATGGCGGTGGGGGTGCGGCGCGGGCGGATCGTGGTGCTGTTCCTGTTCGAGGCGCTGTTCATCGGCGGCCTGGGCGGCGTGGTCGGCAGCAGCGTGGGCTACGGGGTGGTGCTGGCGCTCGCCAAGCGCGGCATCGAGGTTACCGCCCCGGGCAGCAACGTGCCGTTTACGATTCGGCCATTCGTGCCGCCTACTTATCTTGCAGTGGTCACGGTGCTGGCGGCGCTGGGCGCGCTGGGCTTTGCGCTGTACCCGGCCTGGCGGGCCAGCAAGCTGCGGCCGGTCGAGGCCCTGGCTGGTGGCTGAGAATCGGGGCAAGTGAACGATCGTTCAGTTTCTTGGCGTCTGCGGCGCGGGCGCGCTGGGAGTTCGATCCAGATGGGAAACCTTTTCAAGATGGCCGTGCGCAATGTATTCCGCAACCGCGGGCGCTCGGGCCTGACCATGGGCGCGATCGGCTTTGGCGTGTTCTTCACCATGCTGATGGGCTCGTTCATCCTGGGCCTGGGCAACGTGATGATCGACGATATCGTCTTGGGCAAGACCGGCGCCCTGCAGGTGCACCGCAAGGGCTACGACGACGTGCGCGAAAACCAGCCGCTGGACCTGGACTTTGATGTGGACGGGCCCGAGGTCAAGCTGGTGCGCAGCGCTCCGGGGGTGCGGGCCGTGTCGCCGCGGATCCCGTTTGGCGGCCTGCTGAACAACGGCAGCCAGTCCACCACCTTCCAGGGCACGGCCTACGATCCCAAGCAGGAATTCGTGGCCCTGCCGTGGGCCAAGTTTGGCCTGAGCGGCAAGGCCGTGGGCGAAGATCCGGCGCACCCGACCGGCGCGGTTCTGGGCGACGAACTGGCCGAGGCCCTGGGGCTGAAGTCGGGATCGGTGGCGACGCTCCAGGCGGCGACGCGCGAGGGGCGGCAGAACGCCCTGGACCTGGACGTGGCCGGCGTGCAGAACAACGGCAACGCCTTTGAGGCCAAGCGGTTGGTGAACGTGGACCTGGCCTTTGCCCAGGATCTGCTGGGCATGAAGGGGCGCGTGACCGAGCTGGCGGTGGCGCTGCACGACCGCGGCGACATCGAGGAGGTGGCGGCGGATCTGCGCGGGCGCCTGGGGCCGCAGTGGGAGGTGCAGACTTGGAAGCAGCTGCGGCCCAACGTGGCCGACGTGGTGCGTTTTCAGGCGCAGCTGCTCACCGTGATCGCGGTGGTGTTCTTGATCATTGCGGTGATCGGCGTGATCAACACGATGCTGATGGCGGTGCTCGAGCGCACCCGCGAGATCGGCACGATGATGGCGGTCGGCGTGCGGCGCGGCCGGATCACGGTTCTGTTTCTGCTCGAAGGCCTGGCGCTGGCGGCGATCGGTGGCACGGTGGGTATGGCCTTGTCGTCCAGCCTGATCTGGCTGGTGGCGAGCCGTGGCGGGCTGGCCTCGACGGCGCCGGGTTCCACGGCGGTCTACCACATCGTGCCGGCGATGCCCTTGGGGCTGGTGCTGCCGACCTTCTTGGCCGCCACCCTGGGCACCCTGCTCGCGGCGGCGTGGCCGGCCTGGCGCGCGGCGCGGCTCAACCCGGTCGACGCGCTGCGCTCAGTCTAGAGCACCGATCAGAAACCCGGACCTGCGGGCAGACGTCGCGGCGGGTCGCGCTAGTGCTGGGTATTGGGGCGCCCGCTTGCGACCCACGGATACGAACCCCGTCTGATTCACGCCTGTACGGCTTCTCTGCCCCGGTCTGCAACCGGCGAGAATCAGGCGGGGACCCCGGTTCGAGCCCGAAGAATTGCCCGAGTTTTCGATCCGATTCGGACGGA
>JBBISH010000156.1:0-12626 GCA_037441385.1 Myxococcales bacterium
GCAGCCGACCGGCTTCGTCGTCGTGCGCTGGCGCTGGATCGTCGAACGCACGCTAGCGTGGATGTCGCGCAACCGTCGGCTGTCAAAGGACTACGAAGAGACGATCGCAAGCAGCAAGGCCTGGATGGCGCTCGCCATGATTCGCCTCATCACGGCACGGCTCGGGGCTGAATAATATGTACACACCCTCTTATACGGAATCCGTTCGAATCGGATCGCAAACTCTGGGGAAATCGGCGGGCGCGAACCGGGGTCCCCGCTTGATTCTCGCCAGATGCCGAACGGGTCACGGCAGCCGCACAGGCGCGAATCAGGAGGGTATTTTAGCCTTTCTTTTCGCTGGCTTCGGTCAGGATCCGCTTGGCCGTGCGCGCCACGTTGGGGTTGACGTCGCGCGACCCCGAGCAGTCCTTCATGTCCTTGGCGCTCAGGGTGCGCAAGAACTGCATGCTCAGCGACAGCGGCGTCTTGGGGTTGAACACCAACGCTTTGCGGGTGGCATAGTCCTTGGTCCACTGGCGGTTGCGGGCGATGCTGGCCAGGATGTCCTCGCTCAGCGCTTTGTTCGACGCAAACGCCGTGATTTCGCCTTCGGTCAAGCGCGGCGACTTCAGCACGGCAAAGGCCACCATCTTTTTCGGGTCGCGGATCAGCAGCTTGCGCGTAGCGGCGTCGCCCACCATGGCAATGCGGATCTTCTGGGCCACGCTCATGCGCGACAACAGCGCTGCCAAGCTGCCGGCCTCGCGCTCGGCTTGGGCACTGCCGTCGGCCGAATCCACCAGCTGGATCGCCCGCTCGCCTTGGCCGATCGCCATCAGCATCGCCGAAGCAAACTCGGCGTCTGACAATCCCTTTTCTTCGTCGGCCGGTTCTTCGCCCACCAGCATCGCCTTGGCTTCGCGGAAGCCCGGCACGTGGTCCAGGTTCACGCCCGAGCGCACGGCCAGACCAAACAGGTCTTGCACCAAGCTTTGCGGCGCCAGCGGGTTCAGGTAGATCGCTTCGATGATCGCCGGGTAGCGCAGGGCCCGCACGTGGTTGCGGCCGATCGACAGCACCGTTTCGGTGTCGGCGGCGCTGGCCATCCACCGCAGGGTGTCGTCGTCCGAGTAGGCATTCAGCGCGATGGCGCGGGCGGCCTTGGGAATGCGCACCATCGCGCGCGCCGCGGCGTCCACCAGGGCCGGATCCTTCATCGCCGCGACAACGGGCCCTAGCACCTCGATCGGCATCGACGCCAGCGACTCCTTGGCCAGCTTGCGGATTTCGGGCTCCAGATCCTGGGTCAGAAACAGCAGCGCTGGCACCAGCGCGTCGGGCGGGGCGGGCACGGCGGCGCGGGCGACACGCTGGCGGGCCGGCAAGGGGGCGTCCCGGCCGGCAAGACCCAGCAGAGGCCCTTGCAGAACATGGGGTTGCAGTGGTGTGCCGCTGACGAACGGGGGAGTCTCGTTGGCCATTGGGGGCGCTCACATCGGCAAGGGGCCGCCCCCCCATTGTGCCACCGCGGTCGCCTGCCGGCAAAGGCGACGTGCGGGCGAGTTGTTACATCTGTTCACGATCTTTCTGCTTGCAAATCGCGTCACGGATTTGTAGTGTGAATCCAGACGTCGAGGTGCCCGTGACGATTGTGTTGTCCCACCGAGTTGCCCGTTGTAGCCGGCCCTTGTCGCGCAGGGTTCCGCGTCGATCGGGGTTGCCGTTGGCGCTGGTCGCCTTGGCCGCACTCGCCGGCACGCTGTTGGCTTCGGCAGCCATGGCGCGTCCCCACGGTCACCGTCGCCACCGGGCGCAGGCTCCCACCACGCTGCACGAGTCGGGTTCCGTGGTCTCGCATGTGGGGATCGTGGCCGCGTTGGCTGGCGGCGAAGACGGCGGCAGCCCGATCAGCTACAGCAACAAGGACTGGCTCGATCGCCACGCTGCCCACTTTTCGGGCCGCGACGTGCGCTGCGACCTTTGCGTCCGATCGGCGCCGCTCATCGGCAACGCCGGGCCCGGCCAAGCCGTGATCACGCCCCAAATCGACATGGTGGCGCTGACTCGGCAGTTCACCACGCTGGAAATCGCCGGCACCACCGTGCGCGTCACCAGCCTGTCGCCGTTCGGCCTGCAGTTCCGCAAACCGTTCTAGAACACCAGTCACAAATCTCCGAGGTTCAGAGCAACGAAACCACTCGCTCACGAAAACTCGTTGATGCTCATACCAATTCCCTCCGAATCGGATCGAAAACTCGGGCAATTCTTCGGGCCCGAACCGGGGTCCCCGCCTGATTCTCGGCGGTTGCAGAACGGGTCAGACTGGTCGCGCCGCAATCGCAGCGTCTCCCGCTTTCTTTCGTAATGTACCTGCGCAGACCCAGCTGGCGTCCGCGGACCAAACGCGATCGCCCTCAAGTCGCCGGTGCAAGCGCGGTCAGCCGCCGGTGATGACGTTGGGCGAGCCCTCGACCATCTTGCCGCTGCCGCCGCAGTGGGTGTCTGAATCGCCCAGGCGGTGCGCGGCCTTCTTGTTGATGAAGACCGTGCCGGAGCCGGCTGCCGCCGTCCATGTGTTCGGACCGCAGCAGGCCGCATGGACGCCGGGATCGCCGACGCGCAAGGCCGGTTTGCTGTTGACGTTGACGTCGGGCGAACCCGCCACGGCCGGGCCGATGCATGGGTGGGGGCATGCCGGGCAGCCGTGAGCGTCGGCGGGCACCTGGGACTTGTCGCCGAGTCGACTTTGGGCGGGCATGGGCACTCCACACGACGCGTCGGCGTCTGCCCCGCAATCTAGCCCAATCGCCGACCTGCGGCAACGTTGGGTGCTTGGGCTGTGGACGATCGGGGCGGCGAGGCCCCAGCGACGCTACTTGGACAGCGGTGCGTTGGCGATATTGAAGCCGAATTCCAGGGTCAACCGACCGACCGGGCCGTAGCCGAACTCATCGGTGGCCGACAAGTCCAGGGTCGAGCGGTCCGAGGCGATGAGACCCTCGAAACCCAGCGCCACCATCGTGGACTTGGGCGCCACTACGACCCGCACGCCCAAGGTGGTATAGCCAAAACCCGGTTTGCCGTTCTCGAGTTGAACTTGGTGGCGCTTGACCGAGACCATCAGGCCGGCCAAGCGCGGCAGGGCGACGCCAACGCCCGCCACCAGGCCGCTGGGCGCCGCGGCGGTGCCACTGACCGAGAAACCCGAATAGCCTTCCCAGCCGGCCTCGCACACCGCCGCCCACCACGGCGCGCTGCCCTTGTTGCCCCACGACATCCAGCCCCAGGCGCCCAGACCAAAGCTCAAGTCGGGCTTGACGCGGGCGTCGGGCGCCACCTGCTGCAGACTGGCGCCGCCCAATGCGCTGAGCACCACGCCGCCCAACAAACCCTTGCCACTTGGCTCTACCGGTTGCGGCTCGGGGTGCGGCGCCGGGCCACTGTCTGCGGGCGGCGCCTTGACCACCGGCACCGGGGGCGCGACGGTCGGCGTCGGCCCCGGATTGATCTGCGCTTGGCGAGCGCGGGCCTCGGCCTCTTTGGCGCGCGCTTCCGCGTCCTTGGCGCGCAACTCGGCTTCTTTGGCCTTCTTTTCCGCCTCGACCCGGCCACGAGCTTCCGCTTCGGCGCGGGCGCGCGCTTCTGCTTCAGCTTTGGCGGCCTGCTCTTTTTCGGCCAGGATCTGCGCCTCGCGGGCTTTTTGCTCGGCTTCGCGCGTCTTTTGCTCGGCTTCGCGCAGCTTGCGATCGGCCTCTTCTTGGCGCGCCTTTTGCTCGGCTTCGGCCTTAGCCTTTTGCTCGGCTTCGGCCTTGGCCTTGTCTTCGGCGTCCTTCTTCAGCTTCGCGTCGATCTCGGTGATGCGCTTTTTGGCGTCTTCTTGACCTTTTTCGCTGCGTTCCAGGCGCAGGAACAACTCGAACAGCGCTTTGGCCTCGGCCAGTTTGCCACCTTGCTCACGGGCGCGGGCGGCGTTGTACACCGCGGCCGGCTGCTTGCTCAGGTCGTAGACCTGCATGAACAACTCGGCTGCGCGATCGAACTGGCCGGACTTGAAGGCTTCTTTGGCTTCGGCGTCCAGCGCTTCGGCCTTGGCGCGCACGGCCTTGGCCGAGTCCGCCTTGGGGGCGGCCACAGCGGGCGCCGCCAGCAGCTGGGCCAGGCAGGCGACGCGCGCGAAGATCGGTAGCCAGCGAGTCATGGCCGGGATGATACGCCCATCTGGATGGCTGCGCTAGCCGCGTACAACATCATGAAACGGCAGTAGAACTACCCGCCGATCGCCGCCTCGACCATCTTCATTTCGACCAGCCAACGCAGCAGCGGCCGCGGCAGAGCGTCGGGGCGCAACTCGCCGGGCGGCAGCTTGCCAGCCAGGGCCGCTTGCACGAATTTCATGTAGTTCACGTGCAGGCGCACCCGCTCGGCCAGGCCCCACTCGGGCGCACCGCAGCGTCCCGGGGCCAGCAAGCCAGCGGCGGCGCGGCGGATCTCCAGCGGATAGACAAAGCGAGGCAACGTCAGGACTTTGGGGGCCGGCGGTGTGGCGGGAGGCGTGCCCGCGACGCCCGCCTTGCCCGGCGTGCCCGAGCCCGGCTTGGGCGTCAGCGGCACTTCGGGGAAGCCGCCCAGCGCGCCGGAAATGCCCTTGACGGTGGGGACTTGCACTTGCTCGGCGTCGATGAACTGCTCTGCAAAGAACTTGGAGGCCGGCCCGTCCAGCGGCACCACGATGTCTTGCCCAGGCACCGTCGCCGTGATGATCTCCAGGCCGCGCTGCTCGAGCACCGCCGCCAGGTCGCGCGACAGGTCGTGGTCGGCCAGCCGCAGCTTGCCGCCAAAGGCCGCGCCGGCCATCACCAAGATGTCTTCGATGACGAGCGAGCGCTTCATCTTGCCGAACAGAATCTCGCCGAATTTCTTCAACTTGACCACTTCGGCGTCGCTGTACTGCCATGGCGTGCCGTCTTTCTTCTTGCCCGAGATGAACCGCTTGTCGGCCAGCAGGGCGTTCCAATGCGCCAGCACCTTGTCCGCGTAGTCGGCCGGCAGCGGCGCAAAGACCTTGGCCACCCCGCCCGCCGCCTCGAACTCCTTGGCCAGGTACTCCAGCTCGGCCGCCTTGGCCTCTTCGTCTTGCAGCGGCCCCTCGAAGGCCAGGTTGCGGCGGATGCCCAGCAGCTGCACCTGCTCGCTCAGCGCCGCGAACAGCAGATGCCGCTCGCCCAAGATGAAGCGCGCCAGGGCCTGTGGGTTGAAGGACAGCTTCTCGACCGCCATCGGCTGCACGCCCTTGGGCGGGGTCTTGGTCAGCGCCACGGCCACTTCCAGAACGGTCTGCGCCACTTGCTCGCTGTTGAGCGCCACGCGGCTGGTCCGCGACGAGATGACGCTTTTGCCGGCGTCGAAGCGCTGGCAGTCCAGGTACTTGCCCACGGCCGAGTCGGTGCAGAACGGCGGCATCTCTTCGGGCGGGGTGTCCTTGCCCTTGTACAGCGCGGCCATGGCCTTCTTGTCGTAGTCCAGCACCACGCCGTGGGCGATCTGGTCGCCCATCATCATCATCTCGCGCTGCTCCAGGTAGTCCATCACGGTGGACGACGGCAGCTTTTGGCTGGCCTTGCCGGTCAGATAGGCGGCAAAAATCTGATCGACCTCGTCGCGCGGCAGGTTCGACGCCAGCGAGCCGGCGAAATTGTGGCGCAGACCCAGGGTATGGCCGACCTCGTGGGCCACCACCGCGCGGATGGTGTCTTGGCTGGCCTTGAGCAGCTTGTCGTCCGGCACCTCGGGGCTCAGGATCGCGTCCAGCCCGGCGATCGAATGCGAAGCGAAATCAGCCAGATCCAGGTTGCACAGCTGGCTGGTCTTGCCGCCGCCCATGACCAACCCGGCGGTCTTGGCCCGCGGCGCCGCACCCACGGTCCCAGCCTGCGACCGCAGCACGGCCGCGCGCGCCAACTCCTTGCCACCAATGGCGAACGAGCTGGGCAGGTACACCTGGGCGTGCAAGATCTCGCCGGTGCGCGGGTCCATCTGCGCGTCGGCGTAAGCAGCCCCGGCCTCTTCGTAGTTGATCCACTGGATGATGTTCAGGTTGAAGTCCGGCGGCACGATGCCGGCCGGCGCGTCGACCACCTGGATGCGGTCCTCGCCCAGCACCTTGTTCCAGTACAAGACGCCTTCTTTCACGGCCTTGCGGTACTCGGCCGGCGTGTTGGCGCTGATCGCGTACACGATCGGCTTGGCGAGGTTGTACTTGGCCGCGTAGATGACCTGGCCGCCGCCCTTTTCCAGCTGCGGCGCCACCTCGAAGAAGCCCATCTTCTGGAAGCCCTTGGAGATCGTGGGCTTGAAGCTCTTGTCGGGCTGGTACAGGGTCAGGTAGTACTTGATCTCGACCGTGGGCTCCATCGCGCCTTGGCGATCGGGCACTTCCAGCTGCGCCACCTGGCGAATCACGATCTGGTTCTCGCTGGTCACCACCGCCGAGTCCACGAAGTCGAAGCGAATCTTGTAGGCGCGCAGCATCGGCGTGGCCTGGCTGCCGTCGCTGGTGTCCGAGGCATGCATCTCCTCGGACGCAAACACGTTCTTCATGCCCGCGCCCCAGTCGATCTCCACCCAGTCGGCGGTCTCGTTCACGATCGGAAACTCGGCGAGCAGCAGCGTAGTCGGCATGTCTTCGGAGCCGGTGTTGCCCGCCGACGCCTCGATCATGTAGACCTTGTTGTGCATTTTCTTGAAGTTGACCACGCGCGACTTCAAGCCGTGGAACTTGGGCGTCTCTTCGAACTCGGTGTAGGCGGCCTGCAGCAGGAATTCGCGGTTGAACACCTCGCTGGCCAAGCGGATCGCCACCTTGTCGTTGTCGGGCTTGACCTCGCCCAGCGCGCTGGCGTTCATGCCCAGGGCGCCGCTCAAGAACGACGGCGCGGGCGTCCCCGTTTGGTTGGCCGAGAAAAGGGCCTTGCGCGGCGCCTCCGCCGTGGCCGGCAGCAGCCCCAGGCACATCGTTGCGCCAAAACTGCACAGGCCGGCCAAGTAGCGCGACCAGTGGCGGTGATTGAAAACGGTTTTCATGATCGACTCCTTGAGAATCGCCGTGTTGTAGAAGATAGGGGCGCTGCATCTGCGTGCCACTGGTGGCAAGCCCGAGCGGTGACCGTTCGACGCCCGAAGGCGCCTTGGCGGTCTACGCCGCAGGTGCGGCAGCATTAGCCGGCGAATTCTTGCCCGTTTCGATGACTTTCTTCAAGGCCACGATGAGTAGCGGCCCCACCAAGGTCATGACGCCGATGACGAGCCACATGAGCTCGGGTTGGCGCGGGCCGCTCGCTGGGCACCAGGTCGACAGCATCCAACCCGACAGCCAACCGACGACCAATTTGGCCATGAACATAGGTACTTGTGAAAGGCCCATGTACGATGCCTCGCGGCCAGGGGGCGCCACCGTCGCCGTGTATTCGTACAGGCGCGGCGACCAGATGCACTCGCCCAGCGACAACACCGCCACAAACGCAAGCTGGGCCGTCACCGACGACGACAACGCCAAGAAGAACACCGACGAGGTGCTGAGCAGTGCGCCGCCGACGATGCACCAAAACGCGGGCAACCTGCGGGTCAGCGCCGTGACCAGTGGCGTGAGCACGATGACCATCGCCGGGTTGATCGACCAGTAAAACGCGAAGTTGAAGTCGGGCCCGATCACGCGCTGGGTGTATTTGGGCCAGGTCTGATGGGCGTGGTTGAAGATGAGGCGCACGAGCACGAGCAGGCTGACGAACAACATGAAGCGCCAAAAGGTCGACTCGCGGCCGACCTCGCGCAAGATCGCGATGGGACTAGGCTTCTTGGCCGCGCTTTGGCTGGGTGGCGCGTCTGGGCTCAGGGTGGAGCTCAGCAGGGCGGCGCCGAGCGTCACCGCGGCCGCGATCGAGAACACCAACTGGCTGCTGGTCAAGTGGATCGTGCGGCCGGTCAAGTCGACGTCGATGCCGCCGCGCAACCACTGGCGCAGTGCGCCGATCATCATGGGGGCGACCAGGGCGCCCAGGTTCATGATCACGTAGAACAGCGAAAAGCCAAAGGCGACCGTGTCTTTGTTGGTATAGCGCCGCACGCCCGCCGTCATGGTGGGGATCATCGACGCCACACCCCACACCGAGATGGCGAGGCCGATGAGGGGGACCACCGGGTCGTGAAAAATGGCCATGATGGTGCGACCGATCAGGACCGAGACCACTGCCCAGGTCAGGGCGCGCTTGCTGCCGATGCTGTCGGCGATAAAGCCGGTAAAGAAGGCCACGACCGAGTTGGCGGTGGTCCAGATGCCAAAGATAACGCCTGCTTGCTTGTCGCTGTAGCCCAGATCTTCGCTCAGGTAGACGGCGAGCAGGTTGTAGATGGCAAAGTCGGCGACACTTTCGAGAAATTTGAGGGCATACAGCAGCCACAGCTCGCGCGGGCCGCGGAGCAGGGCGCCCAGATCGTGGCGCAGCCGCACGCCAAAGGGGCGGTCATCGTTTACGGGGGGCGCGCTGGCCATGGGGTCTCGCAAGGGCGCGCCGCGGCGCGGGAGACGTGCTTCTTGACACAGCCCGGCCCCAGCGGCAAGGTCGCGGCGGCTGCGAGGTGTCCAAATGCCGCTAGACCCTGCCCAAAATCCCCAAGACGCCGCCGAGGCGCCCGCCGAATTTGCCGCGGCCCTGCAGGGGGCGATGGCCCTGGCGGCCGACGGCCACTATGACCGCGCCGCCGAACAGTTGCGCGCGCTGCTGCTGGACCCCGCCGCCGCCGACCCCGAGCTGGGCGCGCTGCTGGCCAGCCACTTGGCCGAGCTCTTGGCCGCCTTGGGGCAGCCCGCCGAAGCCCGGCAAGTGTTGGGCAAGTACCTGGCCATGGACCTGGATGTGCCTGTGAGGGCGCGGCTTTTGTGCCAAGCGGCCACCGTCGAGTCCGAGCCGCGGGTGGCCATCGCCTTTGCCGCCGAGGCCGACCGTCTGGCCACGGCGCTGACCGATCCGCGACCGCGCGTGGCGACCTTGCAGGTGCTGCTGACGCTGCTGGTGGCGGGGGGCCACGCTCAAGGCGTGCGGATCGTCGGCCAAGGGCTCGTCGACCAAGGGCATTTGGCGGGCGACCGCGCCGCCCAGGTGCAGGGGGCCTGTGTGCTGGCCGAGCAGGCCGAGAAGGACGGCGACCGCGGTCAAGCACTGGAATTTGCTAGACAAGCCCATGGAACGGGCCAGCTTTTGCCGCCGGAGCAGGGGGCACTGCGCGCGGCGGCCGCCGGCTTGCGGGCGCGTCTGGCGGTACAGGGCGGTCACTTCGTCGAGGCGATCGAGGCGAGCGATCTGGGCCTGGGCGATCTGGCCTGGGGCGATGGGCAGGGCGACGACCTGCGGTTGTGGCGTGCGCTGGCTCAGCTGGGCCTGGATCCCGAAAACCCAAGCGTTGCCGCGGAATTGCGTGACCTCGCGCGCCGCACTCGGCCGGAGCTGGCCGGACTGGCGCAGGCGGCCCTGGACGCCATGCAGGCCGAGCAGGAGCCCACCTTGACGCTGGCCGATGCCGCGCTGTGGATCGCCGAAGCCCAGGCCAAGGGCGACCCCCACCGCGAGCTGCAAGGCCGGCTGGCTCGCGCGCAAGCCGCGCTGGCGCAAGAGCGAATCGACGAAGCCCGCCAGGACGCACGCATCGCCGCCCAGCTTGCGGCCGAGCTGCTGCAGCCGGTGGCCCACGCCCAGGCGCGGCGGGTGGTTGCGCAAGTCTTGACAGCGCAAGGACTTTATCCGCAGGCCCGCGCCGAGTTGACCGCCGCCCAGGATCTGGCCGCGCGCCTGGGTGTCGAGCGGGTCGCAGCGGCCTGCCAAGAGTGGCTGGCCCACGTCGACGAGGCCGAACGTGCATCCCGCTGACCGCATCCGCCTGGCCCTACAAGCGGGCGATTTGCCTGGGGCGCGCACCGCGGCGTTGGCTGGACTGGCGCGGGCCGATGCGGACCCGGCCGCCCTGCACGCGCTCATCGGCAAGCTCGCGCTGGCCATGGACGATCTGCAGGGCGCGCGCGACCACCTGGAGGCGGCGGTCGAGCGGGGCATCGACGACCCCGCCGCCTGGATGGCGCTGGCGCAACTGCCCGGAACTCGGGCCGATCGACGGGCGCAACTGCTGGCCCGCTCGGCGCGACATCCGCACGGGGGCGGGCGACCGGCGCTGCTGTTGGCCCAGGACTTTCTGGCCGCAGGGCGCGGCGACGATGCCCTGACATGGCTGGCCGAAGCGACCGACGATCCGGCGACCGCGGCCGAGGCGTGGGCGCAACTGGTCGACGCGGCTAGCGATTTGGGGCGGCTCGACGTCGCCGAAGAGGCGCTGCAAGGTCTTTTGGATCTGCAGCCCGCCGCTCCGATCGGCTGGGTTCTGGCGGCCACCCAACGGCTGGCCCCGCAGTTGGGCGAAAGTGCAGCCGTGGACCTGGCCCTGGACACGCTGGAACGGGCCGGCGCCGACCCAGCCGCACTGGCCGCGCTGCGGGCGGTGCGTTTTGTCGCGCTGCGCTTGCCCCAAGCGGCGCTGCTGGCAGCGGAACACGCGGTGCAATTGCAGCCGCAGGTCCAGGAATTTCAGCAGCTGCTGGGCGAAGCGCTGCTGCTATGTGGCCAGACCGACCGGGCGGCGGCGGTCCTGGATCCGCTTGTGCAGCGCAAGGTGTTGGCGCCCAGCACACTGCTGGCGTGGGCCGATGCGCTCACTCGCCGCGGCCAAGCCGACCGGGCCTTGCCGGTGTTGGATTCGCTGTTGGTGCGTTCGCCCGAACATGCCGGTGCTTGGCTAGAAAAGGCCCGTGTATGCGCCGAGTTGGGTAAGGACGACCTGGCCGAGGTGGCGCTGCAGCGGGCCATGGCTCTGGACGGTCGCGTCGACGCCCAGGCGGGCAAGGCTACCGCAGCCGTGCGGCAGATTCTGGACCAAGTGCCGCAGGTTCTTGCCCAAGTCACGGCAGGGGACGACTGGCACGTGACGCGGTTGCGGATGGGGCACAACGCGCTGCTCGCTCAACTGCGCCAGGCGGGCGCCGCCGACCTGTACACCAAGTGCTATCTGCCTGGCCGCCGCGGCCAAGACCACGTCGAGACGACCGCCGCATTGGAAGAAGCGCTGTCCAAACAGGCGGATCTGGGTCTGGCCGTGCCGGCTGTCCTGCGCGATCGCCAGGGTCATGCGGCGCTGGCCTGCGGCGGCGGGTTTGCGGTCGTGCAGCGGGCGATCGACGGTCAGTCGCTGCGGCAAACGCTGAGCGATCCCCACCAGCAGCTGGAGCCCGCGCAGGCTCTGGCCATGGGCGCGGCCTTGGCCAAGCTGCATCAGGGGTTGCGGCGCATCACCGACTGGCGCCGGCCGCCGCACGGTTTGTCCAGCGCGGTGCTACCCCTGCTGCGCCTGCAGCAAAACCCCAGCCAATGGCTGGCCTTGCGTGCCCAGCTGGGCCTGTTCGACCAGGGCGAGGCCTTGGGCGACCAACTGCAGGCCCTGCTGGAGCCGTGGCTGAGCAAGCTGGCTGAAACGCTTCAGGACCGCCCGCGGGGGATCGCCCACGGCGACTTCGGCTGGCACAACCTGCAGTGGCAGTGGGACGGTCGCCAGGCCCTGGTCACCGGGGTCCTGGACTTTGACTACGCGGCGTGGGACGACCCGGCCAGCGACTTGGCGCAGGCCATCTGCCGAACATCGGCCAACTGGAAGCGCTTGACCACGCACCAAGATCCGGCGCCGCGGCCCGAGCTGGCGCGGGCGCTGCGGCAGGGCTATCTCCACAACGGCGGTGCCGATCCCGGCGACGCGGGTTTGGCGGCCTTCCTGATGGGGACCCGCGCGGCCTACGGAATCTCGCTAGCTTTGGCGGGGTTGCAAGACGCGCCGGCGGCGCCGCAGCTGTATGGGCCAGCCCTGGACTCGATCCAGGTTCTGCTGTTGCAGTTGCGGTGGCTGGATCAGCACATCGGCGAGCTGATCTGACGAGAGTTCGCTACACGCCGCGATCCACATCCGGCCAGATCACTTTGTGCAGCTGCACTTGCATCCGGCCCGGAGCGCGCTCTGCCAGCAGCCACGCCGCCAGATCCGCAAGTGGGACATTTTGCCACACTGCGCTCCACAGCACAGTCGCCGCCACGCCGGCCAGCTCGCCGCGCAGCCGCTGCAGCGCCCAGTCAAAGTCGGCGCGGCTGGCCACCACGATCTTCAGCTCGTCTTGGGGGCGCAATTGCGCCAAATCCACCAGCAGGTTGCGGTGCGACTCGGCCGAGCCGGGACACTTGAGGTCGGCGATGACCTTGACCCGCGGGTCCAGGTCGCGCCACGGGTACGCGCCGCTCGTCTCGAGCAGCACCTCGAAGCCGCGCTCGCACAGGGCTTGCAAGAGCGCGGGCGTCGGCTTTTGTGCCAGCGGCTCGCCACCGGTCACTTCGACCAAGGGCACGCCCAAGTCATGAACCTGTTGACAAATTTCGTCGATCGACCGCCGTTCGCCGGCAGCAAAACTGTACTCGGTGTCGCACCAGGTGCAGCGCAGGGGGCAGCCGGCCAACCGCACGAACACGCACGGCCGGCCCGCGTGGGTCGATTCGCCTTGAAGGGATGCG
>JBBISH010000157.1:0-12220 GCA_037441385.1 Myxococcales bacterium
AGTGCCAAGGATCGCACAGGTTTCCAACACATGTACGGCGTTAGTAGCCACCCGGTAAGGCAGGCAAAGAGGGCTAGTAGAGGGCGTGCAAAGGGGGCTAGCTGGGGTCTGCAGACCCGCGCGGTACGCGTTTCTCCTTCCCACGCGCGCCTGCTCGGGCTATTCTGGCGACATCAGGAGGTTGTGCCGTGCCTACCACCCCAGCGTCGACCAGTTCTGCCCCTGCTTCTCCTGGACGTGGCGCCGCCCCTGCCCGTGCGCCCGCAGCGCCCGCGCGCACTCCCGCCGCCGGCACCGACACCAGCGCCGCCCCGCCCGCCACTGCGCCGGCCCCGCTGACCGAGGCAACGGCACGCGCCGAAATCGTCAAAGCTGACGCGAGTTTGGCTGATATTGCCCAGCCGCTGGCGCAAAAGCTGGCCTCGGCCGGCAAGACCGCCGACCAGTTCGCTGCGGACTACGGCAGCCCTGGGCTGCTGACCCACGCGGCGGTCGACGCCTTCATGCAAGTGGGCCCCGCGGCCGCGCAAGCCAAGGCAGTCGGCGCGCCGGACCCGATCGCGGTGCAGAAATTCTCGGAATTGGACAGCGAGCAGCACCTGTCGGACCCCAGCCTGGTGCCCACCTACTACACCGAGCTGGCGACCGAGCTGAAAAAGGCCACGTTCACGGACCGTACCCACACCTACGAGGCGATGAAACGGGCCCGCGGCCACAAGTACTGCTTCAAAGGCAACCCGATCCCGGCCGACCGCATCGCGCGCTTCAGCACGCGCAACCAATCGGTCGAGACGCTCTACAAGTCGGCCAAAGGCGTGCACCTGGGGCAGATTCAGGCCCGCGTAGAGAGCGAGCTGCGCGCCAAGGGCGTGACCTCGCAGCCAGCCATCGACCGCGCCAAGAACGACGAGGCGATGCAGCGCAAGGCCTACCGGCACCTGCTGGCCGGCGGCACTCCGGTCAAGTCCACCATCGATACCAGTGTGCCCATCACCAGTTACGGCACCTGGTACCACCCGATGGAGATCCAGCCCGCGCAGCTGGCCGGCAGCGCCGAGACGGTGTACGCGCGCATGATGCGCCTGGGCGCCCTGCAGCCCGAGTGGTACCCGGACGGCACAGTGGTGCTGTCGATCGACACGGCGCTGGCGACCCGCACACGCGAAGTCCGCAAGCCCACAGTCTTTGACGGCCTGTTGAGCGCCGTCTGGACCGCCCGCAACATGAGCGAGGACGACTACGGTCTGACCGGCGGCGGCGCGGCCGAGTTCTTGGAGAGCAACGTGACCTGGGCCGAGGTGACCAACGCCCACGCCGTGGTGCCGAACGACGACTTCTTGGCGGATATCGCGCGGGTGGCGTCGCAGGTCTCGAACGCCTTGGAACCCGGCGTCGCGGCACGCAATCGCGAGATGTCGCCGGTGGCCGAGATGGCGCGCGGCAACACCGCCAACACGTCGATCCTGAACACGTCGCCGGCCGTACGCGGCATGTACCAAGACCTGATGGCGGACACGACTCTGGAGATGAACCGCCCGGGCGCCGCGCCGGTGATTCCCAGCGCGCGTCAGCAAAATGCCAGCCCTGGGGCCGTGCCCACCGCGCCCGCCGTGGCGCCGCGCGGGGCCTACGACCGCGTCAGCGGCCCGCGCCCGAACGCGCCGACCACGGGCAGCGCCGCGACCAGCCCCCGTCCATAAGTCATGGAGACCCAGCGCATCGAACTGCGCGCCGGCACGACTCCCCTGGCTTTTGCCAGTGCTCGCGAGCTGTTGAGTGCCCTGGACACCTCGCTGGAAGAGGGGCGGGGCTACGGCGACCCCATCGTCCGCTTCGGCCACGACGACAGCGAGCCAGCGTGGCTGTGGTTGGACCGGCTGCTGGCCCAGCGCAGCGACTGGCGCGATTGTGTGGCGGTGGCCCTGCAACATGCGGTGGTGGATGGCGATGCGCTGGTCCGGCAGGCGTTTGCGGATGTCCTGGCCAGCTCGCGGCAACTGGCGGTGCTGGAGCCTTGGGACTGGCCGCTGGTAGATCTGCTGGGGCCGCTGACCGTGCGCCACGCCGAGCTGGCTTGGGGCTTGGGCGCGCGACCGCCGCTGCAGGCGGTCTTGGCCGGGCAGCAGGCCTGGCTGGCCCAGATTCGCATGGCGGATTTTCTGGTGCCGACCGAAGGGGCAATGGGGCCCAAGGCGAGTCACCTGCCGCTGCGTACTGCCGCGGACTTGCAGACGCTTTTGCAGCGCAGTGCCGAGCGGGGCAAGTTCGTCGAGACGCCGTGGGGCAACGGTCCGCTGGCGTGGCTGCATTTGGCTGTCTTGGCGCGGCCGTGGGTCCAGGCCGAGCTGCCGCTGTGCCTGGAGCGGGCTCTGACCGGGCCAGACGCGCTGCGGCGAGTTGCGCTGGACTGGCTGCTGGATGGGCGCGACTTGTGGCGTTATGTCCAGCTGTTGGATGACTTGGTCGCGCATCACCCCACCTGGTGGGACGAGCCGGCCGCCGCCAAGCCCGCGGGATGGCAACGGCCGATCCGCGTGGCGCCGCAGCAGGCTCGCACGTTGGGCCATGTGGTGGCATTCTTGCGAGCTCAAGCCCACGCCCAGTTGGCGACCCCGCCGGTGCTGGACCTGCCCCTGCTGGGGACGAGCTGACCGGCGCCGGGCGCAGCCGCGCAAGCACGACGAGGAACTCGATGACGACGCAAGCAGAACTGCCGGCCCAGGCCGAGCCCCAGCCGTATCCCGCCCTGTCGGCCGCCAGCGTGCAGCGCACCGCCGCGCTGTGGGTGCTGTGCGGGCGGGCCCTGGGACTGGCTGAATTTACGGCCGAAGACGGCCCGCTGCCCGTCGACGAGCCCAGCCTGCTGGGGCTGGCGGCCGAGCTGCTCGAGCTGTCGGACCAGGCGGCGCGGGCGCTGGAAGTGCTGGCCTGTACTCAGCTTGCCCCCAGCTGCGCGGTCTTGGGCCAACGGGTGGCGCAGGCGCTGGGGCGCGACGAGGCGCTGCGCATCGATGTACTGGATCTGGCCTTTGCGTCTGCGGATTTGGGTGCCGGGCTGGCGAGCGCGATGCTGGGCGACGGCGGCGAGCTGCGCCTGACCGGTGCAGCGGTGGCCAAGGGCGAGAGCTGCCGGGTGGGCCGGGTCCTGCTGCGATTCTTGGTCGGCGGTGCGGCGAGCAGTCCGCTCGAGCCGTTCTATGTGCCGCGGTGGCTGCCCGAATCGGCTGCAGAAACAGCAGGTCGAGCCGGTTGGGCCGACGTCTTGGAACGGCTGTTGGCCGGCGGGCGGCCGGTGCTGGTGTCCGGCATGGCCGGCTTGGGCGCCGATGGTCTGGCCGCGACGGTGGCTGGGCGGCGCGGCGTGCCCCTGCGGCAAGTGGACCTGGCGGCGGTGTTCGACGCAGCGACGGGCCTGCCGACCGAGCTGATGGCGCAGCTGCACGCGCAAGCCCGCTTAGAGGCTGCGATTTGGCTGGTGGTGGGCCTGGACCGGGCCGCAGCGGCGATGTCTGAAAAGCCGCTTGCGGTGGTGCGGCTGGCCGACCGGCTGACGGCCTTGCGACGGCCGCTGGCGCTGGTCCACGAAGGGCCGATGCCCGCAGAGTTGGCGCAAAAGCTGGCGGTAACTGCGGGGTTGCCGCACCTGGAAGTGGCGCCGCTGGACCTGGCCGAGCGGACCGAGCAATGGTCGACGGCGCTGCAAGCGGTGGGGTTTGCGCCGGAGCCGAGCCAAGAGCACGCGGCCGAGATCGCGCATCTGGGCATGGGGCCTACGCAAATCGCCGTGGCCGCCGCCCACGTGGCCCAGCAAGCGCAAGCCCGGCAGGCGACGGCCTTGGCGCGCGGCATCGCCCTGCCCGCCTTCGTGCCCACTCGCAGCGAGCTCCGCACCGCCGCCACTACCGCCATGACCGCCGGCCTGCGCCGCTATGGCTCGCGCGTCGACACCACCTCGACGTGGGCGGACCTGGTCTTGCCCGACGAGGTCTTGTCGCAGATCAAGGACTTGTCGCGCTTCGCCCGGCTGCGGAAGAAGCTGTTCGATGACTTGGGCTTTGGCGACGGGCCGGGCTACGGGCGGGCGCTGTCGGCCATGTTCAGCGGCCCGTCGGGCACCGGCAAGACGATGGTGGCCGGCCTCATCGCCAAAGAAATCGGCGTAGAGCTGTACCGCGTCGACCTGTCGCGGGTGGTCAGCAAATACATCGGCGAGACCGAAGAGCGGCTGGGCCAGCTGTTTGCCGAAGCGACCCAAGTGGGCGCAGCGCTGCTCTTTGACGAGGCCGACTCGATGTTCGGCGCGCGCACCGAGATTCGCAGCAGCAACGACCGCTACGCCAATCTGGAGGTCAACTACCTGCTGCAGCGGCTTGAGGAATTCGACGGCGTCATCATCTTGACCACCAACTTTGCCGCCTCGATCGACGAAGCCTTTGTGCGCCGCTTGCGCTTCCGCGTGCAGTTTCCATTCCCTGGGCCCGAAGAGCGCGCCAAGCTGTGGGAGGCGGTGCTGCCCGCCAAGCTGCCGACCGAGGACGACCTGGACTTCGAGTGGCTGGGCGAGGCCTTCGAGCTGTCGGGTGGACACATCCGCAACGCCATGTTGCGCGCCGGCATGCTCGCCGCCGACGCGTCGGGCACGCTGACGATGCGGATGCTGTACGACGCGGCCGCCGTGGAGTACCGCGAACTGGGCAAGCTGCCGGTGGCGTACCCGTTCTCAGACGATTGGTAGAGTCCCGACAATCCGCCGAGTATCCCTTGTCGGTTGAGCTTTGCGCAGGGCTCCACTACCCATGCCGGACACCACGGCGCTTCGACCGTCTGTGCGACACGGGAGGCAAGGATGTTCTTGATTCGTGAAGACTTGAAGAAGAAGTGCGCACCGCTGGCGCTGGCGGCGACTTGCCTGTGCCAAGGCAGCGAAGACTGCAGCAGCTGCAGCAAAGACTGCGGCGCCTGCCCGTGCGGCGACGGCAAGTGCACCTCGGGCGAAGACTGCGCCAAGTGCCCCGGCGACTGCGGCGCCTGCCAGTGCGGCAACGGCAAGTGCGAGCCCGGCGAGACCGCCACCAACTGCGCGGCCGACTGCAAGGTCAGCGGCGTGGTCTGCAACGGCAAGTGCGGCGACGCGAGCAAGGAAGCGGACGGCAGCACCTGCTGGTGCGACGACCTCTGCATCGAGAACAGCGACTGCTGCAGCGACTTCGACACCTACTGCGCGCCGTAACCGCGGCCTACTTGCTATACAGGTACGCTTCGATCGGGCCGAACGACACCACGTTCTGGTTGTAGGCCACGCCTTCGTTGCTGCTGACCGCGCCGCCCATGAAGTAGGCCCGGCCATTCAACATCGCAATCTTGAAGCGGTTGTAGCCGGCCGAATTGGGGATGGGCGGCAAGAACGTCGTGCGGCTCGACCAGGTCTGGCTGTCCACGTCGTACACGCGCAGGTCGCGCTCTTTGCTGTCCCAGCCGCACCAGACGTAGATGGAGCGCCCGACCACATAGGCAAAGCCGTCGGTCACGCCGTCAGGCATGTTCGCCAGACTTTCCCAGGTGTTGGTGGCGGGGTCGTAGCGGCGCAGGGCGACGCGGTCCGGAGAGTAGGCCCCGCCGATGACGTACAACTTGCCATCCAGCTCTGCCGTGGCGTGGTCTTCGCCGCCGCCGCCGGGCACTGCCGCACCGGTGCTCCATTTGGCCGTGACCGGGTCATAGATCTGGGTGGCACCTGAGCTGCCCGCAAAGAAGTAGGCCTTGCCGCCGTAGGCAATGCCCCACGACGCGATGCTGGCCACCGGCATGGGCGTCAAGGCGGTCCACTTGTCGGTGGCCGGATCGTACGACTCAAAGGCCGCCGAGGCCACCTGAGCATTGACGCCGCCGGCAACATAGATGACGTCGTTGAGGACCACCCAAGGATTCCAGCCGCGCGCGGTGGGCATGGGCGCCTTGGTCGTCCAGGTGTCCGTGTCGGGGTCGTACATTTCGTTCAGCTTGCTGCCGCCATCAAAGTGAGCCGGGCCACCGCCGCCGATGACATAGGCACGGTTCTTGACCACCGCCACAGTTGGGTGCAACCGCCCAGTGGGCAAGTTCTTGTGCGCAATCCAGTTGCGCTCGCCCTTCAGGTCGATGCTGTAGCCATAGCGCTTGTAGCCCGCGTCCAACAGCGACTGGTCGTAGGGCGACGGACTGATGAGCAGCGCCGAAGTCGGCAGCAAGCCCGCGCCCTTGGCCAGCTTGGCCGCAGTGATGGTGCCGTCGGCAATCTTGTCCCCGGTGATGGTGCCATTGGCGATCTTGTCGCCGGTGACCGCGCCGTTGACGATCTGCTCGGTACTCACCGCTCCGGCGGCCAGCTTGGCCTTGGTCACCGAGGCATCGGCCAGCTGATCGGTACCGACACAACCGGTACACTGCAAACCCTTGGCTACGTCAGCCGTTTTGGCCGTGTCCGCTGCGCCAGCCGTATCGGCAGCCTTGGCCTTGTCGGCACTGAGGGCGTGGGTGGCATCATCGGCAAAGCCTGCATTTTCAGCGAGTTTTGCCTGCTCCGCCAGCTTGGCCGTGTTGGCGCCGATGGCGAAGCTGGCTGCCCCACCTGGCTGGTCCGACGCGGCCCAAGGGAAATTGACGTGATTGGCGCCGATCGCAAAATTGGCAATCTTGTCGCCGGTAATGGCGGCCTTGGCAATCGCCGCACTGGTCACGCAGCCCGAGCACTGCAGGTCAAGCGATTGGGCCGCCGTCCAGGCGTGTGCGGCATACGGGACGCGCTGCAACGGCTGGCGCGGAAGTTCCGCTTCTACGCCCACTTGGACGCCGATCCACAGGGCCTTGCCGTCGGCGAACAGCGAACTGTCCAGCTTGGTGTCGGCCGCGCCCAGTGCCACGGCGAACACGCCGCCGTTGACGTTGATGCCCAAGAACAATTCCTTGTACAGCGCCGTTCCGCCCGTGGCCTGGTCGTAGATGGACAGCGCCATGGGGTAGCTACCGTCGCTGACGGGGCCGCCGCTGGTGCTGATCAGACGCCCTTGGGCGGCCAATTGCATCGGCGCGGCCATCGCCACGGCCGAAGCCAAGCCGCCAAGACCAAGCACGGCCATCGCGAGCAGGTGCCGAATACGCGCGTGTAGCATGAGCAATCCATCCGTCGGCCCGCGTGCAGTGAGGCCTGTTGGCAGCGTACTGCGCTGGCCCGGCAGTTGCAAACCCCGCAGAGGCGCTTGCTTGCGGCCCAATCGAGGCCAGCGAATCGACCGCACCGCACAGCTGCCAATGAAACCAGCCGTGAACGTTCGTCAAAACGACAGAATCCCCTGCACCAGCACGTTCAACTTGGCCACGTTGGCAAACGACACACCAAAGCTCTGGTCATTCAACGACGCCTGGTGAGTGGTCACGGGCATGCGCGCACCCACGCCAAGCCGCACCGGACCGATGCTCAGGCGACCGCCCAGCGTGGCATAGATGTCGTTCATGGCCGGGGCGTTGTAGGCCTCGACCAAGCCGTCCAGCTCGCCCACCAGGTCGACGATCCACACCCGCGCCACCAGCGAGGCCGCCCAATTGAAGTACCCCACACTGGTGTAGAGCGGCTTGTCGCGCAGGGCCTGCATGTGCGTGTATTCCAAGCGAAGCATCGCCGCGAAGATCGCCGCCTCGGCCGCAAAGATGGCGTAGGGCTGGATCGAAGCGTATTCGTGCAAGTACTTGGGCAGAACCAGGACGTTGCTGAGTGCGACGCGGTTGGCTTGGCTGGTTCCCGTGGGCAAATAGGCCGAGACACCGCCGGTCCAGCCAATCGCCAAGGGCAGGTACTCGCCGCCGGCCCCCAGCAGGCTGCGGCGCGAGCCGGCACGGAAGTCCAGGGTCAGGTTGCCGACTTCGAAATCGGTGCTGTCCGGGTTGCGGAACGCGGCAAACGGCAAGGACGCGGTCAGGTCGTAGGTGCCAAAATTGTACTCGGCCCAGGGCTCTACCCCCACTACGATGGCCTGGTTGTCGCCGCCCGCGCCGGAGGCGACCAGGGCAATCGTCTCGACCTGACCGATGTTGCTGCTGTTGATGTTGTCGATGGCGGCGGTTTGCTCGGCGGTGGGCGTGACGCCGGCCTTCTTCAAGTCGGTGCGGAGCTGGTTCTGCACGCCGGCCACGTTGCCGGCCTTGGCCAATTTCTCGACCGCAGCTGCGTCACTTTTTTCCAGGATACCCAGCATGACCTTGGCATCTGGATACGCCCCGGTGCCGCTGGCGATACTCACGGCCTTGTCCAGGGCTTTGCGCGCCACATAGGGCACCGGCGCAGAGTGGACATTGACCCCCACCGCCACTTTGCGGTCCTTGGACGATTGGCGGATCGAGTGCCCCGTAAACAGGTCCGTGTCGTCAAACGGCCGGCGCGCCCAGGCCGGGCTGGCGGCGCACAAGACCAAGGCAACGGCGACCACACGGGCCAAGGAATGCGGTGGCATGCGGGCTCCTCTAGGTGGGGACACCGGCGAGCTTATTCGGTTTGCTGCCGCTGCTCAAGGGCCCGCCAGCGCCAGTTGCGTCATCGGTCTGGCGCCAGCCTGGCCTACAGCGGATAGCCCAGCGTCGCCCCCAAGGCCGTGACCAACACCAAGACCAGGGGCGCCACCACCAGTGCCACCGTCCAGGTCACTCCCATCACGTCGCGCGCCCGCAGGCCAAGCAAGCCCAGCACCGGCAACATCCAGAACGGTTGCACCAAGTTGGCCACTGCTTCGCCCAGATCGTACACGGCCACCATCCAGCCCAGGTGCACGCGGTGGCGATGCGCTGCGGCCAAAACGTAGGGGGCCTCGATCACCCACTTGGAGCCGCCCGACGGCACAAACACTCCAAGAATCGCAGAGTAGGCCGCCACCAGCGGCGGGTAGGTCAGGGGCGTCGCCGCCGCTGTCAACCAGTCCGCCACGCGCTCGCTCAGCTTGCTGTCCGTGATCACGGCCGCGATCCCACCGTACAGCGGGAACTGCAGGAGCAGGCCCCACGTCGCTGGCGTCGCCCGAGCAAACGCACGCGCCAGCCGCGCCGGAGTGCGGTGCAGCCAGAATCCCAAGGAAAGCAGAGTCAAATTGACGGTATTCAGGGTGATGGCGGCCGCGACGTGCTCGGCCTGCAGCAACTGCAGGACCACCGCCGCCAGCCCCAACGCGCCGATGACGCGCCCCAGCCATGCCTGATGCTCCAGCCACTGGCCCGGCACATGCGGGCGGTCGTCGGTCTCGTCGTGCGGGTCGCTCAAGTCAACGCCCAGTTGGCTCGCCGTGCGCGCCCTGGGTCCGATCGGCGTGATGGCGGCGATCAGCGCGGCCACCACCACGACCTCTACCAAAACGGAAACCAAGGACTGCCACAAGAAAATCGTGTGCTGCAGCGAGATGATGCCACCTGGCACCAACTCGGCGCCTTGGGCCCCTTTGCCGGCAGCAATCGCGCGAATGGCCGGCGCCAGCATCCCGGGCGTGGCCATTTGGAGCGCCGCCGAGCCCGACAACCCCTGGGCCCACACGGTACCCAGGCCAAGCAGCGAGGTGGCCGCCAAAGTTCGATAGTCTATAGCCGGAAGCCGACGTGCCACTGCGCGCACGAGCACCGCCGAAAACAATAGCCCAAATCCCCAATTGAACCACGACGTAGCCATCGACACTACGGCACACAGCACCGTGGCCTGGCGCTCACTGGTGGGCAGCGCGGCCAACCGGTCCACGGCACGTGCCACGGCCGGCGCTGTCGCGACCACCGTACCGCCAATCACGATCATGGCCATCTGCAGCGAAAACGCGGCCAAGCTCCATACGCCGTCGCCCCAGCTCCTCAGCGCTTTGTCGGGCGCCATTCCTTGTAGGGCGAGTGCCAGCACGGCCACCAGCAGCGTGCCCAACAAGGCAAAGGGAAGCGCATCTGGCAAGTACCGCTCGGCCAGCGCCGTCATGCGCAAGGCCAAACGCTCCAGGCGCGTTGGCGCAGGCTCGGTCATGACACTCCCTGGCGGCCCGTGATGGCCCTGGCCGGGATTGTGCGCCAGCGCGAAGCCAGCAGCAAACCCAGGCGCTTGGGCCGAATGAACCGCGGCCGAGCGCCCGGCTTGGCCAGGCCCATCGATCCCAGCACGGCAGAACCTGTATCCTACGGCGGCGCGGCCGGAACCGTCGGCGCGGCTTTGCGGACCAGGGGACCCAATGAATGCAATCGCACTTGTGCATGCTCTGGGAAGCAGCGGCCTGTTTGCCGCGCGGATGTTCGCGCCGGCCCTGGCGACGGCGGGGCTGTTGCGTTTTGCCCCGCAGATTCCGGGGCTGGCCTCGCTGGGCCTGCTGGCGAACCATGCCGACGCGCCCAACTGGTTCACGAGTGACGCCTGTTTGGTGACGCTGATGGTCCTGACCATCGCAGAACTGCTGGGCGACAAGATCCCCGAGGTCCGCGAAACAATGGCGACCGCCGCCCACTACCTCAAGCCAGCTATGGCGGCGGCGACCGCTCTTGGTGTGCTTTCTGCCACCGATCAAGCGTTTGCCGCGGGTCTAGTGGTGCAGGCTGGGTTGGGCGACGCCCTGCCCGCCTTGGTTGCTGCCGGGGGAACGACGGCCGCCGTCGTCCTGCGTGGCGACGTGTTGGGCCGGTTAGAGGCCGTGGATCCTGGCGACACCTTTCACCTGCGCCGGCTGGTCAGTTGGGCAGAAGACGGGTGGGCCCTGGTCGGCGCGGTGGTGCTGGTGCTCGTGCCGGCGGTGATGGCGCTGGCACTGGCCCTGGCCACGGCGATTTTGGCCGGTCTGCGGCGACGGCAACGCCAGCGCGAAGACGCTCAGCGGCGCCCATGCGGCCACTGCCAAGCGCCCATGTTTCCCAAGGCTCTGGAGTGCGGTGCCTGCCACGCCCCCAACCCAAGCCCATGCGCGGTGGGCGTCCTGGGTCAGGCTCTGGCCACGCCGGCCGGCGACCGCCACGCCACGGACCTGTTGGCCCTGCTGCGGTGTCCGGCCTGTGCCGCGCGCCTGCAGATGGGCCGCGTGGGGCAAGCTTGTGCAACCTGCGGGACGCAGCCGTTCGCGACCCGTGACCAGGGCCAACGGTTCTTGGCGGGCATCGACGCTCGCCTGCCGCACGCCCTGGGGGTGGTGGCGGTGGCCAGCCTGGTGCCGGTTCTTGGTTTCCTGGTCGGGGCGGTGTATGGCGAACTGCGCCTGATTGGCCCATTGCGCGTGCATCTGCCGCTTGCGCAGCGCTGGCTGCTGAAATGGCCGTTGCGCTTGCTGCGTTGGGCGGTACTGGTCGTGCAGGTTGTGCCGCTCCTCAGCGGCGTCATGGCCGCTGTGGAACTGGTCGTCCGGTATCGCGTCTACCGCGCAGTATTGGCGCGCAGGCTGTCCCAGGAATGCCCAGCAAACCCGCTACATCCCATCGCCCCGGTCTGAATGCCTTGGCCCTTCGCGCAAGTCGCGGTGCGCCAAAGAAACCGAAGCCGCACCAAGGCTTGCGCAGACCATCTGGGCGAACGAGGGCGCGCCTGCTATGCACGAACACGCCGGCCGTGAGTGCTGGCACGGAGCGCGCATGGTCCTGGCATCGTTGAACTGGTGGGCGATTCTGGCTGCCACGATTGCCGCGTTTGCGGCCAGCGGTCTGTGGTTTGGCCCCAAGACGCTGTTCCCGCTGTGGTGGCGTGCCATGGGCCGGAGCATGGACGAGCGGCCGGGCCAGGGCCAGAACATGGGCGTGGTCTTCGGCTCGACCTGGATCTCGGCCGTTGTGCAAGCTATCACGATGGCGATCGTGTGCCAGTGGTTGGCGCAGTCGCGGCCCAGCTTTGGTGCCGTGGACGGCGCAGAGGTGGGGCTGCTGCTGGGGGTGGGCCTGGCGGCCGCCTCGTCGCTGGGTCACCGCTTGTTCGGCGGCTTTGGCTTTGCGGTCTGGGCGCTGGAGGTTGGCAGCGATGTGCTGAACCTGACGATGATGGGCGCCATTTTGGGCGGTTGGCGCTAAAGGGCGGATCAATTTAGACTTTCTCCGCGCATCCGGACCTTCGGGATCGGCGCGGCGAGTCGCCGCAGGCGCTCGCTTGCGCCCCACCTGGGACTGGAGACGCGGCCAGAAGGGGCAACTACTGAACGAACGAGCAGCAATCGGTCGCGTCTCTAGAGAGCGGATCAATTTGGACTTTCTCCGCGCATCCGAGCCG
>JBBISH010000158.1:0-12056 GCA_037441385.1 Myxococcales bacterium
CGCCGCACCCCGCGCCGCACCCCGCGCCGCACCCCGCGCCGCACCCCGCGCCGCACCCTGCGCCGCACTCCGGGCCGCACTCCGCATCGCACGACGCCCCGCATCGCGTGCCGCATGAGACGGCGCACCCGGCGACCCACGATGGCGGCGAGCACACCAAGACTGCCGGGCCGGCTGCGGATCCCGCGGGCCCGCACCTTGGCAGCGACGGCGGCGGACCTGCCGCAGCCGGGCCACATGACGCAGGCGGAATTACGGAATCCCACTTGGGCGACGCCTTGGCGCCGCACGCGTCAGCATATGCGGGAGGCCCGGCTGTGGCGTTGGAGCCCAGCCTGACCTCGATGGACGCCTACCGGGCTGCAGCCGGAGTCGCGGCGGGTAGCGTTGGGGCCCCAACGGGTGGGGCGTCTGTCAACCCGCGGTTGGCCAACGAACTCGACTTGCGTGGCCTGTCGCGGACGCCGTCGGCCATCGCGCCCACCCCGGTGCCCATGGACGACGCCCACCACGGCACGGAAAGTAGCGGGGGCGAACGCGATCCAACCGGCCTCCACTTGGGCATACCGCAGATTGGGACGCCACAGGTTCACTCGGTTCACGTTGCGGCGGACGCGCTTGCGGCGCCCCATCTTGCGCCGGTGCCCGAGTTGCCGCACGTACCCGACTTGACGCATGACGGCGACTTGCGACCGACCCCGCTCCCCAGTGGTCACCACAGTTTTGGGCCCATCGATACAGATCTTGACTTTGGCGATCACGATCGCGGGCTCATCGTCGACCACGGCGGCGCTGGACATGGGGAACACGTTGGCGCGGACCTTGGCAGCGACGATGCACATGACCACCATGGCTTGTGAGGCAACCTGGATGATCGCTGCTTCTGCGTCGGTCGGTCGTGCGTGGGCGAGCGCGCCCCAGGTTCGCCGCACCGAGCTAGGCGGCGCGAGAGATTGCAATGCGGTTGGCGTTTACCCTTGACGACTACCAGCGTGCGGTCGAGTCGTTTGCCCGGCGGCTGCCCGATTTGCTGGCGCGGACGTCCGAAACGGCCGACTTGGCGGTTGATGTCGAGCGCTTGGCCATCGCCGAGACGCTGCGCGCCCGCTTTACCGTCGCCGTGGTCGGCCAGATGCGTGCTGGCAAATCGACGCTGCTCAACGCCTTGATTGGCCGCGACTTGGCGCCGACCGGCATCACCGAGACTACCGCGACGGTCAACTGGTTTCGCTGGGACCCCGGCGAGCGCACGCAGGCGTTTCGCGTGCACTGGGCCGACGGCAGCGAGGCCGACTTCCCGCTGGCCGCCATCGCCGACTGGTTGCACGCCGGGGCCCACACCGCCACCACGCGGTGGCTCGACTTCTTTAGTTCGTCCGCGTTCTTGCAGACGGCCTTCCTGGTCGATACACCGGGCACCCGCAGCACTCTGGATCGCCACGAGCAGGCCGCGCACAGTTTTGTCGAGGGCGAGGCCGCCAGCGGTCGGGCCGACGCGATCTTGTACGTGGTCAACCCCGTGGCGCGCGAGAGTGACCGCGACCTGCTGGCGCAGTTTGGCGACCTGACGCGGATGGCGGGCGCCAGCGTGCACAACAGCATCGCCGTGGTGCAGAAGTGGGAGCACCTGGACCAGGGCCCGTGGCAGTCGGCCGACCCCGAGGCGGAGATTGCCCGCAAGTGCGCCCACATGTTCGAGCAGCTGCGCACCCAGGTCGCGGCGGTGGTGCCGGCGAGCGGGATGTTGGCGCGCTGTGCGGCGGACCCGGCCAACGGTCCGGCGTGGGAAGTCCTGGCGCGCATGGCCGCCCAGTGCGACGACGACGATTTCGAGGTGCTGACCGATTCGGAGGACCTGTTCTGTGAAGCAGACGAGGTGTTTGCCGGTGGCGTGCCCAGCCAGTTGGAGCGGCAGGCAGTGGTGCGGCAGATCCCCTGGCCGGCGGTGCGGCTGAGTCTGCGCGAGGCGCGAAGGCGGCGCCTGGGCGATGCGGCGGCGCTGCTGGGTCGGGTCCGCGCGCTGAGCGGCATCGACGCGCTGGCGCAGCTGCTGGGCGAGCGCTTCTTGAAGCAGGCGGCGCTCATCAAGGCCAACACCGTGTTGCGGCGGGCGTGGCTGCCGTGCCAAGTGGCGCTGGCCCGTTTGGGCGCCACGGATCAGCACCTGCGCGACGAACTGGGCCACTGCCAGGCGCTGCGGCAACGCCTAGCTGCGGTCGCCGATGCACCGCTGCGGGGCGAGCTCGACGTCTTCGTCAGCGCCCGCGAACTCGAGCTGCGCGCCGCCGTCCAGCGGGTCCGCGAACTGCGGGCCGACCTGGATCAAGTGCGCGAGGAGGCGCTGCGCAACCACGAGGCCCTGGACGGCGACTTGCGGACCATCGGCCTCTTGCTCGAGACCCCGGGTCTTTCGCCCGCGGAGCGAGGCATGGCGCTGCAGGTCTGTGGCCGTCAGGGGCACGCCATCGCCAGCCGCCTGGGCCTGCCGGCCGACGCGCCCATGGCGGTGCTCGTCGAAACGGCGGAGGAACGACTTGCCTGGGCCCAGGCCCGCAGTGGTCGCGGCGCGCGCCACGGGCCGATCTTTGCCCATATCGCCGAGCGGCTGGGGCAGATGCTCGAAGCGTTGGAGGCGTAGATGCCATCGCCCACCGCCCGCATCGCCATCGACTTTGGCACTACCCGCACCAAGGCCGCCTACCTGGACCCGCAGACTGGCCGGGCGCGGATGGTAATGCTGGGGCACGGCGTGCCGACGCTGCCGTCGCTGTTCTTCCTGGAGCGTGGCCAGCCGCCGCTGCTCGGTTACGAGGCCGAGGCCTGGATCGAGCGCGAGCCGGCCGGTGCCGTGCGGGTCCTGAAGCGCCGGCTTCGCGAGGTCCGCGTGCGGGCCGGTCGCACCGAGATTTCGCCGACCGAGCTGCTGGGCCTGTTGCTCGCCCGCATCCGGCAGCGGGTGGGCGAGGAGGTCACGGCCTTTGGCGGCGTGATGCCGGACGAGGTGGTGCTGACCCTGCCGGCGGCGGGCTCGGGCGCTGGGCCCAACGTCGAGAAGGTGATGCACGATGCGGCCAAGGAGGCTGGCTTTGCCAAGGTGACGCTGGTCTCCGAGCCCGAGGCCGCGGCCCTGGCCTACGTCCGCGACGCTGGCGCCCAGGCCCCGGACCTGCTGGTGGTGCTCGACTGCGGCGGCGGCACGGTGGACTGGACCTGTCTGCAGCGCCGGGAGGGACGGCTTGTCCCGATGACCGAGTGCCCGCCCGGCGGCGACGACAAGGTGGGTGGCGAGTTCGTCGATGACGAGTTGCTTGCCGTAGTGCGGGCGCGCGTGGACCAGAGCGGCGACGAGGCGGCGGCGACGGAGCTGGAGCGGCGGCAAGAGGCGCTGGTCGGCCATCTGCGCGGGCTGCGCGAGCGGTTCTGCCTGGGCCGCGGTCGGCAAGTGGCGGCGGGCGATGCGCTGCACTTGGGTGGTTTGACGGTGGCCCTGGGTGCCGAGGAGGTGCGGCTGGTCGTCGAGCGGCGGTTCGTCGACCAGGTGTGCCTGGGCTTTGGCCGGTACTTGGAGAGTGTGCGGCGACATGGGGGTGTGGCGGAACCGACAGTGTTGTTGGTGGGTGGCGCGGCGCGGATGCTTGGGTTGCGGGAGGCGTTGCAGGAGCGGTGTGGGTGTCGGCCGGTCGGCTGGGAGGAGAGTGACTTTGCGCCGGTTTTGGGGGCGGCGGGGGTGGGGGTTGAGGGGCTGAGATCCGCGGAAGACCCGATGCCCAGGGAAGAGGACACGGTTGAGACAGCCAAGCCGCCGACGCAAAAGGCGTCGGTCGCAGTCGAGGAGCAGCCCGCAACCGACAATCCGGAGGCGCTCGCAAAGGAACCTGTCATCGACGAACGCCTGCCGGAGATGGTGGCTCTGCGCCAGGTGCCGCCGCAGCACAAGCCGGCAGAGGGCGACGATTCCACCTTGACCGCACGGGCCAGCGAGACGCCAGGCAAGGCCGCACCGCGACGGAGATGGATGTGGATCGCCTTGGTCCTCGTGGGCGCAACGCTCCTGGCCCATCAGGCTGGTCGGGTGTTGGCCGAGATCATGGCTAGGGTCATCACGCAGGCCGATGCCAGTCAGACGCAATGGGAACGGGAGGTCGAGACTTCGGTGGCTGAGGCGGCTCCAGCAGCGGCGCCGGCGCCGGCAGTGGTGGTCGATGCGGCCGCAGCGCCCGTCCAGCAACTGGTGCCGACGGCCGATGTGGTCGAGCGGAGCGTGGGGGAGTCGGATGTGACGGTGGTGCCTGCCGAGGCTGCGGCGCCCCATGGTCCGGTCGAACTGAGCGATGCGCAGAAGGAGGCGGTGAAGCTGGCGAGCTTGGCTGAGAAGGCGAGCACCGCCAAGCTGAGGGTGTTGTACCTGAAGAAGGCCATCGAGAAGGACCCGGGGGAGCGGCAGTACAAGACGGCGCTTCGCAAGGCCGAGGCAGACCTGGAGGCGCAGACGCCGGTCGTGGCAAAGCAGGCGCCGGATGTGGCAGGGCCAACGGTGAAGATCAACGGCCACGAGTGGCAACGCGGGGACGCGGAGCGGCGGATGGACTGGACTGAAGCCAAAGCGTACTGCGCCGAGTTGAACTTGGCGGGTGGCGGCTGGCGGCTGCCGACCTTGGAGGAGTTGAAGGGGCTCATCGACAAAGGCCAGCCGACCTCGCCGAGCATCGTCACGGCCTTGCGGGCCACGACGCCGTCAGCATTTAGTGGCTACTGGTCCGGCGCGCACGCGTTGTCCGCGCTGGACCAAGCCTGGGGAGTCGACTTCAGCTGGGGCAACAGCTACTTCTATGACGACTGGCGCAAGAACCGCGTACGGTGCGTACGCTGAGCCCCGACGATTCGACACGCTCCGCGAGCGGAGCAAACCCAAAAGCATCCTGCTGGCCGGCGATCCGCCGGGATCTCGACCCCTGTCAAGTCGATTTTCCCTGGAACCGGTGGGTAGCAGCAGGCTTTCGTGCCCGCTCTGCCCTTGCCTCGCACCCCAAACCGCAGCACAATCCCGGCCATGCCATCGCCAACCGCCCGCATCGCCATCGACTTTGGCACCACCCGCACCAAGGCCGCCTACCTGGACCCGCAGACCGGTCGGGCGCGCCTCTTGACCCTTGGGCACGGTACCCCGGCGATGCCGTCGCTGTTCTTCCTGCAGCCCGACCAACCGCCGCTGCTGGGCCACGAAGCCGAGGCCTGGATCGAGCGCGAGCCGGCCGGTGCGGTGCGGGTGTTGAAGCGCCGGCTGCGCGAGCGGCAGACCGCGCCGGTGGCACCCGCATGTCGCCGACCGAGCTGCTGGCCGCCCTCTTGCTCCGCATCCGTGAGCGGGTTGGCGACGAGGTCCCGGCCTTTGCCGGCCAGGCGCCCGACGAAGTGGTGCTGACGTTGCCAGCCGCGGGTTCGGGCGCCGGGCCGCACGTCGAAAAGGTCCTGCGCGACGCGGCGCACGAGGCCGGCTTTGCCAAGGTGACCCTCATCTCCGAGCCCGAAGCGGCGGCCCTGGCCTATGCCCGCGAGGTGGGTGAGCAAGCACCGGAGCTGCTGGTTGTCCTCGACTGCGGCGGGGGCACGGTGGACTGGACCTGCCTGCAACGCCAGGGCGGGCGCCTCGTGCCGATGACCGAGTGCCCGCCCGGCGGCGACGACAAGGTGGGGGGCGAGTACGTCGACGATGAGCTGCTGGCAGTGGTGCGCGAGCGGGTCGACCAGAGCGGCGATGCGACGGCGATGGCCGACTTGGAGCGGCGGCAAGAGGCGCTGGTTGGGCATTTGCGCGGGCTGCGCGAGCGGTTCTGCATCGGTCGCGGCCAGCGGGTGGCGACGGGCGACACGCTGCACCTGGGAACGCTGGCGGTGGCGCTGACACCGGCGGACGTCCAGGCGGTGCTGGGTGAACGCTTCGTCGATCAGGTGTGCCTGGGCTTTGGTCGATACTTGCAGAGCGTGCGGCAGCACAGCGGTGTCGCAGCCCCCACCGTGCTGCTGGTGGGCGGGGCGGCGCGGATGCTCGGGCTCAGGGAGGCCTTGCAGGAACGCTGCGCGTGCAAGCCGGTGTGGTGGGAGAATAGTGACTTTGCACCGGTTTTGGGGGCGGCTTGGGTTGGGCTGGTCGCGGCCGCGGCCGCACAGCGAGAGGCAGGCGAAGCGCCCACACCAGAGAAGGAGGATGCGGCCCAGGTGCCGGTCGCGACGGCCCACGGGACGGAGCAGGCTGCTGCAGAGGAACCGCGCGAGGTTGCGGGCGAGCCGCCGAACGAGGGTGAGTCCTTCGCCGACGAGGTGCATCGGGAGCCGCCTGCTCCCGTTGCGCGGCGAGTTGGTCGTCCATGGCTGGTGGCGCTTGGGTTGGTGGGGACCGCAGCGCTGGGGATGACGGGTTTGATGAAGTGGTCGAAACCGATGGAGCCGCCGCGCGCGTGGGTTGCGCCGGGGCCAGCCCTGGGCCTGGGCGCCGAGCCCCAAGATGCGAACGGGTCGCCGTCCACGGCGCGGGACTCTGGCACTGGCACCGCGGAGGCGGTGGCGGACCGGGGCGACCGACCGAGCGCCACGGACACCGCCTTGGCACGACCAGAGCCGTCGGCCCAGCCAGCCGAAACCAAACCGCAACTCGACGCCACGATTTGGGTGGTGCTGCCGGCCAGTCCCGGCGACGGCCGTGCCTTGCGCGCAATCATGCGACAACCCGTCACGTTCGCCGAGTACGCCGAATGTGCCGGCGCCGGTGCCTGCCCGCCCGCACATTGGGAGGACGACTACTGCTTTGATTTGAACGGTAAAGTTCGACTTCCGCCCGAGACACGCCTGCCCAAGGCGCCCGCCGTATGCGTCGATTGGGACCAAGCGCGGGCTTGGTGCCGCTGGGCCGCGGGCAAGTCAGGCGTCGAAGCAAGTCGGGCGTCGCTTCCCGCCGCGTGGGATCTGCTCGACCTGCCGGCAGGCGCCGAGAAACCAGCGGCGGCAGAGGGCAACTGGATCACTTTCGAATGGGCTGAGGACTGTTGGGGCACGGCCGCCGCGCCGCCCGTGGGCCGCCGTCCTGTTCAAGACTGTGTGTTCGCCAAGGACGCGCCGTATGGCGAGCTGCCAGGGCGTCGCAAGACCCAAGTCCGGGTCGTTGGCAGTGGCTCGGCCCGCGAGAGCGCGCCCACCAACAGCGCGAGCAAGGATGTAGGGTTCAGGTGTGCCATTTGGGATCCAGACCTGGAGCCGGCCGGAAAGGGCCGACCGCGGGAGCCGTGAATGCCGTTGCCGTGTTTCCGATGCGTACGAGGTGGCGGTCGCTGGCCGTTCGCTACGACCACCGAATCCGCTTGGAGGGGCCTCATGGCGAGTGCAAAAAGCGGCTGGGGGGCAACGGCTTGCAGGTACCGGACAGAATTCGGAGTGGCATCATGAGCGGTGGGGTCGACAAAACCAGCCGCGGCCTTGCCTGGCGCGCCACGCATCTAGCCGCCCTGCCGTCTCTGCTGCTTGCGGTCGTGGTGGCTGTCGCACCGGCGCCGGCAACCGCGGCCTGCAAGACAGACCAATCGTGCCAAAGTTGTGCAGACCGACTGCGCGACAGGCACGGCTGCTGCCCCGGCTGCTGGTATGTGTCGGACGCAGAGCGGGACGCCCAGCGCGCGAAACAGCGCGCCACGGAGGAAGCGGAGAGGGCGCGGGCAGCCGAGGAGCGTGCTCGCGCCGAAAGCGAGCGCGCTGAGCGACAGCGCGCGGTGGCCGAAGAACGTCGCCGTGCCGCCCGCGAGGCCGATCGACGCGAGGAGGCGGCGCGCAAAGAGGCCGAGTCCGAGCGACGCGCGCGCGAGGAGGCCGAGTCGCGGAGCAAGGCGGCGACGGAGGCCGCCAAGCGCGAAGAGTTGGCTCGCCGTCGCGCCGAAGAACGCGCCAAGCAGGTCGAGGCCGAGCGCGAGCAGGAGCGCTTGAAGCTCGCGGCGAAGGCGGAGGAGAGGGCGGCTGCAGAAGCCACCGCGGCCCGCGAGGCGAGGTTGCTGGCCAAGTGCCAGCGCGACGAGGAAGATGCCGACTGCGTGGCGCTCCAAAAAGACTGTCACGACCGAGGCTTCCTGCGCGACGATGAGCTGTGCAAAGCACTTGGCTGGGCGGATCCGGACGACATGTGGAGCGGTCTAGTGCCGCGGGGCGTCGGAATTGGCGGGTTTCATGCCGAGTTGGGAACAGGGTTCCCGCTTCCAACTGCGGAAACCGTGCAACCCAAGCTCGTGGCGACCTTGTTGCAGCTACGGGGTCTCCAGCTTGCCGAGCCCTTCTTGTTGGGCCACGTTGGCTTGGGCTACTGGGGGAATCTGGCGTTTTCAGTCATCGGGAGCCAACCTTGGATTCTTGGCGCGGGAGCTGGGTTTGGCGTTGGCCCCAGCCTATTCTTGGGCAGTCACGTGGTCTTGTGCGTCGGGCCGGGTCTGGTGGCGAACGGCACTTCGGAAGGGGATCCCTACTTCGCGAGCACATTGGGTGTGATGCCGCGGGCACTGGTGCTCTACCGCTCGGTGTCTCGGACCTACCTGTACGTCAGTGTCCAGCCGACGTGGGACTTGGCCGGGCGCACAAAAGCAGCCAGTTTCGCGGATGAGTGGCGCTTCGATGTCGCTGCCGGCACCCGCGACTTCGAACTCGGTCTGTGGTTTGATGACATCCCTCACGCCTACGCAACGTTTGGGCTCAGCTTTGGTTTCGGCGACCACGAGGCTTTTGTGGGTAGGAATCGCTGATGGCGAGCACGGGAGCCGGTGCCGCCCCAGAAATCTGGCCTGGCGGGAGTCGTGGATCAAAGTTCCCGCCCCGGCGCTGGCCACCACTACCGCCATGGCGCCGTGCCCATGGCGGGCCAGCCCGCGCTGCAGAGGGCGAGCCATGAAGCGATGGACATCGATGACGGCGCGGACCCTGCTTCTGGCGTCTTGCAGCCCCTATGGGGCACCGCCCACATCCACGTCCCCCGTCGTCGCCGCACCGCCGGCACCTCTGTGTGCGCCCTTGGCGGCGGGGGCTAGCCATGCCACGCTGACGTATCACGTTGCTGCGCCCATCGCCGAGCCGACTCCAGTGCCTACTGCCCAAGCCATGTCGGATCGCTTGATCGCCGCCGGAGCGTCGGGGGGCGACTTGCAGGTGTCCTTGGCGTGGAATGGCGCAAACGACCTTGACCTGCATGTGGCGATGCCGTGCGGCAAAGAGTTGTCGTTTCGCGATGAGCACGACTGCGGCGGGCGGCTCGACGTCGACGCCAACTCGCGGCGCATCGTGGACGATCCGGTCGAAAACGCCTTTTGGCCGGCCGGGGGCGCCGAGGCGGGCAACTACGTGGTGTCTGTGGAGCACTACAACCGGAACGATGGGCCCCTCGCCGTCAGCTACGCCGTCCGGGTCGTGATGGGCGGACGCTCGCAGACCTACACGGGGACGGTGCTTGCCAAGGAGCAGGTCGAGGTGGTTCGATTCGACTGGCGGTAGCCCTTCACCCTACTTGGCTCAGCCGCGCACGAGGCCGCCTATGGATTTTGCCATCAACACGCAACTGGACGACCTTGCGGCGCGGGCGCTCAACTGCGCGCGCTCGGCCGGTGTGGCGGTCACCGACGACTTGGCCCAAGCGTTGGCGGCGCCGATTCCGTCGGCCGGCGCAACCGTGGCGGTGGTGGGCGAAATCAAGAAGGGCAAGTCGTCGATCGTCAATACGCTGCTGCGTCATCCGCACGCGTCGCCGGTCAGCTCGGATGTCGCAACGTCCGTGGCCTTGCGCTTCCGGCATGGCCCGGCGGCGACGGTAGTGTCGTTCTACCAGGACGAGGCTGGCGTTGCCGCGCCGCCCCTCACCATCCTACCTAGTCAGGTCGCCGATTTTGCCACAGAGGCCGGAAACCCGGGCAATGTCAAATGGGTCGACCTGCTCGACGCCACGCTCCCGGCGCCGCTGCTGGCGCGCGGCCTGATCCTGCTCGACACGCCGGGCTTGGGCGGCTTGCACCGCAATCACGCTGCCGTGACGTGGCGCCACCTGCACAGCGTGGACGCCGTGCTATTCGTGACGGACTCGGTTGAGGCCGTGTTTTCGCGGCACGAGCTGGAATTCTTGCGACGAATCGCCGCGCTTGGCAAGTTCGTTGCCTTTGTGCAGGCCAAGTGCGACCTGGCGAGCCGCCAGCAGATCGAAGGCTTCCGCGACCGCAACCTTGCCATCCTTGCCGAGGCGCTGGGCCGCGATCCCCAGCAAGTTCCGTATTTCTTGACGAGCACGCACCTTGCCCAGCGAGCGCTGGAGCGACCACAGCTCCGGCAGAAGTACTGGTCGAGCAGCGGTTTTGCCGACCTGGAGCAGTTTCTGGTGGGCCAGTTGCTGCCGGCCCGCGGCCGCGCCGCGCAGTGGAATCGGGTGCGCCAGGCGACTCTGCTGGCTCGGTCGGCGGCAGCCGTGGCCCGCGAACGCCATGGCCAAAACGACCAACAGACGGTTGCGGCGCTGCAGCAAGCCCACGAAGCCGTGCGCTCGCGCGTCGAGCAGGTCAGCGAGCGGATTGAACGTGGTTTTGCCAAAGTGCACGAGGCGTGGCTGTCGGGTATGGCCACCCTGCAGGAGCAAGCCCTGACCAAGCTGCAGGCCGATTTGGCGCCCGGCGCGGTGGGGCCGGTCTGGAAGACGGTGTCTGCCGAACTGGAGCTGTTGCTGGCCGAGCCGCGCACGGCCGTGGAGCGCGCCGAGCAACTGCTTGATCGGGCGCGCGAACTGGCGACAGAGCGCGTCGTGGCGGCGGCAACCTCGGCGCGCAGCGAGGCGTTGCGTCAACTGGCCAAGGCGGCGAGCGAACTGGGCGACACCGCGCAAGCTCCCGCGAAGGTCGACACCCACGAGGTGCGCGCCCTGCCCAAGGACCGCGTCTTCGACGTTCGCCAACTGACCGACCCGGAGGTGAGCCGGCTCGACCACGTCCTCACCAGCCTGGGCCTGGCCGGCACGATTGCTACCATGGTCGGCGCCGCCTTGCCGGGCGTAGGCTGGGTCGCCGGTGGCGCGGTCCTGGTGTGGATGACGCACCGGCGGAGCCACGCGGCGCAGCAGCGGCAGGCTACCGTCTTGCGAGCGCAGCTCATCGACTTGCTGCAGCGCGAGTTGCGCTCTGCCGCCATCGCTGGTCAGCAGGCCGTCGCTAGCCTGTTGGGCCAGCTTGGCCGGGAAGGCGCGCGGCTCCTGCGGGGCATCGTGGAGCAGCAGCGATTGCAGGCCGAGGCTGACCGTGCGTGGCTGCAGCGCGAGCGCGAGCGGGTCGTGCAGGGGCAGGAACAGAGCCAGCGCGACCTGGTGGCGACGTTGGCGACGGCCGCAGCCATCGAAGCCACGGCCAAGGCGCTGGCCGAGCAGATGCAGCGCCGGCAAGTCAGCTCGCCAGAGGGGTTGGGGGCGTCCAACGACGCGGCCGAGCCGACGCAGGCTGGTACCGTTTCAGAGCCGTGATGGCCCGATTGGCGCGGGCGATATCCGTTCTCTGCGTGCTCGGGCGAGTGCGGAATCCGTTCTCGATCAGCCAGAGAGGTTGTAGGTCGGGGCCCCGGGATCAGCGGATCGCCGTCCGGGACGTTGGCTGACCGACGCACTGTACCGACGCACTGGGCTTCACGGATCCGGCAACCGCCACCGGCCCAAACACCGCCGCCAAGTCGAGCACCGCCGCGTCGAAGGGCGGCAGCACCGGGGCTGTGTCAGGGCGAGGGGGTCTGCTGGGGCACCGATCAGAAACCCAGTCCTGGGGGGCAAACGTCGCGGCGGGTCGCGGCTGTGCCTGGTTCGTTGGGCCCGCTTGCGACCCACTGAGAGGGTGTGTACATATTATTCAGCCCCGAGCCGTGCCGTGATGAGGCGAATCATGGCGAGCGTCATCCAGGCCTTGCTGCTTGCGATCGTCTCTTCGTAGTCCTTTGACAGCCGACGGTTGCGCGACATCCACGCTAGCGTGCGTTCGACGATCCAGCGCCAGCGCACGACGACGAAGCCGGTCGGCTGC
>JBBISH010000159.1:0-12027 GCA_037441385.1 Myxococcales bacterium
CCGGACCACACGAGCTCGGGCGTGCCGCGCTGGCTGGTGCTGGTCGGCCTGGGGCTGGGCGTGCTGGTCGCCGGTGCAGTGGGGGTGTGGCTGCTCATGGGCGGCACGGCCACCGTGATGCATTGGCTGCCCGAAGGCGTGGCCAAGACGCTGGGCGAGAAGCCGGGCGAGGGCAAGCGCGTCGAGCAGAAGCTGTCGGATTATCCCGGCGACAAGGCGGCACCCGCTGGCGAAGTGGCCGAGGACGATGGCCAGCCCCCATCGGCCGAAGACCTGGAAGACGCAATGTCCCCGCTGCGCGACCTGGCGGTGGATGCCGACGCCGCCATCGCCAAGGTGCGCCAGGCTGGCACCGACGATCTGAATGCGACCGCCGCCGCCGAGAAAGCCATCCAGACCCTGCGCACCGCGCCCGTGGGCGAGGCCAGCAAAAAGGCCAAGAAGGCCGCCGAGGAGCGGCGCAAAGCGATGGTGCTCGAGCGCATGCAGGCCTTGGCCGCGGCCAAGCGCTTGTCCAAGGCGACGCACATGATCCACGCCGCGCCTGCCAAACTGCGCCAGGCCGCCGACGACAGCAGCCCAGACGTGGCCACCCTGGAAGACGGCGTGCTGGTATGGGTGCACCTGGACACAGGCAAGGGCTGGTCGCGGGTCGACGTGCTCTCGGGCACGGCCAGCGGCAAGAGCGGCTACGTGTCGAATACGGCGTTGACCAAGCTCAAAGGCGCCAAGTAGCTGACAAAGCGTCAATCGGCGATCGTGCCGGCCGACACACCCACGTCCGGGTCAGGCGCCGCGCACCCGCAGGCGCAGCCCACGCGGCGAAACTTGCAGGGCCGCGGCCGCCGCATCGATGTCGCCGCCCGTTCGGTCCAGGGCCGTTTGCAGTTCGTCGTCGGGTACGTCGATCGCGCGGCGAATGACCGGACATTGGTCGATCAACGCATAGAGCGAACTGCGAGCGATACCCAAATAGCGCGCCGTGGGCGAGATTTGCCAATTGAGCCGCTGCAGCGCGGCCACGAGCATGGCGTCGTCGATGGCCTTGGGCCGCAGGGGCTGCCCCGCCATGGGGCTGTGCGGCCGCGCACCGGGCAGCGCGATGTCGGGCTGGGTGGTGTCGGTCGCGGGCACGCGCAGCACGTGGTCCAGGCTTTCGTGGATCTCGGCATCGCTGCGTCCCAGGCCGTCGATTGCCAAGCGCCGCACCACGTTGCGCAACTCGCGGACATTGCCGGGCCAGTTGTACAGCAGCATGCGCTCTACGGCCGAGCAGGGCAGGTGCGTGCCCGGGCCCTCGCTATAGTGGTGGTGTTCGGCCTGCAAAAAGGCCATGGCCAGCACGGGGATATCTTCTTTGCGGTGGCGCAACGGCGGCACCCGCAGGGTATAGCCGCCCAACCGGTGGCGGAGCGGCGCGCGCAGGCGCTCGGCCAACTGCGGCGAGTCGATGTCGCGGTCCGTCGCCGCGATGACGCGCACAGACACCTTGCGCGTGCGCCGATCGCCAACCCGCTGGACTTCGCCCGTCTCTAGAGCGCGGAGCAGCATGGCCTGCACATCGTGGCTCAGTTCGCCGATCTCGTCCAACAGGAGTGTACCGCCGTTGGCGCGGGCAAAATAGCCGTCGTGCTCGGTGGCCGCGCCCGTGAACGCGCCGCGCACGTGGCCGAACAGCTCCGAGGCGGCGGTCGAAGCCGGGATGGCCGCCACGTTGACGGGCACGTACGGTCCCGACGACCGCGGCGAGGCCTCGTGGAGCGCGCGGGCGACCAATTCTTTGCCCACGCCCGACTCGCCTTGAATCAGGACGGGCACTTCGTGCTGGGCCACTTTGCGGATCTGTTGGCGGAGCTCGTGCATCGAGCCCGAGAGGCCCGCCAGGTTGAACTCGCCCTGCGACCAGGGCACAAAGCCGTGGTTGTGGATGAACACGGCGATCTGGCGCGACACCCGCACCACGATCCCGCGGTCGACTTCGGCGGGCGTAAAGCGCCGTTCGTCGATCAGGCTCTGGCCCTGCACCCACGCGGCCACGGGGGGCGAGGCTTGCGCGATCACCAGTTCGCCCTCGTCGCTGGAGAGTATCAGCGGGCGGCGACTGATGTGCGGGTCGCTGAGCGGCACTGGGCGCGCCCCATCGGTGCGGATGAACGCCGGGGTGAGGCGCGACAGCTCGACCGGACCCTGGCTGAGCTGCAACAGGCCAAAGGCGCCAATCATCCCCGGGTCGGGATGAGCGACGACCGTGGCGCCAAGGTCCTCGTGCTGACCGCCCGCAACGTCCGCGTGTCCGGTGTCAAAAGTGTCGACGTCCGCGTCCTGGGCCGCGTCCGGCGATGTGCGCAACATCGCGTGTTTGCTTAAAATCCGATTGGTCATGCCAGTGTGGGGTCAGGTTGCTGTTGGCGAAGTCGTTCGATGGTCGCGCGGATCAGGTTTTGCTCGGGCAGGCCAAGTTGGGCCGCGACCAGCAGCGCCTCGCCAAGCAGGGCGCCCGCCTGTTCACCACGCCCGCGCGTGGCGGCGATTTGCCCGGCCAGGTACAACGCCCCGCCCAGACTTCGACCGGCGCGCGCTTGCCGCAAGGCCGCGACAGCCCGATCGATCGTCTGCGCGGCCAGGGGCCAGTCGCCACTGCGCGCCAAAGCTTCGGCCGCCAACACCTGCGCGTCGCCACGCTGTGCCGCGGGCACCTGGGGCAGTGCCGGGTGGGCGAGCAGCCCTTTGGCGGCGTCCAAGCGGCCTTGCGCCAAGTCGATGCGCGCCCGTTCGGCGGCATACGCTAGCGCCAGACTGGGATTGGGAGGCGGCGGTGCCACCCGCAGCTGGCCCAGCGCGGCCACCGCACCGGCAAGGTCGCCCTGCTGCCGTGCACACCAAGCCAAGCTGTGGGCCGCCGCGTGCGCCATCGCCCAGCGGTGACTCTCCAAGCTCCGCGCCAGCAGGCCGGGCAGCAGCGGCTCGGCGCCGGCGGCATTGCCCAACGCCAAGAAGAGTTGCGCCAGTTGCAGGTGCGCGTCGTCGACCAGTTCGGCCAAGCCGGCGGTCCGCGCGTGCTCGCCCGCGTGGACCAAGCTGAGCTGGGCTTCTTCGCCGCGGCCCAGACCCTGCAGCGCGGCCGCCGTGGCCAGAAGGGTGCGCACCAGGCCCTGGGCGTCGCCAGCCTGGTGCGCCAGGGTCAGCGACTGTTCGGCCGCCCGCAAAGCTGCCGCGGTTTCTCCTGCTGCCGTCAAGGCTTGCGCCCAGCGCGCCCCAGCGCGTGCCTGCCAGCGCACGAGCGGCTGCGACTGCGCCAATTCGACCGCCTGCTTGGCCACGGCCCGGGCCGCGACCGGGCCGCCTTCGTCCAGGTAGCTGGCCGCCAGCGCGTCGAGTGACGCCAATTGTTGAATCGTCGTGCCGACTTGCGCAGCCAACTCCACCACCGCTACGGCCGCATCCAAGCTGCGCACTCCGCTAGCCGCGGCAAGGTGTAGCTCGGCTAGTTGCGGCGCTACGGCCAGTTCCGCACGTCCTGCCGCCTCGGCCAACTGCCGCGCCCGGTGCAAGGTCGCCAACGCCTCTGCCGCCGCGCCCAGCCGCCGCTGCGCTTCGGCCAAGCCAACCAGCGATCGGCACACGCTGGCGTGATCGTCGCCGTGGGCGAGCCCGGCCTCTTGCCAAAGCTGGGCCGCCTCTTGGCTGCGCCCACCGTGCAGCGCCAACGCCGCCGTCAAGTCCAGGCGCAGCGCCCGCACGGCGGGGATCGCCAGCATGGCTTCGGGCAGGGGCTCTTGGACTACCGCTGCGGCAGCGGCCCAATCTTCGTCGTCAAGGAGCGCCAGACCCAACTCGGACTGCAGGGCCACTTGCGCCACGTCCATGCCCGCCAATTGCGCGGCGTCGCGGGCCCGCGTCAGACTTTCTACGGCACCGTGGGGATCGCCACAATGGCGGGCCAAGCGCGCATCGACGCGCAGGCACTCGACATACAGCGAAAGATCGCCCGCCTGCCGCGCGGCTTGGGCCGCGGCACTCAGCAGCAGTTGCGCCTCGCTGTGCCGCCGCAGCGCCACGGCGCGCGCCGCCCGCACCACCGCCGTAGCGGCGCGCAGGGCCAGCGCTTGGCGATCTAGCACCAGGTTGGTGTCGCCCAACACTTCGAATGTGCTTCGGTCCTCGGCCGCGGCGACCAGTTGCTCGGCCACCGCCGCCTCACCCTGCTGCCACTCGCGCAGAGCCAGCGCCAACAGCGCCCGCGCGGCCAGCAGCGGGGCAGCGCCTTGATCGGCTTCCGATCGCGCCCTGGCCCACAACATCGCCGCCTGGGCTCGTTCGCCGGCCAGCCAAGCCAGATCCGCCAATTGCAGGCAAGCCGCGGCAATTCCAACCTGATCACCCGCCTGCTCGTGCAACGCCAACGCGCGCGCCGCGTAGGTCGCCCCACCGGTGATATCGCCTTGATCCGAGCACAACTGGCTGCGCTCCAGCTCGAGCCACGCAACCTGGGACTGCAGCTGCGGATCGCGCGGCTGCAGGAGTTCGGCTTGGCCCAACGTGGCCTGCAGCAGCGCCGCGGCCTGGGCATGGAGGCCTTGACTGCGCAGTTCGCGCACCCAATCGATTGCCGGCCGTGTTTCGCGATCGCTCACCGCAGCCCCCTTGGAACGATGGCGACTCTAGCACGGTTTGCGAGCCGGTACAGGGCCTTTGCCCGCACGCCGGTTGCCCGGCGCACGCAGATCGCCTAACCTAGCACCATCATGATCGAACTCGCCCAACTCGCCCGCCTGCGACTTCACCGCAAACCCGTTGGTCAGCTGCTCATGGCCGAATTGGCCCTGCGCTGGGACTATGCCTTGCCGCGCAAGACCACGATCGTCGTCGAGAACATCGAGGCTATCCCCAAGGATCGTCAGGTGTTCTTGGCGATGAACCACACCGACCGCTACAACTACTGGCCGTTCCAATACGCCCTGCACCGCCGCGGCTGGCCGTACACGGCGACCTGGGTCAAGGGCAAGTACTACGACCATCCCTGGATGGCGCGGTTCATGGACTCGACCAACAATATTCCAGTTCCATCGCGTGGTTACGTGCTGGTGGCCGAGTTCCGCAAGCAGTTCGCGCGCAAGACTTCGGACACCGAGTACCGCTTCTTGCGCAACGTGGTCGACGGTCTGGGGGCGCTGGACGAAGCCCAATTGGCCAGCCAAAGCGCCGACGTGCAGCGGTTCGTGAGCGAGCGCGGCGGCAGCCTGGCCGCGTTCCAGCGGCAGTTCGAGGCGGCGTTCGAGCCGATGATCGATCAGGTGATCCGGCTGAATCGCGAGGCGATCTGCGAGCTGGGCTTGAATGTGCTAGTTTTTCCGCAGGGTACGCGCTCGGTGCGTTTGAGCCGCGGGCACACGGGGCTGGTGCAGATGGCCAACCACCTGGGCGCCGCGATCGTGCCGGTTGGCTGCAACGGTTCCGAGCAGGTCTATCCCGGCAACTCCCCGTTTGCCAAGGGCGGTCGCATCGTCTATCGCGTGGGCGAGCCGCTGGAATTCAGCGGTGCCGAGCTTGCGCCGCACGCGGTGCGCGAGGCCTTCAAGCCGCTGACCAGGCAAGCAAGCGAACGTCACGGAGCCGCGTTTGCGGCCGCGACGGCGGTAGTCATGAATCGAATCAACGGGTTGTTGGACCCGCCCTATCAGTTCGACGAGGCGCAAGGGCCGCTCGGTTCGCAAGGGGCGGCGCGCTTCTTGTAGCGCCAACCGGCCAACTGGGCCAATTTACGCCGCTGTTACCCCGTGACCCGCGAGCCAACCTTGCAGGCCGGCGCCGTGGCCGCCCAGACCCTCGATATGGTAGGTCTGGCCGTCGCAGTGCAACGTGGCGGTCTGACTCTGGAATTCCACGCCCGAGATCGCCGTCAGCGGCCACTCGAAGCGGAACTTGCCCATCTCGACCGAGCCGAGCGACTGCAACGTCGCAGAGCCGTCGTCGGCAAGGGCACCGGTCTTGGTCACCACGCGCGAAGTGGCTTCAAAAATCAGCACATCGTCCGCCACAGTCAGCTTGCCAAACGGTGGCATGGCGCCGTGGACCGCGCCGGCCAGGTTGCAACTGACGCGCTCGAAGGTCGCGGCCACCGGCGGCGCTGCGGGTGTGGCTGGCGGCGCTGGAATCGCAACCGGCGCGGGAGTTTGCGGGGCCTGTTGGTCTGGAACTCCCGGCTTGCGGCGCATTGCGACCACCGCCACGACCACCAACACCACTGCGAATGCTGCCGCTGCGATCCAGACCATCCTTGAACCCTCCTGACGTCGCCCGAATTGTCGCACGAAGCGGCGGCGACTTCTAGCGCCCGGGCGGGTGCGATGGTACGGTAGCGGCACCGGCGGTCTGGCCGGCGCGGATGAGCGGGCGTGCGCAACGAATTCCCTCAGCCTTTTGGGCCTTACGAGCTGTTGCGGCGGCTCGGTCGCGGCGGCATGGCCGAGGTCTTTTTGGCCAAGGCCCCGTCGACGCGGGGCGAGAGCCGGCTGGTCGCGCTCAAGCGCATGCACGCGCAGTTGTCGGAAGATCAGAGCGCGGTCGACATGCTCGTCAAAGAGGCGCGCTTGGCGATGCAGTTCCACCACGAGAACATCGCCGAGACGTTCGAGCTAGGGGCGCACGACGGCACGTACTTCTTCATCATGGAGTACGTGGACGGCGTGGACCTGGGCACCCTGGCCACCCTGTGCGAGAACCGGGGCGTGCGCCTGGACCCGGCACTGGTGGCCTTCGCCTGCCTGGGTATCGCGCGTGGACTGGGCTATGCGCATGAATTGTGCGACGAAACCGGGCAGCACTTGGGCATCGTTCACCGCGACGTCAGCCCACAGAACGTGCTGATCTCGCGGCACGGCGAAGTCAAGATCATCGATTTTGGTGTAGCCAAAGTGGCCGCGCGCATTCAGCAAACCATGGCGGGCATCATCAAAGGCAAGTACGCCTACATGAGCCCAGAACAGGCCAGCGCCGAATCGGTGGACGCCCGCTCGGACGTGTTCAGTCTGGGCGTGTGCTTGTGGGAATTGCTTGCTGGCAAGCCACTATTCCGGGCCTTGGGCGCCGGTTCGCCGTTCGCCGTGCTGCGCGCGGTCCGCGAGGAGCCGATCGCTCGCGTGCACAACTTGGCCCCGGGCCTGTCGCCCGAGCTGTCGCAAATCGTGCACAAGGCGCTAGAACGCGATCGCGGCAAGCGCTACCAGTCGATGACTGCGCTGGCCGACGAGTTGCAGGGGTGGCTGGATCGGCACCACCCCGGCTACAACGAAGCCGCGCTTTCGACCAACGTGGCCAAGGTGTTGGCGGCGGCGCCCTCGGGCAGCCTTCCGCAAAATGCCATCGCCACTCCGCCGATCGCCAAGATGCGCGGCGAGGAATTCGCTCCGTCGCAGCTGTCGGTGGTCGCGCAAAGTCCGCTTGAGCGGGCGCGTCTGCAGCCCAAGCGTTCGCCGGCAGCGCCCCAAATGACCCCTGCGGCGCGGCAAGCGTCGATGATGTACCCGCGCGCCTACCTGCAGCCGGCGCAACAGGCCGAACTGGCGGGAGTGACCGGCCCCACCGAGCCGCTCGCGCCGATCCCGGTGCCCGACTACGCCGCGCCGGACTGGTGGCCGTCGACACGGGTCGTCAAGCAGTTCTTGTGGGTGGGGTTGGTCGCGCTGGTGTTCGCCCTGGGCTGGAGCATCATCGCCACCCTGGTGCGTACCGGGGTGCTGTAGCCGGCACACCCGCCCCTGCTAAACAGCTTTGACCTGAAACGCTGGCACGTCGAACTCGAGTGCGCCCACCTTGACCTTGACCTTGCCGGCCTGGGCGGCCACCACGGCACCCTCTTTGCCCGCCAAAAGACCAGCCGTCAGAACCACTTTGGTGCCCACGGCCAAAGCCGGGGCAGCGGGCTTTGGCGGGGCGCTGCTGGCCCGGGGATCGGCGCGGGAATCGCCGCGGGGGTCTTGGCGCGGGTCGCGGCGGGGATCATGGCGCGGGTCGTGACGCGGATCCTGGCGGAAGTCCTGCCGGCCTTCGCCGCGGGGCGGTCCCCCTTGCCACTGGCGATCGCCGCGGAACTCGCCCGGTCCATCGCGGCGCGGCTCGGGTCCTGGCCGCCGGTCGTCGCGCGGCGCAAAGCGCGGATCGGCAGGGCCTTGTCCCTGGCGCCGGTCGGGCCAGCGGCTGTCGCGCGGATCCGGGCGGCGGTCGTCACGTCCATCGCTGCGTCGGTCGGCCGCGCGCGCTTCCTCGGCCAGCTGCTCCTGCAGCAGCTGCCGCGTACCCATCGGCAAGATACGCTCCAGGCTCGGCCGCTCGGGTGGCGGAGCGCGGCGCGGCGCCGCCGGGGCCTGCGGCCGGTAGGGCTGCCAAGGCCTTGCAGCCGCTTGCGTTTTTGCCGGCGGCGGCGTTGGGGGCTGGGTCTCTGCCAACGCTGGCGCGGCCGCGGGCTGGGCCTCGTGCACCGGACGCAGCGCCTGGCGCAACATCGGTCCAGTCAACGCAAGCCATTGCGCCAACTGCTCGATCGAGTCCTCGGCCTGCAAGGCCTGGTCGCGCGGCCAGCGGCGTTCGATCTCCAGCGTGCCCGCCGCCACCTCTAGCCCCAGCATCCCGGCAAGTTCTTTCGCCGTTTCAAGCAACTCTGCTGGCAGGTGTGGCCGGTCGTAGCTGGCGTCGGCGGGCACCCGCACCACCAGGCCGATGCCGCTGGTGTCGATTTTCAGGCCGATGTGCGGGTGGTAGCGGTCTGGCTGGGTGGCCGAAAGCGTGGCGTCCTGCGCCTCGATCGTGGCCCGTTGGGCCGAAGGCCGTGTGAGCAACGCCAACTGGCACTGCACTGCGTGTTGATTGAAGAAATTGGGCTCGTGGCGGCTGGTCCACAGCTCCAGGCCATCGGCGACCTCGGGCTGCAGCGCCACGGCCTGCTCCAAGAGCGACCGCAACCGCTCGCGGACCCGCTGCCGCTCGGGATTGAACCGGTTCGACGCCCACTTGGGCTCGGCAAAGGCGTCGAAATCCGAATCCTGCCAACGCTCGAAGCGCTCGAACAATGCCACGCTGACCTCGCTCCCCAAAGGACGCTGCGGCGGGCGCTCGGGGGCGCCGTGCCGCGCAAGTGTCTAGATCGAATACGGAGTCAACCAGCTGGCATAGCGCGGCTCGCGGCCTTGCACCGTTTCGAAGTAGCGGCGCTGCAGCTGCTCGGTCAGCGGACCGCGGGCGCCGGCGCCAATGCGTCGACCATCCACCTCGCGCACTGGCGTCACTTCGGCGGCGGTGCCGGTCAAGAACACTTCGTCGGCGCAGTACAATTCGTCGCGGGCGAATTGGCGCTCTACCGTTTCGATGCCCAAGTCGCGCGCGATGTGCAAGATGGTGGCGCGGGTAATGCCGGCCAGGATGTTCATGCCCAGGGGCGGCGTCACCAGCTTGCCTTGCTGCACCATGAACAGGTTCTCGCCCGTGGCCTCGGTCACGTAGCCCTGCTCATTGAGCAGGATTGCCTCGTCGGCGCCGCAGGCCACGGCCTCGCGTTTGGCCATGATCGAGTTGACGTATTGGCCGTTGATCTTGGCCTTGCTCATCACCGTGGCGTGGCCTGGGCGCTGGAACGCCGAGATCTTGGCGGCGATGCCGCGCTGCAGACCCGCTTCGCCCAAATAGGCGCCCCATTTCCAAGCGGCGATCATCACGTGGATCGGGTTGTCGCGCGCGCCGATGCCCATCGCGCCCTCGGCCACGAAGATCACCGGCCGCAGGTAGCCGCTGTCCAGGTTGTTGGCGCGCAAGGTGTCGACGCAGGCTTGGCACACCTCGTCGACCGTGAACTTCAGGCCGCTGTCGATGGTGGCGATGTGCGCGCTGTCGAACAGGCGCTTGATGTGCTCGCGCAGGCGGAACACGCCGCCCTGGCCGGGCCGCTGCTCGTAGCTGCGAATTCCCTCAAAGACCGCAAGACCATAGTGAAACGAGTGCGTCAAGTGCGGCAGACGCGCTTCTTCGGCCGTCACGATGCGGCCGTTGAGCCACACGCGGGCGTCGGGCTTCTGCAGGCTGGCGGATCCCTCTACGGTCCCAGGTTCAGTCGCGGTCGGGTTCGGCGTGTGGCTCATGGGTCCTCGGCGCGCCCAATGGGGGCCGCGGCAGTCTAGCCGGCAGCCCGGCAAGTGTCACCCCTGTCTGGGCGGGGTGGCAGCGGCGAACCCCTTGCCCTGTGGGCGCGCATGCGCTCTAGTGCCGGTGCGCTTTTCTGCGCAGCGAGGTTCCCGTGGCAGACCAACCGCCGTTCCACCGCTTGATCGCCCAGTGGCCCGATGCGGCGATCGAACTGGTGCAGCGCTGGCAGACCCCGGCGCAGGTCCGCGACTACCTGTTCGCCTTGGGGGTTGACACCAGCCCCGTGCTGCGCTCGCCCTTGGCGGTGCTGCGCGATCGGCTGGCCACGCCGCTGGACGGCGCGCTGCTGGCGTGTGCGGCGCTGCGGGCACAGGGGCATCCGCCCCAGCTCGCGTTGGCGTTTGGCGACGAGGATGGCTTGGTGGCCGCGGCTCTGTTCCAGCACGAGGGCGGCTGGTGCCTGCTGCAGCACGACGGACGGCCGGCCGAGGACTTCGCGGTCTATCCCAGTGTGGAGCAGGCCTTGCGGGCGCTGAGTGGCGGCATGGCCGGCGAAGTGCGCCAGGCGGTGGTGCCGCTGCAGCCCTTGGACGCCCAGGACTGGATGGGCGACGACGGTCAGCTGGGTGGCCTGCTTGCCGTCCTAGAATTGGCCCTGGGTTTGTAGGCCTACAGCCCGTAGTAAGCGCGGGCCACCGCTTCCAGACCCTCGGGCGGGTAGCCGCGCGGGCCCTGGTACTTGAAGCCGTTGACGTACACCGCCGGGGTGCCGCTGACGCCGGCCTTCTGCGCCTCTTGCACGTCGCGCCCGATCACCGACTTGCCCGCGCCCGACTCCAGGTCCTTCTTGAATTTGGCCGCATCGGCGCCGATCTGCTCGGCGAACTTGACCAGGTTGTCCTGGTCCAGCGACTGCTGGTTGTTGAACAGCACGTCGTGGTAGGCCCAGAACTTGTCCTGACCCTGCTGCAGGATCGCCATCGACGCCTCAGCTGCGCCTTGCGCCTTGTCGTGGATGTCCAGCGGCATGTGCTTGTAGACGATCGCCACGTCGTTGGGGAATTTCTTCTGGAATTCATGCAGATTGGGGCCAATCTTGCTGCAGAACGGGCACTGGAAATCCTCGAAGACGACCACCTGAATCTTGGCGTTCGGCTTGCCCAGGATCGGGCTGTTCGTCAGATCAAACGTCTGCTTGGGGCCGGCCATCTGCTCGAAGTTCTTGCCGCCCTTGATGATGTCGGCGTACAGCTCGTTGCCCTTCTTGCCGTACTGCTTGGCGTAGTCCGGGGCCTTCTTGATCTGCTCTTCGATGATGGGCTTGAGGCGCTCGTAGGTCTTGGGGGCGGCCAGGCGGACGCCATTGACCATGATGTTGGGGTAGGTGTTGGCGGCCACTTCGCTGGCGAGCAGCGAGTCGCGGTAGACCTGGGTGCGGTACTTGCCGGCGTCGACTTCTTGCTTGGCTTTGGCCCAGTTGACGCCCACTTCCTTGGCCGCCGACTCGATCTGCGACGGCGAGATGGACGACGACTTCATCAGCTTGTCGAACAGCGGCCAGAACTTGCCCTGGGCGTTGGCGGCGGCGGCGATCTCGGCGGCAAACAGCGCGTCGGGGTGCGGCACGGGCACCACCTTGTGCTTGTAGCGGATCTGCACCTTGTCGCCAAAATCCTTGACGATGTTCTCGACCGCTGGCGCGAAGTCGACCGACTCCTGGTTGCCGAAGCTAGAGAACAGCACGATCTTGACGTTGGCCGAGTCGGGGCCGCGCTTGGCGTCGTCGTCGTGGATCGCCGCGCGCCAGATCTGGTTGGGATCGACGGGAGCACTGGGGGCCTGGCTGGGCGCAGCGGCCGCGGCCGGCGACGGGCTGGGCGAGGGCGACGGGGCCGG
>JBBISH010000160.1:0-11961 GCA_037441385.1 Myxococcales bacterium
GGCGAGGGGCAATGCAATTTCCCTTTACTCCTCGCCCACTTCAGTGGGAGAGGGGTCGGCCGTAGGCCGGGGGTGAGGGCCATTCGACGTGGCGGCAGAGTAGGCAACGGGTAAGGCAGGCGATCGCGGCCCTTGCGGCTGCGGCGCCCGTTTTTTGCTGTTGCCCCAGGGTGCGCATCGGGTACAGTCGCGCCAGTCGACTTGGCCCGGAGGCACGATGACCCGCGACGACGCCGCCCACCCGCAGACGGACGCCGATCTCCCGCACCCGCACACCAACCCCGCCGCCCTGCCCGACCTGCTCGCCATTGCCGAAGAGGACCGCGAGCGCGTCTGGTTCCAGACCTACTACCAGGGCGACACCCAGAAACAGCTAACGGTGCGCGCGGTGGTGATGGGCTCGCTGCTGGGCGCGTTCATGTCGCTGTCGAACCTGTACGTGGGCCTCAAGACCGGCTGGGGTCTGGGCGTGGCCATCACCTCGTGCATCCTGAGCTATGCCATCTGGGAGTCGCTGCAAAAGGTCGGCCTGGCCAAGACTCCCATGACGATCCTGGAAAACAACTGCATGCAGTCGACCGCCAGCTCGGCGGGCTATTCGACGGGCGGCACCATGGTCTCGGCCATTGCCGCCTATCTGCTCATCACAGGCCACAACATCGCATTCTGGCCGCTGTTTTGGTGGACGGTGTTCTTGGCCCTGCTGGGCGTGACCATGGCCGTGCCGATGAAGCGGCAGATGATCAACCGCGAGCAGCTGAAGTTCCCGTCGGGCATCGCCGCGGCTGAGACGCTGCGTTCGCTTCACGCCGCGGGCGGCGAGGCGATCATCAAGGCGCGCGCGCTGTTCTGGGCCATGGGCGCCGGTGCGGTGATCAAGTGGGCGATCGACGGTCAGGCCGCGCTGGTGGCCCGCTTCAAGTGGCCCGAGTGGCTGGCCATCCCCAGCGAGCTGGGCCTGCCGTTCGTGCTGGGTCAGCGCAAGGCCGAGGCGTATGCCCTGGCCATCCCGGTTGATCCGATGATGATGGCTGCCGGTGCCATCGTGGGCATGCGGACGGCGATCTCGATGGCGACGGGAGCGGTGGTGGTGTTTGCCGTGCTGGCGCCGCAGCTGGATCAGGCGGGCGTGTTCCGCGACATGAAAGTGGCGGACCTGTCGGTGCAAATTGCCGATGTGGAGCGAGCCCTACCCAACGCGCCGCAGCCCACGACCTTGCAGGCCAAGCTGAAGGATCTGAAGGAGCACCGCGCCACCGTCGAGCGCGCCGGCATCGAGCCCCTGGGCATGGTGCGCAAATGGTCGCTGTGGACCGGCTCGGCGATGATGGTCACGGCCGGCCTGACCGCCTTTGCTTTTCAGTGGCGGTCGGTGGCGCGCGCGCTGGGCGGCCTGGGGGCCCTGCTGCGCCGCCGCAAAGACGAACCGACCGGCGATGATCCGCTGGCCGCGATCGAGACGCCGGGCTCGTGGACGGCCTTGGCGCTCGCGATCTCGGGCGCGGGCTGCATCGCGGTCCTGCAGGTCGAGTGGGGGGTTCACTGGTATTGGGGGCTGCTGGCGGTCGCGCTGTCGTTCGTGCTCAGCCTGGTCGCGTGCCGCGCCACGGGCGAGACCGATATCACACCGGTGGGCGCGATGGGCAAGGTGACGCAGCTATTCTACGGCGTAGCGCTGCCCAGCAATGCCGTGGCGAACCTGATGACGGCGGGCATCACGGCGGGCGCGGCGGGCTCGTCGGCCGACCTGCTGTTGGACCTGAAAAGCGGCTATCTGCTGGGCGCCAACCCGCGCAAGCAGTACCTCGCCCAGCTGTGGGGCATCTTGGCGGGCACGGCGGTGGTGGTGCCGGTCTGGTACGTGCTGGTGCCCGACGCCAACGCCATCGGTTCGGCCAGCAAGAACTTCCCGGCGCCCGCAGCCGAAGTGTGGGCGTCGGTGGCCAAGTTGCTGGCTCAGGGCCTCAGCTCGCTGCACCCGACCATCCTGTGGGGCATGGCGGTGGGCGCCTTCTTGGGTGTCGCCCTCACCGTGGCCGACCAATTCGCCCCGGCGCGGATCAAGAAATGGCTGCCGTCGCCCACCGGCTTGGGGCTGGCTTGCGTAATCAACTTTGCGGATTCGCTAGCGTTCTTCATGGGCGCCTTGGCCGCATGGCTCTGGCAGCAAAAGAGCGAGAAGTCGTGGGACCTGCTCATGGTCCCCGTGGCGTCGGGCATCATCGCGGGCGAGTCGATCCTGGGCATCGCCATCGCGTTGGCCGGCGCCAGCGGCGTCCTTTGACGCAACTGCGGCCACCCTGCGCGAGACCTTGACACAGCACGGCAAGCATCCTAATTCGCCACCGATTGCCCTGCGCCTCATGCTGTGCGCGGGACGTGCGTCGCGTGGTGCCGCCGTTCTGTCTCCGGCGCTGCTTGGCGCCCGCAAGGAGAGAACATGAGAAATTGTCTCGCGTTGGGCCTGATCCTGGCAACGGCCGCGCTCGCCGGCTGCGAGTCTTCTGCGGCCGGCACCGACGAGCCACAGACCTGCGTCGCGCTGGCACAAGAGTTCAAGGTTGACACGACCGTGCCCAAAGGCTGCTACATCGCAGCCAAAACTCCCACCATCGGCGACGGCGTGACCTTGACCTTGGCGGCGGGCGTGACGATCCGCTTCGACAGCGGCGCCGGACTGCTGTTCAGCGGCAACCGGGCCCTGATCGCCCAAGGCACCGCCGCCGCCCCGATCCTGCTCACCGGCTCGGCAAAGACGCGCGGCGCTTGGAACGGCCTGCGCTTGGACGGGACCGGCAGCAAGACCAGTAGCCTCAGCTACGTCACCGTGGAATATGCCGGCGCCACCAAAGGCGACACCAACGCCGCTGGCCTCAAAGCCACCGCCGACAGTACCGGCGTGGGTTTGAGCCTGCAGCATGTCACGGTGCGCCAAAGCCAGGGCTATGGGCTGTATCTGGTCGGCAGCGCCAAAATCGCCCAATTTGACCACAACACCTTGACCGCCAATGCCTTGGGGCCGGTCTGGTCCGACATCAACGCCGTGGGCTACTTGGACAGCACTTCGACCTACAAAGGCAACGATGTGGACCAAGTCCACGTCCACGCTGGGGGATTGAACGAACACGCCACCTGGCAGGCGCTGGATGTCCCGTACTTGCTGGATAGCTCGACCAACGTCGCCGTGCCGTGGACGCTCGCCGCCGGCACGACCATCTTGGTCAGCAAAGACGCGTGGATCTCGGTCAACGGCGACGACGCCGCGCTGAACGCCGTGGGCACACAAGCCAAGCCCATCCGCTTCACCGGCACGGTGGCCGAACGCGGCGCCTGGGACTACTTGGTGTTCAGCGGCAGCAACCACCCCAGCAATCGGCTCGAGTGGGTAACTCTGGAAAATGGCGGCTCGACCGCGCACGACAAATGGGGCGCATGCCTGCGCGCCACGGGCGACAGCCACGGCGTCACGGTCCCGATGGTCCACGTCACGGTCCAAAAGTGCCAGGGCTTTGGCGCCACCTTGACGGGCAGCACGGCGCTGCCGGGATTTGCCAACAACACCTTTACTGGCAACGGCTTGGGCCCCATGCGCATCGGCTCCACGGCGGTCTGGCAGCTGGACACGGCCTCGACCTACGCGGGCAACGACAAGGACGAAGTGAGCGTCGACGCCGATTGGATCGACAAGACCAGCAGTTGGCACGACCTGGGCGTGCCCTACCACCTGGACAACAACCTGCAGGTCAACGGCAAGGCCGACAAGCCGGTGGTCTGGACGATCGAACCCGGCGTCACCCTGATCATGGATGAGGGCGTCTGGTTTGGCATTTCTGGCGACGATTCAGGCCTGCACGCCGTGGGCACCGCGGCCAAACCGATCACGTTTACCGGCGCGACCAAGCAGGCCGGCTTCTGGAGCGCGCTGTTGTTCGACACCAGCAACAACTCGGCCAACATGCTGGAGTACGCCACGATCGAGTACGGCGGCAGCGGCGTAAAGTCCAACATGGACAAGGGCTTAGTGACCGCGCGCGCCGACAGCCACGGCGTCCTAGTTACGGTCAAAAACTGCACACTCCGCCATGGCGCAGGCTACGGCCTGTGGCTGGGCGGGTCGGCCAAGACCAACGCCGACATCGACACTGCCAATACTTTTGAGGGCAACGCGCTAGGCAACGTGTTCCACGAGTAGTCGCTTGGCGCGCCCAGAGAGTTCGCTGCCGCTACTGCTGGAACACAAAGCCGCACTGGTAGAACGTGCCCGTCACACTGGGGTTCTGCCCCGTCGCGCTCAGCTTGACCAGGATCTTGCTGCCGCTGACCGCCACCTTGGTCAACACCAGGGTGTCGCCGCTCTCGGTCCCACTGCCGCCCGACACGGGCTGGCCCGCGCTGTTGAGCACGCTGACCGAGAAGCCCTGCAACCCCGATCCCGTGCTGGCCGCGCCGCAATACACCGACAGCTTGTTCAGGCCACTGGGCACCGCCACCGAGAAGTAGTCGACATCGCTGCCCTGATCAATCAGGTCGCCGCCAATGTAGGCCACTTTGCTGCCGCCGGCACCCGCCACCGGCGTGGCCAACGGTTCGGCCGTAGCCAGGCTGTTGTTGGCTTGCTCCTGCTTTTCCAACGGGTTGCTGCCGCCGGTGTAGTGGTCGACGACGTAGAACGGCTTGCCCGAGCCCGACGACTGCCCGGCAGACAACTGTAGGTAATACTTGGTGCCCAGCTTGACTGGCACCGACAGCCGCGGCGCATCGCTAGTCAGCTGGGCCACCACCGCGCCGGTCGCGTCGACTAGGCTTGCGGTCATGCTCGTCAGCGACGAGCCAGTGCCCAGCGGCAGGCCCGGCGTCCACGTCGTGAAATAGGCCGTGGCGCGCCCTTCAGTGACTGGCACATCGGAGGGTGGCTGCAGGGCATACCAGTCGCCCTTGTCCGAACTGGCCAACTGCCCGACCAGGCTGCTGATCAAGTACTTGCCCTGGCTGTTGGTTTCGTACGTCACAAGATTTGCAGCGGTCTTGACGTCGTTGGGCTCGCTCTCGGCCTGAGCAAACGGTGGCGACAGCTGGGCGTTGTTCAGCAACACCACCGCAAAATCCGTCTGCGACTTGGCCTGCGGCGCGGCGCAGCTCAGGTTGGGGTTGGGGTTCGCGGCCAGCCAATCCCAGCATTCGCTGACTTTGACGTAGTAGGTGCCCGACTGCGGCAGCATGGTGATGAGGAAGCTGTCGTTGTCCGATCCCTCTGGGTTGTCGTCGTTGGCGGCGATCGGCTTGCCGCCGTACCACACTTCGATCACCGTATCGATGATTTGCGGGTCGTACGGGCTGCTCGCTTGGGCCGAGTTCAGCACCACACCGATTACGTCGCCCGCGTCGCCGTCAAAGGTGTACCACAGCGGTCCCTTGGCCAGGTCGCCTTGCTGCTGCTTGGCCACCGCGATGGGCAGCGCGCCGTCCATCGACGAACCATCGGCACAGCCTGTGGTTTTCTCGTGCTGGCACTGGCCGTTGGCGCAGCTGTCGGCCGTGCAAGGGTCGCCGTCGTCGCAGTTCTTGACCTTGCCAACGCAAGTCTTGGCCGCGGTGCAGGTATCGCCGCTGGTGCACATGTCGCCGTCGTTGCACGGCTGGTTGGCCAAGCTTTGGTACTTGCAGCCGCCGCCCTGGCACAGGTCTTTGGTGCACGGGTTGCCGTCTTCGCACTGCGCATCGTCGGGCGTGTTCTTGCACTTGCCGGCCAGGCACACGTCTTCGGTGCAGGCGATGCCGTCGTCGCAGTCGACCGGCACGCAACCGGTTGAGGTGGTGGTGTCTTTGCCCTTGGTGTCCATGGTGCTGACGCCGGTGCCGTCGCTAGAGGTGGTCCCGTCGGCCTGAGCGCCGCTAGACGTGCATTGCGAGTAGTACAGCCCCGGCTGGACCGACTGCACCACGCTGCAATAGCCAGTCGTCGGGCAGACTTCGATAAGGGTCCAGGTGGCGCCGCCCGTCGCCGCGGCCGTGCATTGCACGCGCGCCGAGCCGCTGCAGGTCTCTTTCTGGGTCGCCGGGTCGCACAGGCTGCCGATGACCGGACCGCCCCCGCCGCCGCCGCCACCGCCGCTAGCACCACAGCCCGCCGCAAGGCCCAGCAACAGGACAACGGGAATCCAACCACCACGGCTGCCAGCGCGCACCATCGCCACTCCTGCACACGGGACCATCGGGCCCGGAGTAGCAAGTCTAGCATTCTTGGCGCGCGGTTGCAGCCCGCCGATGCGGCGGGATCCTTGGAGCTTGAGGCTAATCCTCGGCCCACTTCACGGTGGCCTTGACGTCGCCCACTTGCACTTCCAGCACCAACTGCCGCGGCCCCGCTACCGTGTACGATTCCTGGTCGCTCAAGCGCGCCGAGAACTGCGCGTCACACTCGCGGGTGCAGCTTGCCGGCAGCTTGGGCAAGAGCCCGCCCAGCCACACCGCGTCCAACTTGGCCGACCACTTGGCCACGCCGCCCGCCAATTCCACGACCGTCGGCACCGCCCGGCGCATGCCCGAGCCGTCGGCCACGAGCGGGAAGGCGACCAAACCACCCTTGCCGTCGGGCAAAAGCACCAACCGGGCCGCGCCCAGGACCCAATTGCCCCACAGCCACTCTACGCTGCGCAGCTTGGGCAGGATCCGCGCCACCTGCACTTCGTAGCTTTGCCCGGGGCGCCCCAGCACGGTCAGCTCTTGACGACCCGCCTTGGGCAGCGACAAGCGCTCGTCGCGGCCCGTGCCGGCGGTGTACAGCACCGTCACGTCGCGCGTGGCCAGGTTGCTGAACTCCACGCGAATCGGCACATTTTGGTCAGGAGACGGCTTGCCGAGCAGGGTCGCCTTGCCCGACACCTGGCCCACGTCCTCTTGCTCGCGGTGCAGCCGATCCGACACGGCCGCTGCATACGCCGGTCCCAGGCGCGTCGCAGGCCGGGCTTGCCAGACCTTGGCCAAGACATCCAGGGGCGCGGCAGGATCGGCGGCGCGTTTGTCCACCGCCAGTTCGGCAGCTGCAGGACGTACCCCGGCGAGGCGAGTCGGGCCGGTCGCGGCACAGCCGTAACGATACTCAAGCACTCCGTTTTGCACCGCGCTGGTCGGCGCGTCGGGCTTGCAGCGGACGGTCTGCTTGACCGTCTCGGCTTGGCGGGCCGTCAGGAATCGCGCGGTGCGGTTGCCCAACAGGTCCACTTCGACCAAGACGGCATTTTGGCTGGGATTGCGCACGGCAAAGCTGCACTGCAGCCCCTTGGGCACGTACGAGCGCCACTGCGTCACCTTGGCATTGGCCAGGTCGGCCTGCAGCGTGGCCGGCGACAGGCGGCGCGGCGCCAGTTCTTTGCTCGGCTGGCACTGCACGTCGCTGATCCAGTTCGCACTTTCGGCCACCGCCACCACCTGCAGCTCGGCAAAGACTCCGGCCGACTCGGGCGCGTCGGGGTGTTGCACCAAGAAATCGATTTGCGCTGCACTGTTGTGGTCTTCGACGGCCTGGCGCGCCGCCGCCGCCCGCGCCGCCGCCGCTTCGGCTTGAGCAGCCTGATCCGCCGCCGCCTTCTTCTTGGCTGCTTCTTCCAGCTCGGCGGCCTTCTTGCGCGCCGCGGCTTCGGCTTCGGCGGCTTGGCGCTGGCGCTCGGTCTCGGCCGCTTCGGCCTTGGCGCGGGCCTCTGCTTCGGCTTTGGCCTTCTTGGCCGCGGCGAGCTCGGCTTGCCGTTGGCGCTCCGCTTCCGCAGCTTCGGCTTTGGCCTTGGCGGCCGCTTCTGCTTGTTGCTTGCGCTCGGCTTCGGCCGCTTCCTTCTTGGCCTTTTCGGCCGCAGCGGCGGCGGCCTTGGCCTCGGCCGCTTCTTGGGCCTTGGCCTTGCGCTCTTCTTCTGCGGCTCGCTTGCGCTCTTTTTCCGCCTCGGCAGCTTCGGCCTTGGCCTGGGCTGCTTCGGCCGCTTTGCGCTTGCGGAGCTCTTCGGCAGCGATCTTCTGCTCGCGCTCGGCCGCGGCGGCTTCGGCTTTGGCGCGCGCGGCGGCTTCGGCCTTGGCCTTCAACTCTGCCTCGGCAGCGGCGGCGCTGGGGCGCACGGGGTCGGCAGGCGGAGATTTGCCAGGTTTGACTGCCTTTTCGGCCTCCTGGCCCTTGGCGGGAGTAGCCGTCTTGACCTCTGCCGAGGGCGCCGACGGGGCAGTTTCCGCGGTAGGCGGTGGAGGCGGCTCAGCCGGCGGCGCGGGCGACGCCACAGGCGCAGGAGCTTGACCGCGCAAGGGAAACGCAGCGCTCCGCAGACATCCAGCGACCCAGCGCTGGCCGGCCGGCGGCCCAGCCACGTCTTGCACGTGCGGCGCCAGCAGTGCATCACAGCCGTAACGCCAGGCGCGCGCGGTCAAATCGGCCACACCTTCGGCTTGCGCCACAGCCTTATCCGTCACCGCGCCCCGCAACTCGCCCAGTTGCTGCACCGGCTGCGGCAAGACGCCCGGTCGGTCCACGACGCTCACGCGCGTCTTGCGCGAGATCGGCCAAATGCGCGCCTGCGGGTCCGCGGCCTCAAAAGTCACACTGCTGCAGCCGACCAAAGCGACAAGAGTTGTCGCTAACAGGCCGCGCGCGGCTCTATCATTCGCATGGCTGTGCATGGCGACCCTCACCGGCTCCAGAAGATGGCGACGTTGTACTGCAACAGGTTGTAGCTGCTGCTCAAGTTGCGCATGTAGGTCGATTCGAGCATCAGACCGCCGCCGTCGCCCAGCTTGATGCCCGCGGTCGTACCCAGCATGTGCTCGGCGCCGCCGCCTGTGTCGCTGATGACGGCGCGCAGCAAGTACTTGGGTGCGCCATATACCGTCAGGTGCGAGCCCACGTCGTAGCTGATGTAGAACGGCACGACCACGTCCAACAGGGTCGATTTCGCCTCGCTTGAGGAACTTCCCGAGCTGGAACCGGTTCCAGAACCTGTGCCTGTGCCTGTACCGGTGCCCGTGCCCGTGCCCGTGCCCGTGCCCCCATTGGCGGTTTCACTTGAGCTGCTCGACGAGGCGCTGATCTGCAAGTAGCCCACGTTCAAGCCTGTGGCCATCGCCAACGGACCGCGGTCAAAGAACTGCCACTTTGCGTCCAGCCCACCGGTGCCCAGCAGCGTCACATGCGCGCCCACGTCCACGCCGTCGAGCAGACCGTAGCGGTAGCCAATCTCGCCATACGGCAGCGAGGCCAAGGCCTTGCCCAAGCTCTCTGGCGAGCCCGGTAGCGTCGTCATGCCACCGCCTACCAGCGCCTGCTGGTCGCCGGGAGGCAGAACCCGCGCCGTCTGCAACGTTGAGGCGTTCATGCAGCCGACGCTGAGCACCAGCAACGCCAAGAGGCCGCGCCGCACGCATGCCGCCGGGTTCCTCAACACAGTTCTGGCCATGGCCATCCTCCCAGGCAGGTCTGGACAGCAGGTGTCGACGCCGGACCAGCGCCTCGCACTTGCCTGTGGGCGACATCGGAGCATCGCTGGCGGGGATTGTCAAACGGGGGTGCTGGCAAGCGCCCGGAACCGACCATCGCCAGCGGGGCCCAGCGCCTTCGCAAGGTGATTGAAGGCTACTACGGCTCGAAAGGCCCCGAGCTCGTGCAGTTTGGCCTGGCCGCCAGGAAGATTGCGCGCGGCGGCGGGGCGCAAGGAGAAGGCCGCAGCGCCGACTCCGGCGGTCGATGGGTCGAATCAGGCGCCGGGTTACGTCGTCCACAGCGCGACAAACGCGGCGGCGGCAATCACCACGGGCACCAGGTCGAAAGGTCCGGCAAAGGGCGCCGCTTGGGTGGCTTGCGGCCAAAATGTGTGCCAGGCAAAGAACACCGCCAGATTGAGGATGCCCCCCACTACCGCCGCAGTGATGCCCGCCAAGGGCGCCGTGCACCTGAGGCCGCCGCGCAAAGCCTCAACCGGTGGGCCGCCGACCACGATGAACAAGAAGCTGGGAAGCAAGGTGAAGAAGGTGGCCACCGTCGCGCCCGCCGAGGTGTCCTCGCCCCTGGTCACCGTCGGGCCTGAAACAAACTGCCCATCACGGTAGCCGGCCCATTGGGGTAGGAGGTTGGCGGGCCGAAGCGCGCGCTTGACTCACGCGGCTCTTCGGTAGCACAGTGAGCTTGTATTCGGATCGCCAAGCCCTCGGCCAGGAGCAAACATGTCAGCAAAGTCAATGACCTCGATCCGCACCGCCTCAGCGGTGTGCCTCGTGATGGGCCTGACATCACCGGGTCTGCTTCAAGCCGCCCCAACCAAATCCAAGGTAATCGTTGCCCTAGTTGCCGGCGCCCAACGTGAATTCGACGCTGGTAACTTCGAGCGAGCCGCGGACCTCTTTCTAGAAATCTATCGACAAGATACGACCCAGATCGCCGCGCTCTACAACGCCGCACGCGCCAATCATCTGGGTGGACGCTGGCAAAGAGCCGAAGACCTGTATGCCGAACTCCTTGCGACGGGCAAGATCGACGAGGCAACTACAGCCAAGGTCAAGGGTTTTGTCCAAGATGTCCACGGCAAGCGCGCCGAGCAAAAGGCAGACGAGGCCAAAAAGGCCGAAGGTGCAGGACAATTCAGTGCGGCAGCCGAGCGTTGGGCTGAGGCGAGGCAACTTCTGCTGGCGCGGCTGGATTGGCTCCTGCGGCAGGCGCGCGCGGAGCAACTTGCGGGCCACAAAGACGTCGCCCTATCTCTATTCGACCAATACCTTGCCGGGGCCCCGGCCGACGCTGCCGAGCGAGTCGATGCAGTTCGGTGGCGCGCCGAGTTGGTGCCGCCAACCCCGGCGCCGCCCGTTGTCCGTTCTAGTCGGCCGGAGGTGACGATTCCAGCCGTCTCCGCCGGCAAGGCAACCCCAATCCTGGCGTACTCCGTGATGGGTGCTGGCGCTCTTGCTCTGGTGGCCGGCGGTGCAATCCTGGCCGTGGCCAAGGCGGACGACGACGCACTGCAGGGGAAATTCAAGAAAACAAATAGTGTCGGCTATATTGACGGCACCACCTACTCCGCCGCCGCCGCGGAGGTAAGTCGCATCGAGGGGCAATACACCCTGGGTTGGGCCCTGACTGGCATTGGCGCGGTGGGGGCTGGCGTGGGGACTTGGCTGTGGTTGCGCGGCAACGAGTCGAAAATTGCAGTGCTGCCGGTTGGCGATGGCCTGCAACTGGTGGGCAGGTTCTAGATGAGCTACAGACTTTCGTCGTTGGTCCTGGTCTTGGGCCTCTTGGGTGGATGCAAGGTCGAGATGCCAGAGCGGGCGAAATTCGCTTCGGAGCATCAAGAGTTGCTGAGCGATGCCGATGTTGCGGCGGATGTCGCCGAGGACGCCGTCGCCCCGGATACGCCTGGCGCCGACGACGGCACCGACACGGCTGCCACCGACGCGAGCGCGGAAACGACAGACGCTGGCGGCGCAGACGCCGCAGACCCAGATGTCGGCAACGACGGCGACGGAGTCGTGGCGACCGACACCGCGGATTCTGCCGATGCCGAGCCCGTCTGCGCACCCGCCGACTGCGACGACCAGAATCCGTGTACCGATGACGACTGCAACAAGGTCAAGGGATGCGTGCACTTGGCCAACGCCGCGACCTGTGACGACGGCGACGCGTGTACGGTGGGCGATGGTTGTGGAGCCGGGGCCTGCGTGCCTGGCGCCGCGAAGGGCTGCGATGACGGCAAGGTCTGCACGGACGATAGCTGTGACAAGACGGCAGGTTGCGTGAACCTGGCGAATGCCGCAACCTGCGACGACGGCGACGCGTGCACGGTCGGCGATGGCTGCTCGGCCGGGGCCTGCGTGCCTGGCGCGGCAAAGGGCTGCGACGACGGCAAGGTCTGCACGGACGATAGCTGTGACAAGACGGCAGGTTGCGTGAACCTGGCGAATGCCGCGACCTGTGACGTCGGCGACGCGTGCACGGTCGGCGAT
>JBBISH010000161.1:0-11585 GCA_037441385.1 Myxococcales bacterium
CCAGTTGCTGCAACCCCCGGCGCCGCCCCCAAGATCTGGCCGCGCGACCAAAGCTGGCCCAAGACCGGCAAAGTGCTCAACTTGCCTCTGCTCGACGTGCAGGCGGCACTGCCCGCCCAGTCGCCCAATACCTACGAGGTGCTGCCCGAGCTGCCCGGCGACGGCCGCGACTCGCACCTGACGCGCCTGAAGCGCACCAGCCCCGGCGCCGAGCTGGAGATCACCATCCGCTTCACCGGGTTGCAGATGTCGTCGATCTTCGACCCGTGCGGCGACCTGTGGCAGGACTTCCCCGGCGTCGCCGAAGTGGAACGCGACGGCCGCTGGGCCCCGCGCTTCAACAGCAAGATGGGCCGCCTGGGCCAGACCACCATCGCCTGCGTCGCGCTCAAGCAAGACAAGCGCATGGTCTACACCGAGTTCCACGCCGAGACGTCGACCCACTACATCCACGGCCGCAAGTACCAGAACGCCCCGTCCGTCGGCGCCGCCTTCCAGGTCGCCTACGCGGGTGACTTCAATTCCGAGGATTTCACCCACATTGCAGAGGACTTGGAAGCCTTGGCCGGTGCGGTCCACGAGCGCCACGGCGGCACCGCTGCGCCCGTCGCCGAAGCCTATGCCGCCTACAGCACACTGGGCGGCTTTGACCACGCCAACCTGGGCGGCACCGGCGATCGCCTGCATGGCCTGAAGATTCGCACGGATCTCACGCCGTTCCGCGGCTTCCCCTACTCGGTCATGACCGACATGGGCGTCTGGGGCGGCAACGGCAACGGCGCGATCCTGGACCTGAAACTCGGCCTGGGTTTGGGCTATTTCATCGCCGACGTCGTCGCCCTCTCGGTCCACGGCACCGCCGGCATCGAAGGCGGCGCCAAAGAGACCGGCAAGCTGCCCCTGCTCGTCACCTACGGCGCCAACGCCTCGGTCGCCGTGAACATCACTCAGTATTTCCGGCTCCGCGGCTACGTCATGCCGACCAACGTCTTGATGGGCATGGGCGATCCCAAGGCCGGCCAAAAGGCCGTCAAGGACTTCCAGACCAAGAAGTCGCTGTTCGGCTTTGACGAAGTGGCCATCGGCGGCCAGCTGGAGTGGAGCTTCTTGGGCCGCTCGGCCGCCAACGGCGGCAGCAAAGGCAGCGCGGGCACCGTCTACGTGGGCTTCGAGCAGCGCGAGCAGTTCCTGTCCAAGATGACCGGCATCTTCATCGGCTACGGCGCCGCTACCGGCAGCTACCGCGCGCCGTCGATCGATCCGCTGGCCGACCCGCGCGCCGATATGTCGCTGTTCCAGAAGTAGTCTGCCCCAGCCACCCTGCCAGCCGCCCGGCGCCTGTGCTATGGTGCCCCGGCGGCCCGCGCCGCGGCATGGTGGGCGTGGCGGCATTCGATTCCAGGAAGTTGCTTTGGCTGCGCGTCGCCCTGGTGGCGGCGGTCTTGGCCTTTCTGCTGATTTCGTATCAGGCCGGCCTGTTGCAGCTGGTGGCTGAGCCGGCGCAACTCAAAGCCGCGCTCGTCGCCCAAGGCGCCTGGGGCTGGCTCGGTTTCATCTTGGCCTACGCGGTGTTCCAACCTTTTGGCGTGCCGGGCACCGTGTTCGTCTTTGCCGCGCCGCTCATCTGGCCGTGGCCCACCGCGTTTGCCTTGTCGATGGTGGGCACCATGGCCGCCAGCGTCATCGGCTTCTCGTTTGCGCGCTTTGTGGCCCGCGATTGGGTCGCTGCGCGCATTCCGGCCCGCTTTGCGGCCTACGACAAGGCCCTGGCCGAGCGCGGTTTTGCCACGGTGGTGACCCTGCGCTTTGTATTCTGGATGCCGCAGGTGCTGCATTTCTTCTTGGGCGTATCGCAAGTGTCGTTCGCTACGCACTTTTGGGGCTCGCTGCTGGGCTACCTGCCACCGCTGCTGGCGACCGCCTACTTTGGCGAACGCGTATTCGAGATGGCCAAGACCCTGTCGCCCTTGGGTTGGCTGGGCCTGCTGGCCGGTTGGGCGGTGCTCATCGCCACGGCCTGGTGGTGGCAGCGCCGGCAACGGAGGTAGAATTGCGAACGATTTGCTGGCTCTTTGCGGCCTTGGTCCTGGCGGCCGGCTGTTCGTCCAATCCGGCGTCTAGCTCCAGCCCGGCCGACGCCATTGGCGATACCCTGGCCGACGCGGGCGCCGATGGGGTAGCTGATTCAACTAGTTCCGACGCCACGGCCGACGCCGCGGGCTTTGTCTGTCCCGCCGGAGCCGCGCAACCGTGGCCCGAAGAGGCCGCCCCCGATCCCAGCCGCAAGAAATTCGCGATGTCGCTGTTCCACTTCAACGTGGAGTACGTCATCGGCGGCCTGGAGTGCAGCGACGCCCAGGGCCAGCACCTGTTCATGGACGCGCCCATCAACGCCGGCTGGGGCGACGCCAAGGTCGAGGATTACATCGTCGACCAAACCTTCCGGCCCCTCTTGGAGATGTACGACAAGCACCCCAACTGGGGCGCGAACTTCGAGCTGCAAGGCCGGATGATCGAGGTCATCGCCCAGCGCCACCCCAACACGCTGGCCCTGCTGCAGAAACTCGCCTGGCGCGGCCAAGTCGAACTGGTCAGCTTCCACGCCAACGACCAGCTGTTCCTGGCGTTTCCGCGCGAGGACCTGCATCGCTCGATCGCCCGCACCAAGGCGATTTTTGCCAAGGCGTGCCTGCCGCTCTCGGGTGTCGTCTTTGACCAAGAGGGCCAGGCGGGCGAAGGGCGACAGAAGGTGCTGCTGCAAGAGGGCTACACGCTTGGGGTCTTCCCCAAGAACCTGTTCAAGTACGTCCACAAGGACGCCGAACAGGGTGGGTTTTGGCCCCTCTACAGCAGCGAGGGCGGCGACCTCATCGTCGCCCCCGGCAGCATTGACCCCGCCAGCGGCGTCGAAGTGGCCTGGAACTTCTTGGACGACGGCGAGTTGCGTGCCGTGGGCACCACCAACGCGGGTCCCAAGAACCCCTATTTTGCCCCCAGCGCGCCCACCGATCCGGCGCGGGTCGCCGAGTTCGAGGCGGAGCTGGCCGCCACCGAGAAACAGGGCTTCTACATGGCGCGCGTCAGCGACTATGTCCGCCATCTCAAGGCGTTGGGTGTGCAGGCCAAGCCGGCGCCGCCTCTGCTCGACGGCACATGGCAGGCCCCCAGTACCAAAAGCATCCACCGCTGGTTGGGCGGCAGCGGCGTGCTCGACGCGTTCTACCGCAGCGAAAATGACGACGGCGTGCGCACCGGCAATGTGCGCGCCCGGCACTTGGCCTTGGTGGCCAGCCAGTTGGCGCAGGCGGGCGTGGGTCAGGTCAAGGTGGACGCCGCCCAGGCCGATGCGCTGTGGCAGCAGGTGTGGCGCGCGCAAGTGAGCGATACGTCTGGGGTCAACCCGTGGTACTGCGAGACGGCGTTTGGCATGGACACCAACGCCAAGGTCATTGCCGGGGCGCAGGCGCTGCTGGACGCCGCGGCCCTGAAGGCACCCGCGTGGGACACCGCTACTCAAAGCCCATGGCCCAGCGCGGACGCCACCGAACTGCCCATCGACGCAACGATTCTGGGCGGCATCGTGGTGCCCAAGGCGTTGGGGCCCGTGGCGCCGCCGTTCGACGTCACGGTCACCTCGCTGCAGCGGTCTGCCCAGGTCAGTTGGGAAGCCGTGTCAGTGCAGCGCTACCGCCTGCATGTCCAGATTGGACTTGCGGATTGTGGCGGCGGCAAGTGCCCGGGCGAGTCGCGCGTGGTGGCGCTGCAAGTGCCGCGCTTGTCCGATACTTTGGAGTATTCTCCGGGGCTGCTCGACGGCGAATTGCGCAGTTACGCTCTGTCGGCGTTCAGTCTTGCCCAGGACGAGGCTTGGCTGCCGCTGGGCAATGGGTTGCTTGGCCTTGGCTCGGCTGGGGCCGGCGTCAGTTGGTACCTGATCAAACACACTGCCACCTCGCATTTGTCGGTCCGGGTCGCGCCGGGCAACTCGTCGTATACATTCCAGGACGAGACGCTGCCCGAAACGGCGCAACGGCATTGGGTGTTCGAGTTGATCCGCGGCACCCCGGCCGACGCGCTGGAGGCAGCCAAAGCCCTTTGCGTCACGCCGGTCGTGGGCCTCCACAGCAAGTAATACGCACCCCACCTGATTCGCGCCTGTACGACTTTTCTGACCCGTTCTGCAACTGGCGAGAATCAGGCGGGGACCCCGGTTCGGGCCCGAAGAACTGCCCGAGTTTTCGATCCGATTCGGACGGAATTGGTATAACTGCTTGTGAGTGAACCTATTATCGAGTACCTATGCCCCGTCGCGCCAGGCCCACGGGGGCCGGGTGCACCAAGACCCCAGCCAGGTTTGAAATGCGTTGCGTCCACTACCTTCCTGCGTTAGCGTGACGGCCTCGGCTGCTGTCGCTCTGCTCCCCCCAGACGACGTCGACCCAGCCCAACCAAGGCCGCAAGGCGTGGAGCCGATCTATGGTGGTGCATCGCAAGGGCGCGGTTCTGCGCCTTGGGTTCGCTTGGGTTGGTTGGCTGCTCGCGACGGGCGGCTGTGGCGATACGGACGCGGTGGTGGGCAGCGAAGCCCTGGCCGGCGACGTGGGCTCTGGACTAGACGCCCCGGCCGATGCCCAGAAGTCCGACACGCCGGTAGCCGACAGCGCGGTCGCCGATGGCAGCGCGGGCGATGCAACGGCCGATGCCGGCTGGGACGACGACGCCCAACCTGCCGACACAGCGCCCAATTGCGACCTGGCAGCCTGCAACGACGACAACCCCTGCACCAGCGATGGCTGTGACCCCAGCGGCACTTGTAGCCACACGGCCAACCTGCTCCCGTGCGACGACGGCGATACCTGCAGCCAAGACGACCAGTGCCAGGGCGGCAAGTGCTTGCCCGGCAAACAGAAGCTCTGCTTCGACGGCAATCCCTGCACCGCCGATACTTGCCAGCCCTCCAGCGGCTGCGTCTTCTTGCCGGCCGCGGCCACCTGCGACGATGGAAGTGCCTGCACCCTGGGCGATTCTTGCAGCGGCGGTGTCTGCCTGCCCGGCGTCGCCACCTTGTGCGACGACCAAAACGGCTGCACGGTCGACACCTGCCAACCCAAGGGCGGCTGCCAGCACACGCCCAGCGCCGGCAGCTGCGACGACGGCGACGCCTGCACGGTCGGCGAGCAATGCCTGAACGGCTATTGCGCCGGCGGCAAAGCGGCCGAGTGCAGCGACGGCAACCCCTGTACCGACGACGCCTGCGTCGCGCAAATTGGCTGTACCTTCAGCCAGAACCAAGCCCCGTGCGACGACGGCCTGGCCTGCACCGTGGGCGACGTCTGCAGCAAGGGCGCCTGCAAGCCCGGCGCGGCGGTGGACTGCGACGACGGCAAGCCCTGCACCGTGGATACCTGCGACGCCAACGGGACTTGCGCGCACACGCCCAGTACGGCCGCTTGCGACGACGGCAACCCCTGCACGGTGAACGAGACCTGCGCCACCGGCAACTGCGCGGGCGGCACTGCGGTAGCGTGCAGCGACGGCAACCCTTGCACCATCGACAGTTGCGACCCCAAGGCCGGCTGCGTCTTTGCCCCCACCACCGCAACCTGCGACGACGGCAACGTCTGCAGCGTGGGCGACGCGTGCAGCGCCGGCATCTGCGCCCCCGGCAGCGCGCTGAACTGCGACGACGGCAACCTGTGCACGACCGATACCTGTGACGCCGTCGCAGGTTGCAAGCACGTCGCCAGCACCGTCCCCTGCGACGACGGCAACGCCTGCACCAGTGGCGACCTCTGCGGCGGCGGCACCTGCCAGCCCGGCACCACCGTGGTCTGCAACGACGGCAACCCCTGCACCGACGACAGCTGCCTGTCGGGCTCGGGCTGCTCCAGCACGCCCAACTTGGCGCCGTGCGACGACGGCTCGGTCTGCACGCTAGGCGACAGTTGCCAGGGCGGCGTCTGCCTGCCCGGCGCGGCCAGCCCCTGCAGCGACGGCAACGACTGCACGAGCGACGCCTGCGACGCCAAGACCGGCTGCCTGCACTTTGCCAACGCCGCGGCATGCAGCGACGCCAGCGTGTGCACCGTGGGCGACGCCTGCAAAAACGGAGCCTGTGCGCCGGGCAAAACCATCGTGTGCAACGACGGCAACCCCTGTACCGACGACGCGTGCTTTGCGCTCTTGGGGTGCACGACCTCGCTCAATACGGCCACGTGCAACGACGGCAACCCGTGCACCGCGAGCGACACGTGCAGCGCCGGCGCCTGCAAGGGCAAGGCGGTCGTGTGCGACGACAACAACCCCTGCACGTTTGATTACTGCGACGGCGTCAAGGGTTGCACGGTGTTGGCGCAGCCCGGCCCCTGCGACGACGGCAACGCCTGCACCGTGCAAGATACCTGCACGGCCGGCACCTGCGGCGGAAAGCCGCTCATCTGCGACGACGGCAACCCTTGCACCAACGACAGCTGCGACGCCGCCAAGGGCTGCGGTGCCAGCATCGTTGGCAACGGCGCGCCCTGCGGCGACGGCCTGTGCTTGGTCGGCACCTGCACCATCGGCATCTCCCTCGCCCCGGCCACGTCGTGCAAGCAAATCCTGGCGCTGATGCCCAAGTCCGTGTCGGGCCTGTACTGGCTCGACACCGACGGCGCGGGCCCGCTGCCCGCCTTCCAAGCCCACTGCGACATGGCCGGCGACGGCGGTGGCTGGACACTGGTTCTGAAAATCGATGGTAATTCCGCTCAATTCGCTGGCGAGTCGACTATCTGGGCCGATACGACGCTGGTGAACCCCGACAAACCTGACTTTGACCAGCAAGAAGCGCGCTTGCCCGGCTACGGCCAGGTCGCGATGACGGAAGTGCGCGTGGGCATGACCACCACCACGGCGGCTCCGGCGACCCTGATCCTGCCGCTGCAGGGCTCGTCGATCGGCTACCTGATCAGTCAGGGCAAGCTGATGGCCACCACCGTGGGCCGCAACAAGTGGAAAGCGCTGCTTCCCGACCCATCGCTGCAGACGCTGTGCAATCAAGAGGGGTTGAACACCATCCGCTGCCGCATCGGCATCAGCACCAACCAAGAAAACGACTGCAACTCGACCGACTCGTGGCTGGGGCTGGGCTGCGTGGGCGGCTACGCGGCCGGCAACTTCGCCGATGGCAACTGGTCGCCCGACAACGGCGGCAAGGCGACCAAGGCCTTTGGCTACGTGTGGGTGCGATGATGACGGCCCACGGACGCCCAAGGGGTCGCAAGTCCGCGTGGCTGCTGGTGGTCGCGCTCGCTGCCGGCTGCGGCCAAGAGTCCAATCTGGCGGCCAACTCAGCCGGGAGCACGGACACGGCCGCCGATGGCGCTGCCGACAGTGCGGGGCTCGGCACGGACGCAGTCCAAGCCCCACCCGATGTTGCGGCGATCCCGGACGTGGTGGCCGACGCCCTGGTCGATAGCGGGGCCGTTGACACGGCTCCACCAGACGTCGCCGCGGCGCCCGACCTGCCTTGGGCGCACTCACCGGGCGACCGCAGTGTCTGCGACCCCTGCGAAAAAAGTGGGCAATGTGCAGACGCCACTGCGGCTTGCGTGGCCCTTGGCAATCCAACGGGCGCCGCCGGCTGGTTCTGCGAGCCGCCGTGTGCCGCCGACCTGAGCTGCCCAGAAGGCGCGCAATGTGTAGAGCGGGCCACGGCCGAGGGCGAGGTCGCCAAGATCTGCATGCCCAACAGCGGCACCTGTGCCTGCAGCCCCGCCGCGGCCAAAGGCGGTTGGACCACGCCGTGCTTTGTGCCCGCTATCGGCCCGAGCGGCCTGGTCGTGGGCAAGTGCGCCGGCACCTGGACCTGCAACGCTGGCGGCTGCGACGCGCCGCAACCCGCGACCGAGACCTGCAACGGCCAGGACGACGACTGCGACGGTGCCACCGACGAGGTCGACGCCAACCTGTGCGACGACGGCGACCCGTGCACCGTGGGCCAGGCGTGCGTGGCCGGCAAGTGCAGCCCCGGCACTGACCAGTGCAACTGCCACAGCGACGGCGACTGCAGCAGCGGCAATGCCTGCCAGGGCAAGTGGTTCTGCGACAAGTCCACCCCGCAGTGGCACTGTGCAACCGTCCCCGCCACCGCGCCCGACTGCAGCAGCTTGGTCACGGGCGCGTGCGCGACCCCAAGCTGCGACCCCAAGACCGGCGCGTGCGTTGCCCAAGCCAAACCCGACGGCAGCGCCTGCGACGCCGACGGCAACGCCTGCACCGTGGACGACACCTGCCAAAGCGGCCAGTGCAAACCCGGCGCCAAGCTCCCCTGCGACGACGGCAACCCCTGCACCTTTGACGCGTGCGGCGCCAAGGGCTGCGGCCACCAGAACACGGCCGGACCGTGCGACGACGGCCTGATCTGCACCAGCGGCGACACGTGCAAGCAGGGCGCCTGCGTCGGCACCGCCAAGGCCTGCAACGACGGCAACCCCTGCACCATCGACAGTTGTGACCCCGCGACCGGCGACTGCACCACCGCGCCCAGTCCAGGCGGCAGTTGCGACGACGGCGACCCGTGCACCCAGGCCGAGGTGTGCGACGGCGGCAAGTGCGGCGGCGGCAAGGCCACGGCGTGCGCCGACAGCAATCTTTGCACCGACGATAGCTGTGATAGCAAGCAGGGTTGCGTCCACACTCCCAACAACGCGCCGTGCGACGACGGCAAGGCCTGCAGCCAAGGCGACACGTGCGCGGGCGGCAGCTGCCAGGCCGGGCCCAGCGTCTGCGGCTGCACCAGCCAGGCCGACTGCGACGCCAAACAAAAAGCCGACCCCTGCCTGGGCGCGATGCTCTGCAATTTGGCCGCCGCGCAGCCTACTTGCGTGCCCAAACCCGGCGCGACCCCCTACTGCAGCCAAAGCGAGCCGTGCATGGTGGCCACCTGCGAGCTGGGCGTCTGCGGCAAGAAGCCGGCCGCCGATGGCACGGGCTGCAGCGACGGCCAGGCCTGCACCACCGGCGACGCGTGCACTGGCGGCGCCTGCACGGGCACGACGGTGGCGTGCGACGACGGCAACGCCTGCACCGTCGACGCCTGCGTCCTGAGCGGCGGCGTACCCACCTGCAGCCACATCGTGAGCGCCGGCACCTGCTCGGACGGCAACCCCTGCAGCGTGGGCGACACCTGTAGCGCCGGCAAGTGCTTGCCCGGCCCTCAGAAAGACTGCAACGACGGCACTGCCTGCACCATCGACACCTGCCTTGCCACCAGCGGCGCCTGTGCCCACGACAGCGCGCCCATGCAAGGCAAGGTCTGCAGCACCGGGCAAGGGGCGTGCGGGGCCGCGACGTGCAGCGGTTCGCTCTGCCTGGCCGCCGCCGCCACCCCGTGCAACGACGGCAACCCATGCACTGCCGACGGCTGCACCCCCGACGTCGGCTGCACCTTCGCGGCCAACACCGCCCCGTGCAACGACAACAACCCTTGCACCAGCCAAGACCAGTGCGCCGGCGGCAAGTGCGCGGGCGGCAAGCTCAACTTGTGCGACGATGGCAACGCCTGCACCGACGACAGCTGCCAGGCGCCCTCGGGCTGCCAGCATGCCGCCAACACTGCGCCCTGCGACGACGGCGACGCCTGTAGCGTAGGCGACCACTGCAAGAACAGCGCCTGCGCCAGCAAGCCGATGCCCTGCGGCGACGGCAACCCGTGCACCACCAGCACTTGCAGTGCCGGCGTATGCGGCCCGCAGGTCGCCGTGGCCGATGGCACGGTCTGCAAGGGCAAGTCGTCGTGCGTTGGCCAAGCCACCTGCAAGGCCGCCGTGTGCGTCGACGAGCCAGCCAACTGCCCTGCCAAAAAAGGCCAAGAGATCGTCCCCACGGCCGTGCCCACCAGCTTCCTGCCGGCGCAGACCCTGTTCGATCCCTACGGATTCCACGAGGTCAAGCTGACGGTGGCGCCTTCGGACTGGGCCAAATACCTGGAATTGGTGGCCAAGGTCCAGCAGACCAACACGTGGTTCCAGGCCCAAGCCACCTTTGATGGCAAGGACTACGGCCAGGTCGGCATCCGGCCCTTTGGCTTTGGTAGCCTGTTCACCAACCCGCAAAAGCCGAACATTCGCGTCAAGTTCGATGCTTTCATCCAGGACCAGACTGGGCCCGACGACGTCCACAGTCTGCGCTTCAAGCCTTCTGGCCAAGACCGCACCTGGCTCAAGCAAATCTTGGGACCGGTGATTGTGCAGCAAGCGGGCGGTTTTGGACCGCGCTTTAGTTGGGTGCGCATCTGGGTCAACGATCAGCCGTATGGCTTGTACCAAATGATCGAGCATGTGGACAAGCACTTCTACAAGGTCAATTTTGGCAACAACGATGGCAACGAATACCAACGCAAGCAGTCGTGCATGGGGCTGAATTGCCCAGGTGGCAACTGCGCGGGCTTGCCTGCCTACTACGTGGGCGACCCAGGCGCCGCCACTGAACTGGTCGAAGCGGCCTCGCTCGCGCAAAACGAGCCCGACGCGACCTTGCCGGCCAAGCTGGCGGCTCGCATCGACTTGGCCTCGCTCTATGCAGAGTATGCCTGGGAAGCGATCGCGTCGGACTTTGATACCCTGAGCGCCGCCGGCCAGAACTACACCATCTACGTGAACCAGTTGACCGCGCAGCTGGAATTCATCCCCACGGGCCAAGACCTGAACCAGGGGCTCAACGGCGCTTGGTACGACCTCTGGAAGCCATGGGGGCCACCCTGCACTTGGTGTGGCGCCCGGGTGGACAACATGTACAGCCGCATCGTCAACCACACGGTGCTCAAGCCGCAGCTGGTGGCGGTGATGCAAAAGATCCACTGCGGCCTATACGCCCCGTCCAAGATGGTGCCGATCATCCAGGCCTACAAGAAGTTGCTGTGGCCGGATTTGACCCAGGATCCCAAGGGCTACCTGACCCCGGCGCAGATCACCAAGGCCTACGACGATTTGATCAACTACGTGCAGAATCGCTCGGTCTATCTGGACGGGATTATTGGGGTTTGTCAGTAGATAGGGCAACGCCTTGGTTGACCGGCGTGACAGTGCTCAGCCGCGTGGGTGGCGGGTGTGGATGGCCGGCTTTGGCTCCTGCCTTACCGGATGGCTACCAGTGCCGCAGATGCGGCGGAAACCTGTGCGATCCTTGGCACTTGGCCCTCACCGTGACTCAATTTCACGGCGAGAGCGGGGTCGGCCGTAGGCCGGGGGTGAGGGCTTTTGGCGCTGCGTCAGAGTAGGCAAGCGGTAAGGCAGGCCTTGGCTCCCCCTGAGTAGAGCGCAAGTGCGCGCCCCAACTGGGCATCACACCACACCACTTGTACGCGAAAGATCGACTTGGGATTGCACAGGCTCTCGTGACGCTGGTCGAATGAGCCCTCACCTCGCCGTTGACCGCCGCCCCAGCCCACCATAGGCTCCCGGCAGGGGGTGCTCGATGCACACACTGCGAACTGAGATCGGCCAGCTTGCTCTTTGTTTGGCCATGGCCGCCTGCGGCAGCTCCGGTCAGGGGCCCGCGTCGGCGGATGCAGTTGCGGCCAAGGATGCCCTGCAAGACGTCGTAGA
>JBBISH010000162.1:0-11435 GCA_037441385.1 Myxococcales bacterium
AGTCCAGCTCGATCGGCCACGGCGCCATCGTGCGGCGCTACAACCCCAACCTGAACCTGAACACCCGCCAAGTCAGCGCGGAGTTTGACGGTTTTGGCGACTACGGCGGCGTGGAACTCTACGCCAACAACATCACCGGCCCCAACGTGGTCGCGGCCATGGGCTTCGTCAAGCCGCTGTCCCTGATCGACCGCGACAACTACGTGATGCGCTCGTTCTCGCTGGGGGCCACCATCGCCGCCGACCTGGACGCACCGCTCCGCAACAGGCTGGATTTTGCCGACACCGACAACGACGGCCGGCGCAGTGGCGAGTATCTGGTCGATCAAAAGACCTTTCAACCCAGCTACTTGTCAACCAAAGTGGTCGCGATGGGCGCCGACGCCGAGATCAAGCTCGTCGACACGCGGACCACCGACTGGAAGACCTATGTGGACTACTCGGTGCTGGCCGGCGGCATCCCCACCGACCCGAAAGATCCGCGATGGGACAGCGACCCCAGCAAGGCCGGCATCAAGGGCGTGATGTCGTCGGGCATGGCGTGGGGCAACCTGCTGCGCTTGAACCTGGGCGACGATCCGGTGCACGCGCTGCGGGTGCGCGCCGAAGTGCGCCGCTACGATCCCAACTACGTGCCCTCGTATTTCGACGTGATGTACGAAATCCAGCGCGTCCAGTACCGCTTGGGCGCGACCCGCCCCGATCCCAACGGCACCAAGCTGCAGGCCGTGCTGGGCCGCGACAAGCTGCCGGGCGACGCCAAGGTGTTTGGCGGCTACTTCGAAGCCTCGTGGCGCGTGGCCGACTACTTCGCGTTGGCCTTCGCCATCGAGACCAACAACGAGCACATGCCGGACAACAGCATGTTCATCCACCTGGAAGTACCCCATTTCAAAGACTTTCAGTTCTTGGCGACATTGCACCGCCGCGCCGCCGACTCGATCGGCAAGCTGTTCTCGACCACCGCGACCACCCGCGACATCCTGATCATCAAGGGCCGCTACCGCGTCTTTGACTACTTCCACATCAACGTGGAGGCGCTGACCCCGTACGGCATTGGACCCGACAGCTTCTTTGCCAACACCCTGGATTTCAACGTCAACGCCGAGCTCGGTTGGAGCTACGGCAAGAAGTCGAGGTAACCATGGGCATCCACACGACGCGACTTCTTGTGACCCGGCTGACCGCAACTTCGCTCGCGCTTGGGGCGCTGCTGGCCGTGCCGGCCTGCTCGTTCCTGGAAGCGGCGGGCGAAGTCACCATTGGCGCCGACCAGAAAATCCCCCGCGTTTCCACACAGATCAAGTGGCCGTCGGTGGACCAGGTGTTGGGGGACGCGCTGACCACAGCCACCGGCGGTGCCAAAGCCCCGGCGGGGCTGCCAGGCAGCTTGAATTCCGCGACCTTGGCGCACGTGCAGGGTCTGATGACCATCGACGGCGAGTGCCACCGGGTGGTGTCGATTCCGCAGGTCGACTCCAAGGCCAAAGACTCGGTGCTAGAAAACTTGCGATTCGAGCTGACCAATTGCGGCGACCCCACCCGCTGCGTCGAGCGCTGCAATGGCTTTGTAGGGATGAAGATGGAGGCGCGCATCGATTTCCAGATGCTCGACGCCGCCAAAGTCAAGAAGTTGAAGGAATTCCTGTCGGATCAGACCAGCACCGCGGCGATCCTGCAGATCCGCGCACAGTTCACGCAGCTCGATTTCTTTGAGGAGGCGCCCGGCGCCACAGCCGGCCAAACCACGTCGATTGCGCCGCTGTTTGCCGATTCGCAGATGGGGCTGTCGAGCCTGGCGGGCGACGACGACACCGTAGTCGTGGAACAGCGCTACCTGCCGCTGATTTCGCCCAAGACGCCGCAGCGTTTCGAGCTGGATCCGCACGCCGTGTTCACCGAGCGGCTCAAGTGGTCGGTCCTGAAGGCCAGCGACGCCGTTTGGATCCAGATCTTTCAGAAGCTTTGGATTCCGCAGAAGAACTTGTACGGCATCACCTTGGGCGGCGGCGGCGTGAACATCGAGCTGCAACCCGAGTTCGTCATCAACGCGCTCGAAGTCGTCAAGGGCGTGCTGTAGCTGGCGCGGCCGGCTCGAGGTTTCCATGCGAACCACCAGAACGAAGGCGAACTTGGCCAACTGCGTCGCCCGCGCCGCGCTGGGGCTGCTTGCGGCCGGCGTGTGCGGTTGCGAAGGCTACTTTGACCGCGTTGCCGAGGACGCGGGCAGCAGCGACGCCGCCCCGACGATCGCCAGCTACTACGCGGGCGCGGGCATCGGCGGGTCCTGCAAAGCCGTTGCCGATTGCCGCCAGGGTTTGGTCTGCGACACCGGCACCTGCCAGGCCAAAGGCACCACGGCCGAAAACGGCAAATGCTTGCTCAGCGCCGAGTGCGCGGGCGGCTTGCACTGCAGCTGGGCCGGTTTTTGCACGCCCCAGCCCGCCGGCGCAACAGTGCTGGCCGGCCCCTGCGAGAAGACGGAAGAGTGCGGCAAGGGCCTGTACTGCAAGCAACTCCCCACGTCGTCGTGCACGGCCGGCGCGTCGCGGTGCGGCGTGTGCACCCAACCGGACGCGAGCAACGTGCCCGTGGAAGGCGAAGAGTGCGCCGCCAGCAGCCAGTGCCCACCCAAGATGGTGTGTGCGATGATCGGCATGTCGGGCACATGCAAGTGGTCGAACACCAAGGGCGCCGACTTGGGCGGCACCTGCGCCGCCACCAGCGATTGCCTGGCCGGGCTCACCTGCAGTGCCGCGCGCAAGCAATGCGTACCAGGCAGCGTTCTGCTGAACCCCGACCTCTACGGCGGCGTGGAATGCCCCGACGACATGGACGACGCCCTGCCCTTTGGCGCCCTGCTCGACGTGCCCAAAACTGGCGTCAAGCAAGACTTTTACCGGATGCCGTTCCCGAGCGACGTCTACCGCACGGCCACCGGGCTGGACCTGAGCGCCCACCCCAGCCCAGGCTTGGGCCTGCTCGGGTTCGACACCGTCCGGCGCGTGATCGAGTCGATGGGGAGCGACATGACCGGCTGGGGCCAAACCACCGGCACCTACATGCGTTTCACCCGCGCCCTGGACCCAGTGACCGTGACCATCCCAGGCGGGAGTGTGCCCAAGGATCAGGCGACCGTGCGGTTCGTCAACCTGAAGACCGGCGCCGATGTGCCCCTTGCCTCCGCCAGTGTGGCGGCCAAGTCTGCACGAAACAAGTACATTTGCCGCGATTGGCTGTACGTGCACGCGCGCTGGGATCAGGTGCTCGAGCCCGACACGGCCTATGCAGTGGTCGTGACCAATGGCGTGCGGCAGAGCTGCGGCGATGGCGTGTGCCTGGCCGGCACCGACGACTTCTTGAACTGCCCGGCCGATTGCACGCTCGAGAACAAGAACACGGGCAAGGCCGGGGAACGCAAGGCGCCCGAGGCCGGTCGCGATCTGCCGGCCCTGCTGGCCGACGCCAAGCCGGGCGACCCGCTGCTGCTCAATGCGTGGACCGCGTACACGCCCCTGCGAGCCTGGCTCAAGGCCAACCCGGCCGTCAAACCCGTGTCAGCAACCGTGTTTACCACGCAGGATAGTCGCAAGGTCATGCAGCAACTGGTGGCCGCAGCCCAGGCGGCCGGTCCGATCCAGCTGGCTGGACCGCCGCAGCTGTGCAAGACCGGCGTGGTCTCGCAGTGCGCCACCGCCAACTGGAAGGACACGGCGGCGGGCAAGGCCGGCTCGCCCGACCCGCGCGACTGCCCGGCCGGCGCCGAGAACCTGCCCTACTACGAAATTCACGCGCGGCTGCGCTTGCCGATTTACCAAGATGGGTCGCGGCCTTACCTGACCTACGGTGCCCCCGGCGAAAAAGTTCGCCCGGGCGCTCTGCACATCCAAGCCGGCCAACCGGCGCTGGTGAGCTACGAAAACGTTTGCATGGCGCTGACGATCCCCAAGAATGGCGCCAAGCCGGCCGGCGGCTGGCCGCTCGTGATGTTCGGCCATGGCACCGGCGGTAGCTTCCGCTCGGCTGCGACCGGTCTTGGCGCGGGACTGGCCGCCATCAAGGTCGCGAGCTTGGGCATCGACCAGCCCATGCACGCCAACCGCCGCGGCGATCCCGACAAGCAGGCGCCCGACACCGACCCTGGGCCGCTGTTCTACAACTTTGCAAACCCGCCGGCCGCGCGCGGCAATTTCTGGCAAGGTGGCGCAGACAACTATGCGCTGGCGCGCTGGGCCAAAGAGTACCAGGGCGAGCAAACGCCGGCCGGCGTGCCCAGCGTCACGTTCGATGCGGGGCACCTCATCCTGATGGGGCACTCGCAGGGCTCGACCACCGGGCCTTTGGCGCTGCCCTACATGGCCGGCCTGCGCGGCGCGGTTCTGTCGGGTTGCGGCGGGTCGCTGGTCTACGGCTTGCTGGGCAAGCAGAAGCCCTACGATGCCTCGGTGGGTCTGAAGCTGGGCCTGCAGGACTTGGGCGTCGATCCGTACCATCCCGTACTGAACTTGTTCCAGAATTACTTTGAGGTGTCCGACCCGCTGCTCTACGCCCCGTTGCTGACCGCCAAGGCGCCGCTCGCGCCGCTGCATGTGCTACAAACCTATGGCATGAACGACAGTTACACGCCGCCCACCACCAGCCGCATCTTTGCCGCCGCGGCCGGCCTGACCGTGGGCGTGCCCAACCCGCTGCCGACTTGGTTCGACTTGGTCCAAGACTTGGGTGCCACCAGCGCCGCGCTGCCCATCGCCAACAACGTGAACGTGGGCGGCAAGACCTACACCGCCGCCGTGGTCGAGGCCATGAACGATCCCAACAACACGGCCACCAAGAAGACCTACGACGGCCACTTTGTCGCATTCAACGACCTGAAGTTGATCGCCCAGGTGCAGGGCTTCTTGGCCAGCCTGGTGAGCGGAACGCCCACGGTTGCCAAGTAAAGTTCCGCAAAATCAACGACAAAAAAGTAACCCGCCAGCCGAGCAGAATCCACCATCGAAATTCGCGCCGGCCGTCGATTTGGGATGCAAATCAAGGCGCAAGGAGCGGAGCGAGTGAGGCGACCCAGAGGTCGCCGCAGGGAGAAGGGCCCCAGCGGTCGCCCGAAGGGTGAACGGGTCGCCCCAGTGGGGCAACCCGTAGCTGGGACGACGCAGCAACGCCGAGTTGCGCCCAAAGCGGCGGATCGGGGCCGAGCAGCCACGTTTCCAAGTTGGCTGTGCTCGCGTAGAATCGTGGGTTGGCGCAGGTGCACCTGGGGCTGGGGCCTCGGTCGAGCCACCGCGCAGGCGAGTCGATGTCGCAGGCGGCCAGCGCAACTTCCAGCCAATCCGTACCCGCGCTGCGTTCGTCGCGCAGCGTGATGGACTGGCTGTTTCACCAAGTCTTTTCGCTGCGGCGCATCGACTTGCCGGTACTCTGGCTGCTGGGGCCGCTGTTTGGCGTGGTCACCGCCGCCAGCGTCATCATTGCCACCTTTACCAAGACCGCGTTCTTGGTCGAATACGACGTGGGCGCGCTGCCCATCATGTTCTTGGCAAGCTCGGTGTTTACGGCCGTCATCTCGATGGCCTACGTTGGGGCTGTCGAGCGCGTGAGCCTGGCGCCGCGCTTTGTGGGCTTGGTGGGCGTGGCCTTGGTGTCGTTTGGTCTGCTTCACGCGCTATACCCGCTACAGCCCAAGGCCGTGGCGCTGGCGCAGCTGGTGTGGGGCACGGGCCTTTCGCAACTGATGCTGGTGCAGAGCTGGAACATGTCGTCGTCGCTGCTGCCCTCGCGGCAGGGCAAGCGGCTCTTCCCCGTTTTTGCTGCCCTTTCTACGTTGGGCGCGGCGGCTGGCGGCGGGCTGGTCAGTTTGGGCCTCAAGGTCGTCGAGGCGCGGCAGTTGATCTGGCTGGTGCTGCTGCTGCTCATCTACCCGCTGCTGCGCGTGCGGCCGATCATCCGCCAACTGCAGTGGAATTTGGACGCGCACTCCAGCAACGAGGTCGCACCCGCGTTGGCGGCACCAGAGACCGCGTCGAGCGGCGCCCAGCGCCAAGTCATGGAAGAAATTCTACGTGGTTTCAAGGGTATCGCCTCTTCGCCGCTGCTGCTACGTCTGGCGAGTCTGGTGTTCTTGCTGCAGACTGCGTCGCTGATCATCGACTTCCAATTCTCAACCGAGCTCAAGCTCCACTACAGCCGCAACGAGATGGCCGGCTTCTTGGGCACCTACTACGCCATCGCCAACACGGTCGCTTTTTTTGTCGCGTTGATGGCCACTTCGCGCATCGTGCGCCTGGTCGGCATCGGCGTCGCCATCTCGGCCAGCGCCATCTTTGTGGGCGCCGGCAGCGCTTGGTACTTTGGCGCGGCGCGCTTGGGCTTGGGCAGTCCGTTTTGGGCCGTGGTGGCCACCTCGTTCCTCGAACGCATTTTCCAATTCGCCTTGACGCGCAACGCCATGCAGATGCTGGTCGCGCCCCTGGACAGCAAGAAGGGCGAGCGCGCCAAGACGTTGATCGACGGCGTGGTCTATCGCGTGGCCACCGCCGGCACGTCGCTGCTGCTGCTGTTCTTCCGGCCCACCAGCGAGAAGTTGGCCCTGCTGGCGCCCGTCACCATCGTCGCCTGCATCGGGGTGGTGCTGGTGGGCTTGTCGATGAACCCTTGGTATCGCAAGGCGCTTTTTGAGGGGCTGCGCGCGCGCCGGGTCGATTCGGATGTGGATGCGCAGACGCGAGCCTTGCTGCTGCGCTCGGCGATGGGCGAAGTGCGCGAGCGGCTGGCGTCCAAAGAAGTGCGCGATATTCGGGCGGCGCTGGACATCATCCGCGACTCCAAACTGCCCGTCGAGGTTGCGGATCTGCTGCCCGCCGCCAAGCACACGGACCCCGATGTCGCCCGCCGGGCGCTGGAGCTGATGAACGAGGTGGGCCTGCTGCCCAGCGAAAGCGCTCTGCTGGACCTGCTGCAGCGCGACCGGCCGCCCGCGGTGCTGCGCGAAGTCCTGCGCTTGCTGCAGAACTACCCAAACGCCAAGCACATTGGTCCCGTCAGCCACATGGTGGACCACCCCGACTTGGGCGTGGCGCGGCTGGCCACGATGTGGCTGCACAAGACGGGCGGCAGCAGCATCGCCGAGCAACTGCAAGACCAATTGCGCGCCGACATGCAGAGTCCGGTGGCCGAGCAACGCGCCCGCGCGGCGTACATCTCGGGCATGTACCGGCAAGAGCCGCAAGAAGGTTTGGTGCAGCTGCTGCACGACGCTTCGCCCGAAGTGCGCCTCAATGCCGTGGTGTCGATGGGGCAAATTGGCGCCCCCGAATTCATCGATCCGCTTATCGATTGCCTGGGCCGCGGCGACCTGGTCACGGCGGCGCAGGCGGCCCTGGCGCGCTATGGCCCAACCCTGGTCGCCCACGTGCGCGTGCGGGTGCAGCAGCGGCCGCCGGGCCTGGCCATCCAGCTGCGCTTGCTCCGGGTGGTCGAGCACTTTGGCAACGAGGCGGCGGTCAAGTTCCTGATGGAACAGGCCGAGTCTCAGGCCTCGGTCGTGCGCAACAACGCCGTGCAAAGCCTGTGGCGCTTGGCCCGCGATCCAGAGGCTCCAAGGCCGCCCAGTGCCTGGCTGCGCGCGCGGGTCCTCAGCGAGATCGAAGCCTTGCAGTTGCTGCAGCGGGTCGACCTGCGGACACGTGGGGATTCGGCGCCGCTCAAGTTCTTTGCCGCCGAGCTGGCCGCCCTGCGCCTGCAGAGCGAGATGCGCGGTTTCCGGCTGCTGGGCCTGCTGGGGGCGCGCGCGCCGCTGCACCGCGCCTATCTGCACTACCGCAGCGAGCATCAACGGGTGCGGTCCAACGCCATCGAACTGTTGGATCAGCACCTGGGCGACGAGGAATTGAAGCCCTTTGTCGCCCTGGTCGAGCGGATCGAACCGGCGGCGAGCAACGACGGCGATCTGGGCGACGGCAACGTGGTGATCAACCTGCTCAGCGGCGCGGACCCGTGGCTGGGCCGGGTGTGGGCGTGGACGCAGGCGCCGCAAGGAGGCAGGATGACACGCGATCCCATGGACTTGGTGTTCCTGCTCAAGGGCGTGCCGCTGCTCAGCGACCTGTCGGGCGAACAGCTGCTGCCGGTGGCCGAGATTGTCCAGCACGTGCACGTAGAAGGCGGCGACCTGGTCTTTGCCGAGGGGCAGCCGGGCAACCACCTGTATGTGATTCTGGAAGGCAACATCGACATCATGAAGGGCAAAGAGCACCTGGCCACCCTGGGCACCAAAGAGTGTTTTGGCGAGATGGCCTTGCTGGATCAGGCCCCGCGCATGGCCAGCGCCCGCGCCCACACCGATGCGGATCTGCTCGCGATTTCGCGCGACGACTTCCAAGACTTGCTGGACATGCACCCGGCGCTGGCCCGCGGCATCATCCGCGTGCTGACCCAGCGACTCCGCGGCGCCCAGGACTGATCGGCGCAAACCGCGATGGCGGCCTACCGCAAGGACACGGGACACAAGTTGACAGATAATAAGTTGACAAACATCAAGTCACAGCCCAAGACGGCAGCCAAGGCGCGCCAGAGCGTCCCGGCCTCGCAGGTGCGCACGGCGCTGCTGCCGGATCAGTCGCCGGCGCTGTTGCAGGCGCTGCACCTGTTGACCCGCACGGGCGACCTCAACGCAGACGCCTTGCGCAAACTCAAGCAAATCAACCACCTGTACGGTCTACTCCGGCCGCTGCTCGAACCGCTGTGGATCAGCGACGACGGGCAGCCCAGCGGGGCGCCGCTCGTGGTCGACGCGGGCGCGGGCAACAGCTACTTGGGTTTTGTGTTGTACGAGCTGCTTTGGGGCCCGCTGGGGCGCGGCGAGCTGTGGGGGGTCGAGACGCGCGCCGACTTGGTCGAGCGGGTGCGACAGCGGGCGCAAGAGCTTGGTTTTGCACGCATGTTCATGGCCCAGTCCAGCGTGGCGGGGATCGGCGAGGTGCCCGAGCTGGCTGGTCGCAAGGTCGACGCAGTGGTGGCCCTGCATGCCTGCGACACCGCCACCGACGAGGCGCTTTTGCTGGGCCTCGCCCAAAAATCGGCCGTGATTGCCGTGGTTCCGTGCTGCCAGGCCGAGCTGTCGCGGCTGCTCAGTGGCGGCAGCGCCGTCCGCACTGCTTTGGGCCCGCTGTGGCGCCACCCGATGCACCGCCGCGAGTTCGGCGCCCACCTCACCAACGTCGTGCGCGGCCTGGTGCTAGAGGCGCACGGGTACCAAGTGACCGTCACCGAGCTGACCGGCTGGGAGCACTCGCTCAAAAACGAGGTGCTGCTGGCACGGCGCGTGCAAGGGCGCAACCCCTTGGCGCTACGGCAACTCTATCAACTCCTGGCCCAGCTGCCGCCCTTGCCGATGCACCTCTTGACCGAGCTGGGCCTGGTCGACGCCGACGGCAACCCTACCCCCAAGACCGAGGTACAGTCCTGAAAATGCTGCGTTTCTTGTCCGCGACCCTGTTCGCCGTTCTGCTTGCCCCCCTGATTGTGACGACTAGCCTGGCCGAGCCTTTGGCGCCCCTGGACGCCGCGGGCCGCGCTCAAATGGCCGCGCCGGTAGAGGATCCCGCGCCCAAGACGCTGCTGGGCCAGGCGCCGGGGCTAGAAAACAAGCACTATCTGGTGGGCAACGAGTGGCATCTGGACCTGTACGCGCCCAAAATCCCAGCGCTGGGCGGGGCTTATCTGGGGGTCGGCTCGGATCAGGCGTACATCTTCTTGGGCATGGTGCGCCCGCAGGTCGCCTGGCTGACCGACTACGACGACCTGGTCGTGCAATTGCACAAGATCTACTTTGCCTTCTTGGCCGAGGCCGCCGACAACGACGCGTTCATGAAGCTGTGGAGCGACGAGGCCGCCGGCAGCGCCATCTTGGGCAAGCGCCTGGCGGGCGACGCCGAGGCCGCAGAGCTGGGCAAGTTCTACAAGCGCCAGCGCGGCCGCATCTACGAACGCTTGCAGCGGGTGAGCAAGGGCTTCAGCAAGACCAAGGCGCACTGCTACTTGAACGACGCCGAGACCTACGCCTTTGTGCGCAGCCTGGTGACCGGTGGCCGCCTGCGCGCCATGCGCGTGGATCTGCTGGCCGACAAGGGCGTAGTCAGCATCGCCGCCGCGGCGCGCGCGTTGGGCCAACCGGTGCGCGCCATCTACCTGTCCAACGCCGAGAATTACTGGAACTACTCCAAGCAGTTCCGCGCCAACATGGCGGCCCTGCCCTTTGACGACAAGGCGCTGGTCATCCGCACCGTGTCGACTTGGGACTGGAACTACGACTACTCGTACAACCTGCAGCCCGCCCAGAACTTCTTGGGCTGGCTGGCCAAACCATGGGTGCACGGCTACCGCGATTTCGTGCACTGGAAGCGGCCCGAGGCGAGTGAGTTCCTGTTCTTTGAGACCAAGGGCGACCCCGAGGCAGAGGAGCAGGCCCGCCAAAAACGCAAGGGCGTCAAGGCCCCAAGCGCCAAGCCGAAATCGGCCCCCTGAGCGTGGTGCCTTGATTCCGCGGCCGCGCAGAGGCACCCTGCAAGGCATGGGCGCAAGCGCGCCTTTTTGAGGCAACGTGCGTCGCCCAACCCCTGCGCTTTCCGCTGCGCTCCTGGCCATCGCCACGCTCTGGTCGTCGCCCAGCCACGCCGAGACTCCCCGCGTAAGTCTGCATACGGCCGCGCAAAGTGCCGACATCATCGTGCTCGCGACCGCAGACCGCAAGCTGACCGAGCAAACCGAGCAGCCCGACAGCGGCACCCCGCCGTTCGCGCGCCTGCAATGGCGCCTCAATGTCACGCAAGTACTGAAAGGCAAAGGGCTGAAACCGGGCCAGCTGCTGCTGGTCGACGAGCCGGCCTGGCGTCTGGACCTGCAAGCGGTGCGCGCCTGCCGCGGGCGCACGCCGTGCACCATGCCCAACAAAGTGCAGATGGCGACTACGCTTTCGCGGCCGCCCAAGTCCGGTGATCGCGTGCTCGTGTTGCTGCGCCACACCCGCGACGGCTGGGCGCTGGCGTTCGAGGCGGCCATGGACGACCCGTCCCGAGCCGGCGAGTTGCGCCTGGGAGGCGGCAAATGATCCGCAAACTCCTGCCCTTCCTTGCTATCGCCGGCCTTGCGCTGCCCAGCGCGGCCCACGCCAAGACCGTGGTCTGCCCAGGCCCCGACACCCTGCCCGGCATCGACGTGTCGTACTGGCAAGGCAACATCGATTGGGCCAAGGTCAAGGCGTCGGGCAAGAAGTACGTCATCATGCGGGCGGCCCACGCGCTGTCGGTGGATACGAAATTCGATTTCAATTGGTCGCAGTGCCACGCCCAGGGTCTGCATTGCGGCGTGTACCAGTTCTTTGAGCCGGATATCGACCCCATCAAGCAGGCCGACCTGATGCTGTCCAAGATGGGCAAGCT
>JBBISH010000163.1:0-11392 GCA_037441385.1 Myxococcales bacterium
GCGACCCCAAAACCGGCTGCACCACCAGCAACAACGCCAGCAAGTGCGACGACGGCAACGCTTGCACCGGCCCCGACGTCTGCAGCGGCGGCCAGTGCATCGGCGCCAGCAGCGGCTGCAGCGACGGCAACGCCTGCACCGACGACAGCTGCCAGTCCGGCCAATGCCAACACCCGGCCAACAGCGCCAGCTGCAGCGACGGCAACGCCTGCACCACGGGCGACGTGTGCGCGGCCGGCAAGTGCCAGAGCAGCGGCGTGCTCGACTGCGACGACAAGAATCCTTGCACGGCCGATAGTTGCGACGCGGGGAGCGGGTGCGCCCACGTCGCCGCTGGCTCCACGTGCGACGATAGCAGCGCCTGCACGAGCCAAGACGCCTGCTCGGGCGGCTATTGCCTGGGGCTCAAGGTGGACTGCGACGACCAAAACCCATGCACGACCGATAGTTGTGATTCGGGCAAGGGCTGCCTGCACGCCGCGGCCACCGGCACCTGCAGCGACGGCGATGCGTGTACCCTGCAGGATTCCTGCAAAAACGGCCTGTGCGCCGCCGGCACACCGGTGGATTGCGACGACGCCAACTTGTGCACCACCGACAGCTGCGACAGCCAAAGCGGCGCGTGCAAGCACGTGGACGCCAGCGCCAGCCTGTGCGGCGACGGCAACCCATGCACAGACGACCAGTGCAGCGGCAAGTACGGCTGCGGCCACGTGAACAACACCGCGGCGTGCACCGACAACAACCCCTGCACGATCGGCGACGGCTGCAGCGGTGGCGCATGCGTCACCACCGGCACCCTGAACTGCGACGACGGCAAGGTCTGCACCGATGACAGCTGCGACGTCAGCCAAGGCTGCGTGTACGCCAACAACACCGCCGGCTGCGACGACGGCAACGGCTGCACGCAAAAAGACGTATGCAGCAAGGGCAAGTGCGCCGGCACACTGTCGTGCGACGACCTGAACCCCTGCACCGACGACGCCTGCAATCTGCAGACCGGCACCTGCGAAAATGTCGCCAATACCGCCCAGTGCGACGACGGCAACGCCTGCACCAGCCAATCGCACTGCAAGAACGGCGCCTGCAACCCCGAAGTGGCCGCCGTCTGCGACGACAACAACGCCTGCACCGACAACGTGTGCGACAAGCAAAAGGGCTGCCTCTACCCCAACAACACCGCGCCATGTCAGAGCAATTCGTGCACGGCCGAAGACGCGTGCAGCGCGGGCAGCTGCGCCTCGTCGGGCAAGTCGAAGTATTGGGAGAAGATCTTCCCCGACCTGGGCTACAGCCACGACGACTTCCTGACTGGCGGCGTGCCCCTGGCCGACGGAGCGCTCTTTGTCGGTTCGTCGCGCCCGAACTCGTCGATCGTCAACGGCCACGCCTTTATCTTGGCGCTGGGCCAGGCCGGCACCATCAAGACCTACAAGGCCATCGACACCGACTTGACGAGCACAGCCTTGTTCTCGATTGCCGCCGTGGGCGACGGAACCTACGTCGTTGCCGGTGCTTATGCGGCCTCGCCCAACTACCAAGGCTTTGCCCAGCGCATCGACGCCACCGGCAACTCGCAGTGGCGCACCCTGGTCGACACAACGCTGAGCTACGGCGTGGCCAACGGCACCGCGGCCTACGATTTTGGCAAAGGCGTAGCCATGCACCCCACCAAGGGCGAATTCGTCTTGTGCGGCTACGGTCTGCAGTGCAACAGCAGCGCGTGCACCGACGAGCAGGGCTGGCTGTTCGCCCTGAACACGGCTGGCCAGGTGCTGGGCAGCGCCACCTACGACAACCAGTATTCGCAGCGCTTTGAGAAGTGCGCCTTCGTCTCGCCCAGCATCGTCGTGACGGTGGGCTCGAACAACGAGCCCGGGTACAAAGGCAACAGCGACGCCGAAGTGGTGTACTGGAATTACCCCGCCCTGACCAAGATCGCCTCGGTGCACCTGGGCACCGCCTTTGCCGACGAATTGTGGGCGGTGGCGGCGCTGGGCGACGGCACGTTCTGGGTGGGCGGCGAGCTGGACAACACCACCCCGCCGACGCGCTACGTCGCGCGCTTGAACGCCAGCGGTACCACCCTGGCCTCAAAGGCTTTTACGGGTTCGAGTGGCGGTGTGGTCACGGCGTTGTTTGCGTTGCCCGATGGCTCGGTGACGGCGGCCGGTGCCTTTGGCAGTTCGGGCTTGATGCAGATGCAGCGCGTGGATGTCACGGGCTACGAAGTGCGGCAAAACGTGTTGGGCACGTCGCCCAGCACGGTCACGATGGCTGCGGCAACCCGCGACAGCACCGGGGCGGGCTGGCTGGCCGGTGCGCATTACACCGGCAATTATACAATGGATCCATGGGTATTCCGCGTCGATCCTTGGCAGTACCCCAACTGCATCGGCGCGTGCGGCAGCTACACCTGGAGCACCTGCGACGACGCCAATGGCTGCACCACCGACGGCTGCGGCAACGACTGCACGCACACCCCGATCGCCGCCACTTGTGACGACGGCAACGCCTGCACCAGCGGCGACGGCTGCACGGGCACCACCTGCGCGGGGAGCGCGGTCGTCTGCAACGACAACAACGCTTGCACAGTCGACAGTTGCGACCCCAAGACCGGGTGCGTGGCCGAGCCGTATCCCGACGGCTTTGTGTGCGCCACCGGCAAGACCTGCCAGGGCGGCAAGTGCCAGTGAGACGCACCCCTCCTGCTTCATGCCTGTACGGATTCTGGGACCCGATCCGTAACTGGCTAGAATCAGGCAGGAACCCTGGTTCGGGCTCGAGGAATTGGCACCGTTCTTGGGCCGATTCAGACAGATTCCGTATCGACCGACAATCCCGCGCGGCCCAGCGTTGCCACTGATCGCGCGGGCAGCCCGGCGCCGCCATGGCTAGGCCGTCAGCACCGCGGCCGGTTCGCCTTGCAGCTCAGGGTCTTCAGGCTTGGCCCGCCGCGCCAGCACCGTGAACATGGCCGGCACCACGAACAGCGAGATGAGCGTGGACGAAGCCAGCCCGCCCACCACCGCCAGCGCGAGCGGTTGATTGGCCTCCGTGCCCGCCTCCAGGGCCAGGGCCGTCGGCAGCAGACCGGCCATGGTCGCCAGGCTGGTCATCAGGATCGGCACCAACCGGGCGCGGGCGGCGTCGCGCATGGCACGGTGCACGTCGGCCCCTTGCTTCAGGCGGCCGTTGGCGTGGTCGACCAGCAAAATGCCGTTGCTGACCGCGATGCCCACCACCATCAGCGCGCCCATCAACGCGGTGACCGAGAAGCCTTGCCCGGCCGCCAGCAGCGCCAGCACGATGCCCACCAGCGCCACCGGCACGGTCAGCAGCATCACCAAGGGCAGGCGGGCGCTCTTGAATTGGGTCGCCATGATCACGAACACCAGCAGCACCGCCAGGCCCAGCGCCCCGCCCAGGCCGCCAAAGGTGGTGCGCATCAGCTGCACCTGCCCCACGAACTGGAACGGGATGGCGCGTGTCCGCTTGTCGGACTTCAGGCGCTGCTCCAAATCCGCAGCCGCCGAGCCGATATCGCGGCCCTCGGTCTGCATCATCACGTGGGCGGCGCGCTGCAGTTGGTTGCGCTCGACCTGCACCGGGCCCAGCGAGCGGCGCACCTGGGCATACGCACCCAGCGGCACCGCGTTGCCGCCCGTGTGCACCGCCACCGGCACCTGACCCAAGCTGGCGGGATCGCGAATCGCGTCGCCCTGGTACTGAGTCACCACGTAGTAGGCCTGGCCGTTGCCCGCATCGACCCACACCCCCGGCGTGTTGATGTTGCCCAGGGTCGCCTCTAGCGTGGTCTGCGCCGCGGCGCGCGCCGTGACCCCCACCATGCCGGCAGTCTGGCGGTCGGTGTCCACGTGCACTTCGGGATAGGCGAGCTCCAGGGTGGGCCACACGTCGCGCACGCCGGGCACGCCGCGGGCCACCTCCATCACCGCCTGCGCTTGCGCTCCCAGCTCGTCCAGGTTGTCGCCGCGCAGCTCCACCACGATGGGCGCGCTGTAACCATTGGAGAAGACACTGGCCACCAGGCCGCCGGGCGCCTGCAGCAGCTCCACACCAGGGAAGTGCTGGGTCAACAGACGGCGGGCGCGATCGGCCAACTCGCGCTGCGAATTGTGGCGGTGCTCGGCGTCTTTGAGCGACAGACGAATAAAGCCCATGTGCGGCCCCACGTTTGGGCTCGACATCGCGCTGCGGGCCGCGCCGGGAGCGCCCACGTTGGTCAGCACCACGTCCACCGCGCCCTCGGACAGCTCCTTGCGCAGCATCGCGCCCATCGCGTTCAGCTTTTGGTTGGCCGACTCCAGCGAGGTGCCCGGCGCAAACCGCACCAGCACGCGCTCCATCGACTCGTCGATCTCGGGGAAAAACGTCGCCGGCAGCCGCGCCGCCGTCGCCCCCGCCACCGCCACCAGCGCCGCCACGCACGCCATCAGCAGCCAGCGGTACGGCAAAACCGCTTGCAGCGCGTGGTCATAGACGTCGATCAGCTGCCGCACCTTGTGGTGCACCGCGTGCGCCAGCTTGCCGGGGTGGTGGTTTGGGCCCAGCAGGTAGCGGCAGGCCACCGGCGTGACCAGCATCGACACCAGGTAGCCGGCGATCATCGCCGTGGCCACCGTAATCGCCAGCGGCGCAAACAGTTTCTTGGCCAGGCCGGTCAGTAGCAGCACCGGCAGCAGCACCACGATGGTGGTAATCGACGCCGCCAAGGTGGGCATCGCCACCGAGCGCGCCCCGTCCAAGGCCGCCCGCGTCAGCGACTTGCCGGCGTGCTGCTCGCGGTGCACGGCCTCTAGCACCACTACCGAGATGTCGACCAGTGGCCCCATCGCCAGGGTAAGTCCGCCTAGCGTAAAGGCATTCAGGGTCTGGCCGGTCAGGTACAGCACGATCAAGATGATGGCGAAGGAGATCGGGATGGCCGTCGCCGCCACCGCCACCGAGCGCGCACTCTGCAAGAAGAACAGAATGACCAGCCCGATCAAGAACATGGCCCGCAAGATCTCGGTCTGCAGGCCGTGGCTGGTGGTGCGCACGAAGGTGCTTTGGTCAAAGACCGGCTTGACCTCCAGGCCCGGCAGCTTGTTGGGCAGGTTCGCGAGCTTGGCCTTGACCGCATCGACGATCTGCAGCGTGTTGCCGCCGGGGGTGCGCAGGACGCTCAAGTACACGGCATCCTTGCCATCCACCGCCACCGCCTGGGTCTCTGGCGCGCCGCCGTCTTCGAGCAGCGCCACGTCGCGGACCAGCACCGGGCGGCCGGCCACGCTTTTGACCACCGCCTCGCCCAGGGCCTGTAGCCGCGCCGGTACCGCGTTGGTGTACACGTTGGCATCAAAGCCCGGCTGGATGAATTTGCCGCTGGGCAACAGTGCGTTGGCGTTGCTGATCGCCGCCGCGACGTCGCCGGCCGTCACGCCGTGCGCCTGGGCCTTGACCGGGTCGACGCGCACGTTGATTTGCCGCTGGCGGCCGCCGTTGACCGAGGCGCTGGCCACGCCGGGGATGCCCTCCAGCAGCGGCTCGACCTGATTCATCGCGTAGTCATACAGTTGCGGTCCGGTCAGGCCGCCGCCCGACACGGTGACTTGCACCACCGGCGCGTTGGACGGGTCGTACTGCAGCACGAACGGCGGCAGCACGCCCAGCGACTTGGGCACCGCCGCCATCGCAAAGGCCACCTGCTGCTGCACCAGCGTCTGCGCAGCGTTCAGGTCGGTGCCCCAGGCGAACCAGACAAAAACAATCGAGAGGTTGTTGCGCGAGATCGACTCGACGTGGTCGACGCCCGGGGTGGCCGACACGTACTTCTCGATGCGCCAAGAGAGGGTTTTTTCTACGTCTTTGGCGCCCAGACCGGGCGCTTGGGTGCCGACCACCAGCACCGGCGGGCTGAGCTCGGGAAAGGTGTCGACGCTCATCCGCGGCACTACGACGGCCGCAAAAACCAGGACCACCAGGCTGAGCAGGAGCACCGCCAGGGGGTTGCGCAAGGCCAAACGGGTCATGGCGCACCCCGCTGGATCGGCTGCTCGATTTGCGCCAGCACCGCGTCGCCGTCGTGAACCAGCGCGCGACCCTCGGTAATGATGGGTGTTTCTGGCGGGAGATCTGGCTTGACGAACACCAGGCCGTCGCGCTCGCCCAGCACCGGCACCACGCGACGGCGCGCCTTGCCCTTGTCGACGCTAAAGACCGTCGCGTTGTCGCCGCGCATGCTTGCAGCGACCACCGGCAGTTGCAGAGCGGGCTGTGTGTCGCCGATCTGCAGGAGCAGCTCGACCGTGGTGCCGATCGGCAGGGCCCGCTCGCGGTTGGGCAAATCCAGCTCAAAGGCGACGTTGCGGGTGGCCGGGTCGGCGGCCGGGGCGCGCCGGCTGATGGGCGCGCGCACCTTGTCTTGGCTGGCCAGAAAGCGCAGGTCGACCTCTTTACCAGGCGCCACCGCTGCGAATTCCGTCTCGGGCACCGCGGCGGTCACCCGCACCGTGCTGCGGTCGACCAGGGTCAGCACCTCTTGCCCGGGGCGCACAAACGTGCCCGGGTCCACCAGCCGGGCCGAGATCTCGCCGTCGAACGGCGCACGCAGCACGCAATCGTCGACTGCCAAGGCGATGGCGGCGATGTTGGCTTTGGTCTCGGCTACTTGTGCCTGCAGCGCCTGGCTGATCGCCGCCTTCTGCTCCAGCTCGGCGTCGGCCACAAAGGTGCGGTCCACTCCTTGGAGGCGCGCAGCTTCGCGGGCCGCTTCGCGCTGGCGGGTCGTCAAGGCGCGGCTTTGCGCGGTCGCGGCCTCGCGGTTGGCGGTGCGGAACCGGCAGTCCAACCGCGCCAGTTCGTCGCCCTTGTGCACGGCGTCGCCTGGGCGCACCGCCACGCTCTCTACGTAGGCCGAGACGATCTGCGGGCCGATCGCGGCCCTTTGCAGCGGCTCCAAGGTGCCCACATAGCGGCGCTGCGGCCGCCACTCGGCGGTCTTGGCTGGCACTGCCGTGACGGGCCGCGGCTCGTCGGCCAGCGCGCGCTGATCCACCGACGCCTCGGCATGGCGCAACAGCAAGCCGTTGCTGGCGATCACCGCGCCGGTCAGGCCCAAAAGAGTCAGCGGCACCCATAGGCGCGCCCACCGCCAGCGTTTCCGTGGGGCAGGGGCTGCGGGCGGGCTGTGCTGCGGCGCGGGCTGCGGCAGCGGCGGATCTTCAAGGTGCGGGGATGACATAGAGCTCCTCTGCCATGGCGCGCGCCAGTTGAGCGCGAGCACGGTTGGCCGCAAAGCGCCCCAGGGCGCGCTGAACTTCGGCGTCGGCCAGGCGTGCGGCAGCGTCAGCCACCTCGATGCCCGTGCCCAGGCCTACTCCAAAGCGACTTTCGGCTTGCTTGACGTTGGCTTGCGCCACCTCTAGGGCGCGGTCGTAGGCAGCAATGGTCTGCAGGGCGCGCCGCACTTCCAAGAATGCGCGCTGGACCTGGGCCCGCCGCTGCCACTGCAAATCGGCGAATTCGGCCTGCAGTTGGACCTCGCGGGCCTGGCTGGCACCGACCCGCGCTTGGCGGTCGCCGTCCAGCAGGGGCCAGTTCAGCACCAGGCCGGCGAACCAGTTGGGCACGGTGGGCAGCCAGCCCTCGCCCCGCGGCTCCGGTCCCGACGACGGTTTGGCACCGCCCGCACGCAAGTTGGCGCCCACCGCGGCGTACAAGTTGGGATTGGCATCCGCGCTGGCCGCCTGCGTTTGGGCGCGCTGGGCCTGCAGGCGCATCTGGGCGGCCAAGAGGCGCGGTGCGTGCTCCAGGGCGTGCTGCAAGGCCACGTCAAAGCTGGGCAAGGCTTGCGGAGCCGAAGCGTCGGCCGTCGTGTCGACCCGCTCGTCCGAACTGCCCACCGCCGCCGCCAGCACCGACTGGGCCACCTCCAGGCCCGTCTCTGCCCGCATGCGCTCGACCGTGGCCCGACCGAACTCCGCATCGGCTCTGAATTTCTCGCTTGGTGGCCGCAAGCCATGCTGGCTCTGCACCGCCGCTTGGTCGCGATACAACTGCGCCCGCTGTTCGGCCGCCTGCGCGCTGGCCAAGACTTGGTGCGCGGCTTGCGCGGCAAACCAGCTCTCTTCCACGTTCAGCGCCACGTCTAGCCAAGCCGAGCGCTCGAGCTGCCGCTGTACGTCCACCACTGCGTCGGCCGCGGCCTGCTGGGCGGCCAGCCGCCCGCCGTCAAAAAGAAGTTGACGCGCGGATACGCCGACCAGTGTGCTCGGCTCGGGCGAAAGGGAGCCAAAATCCGTTGCCTTTGTGCCGCCCACTCGCGGCAAGTCCAAGACGGCCGAGCCCAGATAGCTGGCGGTGGTGTTGTTCACGGTCCCGACCAGGCCTTGGGCGCTAGCTCCCACGGTTGGCCGCCAGCGCGCGTGCGGCAGCTCGGCATCGGCGGCGGCGGCGGCAATGCGCGCCCGGGCCACGGCCAGACTGGGGACGTGTTGCCGTGCGTGCAGCAGCGCCTGCTCCAAGGTCAGCGCCTTGGGTGGCTCCTGGGCATGGCTGGCGCCCGCGGCCAGCGCAATGGCGGCGCATAGAGCTGCGCCGACGGCGGCAGTCCAGGAGTTAGGGGCCATTTTTCCTTTGGGTCTCGCGGCGGCGGCGCGGCGGGTAGGCACACAACCACGGCGCTGCCCGTACTATTCCATCGGGTCGCCGATTCTCCAGAGCGGCAGCCCCGGCGAACGCGACTGCCGGCGTGCGCGGTGCCGCGAGCGTGGGTGGTGCGCTTCCCGGCCTTGCCCTTGCCAGATCGGGCAAACGGCCTACACTTTGCCGCGGCAACGGGTTAACTCGTGCGATTTGGTTGGGCCGTGGTTGCACATCGATTCTTGCCGTGGCGGTGCTGGCTTGCGGCGGGCGTGGCGCTGGTCTCTGCGGGTCCGGTAGGGGCAGAAGAGCCGGTGGTGGCAGCCGTTGCGGCCCCGGTCGCGGCGACACCCAGCGCCGAGGTGCCCTTGGCCGGCATCTCGGGGAACACGTTCTTTGTCCGCTCCAGCGACGACGCGATCCAGCTTTTCCCTCATGGCCGCCTGCAGATCGATGGCTTCTGGTTGGCGCGCAATGCCGCCGCGGACCTGCCCAGCGGTGGCTCGTTGGTGCGGCGCGCGCGGATCGAGTTGGCTGGGCGCTTGGGGCCGTGGATCGGGTTCAGCCTGGGCTCGGACTTTGCGACGACTGCGGTGGGAACCGACAATTTCCTGGTCATCGACCCGCTGGACCGGCGCCTGTACCTGCAGGTGGGCCAGTTCAACGCGCCGTTCACCTACGACAACTCCATCAGCGACAAGTACTTTGACTACATCGAGCGCTCGATGACGGCGCGCGTGCTGGGCGTCCCGTCCAACAAAGAGGTGGGCGCGATGCTGGCCGGTGTGGCGCCCCAGGGCCTTGGGCACTGGGCGATCGGCCTGTTCGACGGCAACGGTCAAAACGCCCGCGATACCGACAATCACCCCGACCTGATGGGCCGCTTGGCGGTGGCCCCGCTGGCGCTGGCGCCGTGGCAGGACCTGCGCCGTGTGACGGTGGGGGCCTCCCTGTGGCTCGCCGATCGCCGCGACAACCTCAACCCGCTGGCCGCCCAGACCACGCCCGACGGCTTCAAGCTGCTGGACCCGACCTGGAAGGCCACCGACGCCACCGCGACCCAGCGCAACTACGAGTTGCGGCAGTTCGGCGAGATGCGGAGCATGGCGGTCGAACTCAACGCCCCCATCGGCCACCGGCTGGGGGTCCGTGGCGAGTGGCTGTACAAGCGTCAAGGGTTGGCCGAAGTCACCACTGCAGATGGCAAAACGGCCGGGACGGCGACGCTGACCGGTACGTCGTACTATGTTGGGTTCTGGTGGTGGGCCGTGGGCGACGACAGCTTGGTGCCCCAAGACCCAACCGGTGCGCTGCCCACGTTTTCGGGCCTGAAGCCCTCGGCACTGACGCACGGGCTGCAGCTGCTAGCGCGCGTAGAGCGGCTGGACGAAGACGTGGTCACCGGCCACCCCAGTTTGGCCAACCCGGGGGTGGGCGGCGTGCGCGTCGATGCCGGGCAGCTTGGGGTGAACTATTGGTACTCCAAGCGGTTCCGCGCGAGCCTCAACGCCAGCACCTTCCATCTGCAGGGCGACTCGAAGGCCATCAAGGGCGCGGTGACCCGCAACGGCGGCTCGACGTGGGAGCAAGAGTTGGCCCTGCGGTTGGCGATTGCGTTGTAGCGGCCTGGCCCCGCGTGCGCGAGACAGGCGGCTGCTGGTTCCGTCCAAAGCCGATCGCAAACTCGAGCAATTCTTGGGACCCGCCGCGGGGGCCCAGCCTGATTCTCGCGTGTTGTCTAGAGCACCGATCAGAAATCCAGTCCTGGGGGCAAACGTCGCGGCGGGTCGCGGCTGTGCCTGGTTCGTTGGGCCCGCTTGCGACCCACTGAGCATCAACGAGTTTTCGCCAGCGAGTGGTCTCGTTGCTCTGAACCTCGGAGATTTGCGATTGGTGTTCTAGCAGGTCCCGAAGGCCGTGCAAGCGTGAATCAGGTGAAGGGTATGTCACTGCTGCGGTTGGCTCGCCGACTACTGGATTCGGCCCCACCAGCGATGCCGCACGGGGCGTTGGGCAGGGCAGGCCGCGGTTGGTTGGCGCCCGTTGCTCCCGGCGCGAACTAGCCCCGACCATCATTGCGCGGTGTTGGCCACCGGGGTAGCATCCAAAGACTGCGTGCCAGGCGCGCAAGAAGGAGGTCGATCATGGCCGCCCCAAGCAAGGCCAACTCGGCGATCCCAACAAAGCTGCCCAAAGAGGACCAACCGACGGAGGGCGACCAGGACTGGCTGGTGGCTGCAGGTGCGGCGGTGCTTGGCATTGGTGTGGGGGGTGTGGCGATTCACGCGCTGGACAGCCACTTTGGTGTGTCACGCCGCGACGGCGATCCGCCGGACCTGGGGTCGCCATCTCCAAGCGGTTCGGGGAGCTCGTCGACCCCGCCCATGGAGTCCCGGCCGGCGCCCACACCGACCACGCCACTCGGTCCACCCAGCCCGCTGAGTGCTCCAGCACCCGCACATGAGCCCACGCCACCTGCTGCTCCAGGCGGGCACGGCGCCGCGCCAGCGGGGCCCTCGGGCCACCACCCAGCGCCGGACTCGCATGCGGCACACCCACGCGCGCACCATCACGGGGCGCCTGATTCGCACGCGACGGACCACAGGCACGAGCCGCACCCCGCTTCGCATCACGGGGCACCCGATTCGCACGCACCGGAACCTGAGCACCCGCCGCACTCCGCGCCGCACCCTGCGCCGCACTCCGCGCCGCACTCCGCGCCGCACCCCGCGCCGCACTCCGCGCC
>JBBISH010000164.1:0-11306 GCA_037441385.1 Myxococcales bacterium
CATCGACCGCGGCCAGGGCCGCCTGCCTTTGCTCCTGCGTGTACGCCTTGCCCATGTTGACCTCCGCTCGTCTGGCGGTGGTTTCGCACGGTCCGGCGATCTGTCAAAATTTTTGTACACACCCTCTAACGTTGTACGCACCCTCCATCGGTTCCGCGGTCGAGGCCCCGGCCGATGGCAGTGGCGTGCGCTTGCGGTTGGGTTCGCGCAATCCGCAGCACCGGCCGGTGCTGGTCGAGGCGAGCAGTGAGGCGGAGTTGCCGGCGGTCGGCGAACGGGTCGAGGTCGTGGCCTAGTTCAACAAGTGCTGCGTCGTGAAGGGCTGTGGGCCATCCGGGCGGGGCCGCGTGCGCTGGCGACCGCCAGTCTCCTAGACTCCCTCCAAAGCGACATTTTCTGTCGCACCCCCCGCGTGCACTACCCTGTGCCGGACCAGAACCCGCCGCCTGAACGCCGCAACGCGCACCGCCATCGACACGGCCTGCGCCGTCGCCTACGGGGACACTGCAGCCTGCCCCCAGTGCCGCTGCCCCGGACCATCCCAAAGGCAAAGCTCTTTCCTTTCAGCCAGTAGAAAATGCCCCCCTTTCTTCTCCCCTTTCTTCTCCAGCGCCCAGTGGTCTGGGACACCTTCCTAATTTCGCCAACGATCTTCCAAAGAATACTGCTGTTTGACGCCCGCCCAGCCCAAGCGTAGGCTCGCCGCGCCCCGGCCTTGGCCGGCGGTGCCCCGACTTGTGCTGGAGGAAACCATGCTCGACCTCATCTGCCAGGGCTGTGGCCGCACCGTGCCGCTGGACACCCCTAGTCCCTGGCGCTGCCCAGGTGCCGGCGATGGCCGCGATCACGTGCTGGCCGCGCCGCCCTATGCCAACGTCGCGGTAGGCCCGGAGTCCAATCCCTTTTTGCGCTACCGCCAGAGCACGAGCGCCTGGCACCTGGCGCAGCAGCACGGCCTCAGCGATGCCGACTACAGCCAACTGGTGCAAGACCTGGACGATCAGGTCCGCGCCGTGGACGGTGTGGGCTTTGTGCAGACCCCCTTTGGCCGCAGCCAGGCCCTGCAAGAGGCCGCTGGCGCGTCCGGGCCGGTCTACGTCAAGGTCGAGACGGCGGCCCCCGGCGGGTCGCACAAGGCCAGGCATCTGATGGGCTTGGCCCTGTTTGCCCAGGTGCAGCAGCGCGCTGGTCTGCTGTCCGGCGAGCTGCCGCGCCTGGCGATTGCTTCGTGCGGCAACGCGGCCCTGGCGGCGGCGGTGGTCGCCCGCGCCTGGCAGCGGCCGCTCGACGTGTTCATCCCGCCCGACGCCAACCCGCGGGTGGTCGCCCGCCTGCAAGCCCTGGGGGCGCAAGTCGAAATCTGCCATCGCCAACCGGGCGTGGCCGGCGACCCGTGCTACCACGCGTTCTTGCAGGCCGTGGCCCAGGGCGCGCTGCCGTTCTGTTGCCAGGGCAGCGACAACGGTCTGACCATCGAGGGTGGCAAAACCCTCGCCTTCGAGCTGGCCGAGCAAATGGCCGGCGCGGGCGTGCAGGGCGGTAGGTTGTTCGTGCAGGTGGGCGGCGGCGCGCTGGCTTCCAGTGTTTGGCAGGGGTTGGCCGAGGTTATGCCTGCTGAAATGCGACCCCGCTTGTACCCGGTGCAGACCCACGGCGCCTTCCCGCTGCGGCGGGCGTGGCTGGCGGTGGCCGTCGAAGTGGCGCGCGAGCTGGGCGACGCGGCCCTGATCGAGCAGGCGCAGGCCCTGACCCGGACGGGCGAGCCTCAGCAAGACCAACGTTTTGCTGCGAAATTGCACGCGCGCCTTGCCACCCCGGCCGGACAGGCGGCGCTGCAGCGAGCCCTCCACACCGCGACCCAAGAGCGCGCCCGCTTCATGTGGCCTTGGGAAGAGGCGCCGCACAGTGTGGCCCACGGCATCCTGGACGACGAGACCTACGACTGGCTGGCGCTGGTGCGCGGCACGCTGGAAAGTGGCGGGTTCCCGGTGATTGCAAGCGAGGAATTGCTGGTGCGCGCCCACGCTCAGGGCCGTGCCGCAGGCTATCACGCCGATCCCACGGGGACTTCGGGGCTGGCCGGGCTGCTGGTGCTGGCGCAGGCCGGGGTGCTGGCCGCTGGCGAGCCTGCGGTGGTGCTGTTCACCGGGGTCGAGCGGTAGTATGCACCCGACCTGATTCACGCCTGTACGGCTTCCGTAACCCGGTTGGCAACTGGCGAGAATCATGCGGGGACCCCGGTTCGGGCCCGCGGAATTTCCAGAGTTTTCGATCCGATTCGAGCGGATTCCGTATAGCCCGCTACAACCCCACCACCGCCTGCGCCTTGGGATCGCTCCGCGCCTCCAGCACCGCGCGCTTCTCGCCCACCTCCAGCCGCTCGTCCACATCGGCCGGAAGGGCAAAAGTCGCATGGCCTTGCGTGTCCGCCGTGGCCTCCAGCTGGGTGCCATCCGACAGCGTCAGCCGCAGCGCCTCGCCGCCCGTGGGGGTGTGGCCGCAGTCGCGCTCGCCCACTACCTTCTTCAGCTCGCGCTCGCCCAGGTCCTCGTCGTGCTCGCCGATCTCGCTCTGCTGGTAGACGGCGCCCAGCAAAAACACCAAGCCACCAGCCAAGATCCCGCCTGTCAGCAGGTACCGCTGCTGTTGCGCGCCGGGTCCCTCTTCCGGGTCGGGCGTACGGGTCGCCGTCCAAGCCAGTCCCGCGCCGCCCAGTAAGCTCGCCGCGCCGCCGACGATCCACTCGGCCAGCAGCGACTGCCCGTCGGCGCGCACCGTGGTGTGACGCACTCCGCGGGCCCGCTGGCGCAGTTCGTCGCCGCAGCGCGCACGCTGGAACACCGACGCAACTACGGTCAAACCCTCGCGTTTGCCGGCCACCCCCAGCAGCGAGGGCAGGGTGATCGGCTGCTTGCGCGGCGCCTCCAGCGGCACGGCGCTCAGGGTCGACTCGCGGAGCATCCGCGCGCAGTCGCACAGCAACATTGTCAGCAAACAAGTTGCCAGCAGGTGCAGGGCAAGGGGGGCGGTGCGGCGGGGCATGGCGTGCTCCTACCTTGTTGCCGGCCAGGCATGGCCAGCCAACAGCGCGTCGGCCAAGACAAAAGCCACCGCCGCCTCGACGATCGGCACCGCCCGCGTCACCACGCACGGGTCGTGGCGGCCAGTCACCGTGCGCTCGGACGGCTGCCCGGCCCTGGTACTGCCCTGTTGCGGCTGGGGAATCGTCGCCGCCGGCTTGAACGCGACCTCCAGCACCAGCGGCGCGCCCGAGGAGATCCCACCCAACACGCCGCCGTGGTGGTTGCTGGCGAACTGAAAACCGTCCAAGAACGGGTCGTTGTGGACCGTGCCGCGCAATTCCGCCGCCGCAAAGCCCGTGCCGAACTGCACGCCGCGCGCCGCCGGCAGCGAGAGCAGGGCATGACCCAACATCCCGGTCAGCTTGTCAAACACCGGCTCGCCCCAGCCCGCCGGCAGGCCGCGCACCACGCAGCGCACGATGCCGCCCAGGCTGTCGCGCTCGCGCTGGGCCTGCTCCAGCAGCGCTTGCATCGCCGCGTGAGCCTGCGGATCGGGGCAGCGCAGCGGACTTTCGTCGACCTGCGCGCGGGTCAAGGTCAGCGGGTCGATCGCGTAACCGTGGATCTTTCCAGGCAGAATCTGCGCTGGCGCCGGTCCTTGGGCCACTACTCCGCCGATCTGCTGCACCCACGCCACGATCTGGATGGGCGGGCACTGGCTGCGGGTCGCCCAGGCCGCCAGCACGGCCTCGGCGATCGCCCCGGCCGCCACCCGCCCCACCGTCTCGCGCGCCGACGCCCGGCCCCCTCCGCGCGGATCGCGGCGACCAAAGCGCTGGTCCCAGGTAAAATCCGCGTGACCCGGCCGATAGTGCTCGTCCAGGCCGCTGTAGTCCTTCGATTTGGCGTCGGTATTCTCGACCAGCACCGCGATCGGCGTCCCCAGCGTCTGGCCCTGGTACACCCCCGACAGCAGCCGCGCGCGATCGCCCTCTTGCCGCTGGGTCTGGTACTTGTTCTGCCCGGGGCGCCGCCGATCCAGTTGGACCTGGATGGACTCGACCGTTAGGTCCACGCCCGCCGGGCAGCCGTCGACCACACAACCCAGCGCCGCGCCGTGCGATTCGCCAAAGGTGGTCGCCACCAGCGCCTTGCCAAAGCTGTTGCCCGCCATCGAAAAACCCTTTGGTGGCCCAGCCTACGCCAGCGGTCGCAGCGCCAGGGGCTGCACCGTGACGGCCTCGGTCGGCCGATCCTGCCAGCTTCCCTGCAACTGCCCATCGGGCGCCAGCCCGGAAAGGCGGAACAGCCGCACCTGCTGCAGCGGACCCATGTCCAGCTCGACCATCTGCCGCAGATAGGCAAGCCGCCGCTGCAGACGTTCGTGCGGCAGGACCCCATCAAAGGCCATGACTTCGCTGCGGATCGCCGCCGCCAGCCCAGCCGCTAGCTCGTGGCGCTCTGGCAGGGGTCCGTTGGCCACTTCTTGCAGCGGGATCCCGATGTCGTGCAGCGCCGCCGGCAACGGCCCGCGCAGGTTCACGCCAATGCCGCACAGCCAGCGCGCGCCACCGCCCGGCACCTCCACGCGTTCGGCCAGGATCCCGGCGCTCTTGCGCAGCCCGCGCTGGGTGGCCACCATCACGTCGTTCGGCCATTTCAGCTGCAGGCGCGCACCCTGCAAACTGGCATGCGCACTCAAGTACTCCACAGCCGCCAGGCCGGCGAGCAGCGAGAGCCGCGGCCACAGCTCCGCCGCCAACGCGACCGGTCCGGCCAAGGTCATCAACAGGCCCTGGCCAGCGCTGTCCAGCCACTCCGCGCCGCTGCGTCCGCGACCGGCCGTCTGGTGCTCGGCCGTGATCAGCCGCCAATCTGCGGCGCCGTCCTGCAAAAGCCAAGTGCGCATCGCCGTTTGGGTCGAGTCCAACTCGCCGTAGCTGCGCACCTGCCAGCCGGCGCCCAATTGCTGCTGCAGTTGTACGGTGTCCAGCACGGCTTACTCCGCTAGCAACCGGCGCAACATCCGGTCCTGCACGCCGCGGTAGGGCCCGGCGCCGTTGATGCCGTTGAAGAAGAACGCAAAGGCATAGATTTTGTCGCCACTTCCAGCGTAGCCGGCCAGGCCCGAGACATCGTCCAACGTGCCTGTCTTGGCAAAGACCTGACCCAAGGTCACCTTGCTCTTCAGTCGCCCGCGCAGGGTGCCGTCCACACCGCCCACCGCCAGGGTCGCCTTCCAGTCCTTGCCCTTCTTGTCCTTGGCCATCGCCCGCAGCAGGTCCACCACCGCCTGGGCGGTGACCGTGTCGGCGTGGTACAGGCCCGAGCCGTTGCCGATCTTGACGCTGTCCCAGCGAATCTCTAGCCCGCTCAGGGCCTTCTTGACCCCTTCGGCGGCTTTTTCGCCCGTGGACGGCGGGCCGCCTTGCAGCAGCCCCACTTGCTTGAACAGCGTCTCGGCATAGCCGTTGTGCGACTGTTTATTGGTGACGCTCGCGATGGCGCGCCAGTCGTGGTGCACGTGCTGGGCGACCACCGGCCCGGTCAGGCTCGACTTGCCGAACACGGGCGCACCGGCCACCGCCACGCCCTTTTGCTCCAGCAACTGCCGGAACACCCAGCCGGCGTGGTAGGCCGAGTCCGCCACCCGCCGCCGGCCGCTGCCCACTGCTTTGGCCGTGGCGGGCAACGAACCCGTGATCACGACTTCGGTTTTCTTGCCGCTCGGCCGCGTGCCCACGGTCAAGGTCGACTTGCCCTTGGCCACGGTGCTGGCCTGGTTGACCACCACCACCGCCTCGCCCGCGTCCGGCATGACCGTTACCAACGGCGGCGCGCCCACTTCGCCAGGCTTGACCACCACTTGCAGGGTGCTGGCGTCGACGCTCAGGCCACCGACCGGGGCGCGAAAGGCGGCGTCGGTCGCCTTCTCGTCAAAGCCCTTGGGCAGCTTGTCGTCAAAAACCGTAGCGTCAATCGTCAGTTTCTTGACGCGGGTGATGCCGCTTGCCTTGACCGCGTCGGCCAGCTTGCCCCACTCGGCCGCCGTCATGCTGGGATCGCCCACGCCGACCACGGCCAGGTCCACGTCGCCCGACTTGGCCGAGGCGCGCACCTCGGTGACCGGCTTGGCATCCAGGTCAGCGCTGCGCACAAACGCCGCGGTGGTGAACAGCTTGGCGACCGACGCCGGGTAGACCTGCTTGGTCGGTTGGGCCTCGAACACGGCTTGGCCGCTGGCCATGTCGACGATGAGCCCCACGGCGGTCATCTTGCCGGGCGCGCTGCGCCAGATAGCCTGCAAGTCCTCGCCGCGGTTGCCGGTGTGGCGGTCGGCCACCTGGGCGCCCGGGGCGGCGTCTTCTTGGGCATTTTCGTCCGCCGCCGGGCGCACGGCTGCGGGCGCCGCGGCATGGGCCGGTGGTTTGGCGGCGGGTTGCGGCCGCTGGCCCTTGCCCTTGGCCAGTCCAGGCGCGGCCCACAGGGCCAAACCTAGAATCAAGAACAAGCGCGCAACCGTAGATTGTTTCAGCGTAAAACCAAGAAGGTTGCTGGATGGGTTCGCGCTGCTCGCCATGCCGTCCACTCGGCGCCCCAAACTGAGCGCCATGGGCACGCTACCATGAATGCCTGCGATGGCCAATTCCGCGGAAAGTCGCCCAGGCTGCGCTGGCTTGGGTTGCCGCTCGCCGCAGTTTGCGCTATGCAGCCGCCCGTGCCGCAGTTGCCGCGGCCGCCCCTGCGAGGCCCGTCCATGTGGTTCGACCATCCGCTTGTGCGCCAACTGGTCGAGCTGGCCTTGGCCGAGGACGTGGGCAACGGCGACCACGCCACTCAGGCCTGCCTCGATCCGCAGCAGCAGGGGACGGCCCATGTGCGCGCCAAATCGCCGCTGGTCGTGTGCGGCGGTCCGCTGTTTGCCCGGGTGATGCAGCGCGTCGAGCCCAGCCTGCGCGTCGAATTGCACCTGCAAGACGGCGATTCTGCGGCGGCTGGGCAGACTGTGTTGAGCGTGCACGGCTCGCTGGCGGCGATCCTGACCGCCGAGCGGACGGCTTTGAATTTCATGCAGCGCTTGAGCGGCATCGCGACCACCACTGCCGCCTATGTCGCCGCCGTCCACGGCACCAAGGCGCAAATTGCCGACACTCGCAAGACCCTGCCGGGCTTCCGCAGCCTAGACAAGTACGCCGTGCGCTGCGGCGGCGGGCGCAATCACCGCACCGCCTTGGATGCCGGGATTCTCATCAAGGAAAATCACACGCATGCGGCGGGATCGATCGCCCAGGCGGTGGCGTCGGCACGCCAGGTCGGCTCGCACCTGCTCAAGGTCGAGGTCGAGGTCGAGACCCTGGCCGACCTGGACGCGGCGCTGCAGGCGGGCGCCGACGTCGTGCTGCTCGACAACATGGATCTGGCTCAGCTGCGCGAGGCTGTCCGGCGCACTGCCGGGCGGGCGCTGCTGGAAGCCAGCGGCAACATGAGCCTAGAGCGGGTGCGGCAAGTGGCCGAGACCGGCGTTGACCTCATCTCGGTGGGCGCGCTGACGCACTCGGTGGTGGCGGCGGATCTGTCCCTGCGGATTCAGGGCGCGGAATCACCTGGATAGCCCAGGCTTCTTGTCCGATTGCGCGTCCATGCGCGGCGGCCCGCCGTAGCGGACCGAGACGAACGGGCGCAGCGCCGGCACGCCCCAGCCGGGCCACAGGCCCACGTTCGAGCCAATGGTGGCGTACAAGTCCTCGCCCATCACCCAGTTCAGCGCCAGCCCGGCCTCCATGCGCTCGTCGCGGCTGTTGCTAAAGGGCGCGGTCAGCGGGGTCTCGTGGCTCAGCGAGGCGTCGATCCAAAACACGTCGGGATTCCAAGGCTTGTCCCAGCCCTTGCGCGCCACCAGCGGGTTCAGGCTGCCGGCGACGCTCACCCGCACCACCGAGCCGTCGTGCACGCTGAACAGCTGGCTCTGGCTCTGCAGGCGCAGCCCCAACGACATCGCCACGCGCCATGGGCCAAAACTGCCCGACGCCAGGGCTGTTGGCGCGACGGTCGGTCCGGGGCGTCCCAAATAGGCCGCGGGATCGCCGGTCGGCAGGCTGACCCGCAGTAGCGCCGCCGCGCCCCACGTTCCCAGTTTGTCGGGCACGAACACGTACTTGGCCGCCAAGTGCAGGTCGCCCACCCCCATGTCGTTGGCCAGCGTGCCGCTGTTGGGGCCATAGAGCGACGGCAACGTCCCGGTTTGGTAAACGCTCAGCGGCAAGCCCAGACCCAGCGTCAGGTGGTCAAACACGCGCATGGCGGCGCCGACGTCCACTTGCGTGCGACCGTCGACCAGCGGCCGGACCACCGTGGCCTCGTCGCCCACCACCAGCGGCCGCCAGGCATACTGCAGCTGCATCGTCCCGGCCAGTCCGTACAGCGGCAATTCGCGGGCCGATTCCTCGTTCAAGATGCCCGTGCCGTCCAACCCCGGCCGCCCGCCGGTCACGTCGGGGGGCGCCAGCGCCAGCGCCGGCAGCGGCACCAGCAGCAGGGCCAGCACCAGGGCCAGCACCAGCGCGTGCCATTTCTGCTTGCGCCGGACCGCCAACGCCGCCAGCGCCAGCCCCAAAATCGCCAGCACCGCTGCGGGCTTCACGGGCGTCGGCCCAGCGCTGCACGCCGACAGGGGCGAGGTCCCGCGCACTTCCAATCCCGCTTCCAGCACGTCGCGATCGTCGCCGGCATCCAGGGGATTGGTATGTGTCTCAAGCACTTCTGTGGCATCGTCCAGGCCGCCGCCGTCGGTGTCGGGGTCGCGCTGGTTGGTGTGAAAGACCAGGACTTCGTCGCCGTCCAGCAACCGGTCGCCGTCGCTGTCCAAGTCGCGGAAATCGGGGCGCCCATCGCCGTCGCTATCCAGCGGGCTTTGCGCCAGACCCGGTTCCACGCCGCCTTCGTACGAATCGGGCAAGTTATCGCCGTCCGAGTCCGCGTCCAGTGCATCGATGACCTTGTCGCCGTCCGTGTCGGCCGGGTGCAGCGGATCGCCAACTTCGGTGGCATCCCACAGGCCATCTTTGTCGCTGTCGGCGAGCAACGGGTTCGTACCGATCTGCACTTCCACCGTGTTGGGCAGCGAGTCGCCGTCGTTGTCGCCGTCGTTGGCCACGTCGTCGCTGGCCAGGCCTGGATCGGTCTCGCCCAGGTCCACCTGGCCGTCGTGGCTGAAGTCTTCGAAGCCATCTGCCAGTCCGCCGCGATCGCTGTCCGGCACGCGCGTCAGGGTGCGCGTCAACGGGTCCTTGTCGGCGACGAACGTCGACGAGCTCAGCGCCGTCGCCTTGGGAAAGGCCAACGTCTCCAAGGTCAGGCCCATTTCGGTGCCGTCGAACAGCCCGTCGTTGTCGCTATCCTCGTCCAGGGCGTCGATCGGGCCGTCGCCGTCGCTGTCGACCGACCAGTTGGCCTCGCGACCGTCTGGCACGCCGTCGTCGTCGCTGTCCGCATCGTCGGGGCGCGTGCCAAAGTGGTTTTCCTCGGCATCGCACAGGCCATCGCCGTCGCTGTCGGGTTGTGGCGACACGGATTCGGCGTCGTTGGCGTCGCTCTCTAGCGCGTCGACTTGGCCATTGTGGTTGGCATCTTCGTAGCCGTCGGCCTGGCCATCGCCGTCGCTGTCGCGGGCGAGCGGCAGGGTCTTGGACAGGGGCTGGGCATCGGCGATGAACCGACCGGCGGCGACCTTGGTGCCCCCCACCGGCCCGATGGCCTCGATCGCGTTGACGACGCCCAGTTCGGTGCCATCGCCCACGCCGTCGTTGTCGCTGTCGGGGTCCAGCGCGCCGGGCAGGCCGTCGCCGTCGCCATCAAACAGCGGGTCCGGCTCTGCGCCATCGGCGACGCCGTCGTCGTCACTGTCCATGTCTTGCGACGAAGTGCCCGCGCGCAGTTCCTCGTGATCCGCCAGGCCGTCTTTGTCCGCGTCGGCCACTTTCAAGGTCACGCTGGTCGGCGAGTTCGGATCGCCTTCGCCCTCGTCGACTTGGCCGTTGCCGTTGACGTCTTCCAAGCCATCGCGCTGGCCGTCGCGGTCGCTGTCGGCGCGCAGCGGCGAGGTGCGGGTCAGTGGGTCCAGATCGGGGCTGAAATTGTGGCGCAATTGCCAGGTAGCGCTGGCCGCCGCGGCGATGCCTCGTTCCAGTCCGTCGGGCAGGCCGTCGCCGTCGCTGTCGGGGTCGTTCACGTCGGGGGCGCCGTCGTGATCGCCGTCCAGGCTAAAGTTCCACTCGGCGCCGTCGTACCAGCCGTCGTCATCGCTGTCGGCGTCGTGGGGATCGCTGCCCAGGGCCAGTTCTTCGGGATCGCGCAACCCGTCGCCGTCGCTGTCGGGGCTCGTCGGCTCGGCGGTGGCTTGGTTGGGATCACTTTCGCCGGTCTGGACCTGGCCATCGTGGTTGCTGTCCTCGGCGCCGTCGCGCTGGCCGTCGCCGTCGCTGTCCACGCCGTCGGGGTTGGTGGTGGTGCTGGGATCGGCGTCGGCGCGGAAGGCGCGCGCAGCCAAGTCGGTGTCGGGTCCGACTTGCACCAGCAGGCGTCCCACCTCCACCGAGTCCCAGATGCCGTCGTTGTCGCGGTCGGCGTCCAGCGGCCCGATGAGCCCGTCGCCATCGCCATCCACGGGCGGCTCTTCGCCGTCTTCCAGCCCGTCGTCATCGCTGTCGCGGTCCTTGGGCGCGGTGCCTAGCTTGACCTCGGACCCGTCGTTCAGGCCGTCGCCATCGGTGTCCGGCACCGTACGCAATGTCCCGTATTGCTTCTCTAAACTATCGTTCAGCCCGTCACTGTCCGAGTCGTTGGATCGGAAATCCGCCAGCCCATCGCCGTCGCTGTCCACAGGTGGAGTTTGCCAGTTGGCGTCGCCAGCCTCGTCGGCGTCGGACCAATCGTCGTTGTCGCTGTCGGGATCCAGCACATCGGGGGTGCCATCGCCGTCGCTGTCGACCAGCTTGCCGGCCGGCGCCTCGTGGCCATCCGAGATGGTGTCGCCGTCGCTATCGGGCTTCTTGGGATCCGTCCCGATCTGAATTTCCAACGAGTTCTTGAGGCCATCGCCATCCAGATCGCCGCCGCTATCGTCGCTCGGGTCCAGCGGGTTGGTGCCTTCGCTGATCTCTTGCCCATCTGGCGTGCCACCTTGGTCGCTGTCCTTCTTGTTTGGGTCGGTCTCGCCGCTGTCGACCTTGCCGTTCTTGTTCTTGTCTTCGCCGGCATCAAACAACCCATCGCCGTCGCTGTCCT
>JBBISH010000165.1:0-11276 GCA_037441385.1 Myxococcales bacterium
GTCGCTCATCGGCGGATTGCTGCAGCCTTTTTGTGCGTCGCAGACGTCGGCGGTGCAGGCGTTGCCGTCCGGGCAGGCGGTGTCTTGCGGCGTGTGCTGGCAGCCCTTTTGCGCGTCGCAGGTGTCGAGCGTGCAGGCGACCTTGTCGTCGCAGAGGGTGTCGGTCGGCTTGCCGGTGGCGTTACAATTGCTTTTGCCGTCGCAGACTTCGACGGTGCAGGCCACGCCGTCGCCCTCGCAGACCACGGTCGGGTCCTTGGGCAAGGCGACGCAGGTCTTGGCGGCCACGGCGTCGCACGAGCCGGTCTTGCAGGGGCCGTCTTTGTCGGCGCAGGCGGTGTCGTCCGGTGTGTGCAGGCAAGTGCCCTTGCCGTCGCACGAATCGACGGTGCAGCCGATGTCGTCGCTGGTGCAGGCCGCGGCGGCGGGCAAGTTGCTCCACACGGTCTGGCTCTGGGCCGGGTCGCAGATTTGGCAAGGATTCTGCGGGTTCAGGGCCTTGGCGGCGACGCAGGCGTCGTCGGCGGTGATGAGGCACGAGTTGGGGTTGGCGCCCTGGCTCTCGCAGGTGCCGGCTTTGCACAGGCCCAGCAGGCACGGTTTGCCGGGGGTGCAGGCGGCGCCCTCGCCCAGGTCGGTGAATTGCTTGGGGTCCTTGGCCGGGTCGCAGATCTGGCAGGTCAGGTCGGCGGTCTTGGGCTCGCCTTTGACCATGCAGCGTGGCTTGCCGCCGTCTTGCACCAGGCACGTGTCGGCCTTGAGGGTGGATGAGTCGCAAGTGCCCTTGCCGTCGCACGAATCTACCGTGCAGTCCAAGCTGTCTTGGCACGGGCTGCCCTTGGCGGTGGGGGACCAGTCGGTCTTGCTTTGGGCGGGATCGCATTGCAGGCAGGGGTTGGTGGGGTGGGTGGCGTTGGCGGCAATACAGGCGCCGGCAATGGCGCACCAGCCCGAGTCAATTTGCTGGGTGTTCTCGCACGCGGCCGTGGCGGAGCAGGTGGCGTGGGTGCACGGGAGGTTGTCGGTGTCCGCGCACGTCGCGCCAGCGGGCTTGGCGGCGACGCCGCAGCGCAGGTTCTGGCAAGTCGCCATGGCGCAAGGGGCGAGCGGCTTGCTTGGCCAGGTGCCCAGGTTGACTAGGGTTTGGCAGTCGGTGTCGGTTGTGCAGGCTGGGCCGTCGCCGGTGGGGCCGGCGTCACTTTGGGGCGTGCCACTATCTAGGGCGTCGCCCCCCAGGCCAGTGTCGATCGCAATCGACGTGGCGTCAGCGCTCGACGTGCTCGTCGCGGTTGCCGACTTGGCGTCGCTGCAGGCGGTGCAGACCATGGCGACGACCAGAAAGTTCACAGTGACTGAGTTCTTGCTCATAGAGCAAGCGTGCCGGGAACGCGAAGCCCTGTCTAGGTCCCGGCAAAGCCGTGGAAGCGCGACCGAACGTCCGCTATACTGGGAGCGCAGGCCGGGACGGTCCGCAAACGGGCGTTGCAGCATGCCAGAAATCAGCCGCTTCTTCGGCATTCTGATCTCGATCAACTACAACGACCACGCGCCACCCCATTTTCACGTGCGCTACGGCGATGGTCAGGCGGCCATTCGCATTGCCGATTTTGCGGTTATGGCCGGTCACTTGTCACCAAGAGCGCTGGCCCTGACGGTGGAGTGGGCGGCCCAGCATCAACAAGAACTTCTGCAAGACTGGGAGCTTGCCCGTAGTGGCCAGGCTCTCAAGCCGATTGCGCCGCTGGAGTAGCCATGGCCGAGCTTGTAGATGTGGTCGCAGTTGTGGCGAGGTGGCCGCTAAGACTGGAGTTGCGGTTCTCGGACGGTTTTGACGGGACAGTGGACCTGGGGCCGAGGCTGCAAGGGCAGGGGCTTGTTGCCGAAATTGTTGAAAGTAGAGACCTGTTCCTGGCGGCTACGGTGGACCGCGAGCGCGGGGTCGTATGCTGGCCCAATGGGCTCGACTTCGACTCCGACGTCTTGAGGGCGTGGGCGGACGGGCGCGAGGGGCCGGAATGGGCGTAGATCCGAGCTTGGACGGCGACCAGTTCGGCGCAGACTCTATTCGAACAAGCTGACACTTTGGGCGAACCCCGGCTGCGCCGGGTCCCGTGCTAGGCGCGGCGGCCTGACGGCTCGCGCGCCCAGAGACGCGGCCGGGCCAGGCGCCCGCCCGCGCCTCTGCCCATACGGGTTACGCCCGGTTTCGCTCCATTTTACTGCAGTAAAATGGGGCCGCCCTTGGCCGGGGACGCAGCTGTCACCGCTCCTATCCCGCCTGACCTGCGAACCCCGATGGTGCTGGATCTAAACCAATACCTGGTTCGCGGACCGCGTGCGACAAACCGTCGAGCGTGCTACGCTCACGCACCGCTCAAGCCAACCGCACACGCAGGCCCCATGCCAACCATCGCAAGCGAAATCCACCGCTACTTGAAGTCGGGCCAAAGCGACCCGATGGCCCGCGCGTGGCCCCAGCCAACCGTCCTGGCTCGCACCCAGGCGGCCAAGCACGAGCTGCGCACTGCCCTCATCGCCGAGCTGCACCACCGCTGCGGCGATCGGCGCCCACCCGCCGACATCGACGACGAAGCAGCCCGCGCGCTGGTCCTCGCCAGGGTGGAGCCGATGGTGCGCGGGCTGTTCCCCGCGGACGAGCAAGAGACCGTGCTCGCCGCCGTAGCGACCCGCGTCGTCTTCCTGACCGCCGGCCGCATCGAGCAGGCCATCCGCACCGCGTCGTTCGACTCCAACGCCTGGTCCATCGCCAACACGTACTTGGTGAGCGTGGGCGCCAAGCCGCTGGCCCCCAGCCACGCCGGCATCTTGGGCCTGTCGACGGACCAGGCCTGCTACGTCACCGCGCAGTACCTCCAGCTGGCTTGCGAACACGACGATTACGTCGTCCACGAGGTCGCCCACAGCTTCCCCGACTGCCACTGCACGGCGCTGGGGCTGCAGCGGACCGAGCGGCGCAAGTACCCGCTCGACATCCACTTTGCCCACCACGAGACGTTCGCCTACGCCTGCGAGTTCTACGCCTGCATCGCCCGCGCGGAGCCTGGGCGCAAGGGTCGGCTCGCGCGCCTGGACGCTCTGGCCAGGACCTGGACCGGCAACGGGCAGCACGTGGAGCCGGCTCTGGTGACGGACATCCTGCGCCAGGCGATTCATGCGCGCGATGGTTGGCGTGTCATCCGCATGCGCTGTCGGTCGGATGAGGCGGCGCGCATGTTGTACGGGGAAGCGAGCGGGCTTGGGCCGGGCGGCAGCTGAAGTGGCGACTTTGGGCAAGAAGCCTGCCGGTGGCACATTGGCGCCGTCCGTGCCTTCCGGCCCCGCAGACCGCGGACGATTTCGCTCACGTGCGTCGCCAGGATGTGCCTTGGGCGTGCGAGGCGGCGCAACGCCCGGCACGCCGGCGAATGCCCCTTGCGCCGTACCGTTGCGCTCGTAGACTGTAGGGGTGCGGGAGGTTGCGTGCCCACAGTTCTGCGCATCGGTCACTGGCGGTTTCACTTCTACTCCGACGAGGGGTTAGAACCGCCGCATATTCATGTAGATTGCGGCAGTGGCGAGTGCAAGTTTTGGCTGCAGCCGGTGCGCTTGGCGCGGTCGGAGAATGTAGCGGCGTTCGAGGTCCGGCGCATCGAGCGCGAGGTTGCCGCGCGACAGACCTTCTTTGTGGAGCAGTATCATGCTTTCTTCAAACGATGAGCTGGACCCTCACGCCGTGCGCGCGTGGTCCGTGGGTCGGATGGTGCACATCGAGTTGACCGACGGCCGCGAGATTGCGTTCCCCGCCGATCGGTTTGCGCTGCTCAAGGCGGCGACCGAGCAGCAACTGGCGCAGGTGGACTTGCGCTTGCACGGTGCGGCCTTGCGCTGGGAGGCGCTGGACGAGGACCTGACCGTGCGTGGTATTGTGCAAGGGCGGTTTCAGCTGCCATTGCCCGAGCGGGTGGCGTAGGGGCTGCAGCCCGGCCTTACCGGATGGCTACCAGCGCCGTTTAGGTGTTAGAAACCTGAGCGATTCTTGACACTTGACCCTCACCCCGCCGCCTACGGCGGCAGCCCCTCTCCCAACGCAGAGACTGTTGCAAAGGTATGTTCGCAGAATTCTGACGCCAATACATTCAATCGGTTGCACGGCGAAAGCACCCGAATTCGACCCTTATGCAACAACCTCCGCATTGGGCGAGGGGCAAGGCATTTTCCTTTACCACTCGCCCACTTAAGTGGGAGAGGGGGCGGCCGCAGGCCGGGGGTGAGGGCTTTCGGCGCCGTCCCAGAGTAGGCAAGCGGTAAGGCAGGAAATTGCCTTTCGGCCGCCTGCGGGGCCATGGATCATGGGCAGGACCTCTCGATCACGCCGCCCGCGGCCGCACTTGCAGGGCGATCTGCGCGCCGGTGTCGCGCTGGGCCACGCGCAGGTCATATTCGGCCTGCAGACCCAGCCAGAACTCCGAGGTGGTGCCGAAGTAGCGGCTCAGCCGCAGGGCCGTGTCTGCGCTGATGGCGCGCCGACCGCGGACGATTTCGCTCACGCGCGTCGCCGGGATGTGCAGGTCCAGCGCGAGTGCGTGCGCGGAGAGGCTGAGCGGTAGAAGGAACTCTTCGTGCAGGATTTCGCCTGGGTGGATTGGGGTTAGCAGGGGTTCGGTGTTCATTGCAACGCCTCAGTGGTAATCGACCAGGGCAACGTCAAAGGCCTCGCCGTCGACAAAGCGGAAGCAAACGCGCCACTGGTCGTTGACGCGGATGCTGTATTGGCCGGCGCGGTCGCCTGTCAGAGCTTCCAGGCGATTCCCTGGCGGCACCCGCAAATCGGCCAGGACCACAGCGCGGTGAAGCATCATGAGCTTGCGCCGAGCTGCTCGCTCAATTGCCTGAAATGCCTTGACATCTTCGTCGTGGAAGAGTCGTTCGGTCTGGCGGTCGGCGAATGCGCGGATCATACGTATAGCGTAGAACGTGTCGCGTAGCATGTCAAACGTGGATTGGCGACGCGTCTCGGTTTGGGCCCCTGGTCAGGTTTGGGTATTGCTGGGGCGGCGCGACGGCCACGGGATCGTCGGACGTGGCTTGGGTCGGGGGGTTGGAGCCCTAACGTCATGAACTTGTCACGGGTTTCGCCGGCAGACGAATACGGCAAGCCCCGTATGCCACTGGCGGGCAGGGGCGTCCACTCACAGAGACATACACTGTGCAGACAAGTCCGAGTACTCTTTACTGTTTTTTGGTCATGCTATACGTTGGAACCACGCGGCCACCTCGGCGGCCTTGGAGACCCAGATGACGACCAGCGACAGCAATGCCCCGTGCGCTCACAAGATCATCGGCCCCGCGCAATTTCTCGGCGAAACCGGCCCGCTCTGCGACGCTTGCGGCGAGACGTTGCCGTGCCCACACCCCATGGACGAATGTCAGCGCGACACATTTCTCGGCGGCGAGTCCATCGTGACGTGCAAGTGGTGTGGTGAACAGCTCAGATAGGTTTCACGACCTATGGGGTGGCGGAGGTTCTGCCGGTGCATCTTGGGCAGCAACACGCAACGTACGTAGTAGGCCCATGAGAGGTGCTAACTGGCAGCAGTATCTGGAGATCCTCTGGTGGAACGGGTTGCACCAAACTTGGGCAAGAACCGGGCAGCCAGGTCGCCCCCTTGGAGGCTGTAATCAGGTACTGCCGCAAGCTTTCCTGATGCTAACAGGCTGATTGCGGCCGCCTAGTGCACTGCGATGAGGCGCACATCCTGAGGCACGCCGGAGTAGTTCGCCAGCCTGACAACCCCTGCCTTGGGCTGAGAAAGGACCATGCCCGAGGTTCCCGCCTGAGCCTCGAGCGGTGCGCTGCCGACTACCCATACCGGCGACGAGATGCCGGCGACTTGCCCGTCCACGCGAATTCGGCCAGCCGAGCCGGCGGCACAGCCTTTCGAGTTTCCTCCCACTGCAGAGACGGTCCCGGCGAGGGCAACCTGCCCTCCCTGAAGCCAGATCGTGCCGCCGGCCCCGCCTCCGCCGCAACCGGCCATGATCTGGCTGGGATACAGGAGGCTGCCAGGACCGCCTCCGTCGGCAACTATCGCTCCACCGGCCGGCACGATGATCTTGGCCGCAGTGATCTTCACGGCGCCCCCGCCGCCACCACCGGACCCTCCTGCTGCGGAGTAGTAGCACGCCCAGGGCGTCATTGGCTGTGGGCCCACTACGCTGCCTGCCGCGCCGCCGCCTGAACCGCCAAGAAGCCCTTGGGAAAGGTTTGCATCGTTGATGGATGCCCCGCCCACGCCGCCTGCAAGCGATTGCTGGCTCGCGCCGGCAGACCCCTGCGTCGCGTGACCGCCACCACCGCCACTCGCGCCGGTGGCCCCTGGACACTGCTGGCTGTAGTTACCTGCAGTGGGTGACTCGCCGGGGCCGCCCGGCCCAGGGCCGGAACCAGGTTTTGCGGAACCCAGCAGCGAAGCACCGCCAGCAAAGCCGCCCCCGCCGCCGCCAGCGCCGCCGTCGGCACCCTTCGAGCCCATCGCGCTGCCAGGCAGACCTGCCAGGTTCAGCTTGCCGGCGATTCTTGCCGTTGACGAGACGTTCAGGACGAGGGGAGACGTCCCTACGACGGTCAGGGTCGCTGTGGGGGATATGGTAAAATTCGCGAAGTTGTACGTCCCGGAAGCCAATGTCATGTCAGCGCTTGCCACGAAATCACCTTGGTCACCAGTGCCGCAAGCGGCGCAGAACGGTGCAGCAGTGGCGGCGGGGCCAACAAGCGTCCACGACCCGTCCTTGTTGCCGACCCAGCCCGTCACGGCCACAGTACCATCTGAGACACCCGTTGCTATTTCGAGGAACCCGCCATTGGGAAGGCCGTCCTTCTTTGCGGTCCACACGGTTGGGGTGGCCACGCACTTGGCGGCCCCAGAAATTTCAACGCCAACGAGGGCGCTGCCAACTGGACACACCTGGCCGCCAACCAGGACGCCAGTCAGCTTGGACCCGTCTCCGACAAGAAAGCTTGCGGTAATGACCTTTGCACTCAGGCTCTTCTCGCCAAGCGCCACGTCCTGGTCAAACACCAGTGAAGACACGGGCACGCAACCTGTGCACTCCAAGCCTTCAGCAACCCCAGCCCGCAGCGCAAACGGCACGGACCGCCAAGCCTTCCGCCCCATCTCCGGATCCCCGCCCACCGCCAACGTAATCCAGCTCCCCTGCGCCGCCACACCGGCATCCAGCGGCTTGCTGACGCCCAGCGCCTGCGAGAACACGCCGTTCTTCACCGCCACCTGCAGCGGGCCCTCTTCCCACACCGGCGTGCCGCCCTGGGCATCCTTGTAGATCCGGAACACCACCGCGTAATTCCCGTCCGCCACCGGCCCGCCGCCCTGCGCCGTGAGCACGCCGTCGGCCAGCAGCGAGGTCGGCACCGTCGCCGCCTCGGCAGACCCGGCCAGCAGCAGCGCCGCGCCCAAGAAGGCAGCCTTCATCCACAGTTTCGCTTGGTTGCTCACGGCAACACCCCCTTGTACCAGCGCCAGAAGCCCCACCAGATGGCGGTCGGGCCGGCCGAGGTGGCCTTGCCCGACGCCAAGTTGCGCGAAAATACCGTATCTACGCCATAGGTTGGCCCGTTTCCCTGCAAGCGCGCCGCAGCAAACCCAAGCTCGAAGTCCTTGGCCTTGCAGCCCTCGTCAGTCACTCCATCGCAGGTGTCGTCTAGGCCGTTGCAGAGCTCGCTCGCCGCCGGCACCACCGCCCCTTGGCAGGCCCCCAGCACGCCTTTGTCGTCGCAAGTCTGCTTGCCGCCGACGCAAATGCCCTTGCCCTGGGTGCCCGCCGGCCCGCCGTAGCAGGCGAGCTGCTTGCCCGCGCTGACCGCAAACACGCACCCCTTCCCCGCATCGCAACTGTCCGCCGTGCAAGGATTCCCATCGTCGCACGCCACCGTCGCCCCGGCTGCGCAGGCCCCCGCCTTGCACGCGTCGCCGGCCGTGCACGCCGAGCCATCCGAACAACTCGCCCCGTCGTCCTTGCTCACCATCGCGCAAGTGCCCGTCTTGGCTGCGCATGTGTTGACCGCGCACGCGCCGTCCTGGCTGTTGTCGCAGACGACCGCGGTGTTCGGCTTGGCCTTGCAGGCGACCGGCACGGCGCTCTTGTCGCAGAAGTCCACGCCGTTGCACAGGTTGCCGTCGCCTGGGCAGTCCGAGTCCTGCTGGCACGCGCAGACCGCCGCGCCGGGCACGCACTTTCCAGCCTGGCACGCGTCGCCCTGAGTGCACGGATCGCCGTCGCTGCAGGCGCCCACCGCCGCGACCGACACGCAACCCTTGGCCGGGTCACAGCTATCCGTCGTGCACGCGTTGCCGTCGTCGCAGCCGAGCGCCGCGCCCTTGGTGCACACACCGCCCTGGCACAAGTCGCCGGCGGTGCAGACCGAGCCATCGGCATCGCACGGGCTACCGGTCTGTGGCGCGTGGGTGCAGCCGGCCGTCCCGTCGCAACTGTCGGTAGTGCAAGGGTTACCGTCATCGCACGCCACCGCCGTGCCCGCCAGGCAGGCCCCAACCTGACAGGCGTCGCCCTGGGTGCAGGCCGAGCCGTCCTCGCAGTTTGCGCCGTTGGCCAGCGACTTCATGGCGCATTTGCCCGTGCCGGGGTCGCACTGGCTCTTGGCGCAGCCCGTGTCGAGCGACGTGGAGCACAAGACCAGCGACAGCGGCGCCACCTTGCACACCGCCGCGCCGGCCGACTTGTCGCAGAACGGCAGGCCGTTGCAGAGGTTGTCGTCGTCGGGGCAGTCGGCGTCGCTCTGGCAGGCGCAGACCGAGGCGCCCGGTTGGCACTTGCCGGCGGCGCAGGTGTCGCCCTTGCTGCAGGGGTTGCCGTCGTCGCACGCCGCGGTGGTCTCGCTGTGGGCGCAGCCAAGGGCCACGTCGCAGCTGTCCGTCGTGCAAGGGTTCTCGTCGTCGCAGCTCTGAGCCTTGCCGGTGCACTGGCCGCCCTGGCAGGTGTCGCCGCTGGTGCAGGCGTTGCCGTCGTCGCAGGCGATCGCCCCTTGGCTGGCCGCCGCACAGCCGGTCTTGGGCTCGCACAAGTCCTGGGTGCAGGGGTTGCCGTCGTCGCAGAGCTTGGCCACGCCCTTGCACGCGCCGCCCGCGCAGGCATCCGCGGTGGTGCACGGCAGGCCGTCGTCGCAGGGCGTGGTGTCGGCGGCGTTGCCGTACTTGCACTTGCCGGTCTGCAGGTCGCACACGGCCGTCTGGCAACCGTCGGGCGCTGCGCAGGTCTTGGCGGGGCCGCCTTGGCACTGCCCGGCCTGGCAGACGTCGCCCACCGTGCAGGGGTTGTCGTCTTCGCACGGCACGCCGTCTCCCGCGGTGTGCGTGCAGCCCTTGGCCAGGTCGCAACTGTCCGTGGTGCAAGGGTTGTTGTCGTTACAGTTCAGGGCGGGTCCGGCGGTGCAGGTGCCGGCCTGACACACGTCGGCGGGGGTGCAGGCCGAGCCATCCGCGTCGCAGGCGGTGCCGTTCTGCGGCGTGTGCTTGCAGCCGCCCTTGCCGTCGCAGACGTCTTGGGTGCACGCGTTCTTGTCGTCGCAGCTGCCTTCGTCGGTCTGGCCGTCGCAGTCGTCGTCTTCGCCGTTGCAGGTCTCGGCGGTGGCGGCGGGGCGGTGCAGTCGCCCAGGCCGGTTGGGCCGCAGGTCCGCGTGCCCTTGCAGGTACCGATGGCTTGCCCCTCGGGTCCCTTGACCTCCACCGCGCAGGGAGTCGACAAGCCTTTGCCAGCCGCGGCCTTGCTGCACGGGCACACACCCCACGGTCCGCCGGGCGTATCGGGGCTGCGGACGCACTGTTTGGTAGCTGGGCCTGGCTTGCCGTCCGGCCCGTCGACGCTCGCCACACTGTCGCACTGGTAGCCGTTTGGGCAGTCGCTGGCGTTGCTGCAGGCGGTGCCGCAGAAGTTGCCCAGCTTGCCTTGGCTGGTGCAGACGGAGTCGCTGAGGCCCAGGGCCTGGCAGTCCTTGCTGCTGGCGCACGGGTCGCACAGGTGGGCGTAGTGGGGCACGCAAAAGGTGCTGATGTAGCCTGCAGGTCCGGTCAGTGGCCGGCACAGGTAGCCTTCGGGGCACTGGCTGTTGCAGGCGCGGGCGCATGCGCGGCCGGTGTCGACGCTGGGGTCGTCGATGCACAGGCCGCCCTCGCAGTCGGTGTTCTCGCTGCACGGGCAGCTGGCGCCGCCGGGGCAGTTGGCGACGAGGTCGGCGGTGTTGGAGCCGTCGAGACTGCCAATGGAGTCGCTCTCTTGGCCGTCGCCGAGGCTCGCGTCGAAGCTGAGCTGGATGTCAGCCGACTTCGCGGATGTCGCCGGGCTTGCTGAGCCGCATGCCACTGCCAGCAGGAGCATGGCGGGCCCAAGCAGATGACTGGTGAATCTGTAGAGCGTTGGCTCGGTTGGACGCATGGTTCGGTCCCAGTCGTCGTTCCGCACCTGGCAGCGCGGTATTCGTGCCAGGAGTCTGCGCCCGGCGTGGGCCGCCGTCAATTCGCTTGCACCGCGTCGTGTCGCCCTGGCAGACTGTCGATGGCCCCCGCGCCAACACCTCTGAGGTGCCCATGCCCGCCCCCAAACCCGTACATGCTCCCTACACCTACACCGATTACCTGGCCTGGGACGACGGCCAGCGCTGGGAAATCATCGACGGCGAGGCCATTTGTATGTCGCCTGCACCCACGCCGGTTCATCAGACGGTGGTGGTCGAGGTAGCGGCGCAACTGGTGCAGCAGCTCCGCGGCAAGCGCTGCCAGGCCTTCGTGTCGCCCATCGACGTCCGCCTGCCCAAGCCCGGCCAGAGCGACGAGGCCACCGACCGCGTACTGCAGCCCGACCTGCTGGTGGTCTGCGACCCCGACAAGGTGGACCAGCGCGGGGTGCGCGGCGCGCCCGACTTCGTCATCGAAGTGCTGTCGCCGAGCACCCTCAGCCACGACCACGTGCGCAAGCGCCGCGTGTACGAAGCCGCGGGCGTGCGCGAATACTGGCTGGTGCATCCGCGCGACCGGGTCGTGCTCATCTATGTGCTGGAGAACGGCCGCTACAGCGCCCCAGATGTGCGGGAATTCAACGAGGTGACCCCCATCGGGGTGCTGCCGGACGTGGTGGTCGACTGGGCGCCGGTGGTCGAGCGGTTGGGGGCGGAGACGCCGTGATGCGAGTCAGCTTCCAGTGAGGAAATGATTAGTTCCATATAGTTCGGTGGGGAGGGCCCAGCC
>JBBISH010000166.1:0-11264 GCA_037441385.1 Myxococcales bacterium
CCATCGCGATGTGCACCAGCCCCACGCAGGGCCCGTGCCATCATCGCCGCTCGCGGCGCCATCGGGGGCTGGCCCCTAATTGTGGCGCGGCGGACGTTCGGTGGCCCTTATTTCATGGCGCGCTCCAGCGCGGCTTGCCAAGCGCAGATACGCCCTTCCGCCCAACTTTTGATCTTCGGCCGGAGCAGACCGGATTCTTTCGGCTTGTTGACAAACCGCGCACATCCTGGGCGGCCTTGAACTGCGCCGCCCACGGCAGCCGTTTCGATTTGAATTTCAGGGTCGACGTGGCGTTGACGCGCGGCGGCCAGCGGCGTAGCCTCGCTGACCGGGTTGGCGACGTGCGGCACGGGTCAAGTCCAGGTGGCGGCGTGCCGATCAGGGGTGGAGCGCAATGGTCAGGGCGAATCAAGACGCGGTTGAGATGCATCTGCGCTTGTCCTGGGGCCAGCAACTCCGGGCGTCGGGGGTGCCGACTGCCAGGGCCCTTGCGTGCCGGTCCGGTCGCGTAGCCAAGGCGCCGATGCGGGCGCCAGGCAACCCCGCGGCCGTCCAATATCTGGGCCTTCTGAGCCCCGCCTTGGTCTTGGCGCGGTCGTGCACGGGGGCTGGCGTGCTCCTTGCGCTGCTCTTGCTGGGGTGCGCTCCCGACCTGCCGGACTGCCGGTCCTTTGCCACCCCTTGCGCGGGGCCAAACAACCTGTCACTCGTCGTCCAAACGCCTAACGGGGCCAGCGACGATCCCTTGCAGCTCGCAGGGGACAAGTTCGTCGCGCTGACGGGCGAGGTGGACGGCAAGGCAGACAGCACCTACCAAGTCGTCAGACCGTATACTGGCAGTAAAGACTTCGACATCCGCTGCCTGTGGGGAGCGTCTTGCCCTGGGCCCCCCGTGGGCAGGGGGCGGCGGGTGCGCGTCGAGGTTTGGTCCAAGGGACCGTCCGGGACGCCCGAAATCCCGATTGGCCGGGGTCGGACCGTCCCGTTCGATGTGGCGGAAGACGGCAACCCGCAAGCGCTCTTGGCGTACGTCACGCGGCTCAATCGTTTTGCACCGGTGCAGGACGCTTCCGGCGGCGAGGCCAGTGTGTCGCTTGGCAGAGCCGGATGCAGCGCGAACACCCTTCCGGGTCCCGACGGTCGCGTCGTCATCGTTGGCGGGGCACTTCCTAGTCCGGGGGCCAAGAAGGCCTTTGATCCAAGCTCTTACGGCCAGTTCTCAGACGCAGTGACCGTGTATGACCCCAAGACTCGCGTGCTGAGCGCGCTTAGCCAACAGGGCCCCGAGTACGCACTCCATGTACCGCGCGCCTTCCATGCCTCGGCGGCCGGCAAGACGGCCATCGTCATCGCCGGGGGCTACGTCAAGGGCGGGACCACGCCTCAAATTACCAATACAATCGAGTACATCGACCAGAGTGGCAAGGTGCGAACTTCGCAGAGCAACTCGCCGGACCTCAAGTTCGCGCGGGCTGGCGCCACAGCCGTGCAAATGTTCGAAAACGATGACTTCTTCTTGATACTGGGCGGCAAGGGCGATACGCCCTGCAAGGACACGTTCGGCGAGGACCTGATCTGTGCCGGCAACACCTGGGAGCTGTGGCACCCGATCGAGGGCAACATGGCCCAAGGGCGGCTGAATGTGGCGCGCTGGAACCACGCAGGTGTACTTATTCCTGGAAAATCAGGTAGTTATGTGATGCTGATCGGCGGCGAGAACGACGAGGGCGTCCGAGCCGATTTTGAAGTGGTGCAATTCACGGCGTCCGGCGGCGGCAGGATCTCGGACAAAGGCCAGACCTGCACGAGTGATTCGTCGGCCAGCTGCGACACTTTCCTGTGGGAGCCGCTGGTCCAGTCCATGCCCGTGGCGCGGACCCTGCCCGGCGCCGCCTACGTCGCGGTGCCGCGTAGCTCGACCGAGCAGGTCTACAGCCACGTCTACATCATCGGCGGCTTCGCGGACAAGGCGCGCACCAAGGCGTTGGCCCGCTTGGACGTGTTCGACCTGCGCTGGGGTAAGTACCTCAACGCCGAAGGGTATTCGCTGTCGACGGGCCGCGCTGCTCCGATGGTGGCCGCCGTTCAGGACCCGACCAGACAGGGCCAAGTCCTGATAGCCGGTGGAAGTGCCAGTGATACCATACACTTCGCGTCGGCCGAAATGATCTACGTCAGCGTCGGCGGCGGCCAAGAACCCGAGATTTCCATCCAAGTGAACATCTCGGATAATGAAATGCCGGGGGGCGGACACGCGTTGGGGCAGGCCATCGCGCTGAACACTGGCCACGTTTTGGTTCTGGGCGGTGTCGGCGCGACTACGTCTGGACTAATCGGACAAGACTCGGCCGCGCTGTGGAACCCGTGGTTCTGACGTACCATAGCCCAACGTCTTGGCCAGGCAGTGTAGTTGGCAACCGCTTGCTAGAAACGGACTGAGGGCGTACGCTCGACCGGCGTTTTCGTTAGAAGTTGCCCCATGCCCATACCGCCACCGTCGACCCAACGCCGATGCCCAATCTGCAACACGCAGACCGCGGCCCAGCATTGTCCTTCGGACGGCACGCAGACCTTGCGCCAAGGGGCCGCGACGCGCGACGCTCTGTCGTACCGGCCCGGCGAAGTGCTCGGTGGCCGTTACAAGGTGCTTGGCACGCTTGGACGGGGCGGCTTTGGTGCGGTGTACGCGGGCGAACACACCGGGACCAAGCAACTCGTGGCGCTCAAGGTGTTGGCGCTTGACGCATCCACAGCTGACGACGACGTGGTCAAGCGCTTTTTCCAGGAGGCCCAAGTCACGGCGCGGCTCAAGGCGCAGAATACGGTGCGCTTGTTCGATGTGGGTCAAGACGATGGTGGTCCGCTGTTCTTGGCGATGGAGCTGCTGGAAGGTCCCAATCTGCAACTGGTGCTCAAGGCCCTCAAGTCCGAGGGCCGGGTCATGACCGAGCCGCAAACCCTGGACATCGCAATCGCGGTGTTGCGCAGCCTACACGAGGCGCACGGCCACGGCCTTGTGCACCGCGACCTCAAGCCAGCCAACGTGATCTTGGCGACTAGTGAAGACGACGAGCCGCTGGTCAAGGTCCTCGATTTTGGTATTGCGCGCACCCAAGATTCATCGCTGACAGGATCCGGGCGGGCGTTGGGCACGCCGAGCTATATGAGCCCTGAGCAATGTGAGTGTGAGCCGCTGGACGGGCGAAGCGATCTCTATTCTCTTGGGGTCATTCTGTTTGAGTGTGTGTGCGGAGTGTTGCCGTACGTCAATGATTCGGCGATGGGTGTGATGTACATGCACCGCCATGGCGAGATCCCCAGCCTGCGCGCGGCGGCCCAGACTCCGGTGAGCACAGGCTTTGTGCAAGTAGTTCAGCGCCTCTTGGCCAAGTCGCCCAGCGCTCGTGCCAAGGACGCACGCAGCCTGCGCGCCGAGTTGGAAGCCCTGCGCTCGCAGAGCCACGTCGCGGGCACGCCGCCACCCTTGCCGTCGACTGCGAACACGATTTCGGCGCCGCAGCGAACCCAGCCGTATGCCCGCGGGTCGACCAGCGACGACCCGCCTTCGACGATTCAGGTGCCGGTGACGCCGCACCGGGCCGGCGCGGCACTATCCAAACCTTCCGCATCAACCTCTGCGGCTCCCGCGTCGGGCCGGCTAGCGCCGTTGACCCTGTTGACCGGCAAGCTGCCGACAGGGGAACGGCCGGTTGCTGTGGCCGATCTGATGGCTCAGGCGGTACAGGACGCAGACGAAGCGCCGCCAGACGAGGGCGAGGTGCAGCCAGAAGTCGCCGAGGTGGACGACTCGGCCCCACGGCAGCACCGCTTGCTCCGCAGCGCCGTCGCGGCGAGCTTGGGGCTGCTCGCGGCCGCAGCAGCGATCTGGGCGCTGCGCCAATCCGACCAGCCCTCCATCGCGCCATCTGGCCAGCAGGTGCCGGCGTCGCCTGCCGTCCCGCCGCCGTTACCTGCGCCGCCGCCACTGCAAGCGGCGCCCGCCACCGCAGCAAGTCCACCGATCAAGGCACTCGGTGGAGCGCCGATGGCCCCGCCCGCGCCGCCCCCGGTCGCCACACCCGCAGTCGACGCCGACGCAATCACGGCCAAGGCACTTGCCGATTTGGCCACCGACGCCAAGAATGAGGTGGCGTTGCGTGTCAAATCGGCGCAGGAGGCGGCCCGGCTGCAGCCGGCCAATGCTGAGTACAAGTCGCTACTTGACAAGGTTATCGCGGAGCAGAAGGCCAAGTCAAAACAGCAATCCAAGCCCAGGAAAGGCAGCCATGAGCCCAAACGCGGGGACATTGACTAGGATTTTGGCAGTGGTCGCCGCGCTGGGCATTGCCCTCGCGACGGCGCCGATGCCGGCGGCCGCGGCGACGCCCAAGGCCCAACAGGAGGAGGCTGCGGCTTTGTCGCGCTTGGCGGCGAAGCGGGCCGAGTCGGGCGAGTTCGCCAAAGCAGCCGAGATGTTTCACGAGGCGTACCGCATCGATGCGGGCTATCCGGGCTATCTGTACAGCGCCGCCCGCGCCGAGGAAAAAGCCGGCATGCTTGCAGAAGCAGAGCGGGACTACACGAAGTTCATCGACGTGGCGCCCAAGGGCCACCCCAAGTTGGGCGATGCTGCCAAGAATCTAAACCATGTTCGAAGCTTGAGAAGTACCGCGGTCACGGCTGCAGAGGCCGCGAAGAAAGCCGCTTCGGAAAAGGCCGCAGCAGAAAGTGCCGCAGCTGCAAGGCTAGCCGAGGAGAGGGCTGCGGCAGACCGGATCGCCGCAGAGAAGGCAAAGGCCCAGAGAGACGCGGCGGAGAGGGCTGCGGCAGAGAAGGCCGCGGCAGAGAAGGCTGCGGCAGAGCGGATCGCGGCAGAGAAGGCAAAGGCCCAGAGAGACGCGGCAGAGAGGGCTGCGGCAGAGAAGGCCGCGGCAGAGAAGGCCGCGGCAGAGAAGGCAAAGGCCCAGAGAGACGCGGCAGAGAGGGCTGCGGCAGAGAAGGCCGCGGCCGCAAAGGAGGCCGCCGATCAGGCTCAGGCCGCGAAGAAGGCGGAGGCGGACCGGGAACGGCGCGAAAAGGCTGAGTCAGAGGCGCGCGCGGCCGCACGTGCCGACTTGGACCGGCGGGCTCGGGCGCAGGCGGCGCTAGAACGGCGCAACCGCGACCGGCAGAAACTGGAGGAGCACTCCGGCGGTGCGACAGGGCCCAAGGCCGAGCCCGGCATCACTGCCGCAGACGAGCGAGACAACGGAGCGACCGCGTGGTACATCGGGGGCGGAGCTGCAGCGGTCGTGGCGATCGGTCTGGCAGCATGGGCCCAGAGCGATGCAGCGGATCTGGCCGCAAGCTACGAGGTGAAGGATTCCAGCGGCGCCATCACCGGCGTCACCTACGACGATGCAGCGGCGCAGACGCGGTCGATCCATGCCCGCGCCTACACTGCCGCCGGCGTCGGTGTTGTCGGGGTCGGCCTGTTCATCGTGGGCGTCGTCAAGGCCATGGGTGGAAAGTCCATCGCTTGTCTGCCAGCCGGCGACGGTGCGGCGCTGGCGTGGCGGTTCTAGTTCAGTCAGGCTGACCTGCATAGCCAGCGCATCCGACCACGCGGCCGCTGGCTCGCCCAGGGTCGTGGCCGGCAATTCGTCCCGCATCGTCTTGAGTGTCGCCTGGTTCTCGTCTGTTGTGTCAAGTGGGCTGCGACCGTGCTGCGACCGTGCTGGCCGGCGGCGGTACGGCAGTCGCCGCGCTCGCGCCACCGGCGCAGTACCAATCTTGAAGCGCGCTGCAATCTTCGTGCAACTGCCGTCGCCGTCCCGGTGGCGTCCACGGCCAGGTGCCGCCGGTGGTCAAAGAGCGCCATCGACCAGCCCCGCGAACCCGGTGATTCGGATTCCGTCCAAGTCGGCGCGAAAACTCCTGCAATTCTTCCCGCTTAATGCGGAGGGGCCGTGAATGCGTACTGCGGCGCTTCTTGTGGCTGCTTTGGGCTCGCAACTGGCTCCCAGCGCTCCATCTCGCGGCCCTCGCGGTCGATCATCGCGGCGCGGCCGCGGCGACGCGTGCTTGCAGGCCCCCGGGAATGTCGCAGGCCTCGGCGACGGCTTCACTGTGGGGTGGGGCGAATATTTACGGAGCAGGTACGGGCGAGCGGGTGGCAGGGCGCAGCGGCCACCAAAGTGCTGGGGATGACGGGGTTGGCCTGCCATGCGGGGCTTCCGGGGTGCCTTGGGCTGCCTACGTGACGGGGCGGCCGTTTGCATTGCAAGTTCGCGCACTTGGTGCGACTCACGGCGCCGTTTGCCTCCGGGGCGCCATCACTTGATTACGAGAAGGACTGTCACGGGTAGCTTCGCACACAGCGCATACCCAGGCCGTCTTGAGCATCGGTTTCGACCGTGCCAGCGCGGAGAGAAGCTCGTTGGCTGTTCGCATCATTGACGAAACTGCCGCCTCGCACGGTCCGGGCGGCTCCGCTTCCTGGGCCACTCGGATCGGCGGAAGGCGAAACGCTGTAGTAGGCGGCGTCGTATGTATCGCGGGTCCACTCCCAGACGTTGCCTGCCATGTCGTGCAGCCCATACGGGCTGTCGCCGGCGGTCTTCGAACCCACCGACCACGTCGAGGCGGCGCCGCAGCCCACCGCAGTACCGTCGACCATCACGGCGAGGCTGCAACTCGCCGGCGTCTCGCCCCAAGGGTATGTGCGCATCGCCTGGGCACACGAGGCGTCGCTTGCCGCCTTGCCGTTCTTTGCGCAATCGCCACGCGCAGCCATCTCCCATTGCGCCTCGGTCGGCAGATCGAAGCCTTCCCCGCGCCACTTGCAGTACTGCTGTGCGTGCGCCCAGTTTACACAGTTGACTGGATCCTGCTCCTTGCCCGCCTTCGCCCAGTTGCAGGCGACCGCCGCCAGGTCGGTGGCCGCCGAACACGCACCCGCATCGACGCACTTCTTGTACTGAGCCACCGTCGTTTCGCTGACGTCTACGTAGTAGGCACTCAGCGTCACTTTGTGTTGCGGGTCCTCGTCGGGCTGGCACTTCGAGTCTTTTGCGGAATTGCAGCCCATCCACAAGGTTCCCCCGGGAATCAAGACCATGCCTGCCGGTGTGCTGGGAACGACGCATTTGCCCGTGGCATCGCATAGGCCAGCGCCGCCGCACGCCGTGCCGACAGCCACTGGCGCATGCTTACAGCCGCTCGCAGCGGCGCAACTGTCGGCCGTGCATATGTTGCCATCATCGCAGTTGGGCGCGACGCCCCCGACGCACACGCCACTGCCGCACGCGTCCGCGGTCGTGCACGCGCTCCCGTCATCGCACGCGCCGGTGCTGTCCACATGCTGACAAACACCTTTGTCGTCACATACATCAGCAGTACACGCGTTGGCGTCGTTGCATGCGGCATCGCTACCACAGATGGATCGGGCACAACGCAATCCGACGGACTTGCCGACACCGTTCGAGTCGCCGGTGCCGCGCGCAGCGGCGCGCATGTACTTGGCCGTCCAATCAAACCCTCCCCCGCGGGTGACGCGCTTGCTGCCGCTGGTGGGTCCGGTGGGGTCTTGCGTGGCGGTCTCGGCGAAGGCGCCGTACCAATCGCGTGTCCACTCCCAAACATTGCCCGCCATGTCGTGTAGCCCGTATGGACTGTCGCCCGCCGTTTTGGATCCGACCGCCCATGTCGCGCCCGTGCCGCAACCTGGGGTGCCATCGTCCATCACGGCCCGCGTGCAGTCGGCGGGGAGCTCGCCCCAGGTCGCGGTACGCATCTTGGTCTTGCAGTTCACGTTGCTGCCGGCACTGCCATTGAGTTCACAAGTGCCGCGCGCCGCCATCTCCCACTGCGCTTCCGTGGGCAGGTCGAAGCCCGCTCCGCGCCACGTGCAGTAGGCGCGCGCCTGGGACCACGTCACAAAGTTCACCGGATTTTGCCCCAGGCCAGGGTAGGTTGCGAACTGCGCAGGCTGGACTGCCAAGGGAACCGTACATGCGCCCGCATCGACGCAAGACTTGTACTGTGCAACTGTCGTCTCGGTCAAGTCCATGTAGTAGCTTGATAATGTCACCTGGTGCTGCGGGACCTGGTCAGTTGTGGTGCAGGTCGTGTCGGTGGCGGCGTTGCACCCCATCCAGAACGTACCGCCGGGGATCAGCGCCATGCCCGAGGGCGGGTACGGCGCGACGCAACCACCGCCGTCATCGCACGATTTCCCGCCGCCACACGACGTGCCCGCCGCGCTGGGCGTGTACACGCAGCCAGTGGTAGACACGCAGCTATCTGAGGTGCAAGCTTTCCCGTCGCTACACGCCAGGGGTGGCCCTCCCGTACACTTGTCACCTGCGCAAGCGTCGCCGGTCGTGCATGGATTGCCGTCGCTGCACGTGGTGTTGCCCGCAGCGGGCGTGTGTGTGCAGCCTATCTTCGGATTGCAGGCGTCCGTCGTGCAAGCGTTGTTGTCCTCGCACGTCAGCGGCTTCCCACAGACCATGCCAGCGCACGTGAAGCCGGACGTGCAGGCACTGCCGTCGTCGCAGGCCTGCGTGTTTGGCGAGTACATGCATTTGCCGGCCGGGCACGCGTCGTCGGTGCAGGCGTTGCCGTCGCTGCAATCGCCTAGCGTAGTGCAGGACTTGCCGGTGCATACACCGCCCTCGCAGGTCTGCGTTGTCACCGGGCCGCTGCCGGGTGAGTTTTTGCCCCAACGGAAGTCGTCAAGGATCACGACAGAGTCGTTGATGTGGTCGCCCTCGTCGAAGATGACCATCCGCAACGTGATGGTCTCGCCGGGCGCCACAGGCGCGGTCGTGGTCAGCCAGTTCGTCCCGCCGCCGACGCCGTTCTCGTAGCCCGTGCCGACCAAGCCAAGGGCGCCCAACGGACACCCCGCGCACGCTAGGAATAGTGAACTGTTGATGCCGATGCACCCGCCTTTGGCGTCGAACGCCACGTTACCCTTGAAGCCCTTGGAGTCGAGAATGGCCAGGAACTTGTCGTTGAACTGCGTGCCGACCCACTCCGGGTACTCGGCGGACATGAAGTTGAAGTCAAAGGAGAGCGATTGTGCGTTGGTCGGGACCTTGAGCACCAGCTTCCACTCCGTGTAGTCATAGGCGCTGCCCGAACTTACGCACTTGCCGCTCGGATTTGGCGCAGTGTTGGCAAACGCGGTTCCGGCCTGCGGCGACACATAGCTCGGGTCGCCTTCGGCCGCGGCGACTCCCGTCGACAACACGACGAAATGCGAACCGTTGAACGGATTGGTGTTAGCGCCGTAGTGTGTCGCGATGGCGCGCGCCTTGGCATCGGCCAGTGTCGAGAAGCTGGACGACACGTTCCCCGCGCAGATGTCGAATGCCTTGACATAGTTGGCTTCGACCTGCGTGGCCATGCCGGGCACGTCGCATGGTTGCGGGGGCTCGTCCGTGGCGCCGTCGCAGTCGTTGTCAATGTTGTCCGGAAACTCGACTGAACCGGGACCGACAGCCTTGTCGGCGTCGTTGCAGTCGCCGCCGGATGATGCGGTGAACGCGCCCGCGGCACCGCAGGCGCATTTTTGCGGCTCGCTGATCGAGCCGAACCCGTCCCCGTCCGCGTCGACCCACGTCGTCGTGCATCCCGCGGCGCCAGGCTCGTCGGTGAGGCCATTGCAGTTGTCGTCTGCGCCGTTGCATGTTTCAGGGGTGCCGTTTGGCGCCAGGACATGCACACACACCGTCGCAGCCGTGCAGTAGTCCAAGGTGCAGGGGTCGTCGTCGGCGCAGTTCACGCCCGCACACGGATCGGGCGGCGCGTCCGCGGTCAACTTCGTGTCGCCCACATCTCCTGTCGCGTCTAGTCCGACATCTAGTCCGACATCTAGTCCGACATCTGCCGCAACATCGCCTTGCCCCGCATCCCACGATCCCGCCATGCCGGGCACGCCGTCCGGGCACGTCGACCCAGGCAACGCGAACTGGCCGCACTCCGGAAGGGGCGGCGCGCATCCGGTAGAGAGCACGCACAGAACCAGCACTTGGTACGCGGCGCGATGTCGAGCCATCAGGACTTCCACGCCTGCACCCGTAGAGATCCCCCAACCTGACCGCCCCGCGCACAGAAACAGCGACAAGCGATGTACGCTCCCATTGCCAAAGCCCTCGCCGGCCGAATTCGACCGCGCCCCGCGATGAGCAGGAACTGCAAGGCGCACGCGCCGCGCCTGGCTCCGCCACCGCCGACCGCTCCCAGCGCTACCAGACCGTCCAGCCACGCCAACACCGCCACCATGCGCCCGCAACCAGCCGCCGTCAAGCGCGAATTGACCCGCGGCGCGCAGACCTCCGCCGCCCAGCGCCAACGGCCACGGCCAGCCCTGGGCTTCCGCAATTCTGGCGCACTTTGGCGGCTACGCGGCCCAGTCCTCCGCCCCCGGCTCGTCCACCGCGTCGAAATCCGGCGGCGGCAGCTCATTGGGCGGCCACAACTCGACCTCGGGAGGGCCAAGGATGGCCACGATGTCCGGGTCCTGGGCCACGGTCTGCCACAGCCCGAAGTGGCGCAGGATCTTTTCGGCCCAGGCCAGGTCGGTGACGGCGGCGAGCATTTTGCGTCGGCCTCCGCAGCCACAGGCGAGGACGTCGAAGAAAATGTGCGCTTGAGACCGTCGCGCCATTTCAGCCGGGTGTCGACGGCGCGCTCGCCGGGTCGAGCCTCTTCGCCCGCGCTCGCTGTCTTGGCCCTGTCTTTTGCGCTCTTGCGCCGTACCCGGAGCTTGGCCAGCCCTGGCGAACGGCGCGGTGCAGGGCACCTTCTTCGGGCTGGCGGCGCTCGTAGGTACACGACGGCCGGGCCGTCTGGGCGTCGGCGGCGAGGGTCGGAGTGGCGATGGCAGACAGTGCGCCCATCGATAGGGTGATCGACGCGAGCACGCACTTTGCCGCGGTGGTCCGCGAAATGGCCGGTTGGGCTGGGGTCCGGCGACCCCAGTTGCCACCAAATCCAAAACCCCGCTATTGGAAGTCAAACTTCCAGTAGCGCCGACACGCCGGCCCGGACGCCCTGCAAGACCGGCTCCGGGCGAGTTCGAAGTCTGTGATCTGCAAAGGGTATCCGCTCCGTCACCGTCGCGGTTATTTGATCGGGGAAGCGCAGAAGCTCCGGATCGGTCGGCCGAACTCGACCACGCAGCGCCGAGAACGATGCGGACTCGAAGCCGCACGAGCTGGCTGGCCGCAAGGCCGGCCGCGAGGTGGGGCTTGGCAACCTCAGGCGCGGCTTCA
>JBBISH010000167.1:0-11244 GCA_037441385.1 Myxococcales bacterium
GCCACCACCTGCAACGATGGCAACACCTGCACGGACGACGCCTGCGACCCCAGCAAGGGCTGCACGTTCACGGCCAACACCCAACAATGCTCGGACGGCAGCGTCTGCACCACCGGCGACACCTGCAAGCAGGGCGCCTGCGTCCCCGGCCCCGGCATCCAGTGCAACGACGGCAACCCGTGCACCGACGACGCCTGCGACCTGGCCAAGGGCTGCACCTTTACCGACAACAGCAAACCGTGCGACGACCAGAACGGCTGCACCCAGGGCGACGTCTGCTCGGCCGGCAAATGCCAAGCCGGCGCCACCGGTTGCAGCGAGTTCGGCACCTGCCAGCCGCAGAAGGCCGGCATCGCCTGCGTCTGCAACACCTATTACCAAGGCGACGGCTTTACCTGCGACCCGATCTGCGGCGACAACGTCATCGTCGGCAACGAACAGTGCGAAGACGGCAACACCACCTCGGGCGACGGCTGCAGCGACAAGTGCCAGATCGAGAAGGGCTTCGACTGCTTTGTGGCCGAGCCCAACTACTGCACGCCCACCTGCGGCGACGGCCTGATCGTGGGCAACGAGGGCTGCGACGACGGCGCCACCAAGTCTGGCGACGGCTGCAGCAGCGTGTGCCAGATCGAGCCGGGCTTCGCCTGCTCCAACGACCCGACCCCGACGGTGTGCAAGGACATCGACGAGTGCGCCACCGGCAAGGTCATTTGCGGCACCAACGCCAGCTGCCAGAACTTCCCGGGCTCGTACAAATGCGTGTGCGACAAGGGCTACGTCGGCGACGGCCAGACCTGCCAGTGCGGCTCGGCCTACACCTTTGACGACGGCAAGCCGTCCGGCTGGACCACGGGCACCTGGAATGGCAACAACTTCTGGGGCATCGCCACCCAGAGCGGCGGCAACGTGCCCTACCTGTTCCAGACGCCCGCCTTCGGCACGCCGAACATCGGCCCGATGGGTACCGAAAACAGCTACTTGCTCAGCCCGATATTCGACACGACGGGCGGCAGCACGTTCACGGTCGATACCTGGTTCTCGACCGAGACCGGCAACTACGACCGCAAGTCCATCGAGATCACCTACGATGGCGGTCAAAGCTGGACCACGCTGATCGCCTACACCGACCCGCTGTGGAACCAAATTGGCTCCTGGCACACGCTGACCTTCAAGGTCCCAGCCAACTCGGGCAGCCTGCTCACGCAGGTCCGCTTCTCGTACAACACGATCGACGGCTGCTGCGGCCCCGATCCCACCGGCTGGTACATCGACAACTTCCAGCTGCCCACGCCCTGCCCACTGTAGCCACGCCTCCTGACTCAAGGGCAATTGTCGGCTGGGCAGGGAAAAGGACCTGCAATGCGACGCTGGCACGTCTTGTTGATGCGTTGTGGCATGGGCGCGGTTCTGGCCGGGATCTCTGGGTGCGGGAGCAGTGGTGGCGGGCCGGCGCCCAGCTTGATTGGCGCCAGTTGCACCACCGCCGAGCGCGCTGCGGCCGCGCGCATGTGCTACGGCAAACAAGTTCTTGTGTGCACAGTGGACGGCAGCGCGGCCGACGCGAAGAGTACGGCCACAAGCGGAGGCGGCGGCATGACGCCCGGACCACCGCCGACGTGGCAACTCGAAGCGGACTGCGCAAACCAGAGCGAGATCTGCCAAAACGGCGAGTGCATGGCCCAAGGCAGCAACCCGCTGCAGGGGTATACCTCGGGCACGTGGACGGGCGCGTGCCACGCCACCCAACTGGGCGGCTCGTTCCACTGTTCCATCGCAGGCGACAGCACGCTCGCGGGCCAGGTCACCGGCCAGCTCACTTCGCAGTCCGGCGGCTCCACGACATTCAGCCTGAGCGGCGCGCTCGCGGGCGATGGCACCGCAACCGCTACCAGCGCCGGCCCCTGTACGTGGTCAGGGAGTTTCGCTGCCGCGGGCGGCAGGCTGGTCGGCAGCGGCGACTACAGCTGCCCGGATGGCTGCGCCGGCACCTGGAGCACGTTCTGATCCGAACCTAGTACACCGAACCTCAAGTCCTTTCAGGGTTGCCGATGCCGGTGTACTAGGCGGCGCTAGCCGCGCGCGGGGGTCGCAGGGGGCGGGGATCCCAGCGTGGGCGGCGCGCCCCCTTTCCTTACTCAATAGGCCAGTACTGCGAACCATTCGAGAGGCCTAATACCAATTCCGTCCGAATCGGATCGAAAACTCGGGCAATTCTTCGGGCTCGAACCGGGGTCCCCGCCTGATTCTCGCCAGTTGCAGAACGGGTCAGAAAAGCCGTACAGGCGCGAATCAGGTGGGGTGCGTATAACCCTGAACGTACTTTGGGTTTGTGGTGCTAGCTTCGGGCCCCACGAATTGACGGCGTTTTTTGAGCCAATTCAGACGGACTCCGCATGACGCGCCCACCGGTTGCGTGGATCGCGGGCCGCGGGTCACACGGCTGGCAAGGCGTGCTGGGCGAGGCCGGTGGACCCGTGGGACCACGGGCAGATGCGGCAGAGGCTGGCGAATGGCGTCGGCATTTTCCCGGCGGCAACCAAAGGTGCGGCCGCCAGGGTGACTCCGTCTCTCTCTGGTGCGCCGCGTTGGGCAGCGCAATGGGAGCGGCGTAGTGGCTTGCGCAAGTGCCAGTCGGCTCCACGCACCCAATACGCAGGTCTCGAAAAGAAGTTTCAGAAGAAGAATACTGCATGCGCAACTTGGAAATATCCAATTGACTCGAATGGATAAGAGGTATACTGTGGACCTCCGAGACCGGGGCGGCCGGCTTGACAGCACCGGCAAGCGAGGTCGGACGCCAAACGGCCATATCTATGACTGAGCATAGATATCTTGCGTAGTCGGACGCGACCAGTGTCGCACAAGAACCTGATTTTCGTTCGTTTCAAAGCATCTGTTCGCCAAATTCCGGGAAAGGAGAGCACCCATGCAGATTCTCCGACTGACTGAACCCGCGCAACATGCAGAATTCAACGCCGCGTGCCGCCGCCTGATCGGCAGCGAGTACAGCAGGGACGACCTTGCGCGATGCGAGTGCTATGGCGCGCTCCGCGACGGACGACTCGTCGCCGGCTGGCTGCTCGATCCGGGCGCGCACATGTACCGCTCGCAACTTGCGGCTGCGGACCGAGAACGGGTCGACGCGAAATACGGTGCGGATGCCTGCGTGGGCGTTCACGGATGGTGGATGGATCCGGAGCTCAAAGGCGCCTTCATTCGGTTCTGGGTCACCACGTCCGTGGTCCGCACCATCCTAGCGTCGAGGCGCCCCTTCATGTTGGCCGGCTCCACCAACGAGAAGATCTTCGAGATCTACCGCGGTGCCCACCCCTGCGAGTGCTTTACGGCCCGCGTCACCTTCGCGGACGGGGAGAAATCGGTCCGCATCGCGATGGGCCGCATGCGCAACATGGGCCTGGGCTTCGCCGTGCACACCAGTCGGCGCTGGACGCGCTCGGCGCAGCGCTGGGCCATCGGTCGCCGGGACCGCGCGTCGGCGTGGATCGGCCACGCTGCAACGACCGTTGCCCACACGCCGATCGGGCGCAGCGCCGTCGCCCTGGGCAGTTCGCAGCCGGTCCATTGGTGGCGCGAAATGGCGCATCTGATCCAGCCAGAGGTCGCCCATTCCGGGCACAGCGGTTCGGGCCGGGACGCAGGAGCCGAGTAGCCGCCGCAGTCGACCACCAAGTTGGGGGCCATTTTCTACCCATTGAAATTACGCAATTCTCAACCCCGCGTCAGCGATGCTGGCCCGCAGGGGTGGCGGCGCCAAGCCGGCGACGCCACCGCCGGGAGCAGAAACCTGCGGTCCCGCCAGCACTCCCTTCGACCGGCGGCCGCAGCGCGACGGGCCGGCGGCGGGGTTCAGAACTTGCCCCCCAACTTGCCAGAACTTGCCCACTACCTTCTTCCCGCCGGGCCGGGACGCCCAGGTGGGTGTCACGCCAAACGGCAAGCACTTCAACCCAGGACCCCGTCACCACCCCGACCGCAATCACACGATATCCGTCCAGAAGCTCCACGAACTCGCCGACCACCAGCCACGACGCGGGCGGCTCTGAAACCGGCACCCCGTGCACCATCGCCTGACGATTCGGAGCGTCGTAGTCGATGTTCACTAGCTGGACATCGCGGTAGAAAACCGCCTGCTCCTGCACGTAGCGCTGCCAGCGGATGCCGCAGCGAAGCCCTGCAAGTGGCGGCCGCCGACGTCCGCCGAACTCAGGCGGAATCCAGAGGCACTTCGTCCCTATCGCGCTCGGCATCTCACCCTCTTTGTTCAGCTGCGCGCAGCGCCCGGTCCCACCTCGAAGGTCAAACAAGCCTGGTGACAGAGCGCCACCCGTTGGTGCACGCCCGGGTCGGGATGGCGGGCGGTGATGGTGTACGCGTAGCTCGTGTCCGCTGGCCTGCCGCACAAGAAGCACGTACCAGGCTGGGCCGGCGGCGAAGGGGACTCAACCGTGGGCAAGCCAACGTCCTGTGGAATGCCCGGTTCGGAAGCTCCTTTGCGGGCCATCGCGTGGATCCGAGCGAGGTCGGCATGGAGCGCCGCGAACTCGGCGCGCGAGTATCCCGTGCGGAGCGAACATTCGCCCTCGTCGAGGACGTTGGGGACCTCGAGCAGGAGTGCGAGAAGCATGTCGAGTTCGGCGTAGCGGACGCGGAGGTGCAGGTCCGATCCACTCCGATTTTCAAGTTGCACGTTCCCTCCATCGCGACGACTTGCCGTCGCGCCCAGCAGTTCTGCAAGTCCTCGTCGGCTCTACTGGCATGGCTGCTCGGCCTCCGGCACTCTGGCGCCAGTGAGACGAGCGAAGGCCAATGCTGCCCCTGGTGGCCCTCAGCTGCAATGCGGTTGTTGGCATGGCAGTGGCATGGCAAAGCCACGTGAGGCAGCAAGTGCCCGAATTAGTGGTGTTGTGCATCAGCGACGAGGCGACCTCGGCCGGGGCTGCTACGCTTGGTAGTCCTCGAACTCCCAATGGCCAATACGAGCCAGTTTCTTGGCGATTTCCGCCCAATCCCGCCCGCTGCATCGGCCCACCGCCTTCTTGAGCTAGGCGTCCACCTGGGCGTAGTTGTACTCGTTCACGATCAGCAGGTGTCTGCCACATTGCGGACCGCCATCCCGAATTCTGGCGGCCAGGCGCTTTGGCGTGATCAACTCCACGTCAAACGACTCCTCGCCAATGGTGCCTTGGGGCCCTACAATGACCTGAATAATCAGGGCAAAGTCATCGTCACACGGAGGCCGAAAGTGTTCAAACGTGTCGACATCCGGCGAATGCAGCCGGCGAATCTCGGCGTTCAAGTCGCCCTCCTTGGCCACTCGGCCCACGGCTGCGTCAGGCACGCAGTCTAGCCCCGGATCGTCCAGGAGGGTACCGGGGCGGACGCGTTCGACCACCAAGTTGGGGGCCATTTTCTACTAGGGCGAAATCGCCCAGATCGACACGGCGCGCCTGAGCCGGGAGCAGCGCGAGCGGCTGCGGACGTCGCTGGCCACGCTGGAGCAGCAGGTGCAGGAGCTGCGGGCGGTGGTGGGGTAGGTGGGGTTCAGGACTTGCCCCCCAATTTGACTTTCACGGCGGGGATGGCGAAGCGGGCCGCGTGTGCATGCAGCCCGTCGATGCCTGTCGGCAAGCAAGCACACAGGTTGCTGCCAGGCCTCAAGCGTCGCCACACGCGGCAGTGATTCCGGCTTCGAAAAAATAGTCGCAGCCCCGTAGATCGAACTCTGGCCTGATGCGTCCAAGCGGAATGCGCTTTGCCACGCTCGCCTTTCTGCTGTGCCCGCTGCTGCTTGCCCCGGCCCTGGCGGTCGCGGCGCCGCGGCCCAGCCCCAGCCAGGTAGAGGCCCGCAACGCCGAGTTGGTGCAGGCCATCGCCGCCCAGCCCGGCGAGCCGGCGTGGCGCTACATCGTCATCCATCACACAGCGTCGGAGCACGACTCACTGCGCGGCATCAGCGCCGGCCACGCCAAGCGCTTCCGGGATCCGCTGGGCATCCAGTACCACTTCCTGATTGGCAACGGCAACTCTGCGCCGGATGGGGCGATTCAACTCGCGCGCTGGCCGCATCGCCAGTTGTCGATCCATGTGGTGCACCCCGAGCGCGCCCCGACGGCCATCACCATCTCGCTGCAGGGCAACCTACACGAGCGCGTGCCCTCGCCCGCACAGATGCTGGCGGTCGAGACCCTGGTGCGCCACCTCATGGCGTTGTACGGCATCGACGCTGACCGGCTGTCGTCCAACACCAACGTCGACGGCACCTTTACCGTATGCCCAGGCAAGTACTTCCCCTTCGATCGCCTGGTGTGGCGATTGCGGCACAAGCAGAGCGCCAGCCTGCCCGATTGGCAGACGCCCCTGGCCGCCGTGCCCATGGATGGACCGTGGCCCGACCTGCCCAGCGCGCGCGAGGCATTGCGATGGGACCGACCTTGCCGCGAGCCGATCCCGCCAGGCCCGCTGGTCGAGTTGAGCGTGTTGCCAGGGCGCGAGCAGCCGCGCGCGGCGGTGCTGGCGATCGCGGGGGGCCGCGGCTGTACGCCGATCTCGCGGCGCTTTCTGGGTCTGCAGACGCCGCAGGGCTGGTACCTGCGTGAACTGAACGGCTATCGGGTGTCGCGACTCAAACGCCAGGGCGGCCGTGTGCTGGTCGCCGACGAGCGCGGACCGATGCAACGCTGCCGTGTGTCTGTGGATGGGCCGCCGCTGTGTGCGCTGGTGGCGCCGTAGCAGGCCACGGTTGGCTGGCGGACCGGACCGGGAAGTTGGGGGGGCATTTTCTACCCCTTGAAATTACGACATTCTTGACCCCGCGTCAGCGATGCCGGCCCCGCAGGGGTGGCGGCGCCGGGTCAGGCGTCGCCACCGCCGGGAGCACGAGCCCAGGGTCCCGCCGGAGTTCCCTTCGACCGGCGGCCGCAGCGCGACGGGCCGGCGGCGAAGTGCAGCACTTGCCCGCTTCTCAAGTCCGCCGGACCGGGACGCCCAGAACCTGCTGCCTGACACGCTGCACCCTCGTGTCATGTCGTCGACATAGCTACGGAATGGGCGGAACTTCGGCCGCCGCGCCCGGCCGCGCTGCCGCCGCCAACCGCTACCTCGCTGGCGGGACCACCCCGGTTTGACTCCAACCGCCGCGCCCCCTACGCTTGCAGAACCAAAGGCGGGCACCGGCGGCTGGGGAGCGCGGCCGGGCTGCGCGACAGCGGCACGCGTGCCGGCGACGAGGGAGAGTACACGATGAACATTCAGCAAACATGGCGCCACGCGCTGCTCGGTTTGGCCGCGACGGCGGGCGCGCTAGCCGCAGCCCCGGCCACGGCGGCGATGCCCCTGACCGCAACGATCGAGGGCGTGCTGCAGTCCTCTGGCGGCGGGCCCGCCGCAGACGGCAACTACGGCGTTACCTTCGCCCTCTACGCCAGCGAAACTGGCGGCACCGCCATCTGGAGCGAGGGACCGGTACAAGTCGTCGCCAAGGGCGGGCTCTTCACCGCGGTCCTGGGCAGCAAGACGCCGCTCTCGCCCGCGGCGCTCTCGCAGAGCAATGCGTGGTTCGGCGTGCAGGTCGGCAGCGACCCCGAGCTGGCGCGGCGGCCGGTGGGCGCAAGCCTGTACGCCCTGCGCGCAGCCGTGGCCGAGGCGCTGGAGTGCTCGGGCTGCATCAAAGCCGGTGCACTCGACGCGGCGGTCCTGCAACCCTATGCCAAGTCGAGTGATCTGTCGGCCTACGCCAAGACTGCCGACCTGGGAGTCTACGCCAAGACCGGCGATTTGGGGGTGTATGCCAAGGTCGCAGATCTGGCGGCCTACGCCAAGGCGACCGATCTGGGCGCCTACGCCAAGCTCACCGACCTGTCCGACTACGTCAAAGCCGCCTCGCTCGCCAAGGTGGCGGGCACCGGCGACTACGCCGACCTGAAGAACACGCCCGCGCTGGCCAAGGTGGCGACCAGCGGCGACTTCGCCGACCTCAAGAACGCACCGACCGCCCCAGCGGTGGGCAAGCTGTGCGGCACTGGCCTGTTCCTCAAGGGCTTCAACGGCGACGGCAGCGTCAGCTGCAGCGCAATCGCCCCGGCCGACCTGCCGCCCGACGGCCTCGCCGCCGTGTCGAACGGCCTCGTCAGCAACCAGTTCGTCGACTCGCAGGCCGGCACGACCGACGTCCCCATCCCCGACGGTCTGGGCGCCGGCAAGTCCGACTCGCTGACCTTCCCTGACATCGGCCTGGCGCAAAAACTCTGGATTACCATGAGCATCGCCAACTCGGACCTCTCCGGTGTCAAGGTGGAGCTCTACGCTCCCGGACTGTCGACGCCCTACATCCTCTACGACGGCGGCAAGACCGGCACTGCCCTGACCGCGTCGTTCAACGACACGACGGCCATCGTGTCCGGCGACCTGAACAAGGATTGGATCGGCAAGAACATCAAGGGCATCTGGTCCATCACGGTCAAGGACGTCAAGGTCGGCGGCGGCTCGGGCGGCTTCGACGGCAAATTCAACTGGGTCGTCAACATTCAGACCTTGTCGAGCAAGAAAGTGCAGGTCAAAGGCAACCTCTTGGTCGACGGCAAGATTTTCGGCACCGGCGTCTGCGGCAACGGCGTGGTCGAAACGGGCGAAGACTGCGACGACGGCAATCTGGTCGACGGCGACGGCTGCTCCAGCCAATGCTCCGCCGCCACGGCAGAAAAGACCTGCGCCGCCATCCTGGCCAAGAACGCCGCCGCCAAGTCCGGCGAGTACACCATCGACCTCGACGGCGCCGGCCCGTGGGCGCCCCGCGAAGTCTTCTGCGACATGAGCACCAGCGGCGGCGGCTGGACCCGCTTCCTGCTCCACCAAGATCCCTTTGGCACCAAGCGCTTGGGCGTCGACGCCTGGAACGATGCCATCGCGATGGCGGCGGCCGGCGGCATCAAGCAGTGGCTCATCAAGACCTACACCAACCCGGCAGAGAGCAGCGGCAGCGGCGCCAAGCCGTTCAATGCGTTCATCTTGAACCTAAACGCATCGGCGCAAGGCGTCGGTTTTACGGGCTTTACTCACGCCACCAGCTTGGCCTACGACGCTCACCGCTGGAGCGGCACCGGCCGCGTCGACAGCGCCACCCTCCTGCCGGGCTCGAACTGCACGGCCTGGAGCAGCAGCTACAACAACGGCACCTTCCTGTGGGGCGAGCACCGCTGGAGCACCAACTACTCGCTTGGTTTCATGTGGTTCAGCTACTGCGGCGCCCCGGCGGGCTACCACATGCTCATCGTCAACCACGACTACGACTACGGCGCCGCGGGCCGCTTCCAGACCCTCATCGGCACCAACAACAACCCCGGCGGGCCCACCGGCTACGACGAGGATGGCGGCACCTACGAGTTCTTCTTCAAGTAGCCGCGTATACTACCTTTTGCGCCGTTCCAGCTCGCGCAGAATCGCCAGCGGATCGTCGTCGTCATCGCCAATTTCCAGGACGCTGGCCGCCTCGCGCACCTTGGGTGGCTCTACCCGCCGCGGCGCAGGCACGGCCGCGGGCTGGCGCACCACTTGCACGGCCTCCTCAGCATCCTCAACGCCATACTGCGGCTCTGCGGGCCGAGTGGGGCGGTCCAGCGGCGGCGTCCGCGGCAGCTCGGGCACCGGCTCGGCGTCGCGCTCGCTGGGCACGTAGAAGTCGCTGCGGCGGTCCAGCCACTCGCGGTAGCGGCCAAAAGTCCAGCAGCCGTCCTGCCCACCGGTCTCCAGCACGGTCTGCAGCTTGCTCCACTGGGCGGCCCGAATGGCACTGCGCGCCGCGGTAGTGCCAGTCAGAATCTCCAGTTCGGGCACCAGCCGGTCCGTAGCGGTGCGGTACGTCAAGCGCTGACACACCACGGCGACCAGGGCGTCGGCCAACTGCGCCGCCACGTTGCTCTGCGCCTCCGGCGCGAACGCGTTGACGATGCGGGCCAGCGCCTCGGCCGAGGTCGCCGAATGCAGCGTGGCAAACACCAGGTGACCGGTCTCGGCCGCCGCCAAAGTCAGGCGCATCGTCTCGGGGTCGCGCATCTCGCCCACCACCAGCACGTCGGGATCCTGGCGCAGGGCATCCAGCAGGGCCTGCTCGAAGCTGGGCGTATCGCGCCCCACTTCACGCTGGCGGATCAACGACTTGCGCGGCGCAATCGCGTACTCGATCGGACTCTCGAGCGCGATGATGTGACGGGTCTCGTTCAAGTTGATCTCTTGGATCAGCGCCGCCAGCGTGGTCGACTTGCCCGAGCCGGTCGCGCCCGACACCAGAACCAACCCGTGCTGGAACTGCACCAGGCGTGCCAAGTCGGGATGAAGATTCAACTTGCGCAGGTTCGCCTGGAAGGCCGTGAGCAGCCGCACCGCCAGGCCTACGCCGCGGGCCGTGCGGACCACGTTGATACGGCAGCGCACTCCGCCCAGCGTCCGCGACAAGTCGTACGACTGCCGCCGCCGGAAGTCGTTCCACTGATCGTCGCTCAGCAGTTCGCGAGCCGCCCGCTGCAGCGCCGCCGCCGGCACCGGCTCGCCGACCAGACGCAACTGGCCGCGAACGCGCAGCGCCACGGGCAACCCCGGTTCCAGGTGCAGATCGCTCGCACCCGCCGCGATGGCCGGTTGTAGCCACTGGCCAAGGGCCTCTTGCATGGATCGTCCTCCCGCCGCGCGGCCCCCAACGCCGGTGCAGCACTTGAAGGAGCGGAGTCGCCGGGTTATTCCCGATTTCGCTGAGGCCTGGCTTGGGGGGTGAGCGCAGCACCCGGCAGTGGCGCGCCAGCCAGAATCGCGGGCGTCGCTGCCGGGTTGCGCAGATTCGCTATTGCAGGGTCAGCTTGACGTAGCCGTCGCCGCCGGCCGCGGCAGCGCCACCGGCCGAACCACCGCCGCCCACCGTTGAGGTCGCCGACAGGGCCGCGGTCGAGAAGCACGCACCGCCGCCGCCGTTGCCGCCCGTGTCGTAGCCCGAGCCGTTGCCGATGCCGCCCGCGCCGCTGGTGTAGCCCGAACCGCCCGCGCCGCCGCCGCCACCGTCCAAGCCCGGCAAGCTGCCGCCGGCAGAAGGAGCGGCAAAGGGAAGCAGGGCCGTGTTGCAGCCAGCCGAGGCCGCCTTGCCGCCGTTGTTGCAGCCCGAGCCACCACCGCCGCCGCCGCCCGCGGCAACCAGCACCGCGTTCGCCGCGCTGGCCGAGCCAAGGAACACGCCCGACA
>JBBISH010000168.1:0-10899 GCA_037441385.1 Myxococcales bacterium
GCCGTGTCGGCCACGCCGTCGTTGTCGTTGTCCAGGTCGCAGGCGTCGCCCAGGCTGTCGCCGTCGATGTTGGCTTGGTCGGCGTTGGCGGTGGCCGGGCAATTGTCCTTGGTGTTGGCCACTCCGTCGCCGTCGGCATCACCGTCGCAGGCATCGCCTTGGCCATCCAAGTCCTCGTCGGCTTGGCTGGCGTTCGCAGTGTACGGGCAGTTGTCTTGGCCGTTCGGCACGCCGTCGTTGTCCCAGTCGGGGTCGCAAGCGTCGCCGATGCCGTCGCTGTCGCTGTCGGTTTGGTCGGCGCTGGCCAGGTTGGGGCAGTTGTCGCTGTCGTTCAAGATGCCGTCGCCGTCGATATCCGGGTCACACGCGTCGCCGATGCCGTCGCCGTCCATGTCGGCCTGGTCGGGGTTGTCCACGCCGGGGCAGTTGTCGGCCGCCAACGTCAGACCAAAGATCGACAGGTTGGTGGTCACGCCGCAGACGACGTGCTTGGTCGTGTCCGGGTTGGCGCGGCCGTCGAGCGTGCCGTTGATGACGGACCAAGTGCAGGTGGTGCCCGCGCAATTGTACTGCTGCAGCTTCACGGCCGCCTCTTGCGCTGCCGAGAGTTGCAGGGCCTGCGGGTCGTAGCTCAGGCAGACCTCGACCAGACCCGGGAACTGTGCGCTGGTGTTGATGTTCAAGTACTGCTTGCCGTCCGAGATCTGCAACAGGGAGTAGCCATCCGGCGCCGCCGGGCCCACGTCCGTCGCCGAAACGGTGGTGCTACCGCCGCCAGTAACCTGAGCGAAATCAAGGGTCACGTTGCTCGGCTGGCCATTGGCGTCCTTGGGAACGACCACCACGTTGCTGCCCGCGGGGGTATCGGTCGCTTCGCCCAAGGTGATGGTCGAGTCGGCGAACTTGGTCACCGAGCCGTTGACCGTGCCGTAGGCCTGGAAGTTGTAGGTGCCGGGCGTGCCGATGAGGCGCACGGCGGGGGTCGCGGCGCCGGTGACATAGGCGTAGGCATAGGCGTACACGGTGCGGCCCGTGGCGGCGTCGTAGCGGCTGGCGTAGATGTAGGGGTTGGTGATGCCGATGGTGGGCGCGCCCGGCGGCTCGATGACGTCAAAGACGACTGAACCCGACGAGGTGGCCACGTCGATCGTGCCGATGTCGCTGCTGGTGCCGGCCGCCACCGTCTGGCTGGCCAAGCCGCCGTAGATGTACAGGTAGTTGTAGACCGTCACGCCCGTGTTCGGCGAGTTGAAGCCCAGGCTCACGTTGCTGGGGTTCCAGGTGCCGGGGGTCAGCACGCCGGTGAAGTCGCCGGTGTTGGCGTTGACGTAGGCTTGCGAGTAGCCACCGGCAGCGGGGCCGTAGCTCGGCAGCGTGTAGTCATAGTTGCCGCTGTAGGCCACATTGCCCCAGGCCAGCTGGCCGGCGTACGGGCCGCTCACCGCCACCTTGCCGCTGACTACCCCACCGTCGTAGACGAAGTCGCGCTGCTTCATGCCGCCGCCCTGCGTGACGCTGACGTAGTTGGGGTTCTGGTTGGGCAGCTGCAGCGAGTCGCCGTTGTTGAAGTATTCGTAGGCATACATGTAGTAGTCCGCCGGGGCCAGGCCCGTAAAGGCGTAGCTGGCGTTGTTGCCTTGCACGTACTTCGAGTTGTACGAACCGACGCTGTAGGCATAGGCGTAGACGTAGCCGGCATAGGGTTCCAGACCGCCCGGCGTATTGTTGACGCCGACCGAGCCGGTGATGCCCGCTGCGCAGTCGGCCGGCGAGACGTTGAGCGTGTAGGTGATGGTGGTGCTATCGCCTTCGGCCGGCGTCACCGTTTGGCTGCCCAGCGCCAGGGTCGTTGTGCAAGCGATGCCGCCGTTGCCGTCCGAAACCTGAACGCTGGCCGAGCCGTAGTAGGTGTTGCTCTGGCCGCCCACCGCTGGCATCGCGGCGTCCGAGCCGTCGTAGCGGTAGGCCTGCAGCGACGACGACGTGCTGCCGACCGAGGAGTTGCCCTGGTACTGGCTGGACACCAATGTGCCGCCCGTGACCGCGACGTGCGAGGTGACGGTGGCGCCCGGCAAGCGCAGATCGACGCTGGTCGCGCCGCCACCCGGGACCGCAATGTTCAGGCCCCAGCGGTTGATGTAGACGTACAAGTAGCCGTTGCTGGTGTTCTTGTAACTTTGCGTATAGGCAGACGAATAGGACTGCTGTCCTTCAATCGTCATGCTGAAGGTGTCGCCGGTGTAGTTGGTCGACGACTGGAAGCCACCGGAGTTGCCCGACACGCTGGCGTAGCCGCTGTCAAAGCTCCAGTTGGTGAGTCCGGCGGTGCCGTTGATGGTGCCCGGGTGCAGCACGACATCGGCCCAGGCCGCCGCCGCACCCACCAGTGCAGTGACCCCGGCAGCCAAGGCCAGGATCCGTAAGGTTTTGTTTCTCATTGCTTTCTCCAGGCGTTGGCCATCACGGCTGGGAGCCGCGCATGGCGAGTGGGGGCGTCCAACCGGCCCGGTCGGGGACCGGAATGGCGACGACCTCTTGGAACTTCGGCTCCTGACCACCAGGACCGACGGGGATATCGAGGGGTTGGCCCACCAGCGACTGCAGGCACGACCAGACCGGGGTCTGCCGCAGGGCGTCGACGGCGGCGGGCGGGCCAACCGGCATGAATTCAGCGATCTTGAAGTGCTCCTGGCCGTCGGTGGGCGTCGTGCGCTCAAAATGGAGCACCAGCCGCTGGTTCGACCGCGGTCCCGCGGGCGCGGCCAAGCAACGGTCCAAGTTGGCCATCAGTCGCGGCTGCAGCTGGGCGACCGCTTGGCGACGGCGTTGGTCTCGCGCCTGCAGATCGGCCATGGGCACTGCGCCTTGGGCGCTTGGCTGCGCCGCCGCGGGGCTCTGCGGCCTGGCGTTCGCTGGGGCCAAGGCCGACTGGGCAGCCTGCGGCGCCTTGCCAGCGGCAGCGACCGCGTCTGCATCCACGTCGCCGGGCCGGGCGGGCCCCGCCCACAGGAGCCACACCATTCCAGAAATTGTTGCAATCACTAGGAGCCAAAGGGCCTTTTGCATAGTCGTCCAGGGCGCGAAGGGCGGGTGCTGCTTCGCCTGCAAGCGGACCAATCCGCAGAACTGGGGCGATTGTTCGGTTTGCGTCCACACTGTCGATAGGCGGAGTGGAAGACGGCAGGATTAATTGGTGTTTTCTTGCGACAACATACAGATGTACCTGCCAACTGATGCGCACCCCAACTCGGGCCCCAGGAATTGCCAAGGTGTTCCGGGCCGATCCGGGCGGATCCCACAGGATGCGTTGAGGCGCCCGGCGTCGCGCCGCAGCGCCGGGGCCAAACTGGGCTCTCGCCCCGAAATCAGCAGAAAACTTGGCGTTGACTGGGATCGGTGGGCGACGTAGGCTCGCCAGCGCCCCGGCCGCAAGGTCCGGAAAGGCGAAAGCGATGGGGGCCCAGAGTGCGCGACCTAGAGTGCGCGACCTAGAGTGCGCGACCTAGAGTGCGCGGCCTAGAGTGCGCGACCTAGAGTGCGCGGCGCGCTTCCGAGTTTCTGCCCAGAGTTCCCAGGGAGTGCCATGAGTCCGGACCTTGCCCAGCTGAAGCCCGTCGTCGCCGCCTTGCGCCACTCGGCCCTGCTGCAGAACATTCCCTTGCGCCAGTTGACCGCGCTGGCCGAGGCGGCCACGGAAGTGCAGGTGAGTCAAGGCGATGTGGTCTACGACGCCGGGGTCGACGCGGACGCCTTCTACGTGGTTCGGTCGGGTCGACTGCAGGACTTTGGCCGCGACGCCACGGGCAAGCCGCTTTTGCGCCGGCAGTTGCGCCCGGGCGACACGTTTGGCGAGACCGCGGTGGTGCTGGCGCAGCCGACCCGGTCGCGGGTCATCGCCAACGAGGCGACGGTGCTGGCCCGGATCGCCGCGGCGGACCTGCACAAGGCCATGGCCAACTCGGCCGCGGTCCGGCGGGCGATTCACGCCGCGGCTCACCCCGAGGTGGAGGCGCTGGCCACTGCGCTCACCCAACACGATGCCGACAATGCCGACCTGGTCGCGATCGAGGGTCCCGATGGCTGGCCGGCGACCGCTTTGATCCAGGCCTTGGCCGAGGCCTTGACGCTGAACCACCGCGACCGCGTGGCGATCGTGCATGTGGCCACGGCAACGCGGAACCCCAGCGCCTTGCCCAAGCCGAGTGCGGACGGCGTCGTGCACCTGCAAGTGGGGCCGGATCCGCACGCCACGCTGCTGGGCGCCTTTGGCAAGGCGCTGCGGGCCGGAGTGGATGCAATCCTTTTGGACCTACAGGCGCTGCAGGAGGGCGAGCGCCGCACGTGGGTCGAGCACGCGACCAAGGTGGCCAGCTTGCGGCCCCCCGGTAGCCGGCAGCCGCTGGTCGGCGTTCTGGACGCCGCGATGCGGTGCGAGTCGGTGCTGATGCCCGAGACGGGCTCGGTGTACCCGCATGTGTTGCCCACCGGCGCGGCGCGGGTGCGGATGACGCCTAGCGACCTGGGCACGCCGATCGACCGCTGGAGCCGCGCGAACCGGAACGCGCTGGACAAGTGGGCTCGCCACGTCAGCGACCGCAGCGTGGGCCTGGCGCTGGGCGGCGGCGGCGCGTGGGGCTACGCCCATGTCGCGCTGATCGAAGAACTGACGGCGCGCCAAGTTCCCATCGACATCGTCGCTGGCGTGAGTTTTGGCTCGATGGTGGGCGCCTACTACTGCGCGGCCGGCGCAGAGGGCTTGAACAAGTTGGTGGCGGCCGGGCCGCGGTTCGCGATCGCGGTCCAGGGCGCGATCTTCAGCTCGATGGTTATCGGCGCCCAAGTCAAGTTCGACGTGGGCGACCACTGGCTCGAAGATTTGGACACCGTGTTTCTGCCCGTGGCGTGCGACATCGCTGCGGCCGAGACTACGGCGATCCGCGGGGTGAATTTGGCCCTGGGCACCACCGCCAGCGGCTCGTTTCCCACCGTCTTTGGCCCCACCACCGCCATGGACCCGGTCGCCGGCAAGTTGCGCCGCTATGTCGACGGCGGCATCAGCGACAACGTGCCGGACGGCGCCATCCTGGCCGAGGGCGCCGACCTGGTCATCGCTTCCAACATCGTGCCGCCGCCGCAGGCCCAGCCAGCGCCCAAGCCTTTGTTCCCGGGCACGCTTGGGCTTGTGCTGCACGCCCTCAATCCGGTGCAGCGTTTGCTGGACGGCTATCGCTCCACGTTCATGCTGTTTCACACGGCCGGCAATTCCGAGCAGCTCGCGGTGGATGCATCGATGCACACCACCATGTCCAACTATCTGCCCATTTCTTTCGAGCGGGCGCGCGACATCGTGGCCGAAGCGCGCGAAGCCGCCCGCGCCACCGCCGACCACGCCGCCCTGCGCTGGAAGGCGATGCAAGGGCGCGGATTCTCTTGAAGCTTTGAGCTTGCGGCTGAAATTGGGCCGGCCAAATCGCGGGGGGGCTGCGCGGCAGGTGCGCGGCCTGCGTCACCTCTTGCCGCTCGCCCTGGGCGCCGCCACAATCGCGGCCATCAGGCGGTGTACGCCCGACCGAGACCCGCCCATGATCCGCCCGCTCCGCCTTTGGTTCGCCTGGTTCCCGGCCATCCTCGCCTGCAGTTCACCGGCGGCCACGGGCAGTTCGGCCGACGCCAGCGCCGATGCGCCCAGCCCATGGGATCAAGACAGCGCCGCCGACACGGCCACCGCCAGCGACAGCGCGGGCGATGCCACCACGGTGACCGATCCCTGGGCCGCGCTGCCGCATGCCGGCGCTGTGGATCCGCTCATCGGCACTGGCTTTTCGGTCGCCAACGTCGGCAGCGCCATCCCGGGACCCACCGTACCGTTTGGCTTGGTCAAGTGCAGCCCCGACACGAGCAACGCTGGCGGCATGCTGGGCGCCATCCACTGCGCGGGCTACCAGCACAATGACCCGTACCTCCACGCCTTTTCGCACAATCACCTGCAGGGCACTGGCGCGCCCGACTATGGCAACGTCGCCGTGCTGCCGTTTGCCACCATCGGACCGGCAATTACCAGCCGCAACGGCCGCCGCAGCACCTATAGCCACGCCAGCGAAGTGGCGCGCGCCGGCTACTACGCCGTGACCCTGGACGGCCCACAAGCCCGCCACGAGCTGACCGCCACCGCTCACTGCGGCGTTCACCGGACCACCTTCCTCGCTAGCGCGACGGGCGGCGTGCTCATCGACCTCAGCGAGGCCATTTCGGGCGGCAAGGTCACCGCCGCCCAAGTGCAAATCGACCCCGCCACCCAGCAGGTGACCGGTACGCTCCACAATTTTGGCGACTTCTCGAATCGCTACGGCGGGTTCGACGTGTACTTTGTCGCGCGATTTTCGCGGCCGTGGCAGGCGGCGGGCACCTGGACTACCGGCGGCTTGCAGCCCGGCAGCGCCAGCGCGAGCGAGCCGCAGCCGCCAGAGGGCCAGGACCGCGTCAACCTGGGCATGTACGCGCAGTTTGCCGGCGCGACCACCCAGCCCATCGAGCTGCAGGTGTGCCTGTCGTATGTCGATGCCGCGGGCGCGCTGGCCAATTTCCAGGCCGAGGTGGCGGGCAAGACCTTTGACAGCGTGCGGCAGCAGGCGGCACAGGGCTGGGAGTCCGAGCTTGCGCGCGTGGACATTCAGGGCGCAACTGCGGATGAGGCCAAGATTTTCTACTCTGCGCTGTACCGGGCCATGAGCATGCCGACGCTGTGGAGCGACGTGGATGGCCGCTATCGCGGCTTTGATGGCGGCATCCACCAGACCACGGGCTGGAAGTACTACACCGATCTGTCGCTGTGGGACACGTTCCGCACAGCACACCCGCTGTTTGCGCTGCTCTTTCCCGAACGGGCCCGCGATGTGATGCGGTCGCTGCAGGCGATGGCCGAGCAGAAGGGGTGCCTGCCGCAGTGGGCGATGGGTGCGGGCGACACGGGCAGCATGATCGGGCAGCACGCCCTGTCGGCGCTGGCCGATGCAGTGGCCAAGGGTATCCAAGACTTCGACGTCAAAGGGGTCTATGCCGTGGCGCGCCACCAACTGGTCGACGCGCCGGCGACGACGGGCTGTGGCGGGCTTGACGCCATGGCGGCCTTTGACCAGCGCGGCTGGGTGGCCATCGAAGACAACAAAAGTTCCGTGGCGCTAACCCTAGAGTATTCCTACAACTATTCGGCTTTGGCGGTGTTGGCCGATGCCGTGGGCCTGCCGGACGAGGCGAGTCAATGGCGGGCGCGCGCCAAGGGCTACCAAGCGCTCTTCGACCCCGAGACGCAGTTTTTCCGCCCACGCCACCAAGACGGCACCTGGCTGCAGCCCTTCGACTCGCTGTCGTGGGATTTTGGCAACAACTACTTTGTAGAGGGGACGGCCTGGCAGTGGAACTTCTTTGCGCCCCACGACCCCCAGGGCCTGATGGCGCTGTTCCCCAGCAAGGCCGCGTTTGTCGCGAAACTACAGAGCTTCTTTGAGCAGGCCAAGGCCGGCTTCAAGTTCGCAGTGCCCAGTTCGTATTACTACCAGGGCAACGAGCCCGACATGCTGGCTTCGGCACTGTTCCTGGCCGCCGCCAAGCCCGAACTGGCCGACCAGTGGACGCGCTGGGTCTACGACGCCTGCTACACCACCGCCGCCGACGGTCTGGTGGGCAACGACGACGCGGGGACGCTGTCGGCCTGGGCGGTGCTGGCGGCACTGGGCTTGTATCCGCGGCCAGGCGATGCGGGCTGGGACCTAGTGGCGCCGCGTTTTGACCACGCGACCGTCCACTTGGGCGCGGCCGTGCTCCAAATCGACGCGCCGGGCGCTCACGACGCCAAGAAATTCGGCAGCAGCGCCAAGTGGAACGGCACGGACCTGGGCAAGCGTTACCTCTTGCATAGCCAGCTGATCAAGGGCGGCACGCTCGGCTTTGACTAGAGATGCGACCAATTGCTGCTCATTTGTTCAGTAATTGCCGCTTCCGGCCGCGTCTTCTGGCTGCCTTGCCGGATGCCGACAGCCCCAGCGACCCCAGGTTGAGGCGGTCAGCGGAAATGAGTTTCCGCCTCGCCTCTCCTGCTGGGTGGGCCGCAAATTCGCCGCCTTTGGGGCGGACGAATCGCGGCGGTAGGCACGAAGGCCTATTTGTGCTGATCACTTGAAACCTGGGGCTCGCGGTCGAGAAGTCCGCCTCCGCGGACTAGGACGGGCGATTGCGCCAACCGGCGAAGGCCGGTTTCTTGAGTGCGAGCCCGGGGTTTCAACCCCGGGTCGCCGCCGGGCCTGAAACGCAGTCACGATCACTGTAGCCAACCGGTAAGGCAGGCGTCTTTTGCCCCAAGTCGGGCGCAAGCGCGGGTCCACCGCGACTCGCCGCGCCGAGTTCAATGGCCTGGATCGACGAAAAAAGACCGAGTTGATTCGCTCTCTTGGCGACCGCCCCGCCCCGCACCGCCCCGCACCGCCCCGGCCACGCTGCCCGCCGCAGTACGGTCTTCCGCAAGGCGAAGCTCCCAGGGCGCTCTTGCACAGGCTCCGGAATAAATTGCCCGATTGTTCATGAATCTTCATGTTCATGTGCGCAGCGAGTTGCCTAGTGCCATGAAAGTACAGGACGCCGCTCGCTCAGCCGCCTTGCAGCAGATCTTGAGTTTGCCATCGCCAATTGCCTACGCTCCAGATAGGGGGGGCTAGCGCCCGGCGGAATAGATCATGAGAACATTCAAAAAGATCCTGCTCGGCCCGGACTGGCTCGCGTTGTCTTTGTTTTTGCTTAGCTTGGTCGGCTTGCTTGCTTGCAGCGACACGGTCGCGCCCACGCCCGCCAAGGGGCTGGACGTACCCGAGACCACGAGCGACAGCCTGATGAGCGAGGTAGACGCCGCCCAGACCTGCTACTCGTGTCATGGCGATCCCACCCAGGGCAACGCGGCGCCGCCGCTTGGCACAAAGGGCGAGGAATTTCCAACGGATCCCGCGGTTGGCGCCCATCAATACCACCTCGAGACCAGCACCTGGCACCGAACGGTCGAGTGCCAAGAGTGTCACGTGGTTCCCACGGCGATGGACCACCAGAACGGCAAGAAAGAGGTGGACTTCAGCGGCGTCGCGCTGGCGGCCGGCGCCTCGCCCGTGTTTGCGCCCGACAAGCTGCAATGCAGCAACGCCTATTGCCACGGCGCGACCCTCTTGCCGGCGGTTTCCGGCGGCAGCAACGAGCGCGAGCCCATCTGGAACGTGGTCGACGGCACCTACAACGCTTGCGGCACGGCCTGCCACACCACCCCGCCTGGCGGCAAGCACCCGCAACAAGACGGCTGCCCCAAGTGCCACGGTGCGGTGATCGCCAGCTTCGATCCGGTCAAGAAGAAGGCCAAATGGGTCGACGCCACGCGCCACATCGACGGCAAGGTCGACAAGCCCAACCTGACCTGCACCTCGTGCCACGGCGACCCGGTGAGCCAAAACCCGGCGCCGCCGCTGGGCAGCAAAGGCGAGACCCAGACCAGCCAACTGGCGGTGGGCGCTCACCAAAATCACCTGGCGGCCACCGATTGGCACCGTCAGGTGCAATGCGAAGACTGCCACCAGAAGCCGACCGACCCGCTGCACAGCAACGGCACCATCGACTTCGCCTGGAGCAGCGTGGCGACGGCGATGGGCGCGACGCCCAGTTTTGACGCCGCGGCGGGCACTTGCAGTAACGCCTACTGCCACGGCACGACCCTGTTCGCGGACAAGGCGGGCGGCAAGTCGATCAAGGTTCCCACGTGGAATCAGGTGGATGGCTCGGCCAAGACGTGCGGTCAGGCCTGCCACACCACGCCGCCGGGCGACAAGCACCCGCCCAACAACAAGTGCGAGCAGTGCCACGGCGCGGTGATCGCCAGCTTTGACGCGGCCACGCAAAAGGCCGTGTGGAAAGATGCTTCGCGCCACATCGACGGCAAGATCGATGCGCCGCAGTTGGATTGCGTGGCCTGCCACGGCGATCCGGTGAGCCAAAACCCGGCGCCGCCGCTGGGCAGCAAAGGCGAGACCCAGACCAGCCAACTGGCGGTGGGCGCTCACCAAAATCACCTGGCGGCCACCGATTGGCACCGCCAGGTGCAATGCGAAGACTGCCACCAGAAGCCGACCGACCCGCTGCACAGCAACGGCACCATCGACTTCGCCTGGAGCAGCGTGGCCATGGCGATGGGCGCGACGCCCAGTTTCGACGCCACGGCGGGCACTTGCAGCAACGCCTACTGCCACGGCACGACCCTGTTCGCGGACAAGGCGGGCGGCAAGTCGATCAAGGTTCCCACGTGGAATCAGGTGGATGGCTCGGCCAAGACGTGCGGTCAGGCCTGCCACACCACCCCGCCCGGCGGCAAACACCCGGCCAACCCCAAGTGCGAGCAGTGCCACGGCGCGGTGATCGCCAGCTTTGACGCGGCCACGCAAAAGGCTGTGTGGAAAGATGCTTCGCGCCATATCGACGGCAAGATCGATGCGCCGCAGTTGGACTGCACCTCGTGCCACGGCGATCCGGTGAGCCAGAACCCGGCGCCGCCGTTCGGTACCGCGGGCGAGACGCAGACCACGCAACCGGCGGTGGGTGCTCACCAAAATCACCTACAGTCGTCGGCCTGGCACCGCCAGGTGGCCTGCGAGGACTGCCACAGCAAGCCCGCGGACCCGCTGCACGCCAACGGCACCATCGATTTTGCCTGGAGCAGCGTGGCCACGGCGATGGGCGCGACGCCCAGTTTTGACGCCACGGCGGGCACTTGCAGCAACGCCTACTGCCACGGCACGACCCTGTTCGCGGACAAGGCGGGCGGCAAGTCGATCAAGGTTCCCACGTGGAATCAGGTGGATGGCTCGGCCAAGACGTGCG
>JBBISH010000169.1:0-10824 GCA_037441385.1 Myxococcales bacterium
CGCGTGCGACCCCGCCACCGGCAACTGCAGCAGCGGCGCCCTGACCGGCCCGGGCTGCGACGACAGCAACCCCTGCACGCTGAGCGACACCTGCCAGGCCGGCACCTGCACGCCCAAGTCGAACGTGACCTGCGACGACGGCAAGGCCTGCACCTTCGACGTCTGCGACATCAAGACCGGCAAGTGCACCTTCAACGCCGTGCCCGACCTGATCGCCTGCGACGACGGCAACTTGTGCACCCTGGGCGACAACTGCCAAAAAGGCGTCTGCACCCCGGGCAAGGCGGTGGCCTGCAACGACAACAGCCCGTGCACCAACGATTCGTGCGACACCACCACCGGCAAGTGCAGCTACGTGAACGCCAACGAAGGCGGCACATGCACCGACGGCGATGCGTGCACCGTGGGCGACCTGTGCAAGTCGGGCACGTGCGTCTCGGGCACCGCCAAGGACTGCAATACCGGCAACCCGTGCGTCTTGGACAAATGCGACCAGCAGACCGGCAAGTGCGTGGCCAAACTCGGCACTCTGCCCTGCGACGACGGCAACGCCTGCAGCGAAGGCGACGCCTGCGACAACGGCACCTGCAAGCCGCAGACCGTCATCTTCTGCGACGACGGCAACCCCTGCACCACCGACAGCTGCGACACCACCACCGGCAAGTGCAACTACGTGGCCAACACCGCCCCCTGCAGCGACGGCAGCGCCTGCACCACGGGCGACGTGTGCAACAAGGGTGCCTGCGCCGGCGTGGCCCTGATCTGCGCCGACAGCAATCCGTGCACCAGCGAATACTGCGACCCCACCTCGGGCTGCAAGTACCCGGCGACCGGCGACGGCAACCCCTGCAGCGACGGCAACGTGTGCACCACTGGCGACGCGTGCGCGGCCGGCAAGTGCAAGGGCGTGGGCGTGGTCTGCAGCGACGGCAACCCGTGCACCAGCGACACCTGTGACAGCGTGTTGGGCTGCAAATTCACTCCGTTCTCGGGCCCCTGCAGCGACGGCAACCCCTGCACCAGCGGCGACACCTGCACTGGCGGCAAGTGCCTAGCCGGCAAACCGGTGGCCTGCAACGACGGCTCGGCCTGCACCGACGACGCCTGCAACCCGGCCAACGGCCTGTGCATCTACACGCCCAACGACAAAAACGTCTGCAACGACGGCAACGCCTGCACCGGCGGCGACTACTGCAGCGGCGGCACATGCAAGCCCGGCATCACCGTGGTCGACTGCGACGACAAAAACAGCTGCACCGCCGACTGGTGTGACCCCGGCCTGGGCTGCCAACACAAGGCCAACCCAGCCGTACCGTGCGACGACAACAACCCCTGCACGCTCAAAGACATTTGCCAGGCCGGCCTGTGCGAGTCGGGCGTGTGGGACCTGTGCGACGACAACAACGCCTGCACCAGCGACATCTGCGACATCAAGGCCGGCTGCATCCACAACAACAGCACCGCGGCCTGCGACGACGGCAACGCCTGCTACGGCCCCGACTCGTGCGTAGCCGGCAAGTGCGTGGGCGCCAAGCTGCTTGGCTGCGACGACAGCAACGTGTGCACCACCGACAGCTGCGATCCCAAGTCGGGCTGCATCTTTACGCCCGTCGCGAACGGCACCACCAAGACCGTCAGCTACGCCTCGGGCGGCTCGACGCTGGTGTCGGACACGCTCGTGCAAAACCCCGACGGCAGCCAGTCCTATGGCAACTTTGTGCCAGCGGCGGCCACGTGGGTCGCACCCTTCTGGACCACCATCCAGGGCGCGACGTGGGTGTGGATCACGCCGACCACCACCGACCCGACCAAAGCGCACATGTGCCAATTCAAGCAGACCTTTGACGTCACCACCTTGAGCAACGTCAACGCCACCCTGACGGTCGCGGCCGACAACTCGATGATGTGCATGATCAACGGTAAATCCGTGGTCGCCAGCGCCGCCAGCAACAACTACAGCGCGGCCAAGGTGGTTGGGATCAAGCAGGCGCTCACCGTGGGCAGCAACACCATCGTGTGCACCGTGGAGAACATTGGCTATCCCGAGGGCACGCCCACCACCAACCCGGGTGGCTTGGCGTTCCGCATCGACTTGTCCACGGTGCAGGGTGGCTCGCCCTGCGACGACGGCAATTCGTGCACCTCGACCGACGTCTGCTACAGCGGCCAATGCACCGGCATCGTGGGCCAGCTGTGCGACGACGGCAATCCGTGCACTTTGGACACCTGCAGCACGACGACCGGCTGCAGCAACCAGCAAAAGGACAGCCTGCCGTGCGACGACGGCAACTTGTGCACCAGCAAAGACGCGTGCTTGGCCGGCAAGTGCGCCTCGGGCCCGCCGACGTCGTGCGACGACGGCAACGCCTGCACGCTGGACAAGTGCGACAAGTTCATGGGTTGCATCTTCCCCAAGGTCTCGTCTGGCGACAACACCGCGGTGTTCGTGAGTTCGGACACCACGACCAAGGTCCTCAAGTCGGATGGCAGCCAGGTGGACGCCCAACTCGCCTGGGACGGGTTTGCCGACTGGACCAAGGCAGTCAACGCCAAGTGGATTTGGGCCACGACCAAGGTCGTCAATCCCGAAGTGGCCGAGACGACCAGCTTTGTCCAAGCGTTTGACGTCCCGAGCACCGCCGTGACCGTGGTGGGCACGGTGGACATCGCCGTGGACGGTGCGTGGATCTGCGAGCTCAACGGCAAGTTGGTGGGCGTAGAGACGAGCGAGAACTCGTACAGTGCGCCGCTGAAGATCTCGCTGGCTGGCAAGCTGCAGGCCGGCACCAACACCTGGACCTGCACCGTGACCAACCCAGGCAAGACCGGCAGCACGCCCGATACCAACCCCGCCGGCCTGGTCTATCGCCTCAGCATCCAAGCCTACGCCCAGGGCGGCGCCGCCCCCTGCGACGACGGCAACGCCTGTACCGCCAGCGACTGGTGCCTGGGACCGTTCTGCAACGCCGGCGCAGCGCAAGACTGCAACGACGACAACAACTGCACGGTGGATTTCTGCGATCCCAAGACCGGTTGCGGCCACGGCCCCAGTGGTGCCACGGCGTGCAGCGACGGCAATCCCTGCACCGTCAGCGACACGTGCGCCGGCATGAAGTGCGCGGGCGGCCCTGCCGCCAACTGCAGCGACAACAACCCCTGCACCACCGACAGTTGCACACCAAGCGGCGGCTGCAGCAGCGCCAACGCCGACGGCGCTCCCTGCGACGACGCCAACCCCTGCACCGACAAAGACACCTGCCAGGGCGGCAAGTGCGGCTCGACCGTCGCCAACGCGTGCGACGACAACAACCCGTGCACGGTGGACTCGTGCTCGCCCAGCCAGGGCTGCTACCACAACGTGGCCAACGGCAGCGCGTGCGACGACGGCAACACCTGCACCATCAACGACATCTGCAGCGGCGGTCAGTGCCTGGGCTCGGCGCAAAACATGTGCGACGACGGCAACGCCTGCACGACCGACAATTGCGACGGCGCCAAGGGGTGCGCAAGCACGCCCGTGGCCAGCGGCCCATGCGAAGACGGCAACCCGTGCACCCTGAACGACGGCTGCAAGGGCGCAACCTGCACCGGCGGCAGCGCCAAGCCCTGCAACGACGGCGAGCCGTGCACCGTAGACAGCTGCGACCAAAAGACCGGCAGCTGCGTGTTCGCGCCCATGGCCGACGCCAGCCAGTGCGAAGACGGCAACCCGTGCACGGCCGGCGACAAGTGCCTGAGCGGCAAGTGCAAGTCCGGCGGGTTGCGCTCGTGCGGCGACGGCAACCCCTGCACCGACGACGCCTGCGACCCCACCAACGGGAGCTGCGTGAACACGGTGCTGGTGGGCGTGTATGTCTGCGACGACGGCGACCCCTGCACGCTGAGCGACACGTGCAACAAGGGCGTTTGCACCGGCAAGGCGAAAGACTGCAACGACAACAACGCGTGCACCATCGACTCGTGCAACTCGGGCACAGGCGCCTGCTTCTACAAAGCCGTAACGCCTTGCACGCCGTAGCGCGCTAGATCTCTATCACAATCAAGGGGCTCAACATGAATTCGACGCGCCGCAAGCTGGCGATCGCCACCTGGGGACCGCCCGATGAAGGCAACATCCTGGGCAAGTTGACGGTGGACGCAGATGCGGCCCAGCGCTGGATCGAGCGCACCCGCCAGACCACCGGCGAGAAGGTGACCATTACCCATCTGGTCGGCAAGGCGATCGCGATGGGCCTGGCCAAGGCGCCGCAGATCAATGGGCGCATCACACTGGGCAGCTACATCCCGTTCGAAACCGTGGACATTACCTTCTTGGTCGCGCTGGAGGACGGCGCCGACCTGGCCAAGGTCAAGATTGCCAACCTGGACAAGCGGCCGGTGACCGACATTGCCGCCGAGCTGCGCGGGCGATCCGAAAAGCTGCGCAAAGGGCAAGACGAGGAGTTCGAGAAGTCCAAAGGGATGCTGCGCGCCCTGCCCACGTGGCTGCTGCGGCCGATCCTGTGGCTGACGGGCTGGTTGACCAGTTCGCTGGGGGTGTCGATGCCGGCGCTGGGGCTGGACGCGTTCCCCTTTGGCTCGTGCATCGTGACCAGCGTGGGCATGCTGGGCATCGACGAGGCCTTTGCGCCGATGACGCCGTTTGCGCGCGTGCCCATCCTGGTGCTGGTGGGCGCGGTCAAAGACGTGGTGGTGGCGCGCGATGGGCAGCCGGTGGTCCGTCCGCAGCTGACGCTGAACGCGACCATCGACCACCGCTTTGTCGACGGCTTCCAATTGGCGACGGTGGCCAAGACGATCCGCGGCGTGCTCGAGAATCCCGACCAGCTAGATAAATAACAACTAGATAAATGGCTAAGCTAGAGAGGCGGCTTCGTCGTCGTTGATGCCCAGCAAGTACAGGATTGCGTTCAGATTGCGCTGCGTGATGTTGTACTGCGCCTGTTCGCGCACCACCTGCTTGGCGTTGAAGGCGATGCCCAGACCGGCGCGGTTGAGCATGTCCAAGTCGTTGGCACCGTCGCCAATGGCGATGACCTGGTCCAGGGCGATGCGCTCGGCTTGCGCCAAAGATTCGAGCAGTTCCGCCTTGCGCTGGCGGTTGACGATCGGCCCGATGACCTTGCCCGTCAGCTTGCCGCCCTGCACTTCCAGCTGATTGGCAAAGGCGTAGTCCAGACCAAGCTGCTGACGGATCGGCTCGGCCAGCTCGATAAAACCACCCGAAATCAAAGCGAGACGGTAGCCCAGGCGCTTGAGCACGCGAACCAGATGCTCGGCCCCCGGCGTGAACGCCAAGGCGTCTTGGACGTCGCCCAGGATGGTGGCCGGCGCCCCGGCGAGCAGCGCCACCCGGGCGCGCAGCGCGTCGTCGAAGTCGAGCTCGCCGTTCATGGCCCGTTCGGTGATGGCGGCCACCTTGTCGAACACGCCGTAACGACGGGCTAATTCGTCGATGACTTCTTGCTGGATCAGAGTGGAGTCCATGTCCATCACGACCAGCCGCTTGGACCGGCGCATCAGGCCTTCGCGCTGCAGGGCCACGTCGCAGCCGAAATGCCCTTGCATGGCCAAGAGATCACGCTTCAATCCCTCGGCATCCGAACTCTTGTCGGCGCTGAGGGTCAGTTCGATGGAGCTCATCGCGGTGCCCGAGAGCTGGCCGATCTTGTCGATGTTGAAGCTGCGCTTGGCGGCGGCGTTGGCGGCTTCGGCCAGCATGGCGGCGCTGATGCGGTCGGAAAGCAGCGTGACCGCCCAGCTTTGCACGGGCGTGCGGCGGTCGGGGCGGTTGCCCAGCTGAAAATCGATGTGTAGGCCCAACTCGCGAGCCTTCCACAGCAAGTCTTTGAGAATCGGACGCTCTTCGAGCTTGCCTTCGGCGTTCTCGACTACGAACGTCAGGCTGAGCATGCCCTGCACGACCACTTGCTCCACGTCGATGAGCTTCATGTCGCCCTGCGCAAGCAGCGAGGCAATCTGGGCGGTAATGCCGGGGCCGTCGGGACCACTCAGCGTGATCAGCAGGGCGTCGGAGGCGGGAGCAGGCGTCATGGTGGACCGATTCCGCAAAAGTGCGGCGCGCCTTTTACACCTTTTTGCCTGGGCTCGCCACAACGGCGGGCGGACCTGCCAGGGCGAGTGGGACCGATCCTGGGGGATTCAAACCCAGCGCTGCACGGCGGCGATGGCGTAGCTGGCAATCGTGAGCTGCGGCGGCACCCCGATGCTGGAGGGCAACGCGCTGGCGTCGGCCAAGACAAGCCCAGCCACACCGGGCACTTGGCAACGGTCGTCGATGTGCAGCCCGCCAAAGAGATGCATGGCGTGCAGCGGCAGCATGCCCGGCTCGGTAGGCGCCGTCGCAATCGCCGCGCACTGACTGGGGTTGGTCAGCACGTCGTCCACGCCGGCCACTTGGGGGAACACCTCGGCGGCGCCCTGGGCAAAGAGCACCTGACATAACTGCGTGAGACCACTTATGATTCGCTTGCGGTCCACCACGGCCAGCGGGTAGTCGACACGCGCACCCACCAGGCTGAGGCGCACCCTGCCCCGCGCGTGGGTGCGGACCGAGGCGGACCAAGTCGCGATATGGTCCAAGTGCGCCAGCCGCTGTTCCAAAGAGTGCCCCACACCCGGGAGCAGCGCTGCGGTCAAGCGCTCGGGCAAGACGGTGGCGGTCAGCTGCGTGCCCTCGTTCCGCAGAGCCTGACTCTCGACCGAGGCGCCCGCCACGGGCACGGAACACGGCGTGCGCATACGGGCCGCGACCGTCGCGGTGGCGTGGATGTGCAGACCGTGCCCGGCAGCCGGCAGGCCGCTGCGCAGCAAAAGTTCGGTCGAGCCGATGGCACCACCGCACAAGAACACGGCCTTGGCGCAGCGGAACTCGAACGAGCCACCGTTGGCGCTGCGGCCGCGAACCCCCACGGCCCGCCCTGCCTTGGTCAGGATTTTCTGGACCCGGCACAAGCTGTGCAGGCGCACCCCCAACTGCTGGGCTTTGGGCAGCAGCACCTTGTCGGCGCTCTGCAATGCCTTGTGCGGGCAGCCCGTGGCACAGCGGCCGGCACCGCGGCAGCCCACTACCGCCCGCCAAGTGGGATCGGTGCGGCCGGCAAACGCCCGGCTGAGCGCCGCACCGGCGGTGCCAAAAAGTTCGCGCGGCGTCCGCTGAACATTCCACTCGGCCTCGATGGAGTCGCACGCGCCGTCTAGCTCGGCGAAGCTGATGCGGCGCGCCCAGGCGGGGTCGAGCTGACTCCAATCGCGATAGGCCTTTTCTGGAAGGCGCGCGAACACGCCGTAGCCAAAGGCGGTGCTGCCGCCCACCTTGCGTGCAGCCAGCATGGCGATGTTGTCGCCGCCCGTGGCGAGCGAGGCGGGACCGCGGCCCAAATAATGCGCGGTGATGTCGTGCCCGTCTTGCGCGGCGACCTCGGGCCAGTCGCCCTCTTCGACCAAGATGACGCTGGCCCCCGCGGCGGCCAACCAGCGCGCGGCCGTCGCTCCGCCCGCACCGGTGCCGATGACCACGAAGTCTGCATCGTCGCGAAGGATAGAGCCTGCCACAGCGCGCCTCTTGGAGTTCGACGGACGACGAGATTCAAGCGGTGAGCAGCGCCAACTGCTTCCACGTCCTGGCTACCGTGCGCAACCATCCCAACCGGTGGTGCATGAGCCGCTGGATGACCGCCTCGCGGCGGGCGACCGGCAAGGCCGCGAATGGACGACCATACCAGCGCAGCGCGGCCGCGTCGGCCACCGCCCACGACGCGAACAACAGCGCGCGCGCCCCCAAGGGCAACGGCAACGGCAAACCGCGCCACGTGGGGATGATGGTGCTGAGGACGAGTCGTTGCACGCTGGGACACCAATTCGTAAGTTCGCGCCGGGTTATACCAGTTCCGTCCGAATCGGATCGAAAACTCGGGCAATTCTTCGGGCCCGAACCGGGGTCCCCGCCTGATTCTCGCCGGTTGCAGACCGGGTCAGAGAAGCCATACAGGCGTGAATCAGACGGGGTTCGTATTACAGCCCCTTTGGTGCACCAGTCGGCGCCAGCCGTCCGCGGGGGTCGCAAGGGCTGGCTCGCCCCCTCAGCATTTCTTGCCTCGCCGGTCCTGCCGCCGAGGGGATGGCAGACGCCAGGTTGGTGGGGAACCGGCCGGTACAGGCTGGAGTGTAGCGATGTTGCCTAACTTCGCCAAGTTGCCTAGCCGCGCGGACGATTGCGGTAGTGCACGAAGTCGCCATCCCCATGCAACTGTAGATAGGGGTTCGACTTTTCTTGCTCCTCCAGCGTGGCTTCGGGGACGCGGCCGTAGTCGTGACCGGGCAGAATCGCGGTGACTTTGGGCAAGTTCGCGCGAAGGTTGGACAAACTCTTGAAGAGCGCGTGCGCGTCGCCTCCTGGCAAGTCGCAGCGCCCGCAACCGTCGATGAACAACGTGTCGCCCGTCAACAGCTTGTGATCGTTGCACAACAGGCACTGCGATCCCGGCGTGTGCCCCGGCGTAGCCAGGCAGCGCACCGTGGCACCGCCGCCCAAGTCGATCTGGTCGCCCCCATCGTGCCAAACTACCTCGGTCAACCACGTAACATCGCGCAACCACTGCCTTTCTGCCTTCTGCACGTGGATTCGAGCGGCGAACCGTTCGAGCAGTGACTCCACGCCGTTGCGGTGGTCAGGGTGGTGGTGGGTCAGCATCACGTCCGTGATGGGCCGGCCCAGGGCCTCCGCCCGAGCGAGCAGGGTCGGGGCGTCCCACGCTGGATCGACCACTGCCAGGCGCCCGCGTTGGGCAGGAACCAGCAAATACACAAAGTTGGCCATCGGACCGAGTTGCAGACGCTCGATCTGCAGGGGCGCGATCGGCGGTGGCGCTTCTCCATTTGTCATCTAGACACCTATCTAGTCATCAAGGCGCGCGACGTGCGGCGCAAGGTTTGATACCAATTCCGTCCGAATCGGATCGAAAACTCGGGCAATTCTTCGGGCCCGAACCGGGGTCCCCGCCTGATTCTCTCCAGTTGCAGAACGGGTCAGAAAAACCGTACAGGCGCGAATCAGGTGGGGTGCGTATGAGTCGCTGGCCCGGCAACGCCGGGGGAGCCGGTCGGGCACAAAGGGGAGGCGCGCACCCAGCGGTTCGGGGAAAGCGCGGGCACGCAACTACAGAATATCGAAAATGGATTCGACGCGCGGCAAGCGCACCTCGGTACCCCGGGTCAAGCTGAGGACGGCTTGCTCGAGCCACCGCGCCGTGGCGGCCTTGCGGTCGCCCAATTGGGTACCGCGCACGATGGCCTCCATGTCGGCGACCCGCGACAGCGACGCTTCCAGGCGCCCCGGCGGCCGCAGCGCGCGCACCTGACGACAAAGATTACCGATGTAGAACGGACTCTTGCCCAGTTCAGCGGCGATATCGCCCTCGCTGTAACCGCGCTGCAGCAGGGCCTGAACCCGCACGAGCGTTTGATAGTGGCTCGACAGAAAGCCCACCAGGCGGTTGACCTCGTCGTCGCGGGCAGACGGCGGCACGTGCTCGAGCATCAGATAGAGGACCGTCAGGGCGCGCAGTGGGTCTTGGCTCGCGATGGCGTCGGTCAGTGCAAAGGTGGCCGCGTCCCGGTCCATGGGCACCGTTTCCTCGACACTCTGCAACGAAATCGTGCCCTTGGGACCCGCATCGAGCAGCAGTCGGTCGGCCGTTTGGCGCAGGCGCGCCGGGTCGGCGCCACCCAGACGGTCCCACACCTTCTGCGCGACGCCGCGTTCGATACTGATCCGCCAAGCCGCTGCCTCTGTTTCGAAGTATTGTTGCAAGGTTGCAACGGTAAGCGGCGGAACTTCCACGATGGCGCCGGCGCGGCCGATCGCCTTGCACACCCGGCTCGCCCGCGACAGGTGCTCGGCGATGAAAATCACCACGCAGGGCGGGTTCGTCACGGCGGGGTCAAAGGAATTCAACAGTTTCTCTAGCGAATCCTCGTGCGGCGCCTCGGCCTTGGCCTTCTTGCTCGCCTTGGCCGACTCGCCAAAGCTGAGACCGTCGCAATGCACCACCGTCACCACGCGGCGCAGGCCAAACATCGACATCGAGCGAGCTTCCAAAGCGATCAGGTCGTGGATCCCGGTCGCTTGATGGTCCCCGTCCAGGTAGTCGACCTTGACGTGGTCCAAGTCGCGGTCCCCGCCAGCGAGCGCAGCCTCTTCGATGCGAGCGGCAACTGCCAGCAATGCTTGCGGATCGGCGCCCACCTTCTCGTCGTTGCGGCCGCGCGACTCGACTTCGGCCGAAGTGACCAAGTAGGCGTGGCGCAGGCGGCCCGCGGCAAGTTCGGCCTGCAAGGCCGCCCCCGAATCGAGACGAGTCAATGGTTCTGGCGACTTAGCGGGCTTGCTGTCGGCAGGAGGGGTGGTGCGCGTGACGGCCATGCGGCGAGGGTACGCTGACGGGACGGCGACCGCAACGGCACACGGAGAGGCGGCGAACCAGTCAGGGCTCTTGACACGGGCCCGTGGTCTGCGTAGCATTCGTCCCGCTCCGGCGGCGACGCCTGGGCAACGGCCCCTCCGCGGGGTTCCGTTCCGACGTAGCTCAGTCGGTAGAGCAGATGACTGTTAATCATCGGGTCCCGTGTTCAAGTCACGGCGTCGGAGCCAGTAGATACAAGGGGTTACACCGCAGGGTGTAGCCCCTTTGTGCTTTTGGGGTTGCGTTTGGGGTTGCTTTTGATGCAACCCCGAAACCCGCGTGAAGCGCGTTGATCGGCAAGGCGTCGGCCCAGGTCGCCCTGCCTGCTCGCGCCCGGCTA
>JBBISH010000170.1:0-10659 GCA_037441385.1 Myxococcales bacterium
CGAAAACTTCGGCAATTCTTCGGGCCCGAACCGGGGTCCCCGCCTGATTCTCGCCGGTTGCAGACCGGGTCAGAGGAACCGTACAGGCGTGAATCAGACGGGGTTCGTATGACCTGCCATCGATCCCAATCGGCTCGAAAATTCCTGCAATTCTTCGGGCCCGAACCGGGGTCCCCACCTGATTCTCGCCAGTTGCACAACGGGTCAGAAGAAGCGTTCAGGCGTGAATCCGGTGGGGTGCGTCTCGCTAGTTCATGCCAAGCGCAACAATTTGCTGCGCGAACAAGCGATTGGCCTCTGCAGTCGGATGACCGTCGCCGACGATGTGCAGGCGCGCATCGGTGCCCCAGCCCTGCTGCGCGGGCCAGGCCACTTGCACTTGCGCCGACCGCGCACGGTCGAATAGGTGCACGGGGCCGTAGTAGCTCCACACGATCAACCGAAACCCGTGCTCGCGCTGCAAGACAAGGAGTTGCTGCAGTTGCGCCTCGAACCGGCGGCGAATGGCCGCGGGGATCTGGGCTTCGTCGCGCCAACGGGCCTCGTCCTCCTGCTCCAGCGGGTACAGATCTCCCTCTACGCCCAGCACCGCCGATAGCACCATGCCGCGCTCGCCCAGCTGCTCCAGGCGCTCCCAAGTATCGGCCGGGTCCAAGTCGTTGCCGGCGTTGAAGCCGACGACGACAGTGCTGGGTTTTTCTGCCGGCAGCCGGCTCTGCAACATCTTGACATAGCTACCAAAACTCAAGCCGGGGAAGCCGGCGTTGACGACCCGCCACGTGCGATTCGGCGTGCGCTCGGCCAGGCCGCGCGCCACCTGCTGGGCCAGGGTTTGGTCGTCGGGCACACCGCTGCCAAATACGAACGAGTCGCCCAGCAAAAGCCACGTCTCTGCAGGGCCTTGCCCGGCGGTGGCGGTAGGGCGGCCCCCGTCCCGGTCGGTACAAAGCGTCACCGCCGCAGCTTGGCCGCGGCGCTCGCGATAGCAGTGGTTGGGCGCAAAGCCCGGACGCCCGGTTGGCGTGTGCAGGTACGGCGCCAAGATCCCCATCTGTGCCAAAGGCTTGCACCCCAAACTGCCGACCAGAAGCGCCATACTCGGCGCCGCCAGTGCCAGCCCCAGGAGCCAGCGGCGCTGCCGACCCGTCCAGCCCGCCTCGGGCCGCAGCAGCCACAGCAACAGGAGCGCAGAAAACCCAAGCATCGTCATCGAGTTGAACAGCACGAGCCGCAGCCGCTGCCCAGGTTGCTCCAAGCGAAGCGCGGCCATCACCACCCGCACCACCAGCGAGAGGGCCGCATAGCCCGCCCAGGCCGCTGCCGCGCCGCGAACCCCGTTCAGCAGGATGGTCAGCCAGCGGCGGGTCGGGCGGTCGTCAGGCGTCATCTAAAAAATGGTGTAGAGAAATGGGGTTGCGGCCTGTCCACCGGCCAGGAGTGCGCTCGCCAGAAGCAGCAGCACCAGCACGGGCAGAATCCACAGGGCCCGCCGCCGCCGCGCCAGACCCACCAAATCCACCGCCATATGCCGCAGGTGCCGCCACCGCATGGCCGTTCCATCCCGCAAGCCTTGCCGCTCGCACCCCGAGCATGCCATGCCCACCGCGTCCGCGCGAGGGCCGGGCCGCGCCATCGTCACGAGTTGCGAGCGGTCGCGGCATACCCGTACAATGGGGCGTACTGATGCGGACTTGGACTGCCGCACGCCCGAGCCGCCATGTCGCACGCCCGAGCCGCCAAGCCGCACGCCCGAGCCGAATTGCCGCATTGCGCGCAATCGACGCCCGGCCCGCGACGGCTCGCCACCGGTTCGGCCTGGTGCGCCGCGCTTGCGCTGGTTTTGGCCGCTTGCAGTTCGCCCAAAGCAGGCGACTCCGCAACCAAGGCGACCGATGCGACTGGCGCGGACGCCCAGTGGACCGACCCAATTCAAGACGCGGGCGACGCTGCGGCCGGCAAGGATGGCGATGGGCTAGACGTCGCCTGCACATGCGACGCCGCGGCGCCACCGACCGATGCCAGCTCGGCGGTTTCGGTCGATGCGACCGCTACGGAGGATGCAGGGGCAACTCCCGACAGTGGGGCAGCGGATGCGGCTCCCGACGCCGCCGTGGACGCGGGCCCGACACCGCCGCCCACCTACGCAACGGGCAAGTTCGTGGACATGTGGCCCCAGGTGGGGGTCAAGCTGCCCGTCATCGCGGCCGACAAGAGCAAGATGCTGGAAGCGTGGTCCAGCGCTGGCCTTTTTGCCGATTTGGACAAGGATGGCCTGCTCGACTACGTGGTGCTAGACGGCGACAGCCATGCCTACTGGGGGCGGGCGCTCGCGCCGTGGAAGTGGTACGACGCGCCGCTGTTGACGAGCAAGGAGCCGGGCCTGACCTCGGTGGCCGTGACGGACGAGGATGCCGACGGCTACCCCGAAATTCTGCTCGGCGGCGGCAAGATCTACTATCTGGTGCGCACCAAGTCCGAGACTTATGTCGATCAGGCCAAAGATCGCGGCTTCGAACTGAGCCTGCAGGCCAAGGCCCAACACATGGCGGTGGGCGATCTGGACAGCGACGGCCTGTTGGACGTGCTGGTGGCCGAGTACTCGTGCACGAACACATCGCACTTGCGCGGCTGGGTCAATCAGGGCAACCACACCTATGCCGACGAGACGGCGAGCTTGGGGGTCGGACACTTCTCGTCGTTTTGGTTCGCCCTGCCCGTCGACCTAGACGGCGACCGGCAGCTGGATGTGCTGGTGGGGCACGAGGGCTGCCAACCGGCCAAAGGCAATGTTCGGCTGCAAAATCAGGGATTGGACGCAGCGCCGCGCTACAAGTTCGCCGATCTGCCGCCGGTCTTTGTTGCGCCGTCGCCCAAGGGAGGCACGCCCATGGGCGCCACCGTGGCCGACATGAATGGCGATGGCGTCTTGGACATCGTTGCCTCGGACGTGGGCCTGCACGACCTGTACGCTTCGGGCACGACCATCGAGCAGGCCAAGAAAGACCCGTCGCTGGCGCTCAAGTACGACAACGGCGCCAATCACCTGCTGCTGGCCAAAGGCGACGGCACCTACGTCGAAAACGGCATCTTGTCTGGACTGGCCTGGGCGACCAGCCAGACCGGCCAAGCGATGACCGGCTGGTCGATGGGCGTCTTCGACTTTGACGGCGACGGCTGGCTAGACGTGTTCATTAGTAATTCAGAGAACTTCAGTGAGATGCTTCTGGCAGACGAGGGCGGGATGCGCCCGGTGCTGTTCCGCAACTGGAATGGCACGTCGTTTGCGGAGGTGAGCAGCCAGTATGGGTTGCCGGTGATGCGCTCGGGCCGGGCGCTGTCGATGGCGGATGTGGACGGCGACGGCGACCTGGACCTGTTCGCGGGCGGCCAAGGCGACCAACCGGCGCTATACCGCAACGACCTGCAAACGCCCAACACGTGGATGCAAGTGCAGCTGCGCGGACACGCCAGCAACGTGTGGGGCATCGGCGCCCGGATCGAGCTGGTGACCGACGTGCGCACACTGGTAGCGCCGGTGACCGGCCAGGGCCCCACCCAAACCGCGAACCTGCCCACGGTGCACTTTGGCATTCCGGCCAGTTGGTCGGTGCAACAGCTGGTGGTGCACTGGCCGTCTGGCTTTGACCAAGTGCTGGTGGCGCCCGAGACCGGCAAGCTGCTCATCGTCGACGAGCCGCCGCTGGTCGGTCTGTCGGCGCGCTGGATCAACAGCGGCGAGCAGCAGGCCAAGGTGCAGGTCACGGCGCAGGCCTACACCAAGAGCGCCAAGCCGCAAACGGGCGTGGCAACCGCGATCGAGCTGGCACCGGGGGCCAAGGGCAGTTGGGCAGGGCCAGTTACCTGCGATCCCAGCGGCCTGTGCATGCGCACCTGGACGCCCCCCAAGGGCGGCTGGGGCACGGATCGCATCGTGGTGACGTTGGGTGGCACGCCGCTGAGCGTCCGCCCCGCCATCCGCTACGACAAGTTGTTCTGACCGCCCTACTCATTGCGTAGCGTGCCGGTCTGCGGCGGCGCCTTGCGACGGCCGGAACACAGGCGTACAGTCCGGGGCGCAGCCACCACCGAACTGCCGGGAACACGCCCATGCTCAACACGTTGCTGTCGATGTCGCACATCTTGATCCCCCTGGCGCTGGCCATTTGGTTCGCGATCTGGCTGCTCACGCGCTGGGTGGTCAACGTCGGCCCGGTCCAGATCGCCATTGCCGAGCGTCGCTTCGTGGGCGCCAAGCTGCCGACCGGGCGCGTCTTCGCGGCCAACGGCGAAGTGGGCATCCAAGCCGAGTTCAAAGCCCCGGGGCTGCACTTTGTGCCGTGGCCCATCGTGCGCGTGGTCGACAAGGTCGACTTCGTCACCATCGGACCGGACGAACTGGGCGTCATCACCGCGGCCGACGGCGAGTCGATGCCCAGCGGCCGGATTTTTGCCGAGGACATGGCCGGCGACTCGCACGACAACTTCCAGAACCCCGCGGCGTTCTTGCTCAATGGCGGCATCCGCGGCCGGCAGCTGCGCTTCTTGACCAACGGCACCTACAAGATCCACCCGCACATCTTCAAGGTCGAGAAGATCCACAAGACGCGCATCGACGAAGGCTATATCGGCGTGGTCACGGCGGCCGACGGCACGACCTTGGAGCAAGGCCAGATCATCGGCCGGCGCGTGGAAGGCCACGACAACTTCCAAAAAGCCGAGGTGTTCCTAAAGAACGGCGGCCAAAAGGGTCCGCAGATCGACTTCTTGCGGCCTGGTACCTACAACATCAATACCGCGATGTTCCAGGTCGAGATTCGCGAAGCCGTGCAAATTGGCGAAAACGAGCTGGGGATCGTCGAGGCGCGCGCTGGCGAGCCAATGGGCGCGGGCGATGTGGTGGCCGAGACGCCCGAAATGGGCCTGCACGCCAGCTACCAGGATGGCCAGGCCTACCTGGACGCGGGCGGCAAGCGCGGTCCGCAAGAAGCGGTACTGCGCCCGGGTACCTACTACGTCAATCCGTACCTGTTCATCGTGACCACCAAGCCGCAGACCGTGATTCCCCAGGGTCAGGTGGGCGTGCTCATCTCAAACATCGGCAAGGATCCTGCAGGCTTGGACACCACGGACGACGAGCCGGGCAAGGGTCCGCTGTCGCGCAGTGCGCGGGACCCGGAAGAGTCGCGCGTCGACAGTGGCGTGCGGACCCGGCACGTGGTGCCCCAAGGCTACCGCGGCATCCAGCAGCAGGTGCTTGGCCCCGGCGTGTACCCGCTGAACCCCCTGTCGTACAAGGTGGTTCCGATTCCCACCACCACGCGCTCGGTCGAGTGGTCGGGCGACCAGCACAACCGCGACTTCAACCCGTTCGAAGTGGTGTCGAACGATGGTTTTGCCATGAAGGTTGAAATCCGTTTGCAGTACCGCATCTTGCCCGAGCACGCGCCCTACCTAGTGCAGAAGCTCGGTTCGGTCGAAGAGCTGGAAAAGAACGTCATCCACCCGCAGATCGACGGCATTTTCCGGGCCCAGGTCAGCAAGGCGCCCGCGCTCAACTACCAGCAGAACCGCGCTGCCGAACAAAGCGAGGCCGAGAACGTGGTGCGCAAGGACATGGCCCAATACCGCGTCGAAGTGGTGTCGGTCATGATCTGCAACATCGTGCTGCCCGAAGCGCTGATGCACACCACGCAAGAGCGCAATCTGGCTGAGCAAAAGAAGGCGATGTACGACGCCCAGCGCGCCGCCGAGCAGCAGCGCATCGCGCTGGAGCAGACCAAGGCCGAGGCGGATCAGCAAGTCGCGATGAAGAAAGCCGAAGTAGGCATCCAGATCGCCAAGAACGAAGCGACTCAGGCCCAGGAACGCGCCAAGGGCGAGGCGGCGGCCGTCAAAACCCGCGCCGAGGCCGAGGCCGAGCGCATTCGCAAGACCGGTGATGCCGAAGCGGCCGTCATCCAGTCCAAGGGCAACGCCCAGGCCGAGGCGTACGAAAAGCAAGTGGCGGCGCTCACTTCGCAGGGCGTGACGGCGGTGGAAGTCACCAAGCTGCTGACGGCGGCGGGCACCAAGATCACGCCGGATGTGCTGGTCCAAGGCGGCACGGGCTCGAGCAGCGACGGCCTGGTGTCGATCCTGTTGGCCAACACCTTGCGCGGCCAGGTGGGGTCGACCACGGCCGTCACGTCCGAGCGCGCCTAGATCGCGCGATCTTTCGTGCTACATTGGCCCCATGGCCTGTTTGCGACCGTCGAGCCTGTTCATGCACCGGCCTACGCCGAACGCAACGGTCAACCTGGCGCGCGGCATGAAACAGGGCCACCAAATGGCCTGGCACAGCGAAGGCCTGGAGGCCGGCGAAGCATTGTTGCGCGAGATCGCCAACGCACGCCGCTCGATCGACGTCCAGTTGTACATCTTGGAAGCCGACACCGTCAGCCAGACCGTGGTGGCGGCGCTCGTTCAGGCCTGCCAACGCCAGGTACGGGTGCGTCTTTTGCTGGACGGCCTGGGCTGCAGCGACGCCGATGCCGCGCATCTGGAGCAACTGACCGCGGCCGGCGCGGCGGTGCGCGTCTACCGGCCCCTGCGGTTCAGCTTGCCGTGGCGCCACTTGCTGCGGCGCAACCATCGCAAAATCTTCGTGTTTGACGGCGAGAGCGCCATCCTGACGGGCCGCAACGTGGGCGGCCACTACCTGGCCGTTGCGCCGGACCACCCAACCTGGCTGGACTTGGGCGCCGTGGTGCGCGGCCCCGTGGTGTCGACCCTGGCGCGGCAGCTGAACCACGACTGGCGGGCGGCCGAGCGCAAGTACCGCCTGCACAAGTGGCTGCGCTGGCTGGATCCGTTGGCCCCCAGTGCCGATCTGTTGGCCGCCGAACGCGCCAGTCGAGCAGCGGCGCGTGCCAATTGGCCAGCGATCCCGCGGAACAAGCCGGGACGCGGCGGCCTGAAAGTGGGCGCGGCGCTCAGCGTGGGCAAGGCTTCGGCAAATCCGATAGCAGATCGGTACTTGCAGGCCATCCAGAGCGCGCGCACGTCGATCTGGCTGGTCCACGCCTACTTCTTGCCGGATCACCGGCTGGCGCGGGCGCTGGTGGCCGCCGCGCGGCGCGGTGTGCAAGTACGGGTCCTTCTTCCCGATTTGCGCACGACCGACGTCAAGCTGGTGGCCCTGGCGTCGCTGCACGGGCTGAGGCAGTTGATGAAGGCGGGGGTGCAGGTGCGCCTGTTGTGCACCAACAACCTGCACGCCAAGTTCGCCGTGGTCGACGATGTGTGGTGGACGATGGGCTCGGCCAACTTGGACGCCCTGTCGCGCAAGCGCAATCTAGAAGCCAACTTGGCGGGCTATGGGCGCGAGCCGGGCCTGCGCCTGGCCGGGTTGGCACACGACTGGTTCGAGCTGGCACAGCCTTGGGATGCGGTCGAGGCAAAGCGGCAGCCGCGGTGGCTGCGCTGGCTGGGGCAAGTGGCATGGCGGTTCCGCGCGTTACTCTAGTGAATCCGCAAGAATTCGTGCTCCGCGTTTGGGCTGCGGCAAGACGGGCGGCGGCCGGCGCACCTTGGCAAACCGCGAGCAGATCAGGGCATCGCGGAGCGCGGCGTGCCCCAGCGGCACTTTGCCGTGCGGCAGCGCCGTATGCACAAACAGCAGTTGCGCTTTGCAGAATTGGCGGTAGGGCAGAGCCCCTTCCGGGTCTTCGCCCACCGGCGTCGCGCCATCTTCGCGCAGACGCTGCAGCAGGATCTGGTTCAGCTTCTCGGGCGCGCCGCGCGTGTACCACGACCACAAGCGCTTGCCCACTTGGCCTGCCCAGCTGCGAAACAGCGGGACATCGCCGTACAAAGCATCGAATAGATAGGCGTCGTCGATCGGGATGCCGCCCACAGTCAATACGCGCGCCGCCACCCGATAGCCACCCGAATGCGCCGACACCGCCACCTGTTGCCAGGTTTGGCGCGCGCTCAACGCCTGCCGGCCCAGCACGCCGCGCACCTTGCGGCTCCGCCTTCATCACAATAGCTCGTTGGCGAATCGGCTGAACCCTTGCGGCTCTTCCAGCTTGCCGCCCGACGAATCCGGGGCATCCACGGGCCCTTGAGGCACCGCCAGGATCACATTGCGCCCGGCGGCCACCACTTGCTCGCGGAGCTGGTGGTCGTCGATCTTGCGCACCGCCCGGCCGTCGTGGCCGTGGAAATGGACCAAAAGTCCGATCGGTCGCTTGGGATCGAAGTCCCTGGAAATGAACAGCAGCGTCGTAGGGTCGGTCCACGGCTTGCCTGGGCAAGGGAAGGGACCGTGGCGCAACTGCAGCGTGAGCGTTACGCCCAAGGGCGAGCGCACCGCCCGAGCCAGCCCTCCCACGGCGTTGGGATCAGCGAGCAGCGTCGACTCGCCGGGCAGGGCCACCGCGGTCGCTGGCTCTGCAAGCTCGGTGGGCGCCAGCAGCGCCAACCACAGCACAAACGCAAGCCCGGCCATCGGCTAGCGGCGCCCTGCGCGGCGGATCACCTGCACGATGTGCCGCGCTCGCCAAGCCTGGTGCTCGCTCCAGCCGGTCAGATGCTCGGCGAGCAGCGCCTCCATGGGCCGCACACAGCGCCCATCGCCCACCTGCTCCAGCGCCTGCAGCGCCCCGTCGATTTGCTCGGCCGCGGCCGCGCGCTGCACCAGACGATGGAGGGCGGCCACCAGCCCCTCCTGCAGGTGCCCCAGCCCGGCCGCCGGCACGACCCGGCAGGCCAAGCCAAGCAACTCGGCTCGCTCACTCAGCAAAGACCGCTGAACCAGTTCGGCCAAGTGGCCCCGCTCGGTGAGGTGCCCGGCCGGCAGAGTGACCAGCGCGCGCAGAGCCCAACAGGCGGCTGCCTCGTCCAGATCCGCAACGAGCGCCTCCGCCTGGTGGTCCAGCAAGATGCCAACCTGATCACCGGCCTCGCCCCACTGGTCTGCCTGCCACCAACGCTCCTCGCTCGCCGGGCGCAGCGGCTGCGGAGCCTGGGGCGGCGCAAGGTCCTCGTCCAAGAAATCCATGTCGTCGGCCAGGCTTGGCGGGCCTGACTGGCTCGCGCTCGCGTGCGCACCTGCCACCAGCCAGGTCCACAGCTCGTCGCCATCTTGGCGCGCAGTTGGTTCGTGCTGCATCGTCGGCCCTGTCCACATGGCACGGGGTGTTGCCCCGCGCTCGCCAAAGTAGTACATCCAGCCCGACTTCGGGCCCCACGAATTGCCGGGGCTTTCGATCCAGTCCCACAGAATCCGGACGAGCCGCCACCGCTGGAGGTGTACCATGAAAGCGATGATTCGACTGCGCCTGTCGTCCCACGACGCACATTATGGCGGCGGTTTGGTCGACGGCGCGCGCATGCTCGGCCTGTTTGGCGACGTGGCCACCGAGCTGCTGATCCGCCACGACGGCGACGAAGGCCTGTTCCGCGCCTACGAAAACGTGGAATTTCTGGCCCCAGTCTATGCCGGCGACTTCGTCGAGGCCGAAGGCGAGATCGTCTCGACCGGCAACACCAGCCGCCGCATGCATTTCGAAGCGCGCAAGGTCATCAGCCCGCGCCCCGATCTCAACGACTCGGCGGCGGACTTGCTCGAGACCCCGGTGGTGGTGTGCCGCGCTACGGGCACTTGTGTCGTAACCGCCGATCGCCAGCGCGGCCGCGGCGGCTGAACGATCGCGCTGCCTGACTCGCGGCCGCCAAGGACACCATGCAACCATTGATGATTACTGCAGCGATCTGCGGCGCCGAAGTGACGCGCGCGCAGACGCCACACGTCCCGTACACCCCGGCCGAGCTCGTGGCCGAGGCCCTGCGCTGTTACGAGGCCGGCGCGACCATGGTCCACGTCCACGTACGCCTGGACGATGGCACACCCAGTCAAAGCGCCGACTTGTTTGGTCAGGTGCTCAGCGGCATCCGCAGCCGCTGCGACCTTTTGGTGCAGTTCTCGACAGGCGGCGCGGTGGGCATGGGGGTCGACGAGCGTGCCGATGCGGTCAAACTCCGGCCGGACATGGCGACCTTGTCCACCGGCAGCGTCAACTTTGGCGAGGACGTATTCGCCAATCCGCTGCCGCTGGTCCGGCAAATTGCTCAGCGACTCCAACAGTTCGGGGTTCGGCCCGAGATCGAGGCCTTTGACAGCGGCATGGTCGATACGGCCCTGCGCCTGGCCAAGGAGGGCCTGATCGAGCTGCCGGCGCACTTCGACTTTGTCCTGGGCATGCCGGGCGGCATGGGCGGCAGCAGCAAGCACTTGGATTTCGTGCGTTCGCTGCTGCCAGACGACTGCACTTGGTGCGTGGCCGGCATCGGCCGCTTCGAACTGCCGCTCGCCGAACACGCCATCGCCACCGGCGGCCATGTGCGCGTGGGCCTGGAAGACAACATCTTCCTCAGCAAGGGCGTGCTGGCCAACGGTTCGTTCGAGCTGGTGCAAGCGGTTGCGGCGATGGCCAAAGCCGCCGGCCGGCCCTTGGCCACGACCGCGCAGGCCCGCGAAATCCTTCGAATCGGCTAGGAGCGTGTCGGGATAATCCCGGCACAATCCTAGCGCCGCGTCTTGCGCGGCGGCAACTGGCTGAAATCGCACGAATTCACTTCGGGCGATTTTCGGCCAGTTGGACAAACGAAAAAGGC
>JBBISH010000171.1:0-10650 GCA_037441385.1 Myxococcales bacterium
GCCCCCGGCTCCGCCTGCGCCCCCGGCTCCGCCTGCGCCCCCGGCTCCGCCCGCGCCTCCGGCTCCCCCGGCGCCCCCGGCCGACCCGCTTGCCGCGGCGCAGGCCCAAATCGCCGAGCTGCACAAGATGAACGAGCGCAACCAGGCCGAGATCGCGCGCATCACTGCCGAGTCCCTGGCCGCTGAGCGCACGCGGATGCTGGCCGAGCTGGGCGTCAAGCCGCAGTACCACGAGATTGCGCCGGCGAACCTGGACCCGCGCAAGCCCGACGAGCGCGCCAAGCTGGAGAAGTGGGCGGCCGACCGTCCGGAAATCCGCACCGGCCCGACCAAGCCGCCGCCGACCGACCAATCCAAGGCCATGGAGGAGCGGGCAAAGAAGTACGGCAACTCGCCGCTTTGGAACCCGGAGCACCTCAAGGCCAACGCCGCCAAGAACGGCATCACCTTCTGACCTGACTGCGCGCGGCCCGGCGCCGCACACTGCGATCCTCACGCAACCACACCCACGGAGTACCACGATGGCTACCAAGAAAGACCCGAACCAAGACCAGGCTGACGGCACCCAGGGCGCGAGCCCCGAGGTCAAAGCGTCGACCGCGCCCAAGATCTTGCGCCCTCCCACCGCGGCCGACCTGGCGGCGGCGCGCGATGCGGCGGAAAAGTCCATCGGTTCGACCAGCTCGCAGCCTGGCACCGTGCTCAATCTTCCGGACGGCTGGACGTCCTACGTGCTCGACCTTGGCATCGACGAGGGCCGGCTCGAAGCGCAGCGGGCGAACCTCCAGCGCAAAGGCTATACCAAGGCGGATGGCCTCAGCGTGGTCGGCATCAACCGGCCGGAAGTGTGGGTGATTCCCACCGATGTGTACCAGAATGTGCACATGGCCGCGCGCAAAGAACGCGACGACCGCAGTCGCGCGGCCATGAAGATCACGCAGATGCCTGGGTAGTCGCACCCGCGACTCAACGCCTGGACTGCTCAACTGACCGAGGAGACCTGCAATGGCGAACGATTTCGACCAAATCAAAACCAAGGCTTTTGAAACCTTTCACGAGCCCTTCCTCAAGGGCACCGCCAACTGGGACCAGTTCCTGGACGTGCGCACCGCGACGACCAAGCACCTGCAGCTGGGTGCCGTTTTGTCGGGCGGCATCTACGGTGCGGCCGGCACCGGCGACCTGTCGGCGGACGACATCGACACCGTGAACAACACGCTGACCACCGTTCCCTACGAGAAAAAGGAACGCATCCGCTGGGACCAGCTGGACGACAACCCGGAGTTGCTCAGCGAGGTCACGGCCGCCATGGGCGGCGCTGGCTTTTCCAGCCTGCTCAAGCTCGTGAGCGACGGCCTGGCCGGCCTGTTCACGCTGGCGCACCCGAACACCGGGCTGGTCGGCGCGGGCAAGAAGTTCATCGACACCAACCTGCGCATCGGCAACGACCCGGGGAACACGCAGAGCAACAAGCTGGCGCTGGCGCTGGGCGAGGATGCCCTGCACGCGGCGCTGACCACCGGCGCGCAGTACAAGAACCACCGCAACATGACGCTGGATCTGTTCAAGAGCGGCGTCGCGCTGATCCACGGCCCGGCCAACCGCAAGGTGGCGTTCGAGCTGCTGCGGTCGACGATGAGCGGCAACGACCAGCAGGCCAACCTGCTGAGCGTGTCGGGCATCACCGGGTTCGAGCTGCCCGAGTGGGGCTACGACTGGATGTGCATCGACCAGGCCATCAAGCCGGCGGTGCTGGTGATCCGGCGTATGCCCGAGGTGACCTTCAGCCAGACCACGGACGGCGTCTGGATTGAGGTGGTCGGCAAGTTCACGGCGACCTTCGGCGTTCGGCCGACCGAAGCCGGCATCGTCGGCAGCGACGCTCCCTAGTCCAGCAGGACAGGGACAACCCATGGTCCGGGGTGCGGCGAGCGTGGCGTCGCACCCCGGGCCAGCGTAGGAGAGACGTGGCTCGGGAACTTCGCTACGACCAGGACCAGCTACTGACGCTTGACATCCAGGACGGCCTGGTGCCGGTATCGGCCACGCTCGTTGTGCGGTCTCCGTCTGGCACCGTTCTGCAGTCGCCCACGGCCACCGTCGCAAGCCTTGCCACCACCGTCGCCGCCGACAGCGACGAGCTCACGCTGCAGCTCGCCTCCGTGGCCGGTCTCGAGGTCGGGCAATTCATCGTGGTCACGATGGGCAGCACACGCCATGTCCGGCGCGTGACTGGCATCGACGGCACGGCGGTGTCGCTGCTGGTAGCGCTGCCGGCCATTCCCGCGGTGGGCGCGGCCGTGGCGACAGCTCGGCTGTCCGGCACTGTGGCCGCGCTCGGCGTGGCCAAGCTCGGCGCGAACTACAGCGCGGAGTGGACCTGGACCGAAAGCGCGACCAAGACAGGCAGCCTGCGCGAAACCGTTGACGTGGTGCGCTTCCCGTTCAGCTCGCCCGTCACCGCCAACGACGTGGCCGAAGTCCTGGCCTACAGCCACAACGACAGCCAGCCCGAGGGCTGGTGTCGGGTGGTGGCCGAGCGCGCCTTTGAGCGCCTGGCGCAAGGCCTGCGCGCCCGCGGCGACCGGCCGCACCTCTACATCGACAGCAGCCTGTTTCGCAACGCCGGCCTGAGCGCCGTTCGCTGGTGCCTGGCCGAGAGCGGCTACGCTCCGGTGGGGTCCACGGCGGACGAGCACACGCGCACGATGCGGCTGCAGTTCCAGGACGAGCTCAAGACGGTGGTGCAGAGCCTGGCCCCGTACGACGCCAACGACGACGGCGCCGTGGCTGGCGACGCCGAAGAGCGGCGGTCCATGTGGACCTTTCGGACCTCGCGATGACGGCTGCTGACGTGCTCGACCTGGTGGTCGAAACCATCAACGCCATGAACGTGCCGAGCCCTGCAGAGGGCGGCAACACCATGCGGGCCGCGGCCTCGCCGCGCAAGTCGCGTATTCCGGGCCGCCAGGTGACCGTGGTTCCCGGCGGCAGCCGCCGCAACCGCGCCAAGATCGGTGGCAACGAACACGAGGTTCCGCTGCTGATCATGACCTACTACAGCGTGAACGACGACGTGTTGCGCACAGCTGTAAACGACCAGAGCGACATGGCCGACGCTTTGGAAGCCATGCTCCACGCAGATGTGCTGCGTGTGGAGGTCGACACCGCAGCGCCTGGTGGTGTCAGCGACGACGGCGAAATCATCTACAGCCGGACGATGAGCGTCTGGTTCCGCAAGAGGTAGACCATGAGCAAGTGGGGTATTTCCGACAGTTCTGCGGCGCTGGCGCTGCAGTCCGACCTGCTGACGCCCAACACCACGGACGCCGACTTTGTCGCCATACAGTGCACCAAGCTGGTGCCCAAGCTGACGACGGACGTTCAGGAGTTCGAGCTGCTGACCGGCCAGGTGGGCGCCGCGCCCGAGGCCATTCCCGGTCGCAACCACGGCACGGTGACCATCGAGATCCCGCTCGAAGGCTTCAAGGACGGCTACGACCCCGTTTCTGAAGACCCCGGTGGCGCTCCGTTTGCCGGCGCCGAGGTCATCCCGCCGTGGCTCGCCATCGTCGGCAACATCCTGGGCAGCCACATCGAGGGCATCAACACCGGCGACCCGCTCTCGGACCAGAACACGGCGTTCTGGCGCGGCACGCACCTGTCGTGCAACGAGTACACGGCCGGCGGCGTCACGGCGGCCGGCACTGACTCGACCCACATCACCTGCGACAACGCCACCGCCAGCGACAAGATCAAGCCGGGTGAGGCTGTCTTGGTCGCCACGAGCAGCAGCGCCCAGGCCATGTGGGGGTTCGTCAAGACCAAGGTGGCGCAGCTGCTGACGCTGTTCGACCCCGCGCAGAAGGTGGTCGCCGACAACGCCGGCAACTTCTACGGCACGGCGACGGCATGGCTGTCGAGCGAGGAGCAGCGGCCGCTCACGATGCGCTGGGCCGGCGAGCATGCCAACTCGTGCTACGAGCTGACCGGCCTGAAGTTTCCCAAGTTCACACTCACGCTCGATGCCGGCGCGGTTCCTGTGCTGACTCTGGAAGGCGAGTTCCAGGACTTCCGCATCCGCAAGAACGACGGCGGCCTGGTCGTCCCCGACGCCTACGATCGCGCCGCGGCCATCATCGGCGCGCATCTGGGCTCGGCCTGTCTGGACAGCACCGACACCCTGGGCCTGGAAGGCCTCAAGGTCACCTTCGATTCGACGGTCAAGGAGCGCAAGGGCCACTCGGCGGCGCAGGGAATCGCCGATGTGCTGTACTCCAAGAAGCGCGCCCACCTGGAGCTGATCGTGCCGTACGACAGCTCCGATGATGTGAAGGACGCGACGGGCAACGCAGCGACCGAGGGCGACCACAAGTGGCAGAGCCGCTTCCGCCTGGGCACCACCAGCAGCCTGGGCGTGTACGTCAGCCCGCAGGCCGGCCGCGCCCTGGCGATGCTGATGCCGGCTGCCAAGTTGGCCGGCGCGCCCGAGCTGCAGGACAGCAACGACGAGCTGGCCTACGCGCTGCGCTTCAACGCCACCACCTACACCGGCGATTCGAGTGACATCGGCGCCGACGCGACGAATTCGCCGTTGGATTCGCTGTTCCGCATCACGTGCGGCTAGGCCAGTCGCAGCCGTTCGCACACGCCACCCGACCACCACGCACACGGAGGCATCATGCTGTCGATTCTGTCCAAGCGCCCGTTCGACGTTGTCTGCAACCTGGAGCTGCCCGAGCCGGGTCAGCCGGCTAACGCCGAAACGCGGTTCTACCCGGCCCCACCTGAGGTTCCGGAGGGTGTGACCGTCGTGACCATCCGCGGCCTAGACTACTGGCAGGTGGTAGAGCTCGAAACAGCCAACAGCGCTGGCAAGGACGCAAGCGATGAGCTGGCCAAGAAGCGGGCCCACGTGCGCGCCTACCTGGCGCACGGCGTAGTGGCGGTCAACGGCAACACGGAGCTGGCTGCCCAGGTGGCCGACTCGCCGCACCCGCGCACGGCGTTGGCCCTTTACCACGCCATCGATGCGGCCAGCTGGGGAAACTGAGCGGGTGGGTCGGCGTGCCGGTGCTTTTTGGCGGGCGACCGGTCACTTTCATCCGTGCGCTGCCCCACCTCATCGCCATCGCCAAGTCCGAGAAAAAGTTCCGGGCAGCCACGCGTTGCCGTTGCACAGTTGGCCCCTGCCGCAAAGCTCCACCGCGGCGCCGCAACGCAGATGGCAGCGACGGCGGTCCGCTGATTCCGATGCTCGACTGGTCGGTCTGTCCGCACGGCCTGTTGCGGTCGCCGTTCTTTGCGGTCTGCGAAGAGGTCCTTGCGTTGGGCAAGATCGCACCGATCGCGGGATGGCCGAACGACCTCCCGCCCTGGGTGGTGCGCGGCGTCATGGCGCTGCACGAGGCACACAATGAGCAACAGCAACGAAACCCGCGTTGAATCTCGGCTTGTTCTGTCGGCAACGGATGCGCTGAGCGCTCCGCTGCAGAAGTCGCGCAAGGCCGTAGAAGACCTCGGCGCAGCCGTGGACGTGGCGGGTAAGAAGGCGCGCACCGCCAACAAGGATCTGGACGCGGTTGGCAGTCAGAAGGCCGGCGCAGTCGCACCCTTCCGTGCCATCCAGGAAACCAGCGGCGATGTGGAGTCGGCGCTCAAGGGCCTGGGCGACTTCGCGGGCCAGTCCGAAAAGGCGGTCAAGGGCCTTGGCGACGCGTTCGGCGCGACCGAGGCAGTCATGCGGCTGATGCCCGGCCCGGCCGGTCTGGCCGCCGCGGCGCTCGCCGGCATGGCTCTGGGCGCTAAGCTGCTCTACGACCACATCAACCAGACCGAGGCCAAGCTGCGCCTGCTCACTACCGGCGTCACCCGCGACCTGGGCGAACGGCTTGGGTTTTCGGCTGACGAGACCGTGCGCCTGGCCCAGGCCTTGGGGAACCTGGGCACCGTGGCCCGGCCGTCTACGGCGCTGCTGGCCGAGGTCGCCAAGAACGCCCGCGACATGGGCAACGACCCGGCCGATGCGGTCGCCAAATTCGTCGGCGCTTGGAAGGAAGGCCCCGACGCGGTGCGCGCCATCCAAGGCGAAGTGGGCACGCTGTCGGTCAAGGTCAAGTCGCTGCCCGAGGTGGCGGAGGCTCTGGGTATTTCTGCGGCGAACGCCGGCCTGCAGACCACGCTGAGCACCGCCGAGCGGCTCAAGAACCTCCTGGGCACTGCGAGCCAGGACCAGACCAACCTGCAGGCGGAGCAGACCAAGCTGGCCGAGCTGCAGGCTAAGCTGTCGACCGTGCTGGTCAGCGACGGCGGCGATCGGCGCGAGTCGCTGATCCTGGAAATCGACGCCCAGGCCCACGCTGTGGAGCTGGCGCAGGCCCGCGTCAACGTGTCGCGCGACCAGGCCCAGGCCCTGGACGAGCAGGCCACGCGCGAGCAGCAACTTGCCAAACTGCAAAAGGATACCGCCGATGCGTTCGCCGCGGCCGACATCAAGGCCCAGCTCGCCAACACCAAGCAGCAGGCTCTGAAGGTTCGGCTTGCCGCCATCGACGACCGCCGTAACGCGCTGGCCGCACAGCAGGTGGTGCTGCAAGAGCAGATCGCCAACAACGCGGGCGACGAGGCCAGGGAACGACTGCGCGCCCTGAAGGTCCAGCAGGACGCCAACGAGCTGGCCGAAAAGCAGGCACTGGATGCCGACCGCCAGGAGCGCGCGGCCAAGGCCAAGGCGGCGGCGCAGGAATCGCAGCAGCGGCGGATGGCCCTGCTGGGCTCCCAGCTCGCTACCGAGAAAGCCCGGGCCGACCGTGACGGCATTGTGACCGAGCAAGAACGCCTGCGCTTGCTCGACCTGGAGGTGGCCAAGGAACGAGCCGCGGCCAGCGCCATCCCCAACCGCAAGCTGCGCGCGGCCGAGCTGACCCGGATCGACGAAGAGGCGGCGACCAAACGCGCGGCCATCGACCGCGAGCTGAACGCCGCCCGGGCCGCTACCGACGAGGATCTGTTCAAGGCGACCGAGGCGTCCATGCAGCGCACGGTGGAGCTGCAGCGCCAGGCCGATGCGGCGATGGTCAGCTCGGCCAAGGTGCGCGCCACCACCATGGCGGCGGCGCTTCGTGCCCAGGGCCAGGTGGAGCAGGCCATCGAGGTGGAACGGCGCCAGGCTCGGGCGGAGTACGAGCAGGCTTTGATCGTCGCCGATCGCGATCGCCTTGCCGCGCTGCAAACGGTGGTGGCTGGTTCGGTCGACGCCGCAAACGTGGAGGCTCTGGCCGAGTCCAAGCGGGTTGAGGCCAAGGTCGCGCTGGGCGAGGTGGAGCGCCGCCTGGACGAAGAGCGCGCCACTCGCGCGCGGCAGAATCGGGCCGACGCCGCCGACGCGCTACAGGGCACCATCGACGCGCTGCAGCGCTTGTCGCAGGCCGGCAGCTGGAAGGCCGATGCAGCGGGCAAGGGGCTTTCCACCATCACCGCCGGACTCAAAGATTTGGACAAGGCCCTGGCCCAAACCGAAAACCGAGCCTCGTCCGCAGCTCTGTCCATCGGTGGCACGCTCGCCTCGCTCGGCAACGTCGCCGTTGACGTGTCGACCAAGCGCACCTTGGCCGCCCTGGACGCCGACGAAAAGACCCGGCTGAGCACGGCAAAGACCGAGCAGGAACGGGCGGCAATCACGGCCGACTTTGAAAAGCGCAAGGCCGATGCCGTCGAAGAGGGCGAGCGCCGCAAGGCCGCGATTCTCGGCCTGATGGAGGTGGCGCGGGCGGCCGCGAGCTACCCCAACATCCCTGAGATGGTGGCACACGGTGCGGCGGCGGCGCTGTACGGGGCGATCGCTGGCGGCGCGTTTTCCGTCAGCTCGCCCAGCTCGGCGGCTGCGCCAATGGAGGCCGGCACCAGCCTGGGCAACGCGGCCTCCGGCGGCGGCAGTGGCAAGGGCGGCGGCGGCGGCATCACCAACGTGATCAACATCAACACGCCGCTGGTCAGCCGGCAGGACGTGGGCAAGGGCGTGACCGGAAGCCTGCGCAGCCTGCGCAACACCGGCTATGCCAAGAGCGCGGGGGGCTGATGCTTGCCATCGAAACCACGGCAACCTGGGCGTTTTCAGTCGACGTGACCGTGGGCGTCAACACGGAGACGTACACCAACCTGGCGGCCGACCGCGACGCTGTGACTGCCGTGACGGCGCTGGTCGCCTGGGCCAACGATGCTGGCCGCGCCTGGTCGGGCAGCCGCACGTTTTCGTGGGACTGGTCGCGGCACAGCGACAGCGGCGGCGCGCTGCTGGTGCTGGCCTGCAGCGGCACGTTCAGCCTGAGCGCGGGCGCGGCCACCAACCTGGGCCTACCGGCGGCGGTGGGAGTGGTGGGGGTGGTGGGTACCGCTCCGGCGCTGGGCACCTGGGCGCCCGTTTCGCGCGTCAGCGTCCGCGGCAACCTGCGCGTGCTGGCCGCTGGCGATGGCTGTGGCGACGGGGCTGTGCGGCCCGGCGTGCCCGGCACCGCGGCCAAGAATCCCCAGGTCTCGGCCATTGGCACCGCCATCGACGCCGCCCGCCTGGCCGCCATCTTGGCCACCGCCAGCAACCCGCGTCGCTGCCTGGTGTACCAGCTGCACAAGGCCACCTGGCTGACCCGTGCGCTGGGCGACATTTCGCGCTCGTCGGCCGGGCCGATGCACTACGCGTTTGAGTTGACGCTTGCGGGGTTGGCGCTATGAGTTGCCGCATCGAAGCCTGGAGCTACAGCGAGGGGCCGTCCGCGTCGGTGGGTGTGGCGGCGGGGTCGACCTCGGCGCTTGGCTCCACCCAGGCCATCGCCATCAAAGAGCAGGCCAGCCCCGGCACCACCACCTACGCGCGCACGGCGGCGCCGAGCCGGTTCCGCGACGCGCTGGCGCACTGGCAGACGACGTTGAATTTGCCCGCCCCGGCCGGCACGCCCAGCGGCACCCACACATTCAGTTACGACAGCAGTACTCGGCGCGTGACCCTGGCGTCGACGGTGAACATGCGGCCGCTGATGCCCGACAACGCCGCTACCTGGCTCGGCCTCACCCAAGACCTCAGCGCCGGCTGGGCCACGTCGTGGCAGGGGGCCAGCGCGCCGGCTGGAATCGTCGAGCTCGTCGGCGTGACGGTGGAACCGGCGGAGGACTGGAGCGCCATCGACCTGTCCGAGTACCGCCACGGTCGCGCGGTCGCTTCGGTCTGGGGCAACCACCAGGTGCACCAGGCTCAGCTGCTGTTCACGGCCGATGAGGTGGACCAGATCAACGCGGGCTACGTCACGGCTGGGCGCGTGCGCATCTACCAGGACACCGACACCACCGCCTACAGCGCCACCAACATCGACGGCTACGTGGAGGGCTTTGTGCTGGCCTGCGACACGCCCACCGAAGACGGCGACGCGCCCGAGCTGTGGACCTTGCGCATGTTGATTGGGGTGCCGCGATGAGCTTTTGGGACACCATCCGCTACGGCTGGACACCGAACTACGTCTTGACCATCGCGGGCATCCCGGTGTGCTGGGCCGAGATGGCCACCGGCAAGACCTTGCCCAGCGGCTATACCGTGGAGGATGGTTCGCTGGTCATCGACGACAGCGGCGACATCGGCGTCGACCACATCGACCGTGAGCGCGGTGTGGCCGTGGCGATGCCGCTCAAGTTCAAGCTGCTGGACACCGATACCACCCGCGACTGGATGCGCAAGTGGTCCAAGTTCATGACCCTTACCGCGACTCTGGAGCCGAGCGACCTTGCTGCAACAGTTGACGACAGCACCGGCTGGACCAACGGCGACGAGGCGTGGCTGGGCCTGGAGTGCATCGAGATCGGCACCGTCGCCAGCGGCACCAGCCTGACCGGCCTGACCCGCGCCACCGCCGGCAGCCTGGCCTATCAGCACCGCGCCGGCACCACGGCGCAGTTGATGACCGACCGCCCCCGCTACTGGCGCGGCCGCGACGTGGTGCTGTGGGCTGCCCCGATGGACCCCAGCGGCTACTTGCCTGGGTCGGGCTTGCTGACCGAGGCCGTGCAGGTCTGGCGCGGCCGCATCGAGTCAGGCCCCGTGCGCGAGATCGACGGCTTTGTGTTCGAGGCGTCCGACCTGGGCCGCGTGCTTGACCAGGGCCTGATCGGCAAGGTGAGCGGCAAGGTGGTGGACACCAGCGCCAAGTACAAGATCGCGTCGGGCTGGTCGGCCAACGTGCACCTGGTCGCCAACGATGCCGCGGGCGTGCTGCAGTGGGAGTACGACCTCACGCTCGCCCCGTTCGACAGCCTGACCGATGGCGACCTGCTGACCGCCAGCGAAATCCGCACCTACATCAGCGACGAGTGGTCGACGGTCATCGCCGCGGCCGGGGCTACCGTCGCGCCCGACCTGGGCGACCTGGCCTGGGTCCTGGACAAGGGCTCCTACAAGGCCCGGGTCAAGGTGATGTCGAACGCGTCAGTGTCCTGGGTGCACCGCTGGGTCACGCTGGACGGCAAGGACACGTGGTTCGAGGAGGCGGACCCGCACTGGGAGGGCGGCATGTTCGTCGACGCCTGGATCCCCATCGGCTGGAAATCCGCCGGCAACCCGCTCACGCCGTACGCCGGCAAGGAGGCTCCCGCCAGCGCGCTCACCGTTCA
>JBBISH010000172.1:0-10082 GCA_037441385.1 Myxococcales bacterium
CACACCGGGTAGCGATCTTCGATCAGCGCGACCTGCTCGTTCTGTAGGGCTTCCAGGTTCTTGCCGATGTCGAGGAACAGCGCCTCGTCCTCGGCCGGTTTGGCCTCTTCGTCGCCCTCGTCGTCGCCTGCTTTGGCCTTGGCCTTGCCGTCGTCTTTCTTGCCCTTCTTCTTGTTGCCCTTCTTTTCTGCCTTGGGCGGCGGCGGGGGCGGCGCTCCGGCGGCCTCGTCCTCGGGCTTGATGCCGGCCAGGGCCAGCCGCAGCAGGTGCACCCAGTCGGGGGCGATGGTGGCGCGATCGTCGTCGTTCAGCTTGGGGTTGTCGATCTCGGCCTGCACCTCGGTCTTGTCGACCATCGCGTCAAAGGGGTGCAAGTGCATGTAAAGCGAATAAAACCGGAACTTGCGGCTGCCGGCATCGGTCTCGTCGACCGGGATCTCGTGGCGCAGCACCACAAAGTTGTTGGAGCCGAACGGCGGTTCGACCTTGCCCGGCGTGCTGGTCTTGGCCGCGACGACCTGACCGGCAAACATCGCGAGCACCGGCGCGCCCTTGGGCAGGTGCAGGTGGATGCCGCCGTGCCACTGCCCCGACTGGCCGACCGGGTAGTAGCCGCCCGTCACGCCGCCGCGCGGATCCTCGGTGTTGCGGAAGTAAGCCTCGGCCAGCTTGGTGACCTCGGGCTCGCTGTAGACCGTGTCGATGTTCTTGGGTTTGCCGTCCTTGGCCCAGTCGATGATGGCCGGGAAGCTGTTGGCCTGGCGGTTCAAGTCGGCGATCAGGCGCTCCCACTCAAAGCCGGGACCGGGGTCGATCTTTTGGGCGTTGAGGTGGAAGTGGCCAAAAATGCCGCATTTCCCCAAGTCGATCTCGGTCTGCTCGAGCATCGTCTTTTTGTCGGGGCCGATAGGCGGCATCAAAATGATCTTGGGAAAGCGCTGCTTGAGCGCGCGGATCAACTTGGTCAGCGCGTCGTATTGCGCGTCGGTGTAGCCGACCGAGCGCCACGGCTCGCCGTTGATGGTCGCTTCGAAGATGCGCCGCTTGCCCTGCGAACCCGACGGCGGGGCGTCGCCAGTCACCTTGACCAGCAAGCAGTTCATGTCGATGCCGATCGTCTGCAAGTTGGTGTTTTGCAGGGTGTTGTCGGCGCCGCCACCGTGCAGGGCGCTGAAGAGCGGATCGGTGCCCTGGTAGATGGTGCCGTTCCAGTCGACCATGAAGTGGGTGGACAGGCCGCGCATCTTCAGCACGCGGAAGCAGCCGGCCGAATCTGCCGTGATATCCGAGTGAATCAAGATGCCGCGCACCACGTCGGCACATTCTTCGACGGTGGTGAGCTCTTTGCCTTTGAACCGGCGCGGTTCGATCAGGCTGCCGTCGGGACCGCCGCCGGTCATGAAGCTCAGCGCACCTGGGTCCTTGAAATTGACGCAGTTGGCGCCGTCGATCGCCAGCGGTTCGCCGCCGACGATGATGTAATTCTTGGCGCCGGCGACCGCCGGGCCCTGCATGCCCGAGAAGATGCGGGCGTCGGAACCGGCGCTGGGGGGTGTCGGCGTCTGGCTCACGTCGGACCGCCTAGGCCTTGCTGGCCGCGGGCTTGCGCCCAAAGAGTTTCTTGCCGATGAGCACCAGGATCAGCAGCACGAGCAGGGCCGCTGCTACCGCCAACACCCAGCCCAAGATCACGTAGACCTCGTAGCCCACCAGCATCTGGATCTTGACCAGCAGCGACCACGCCACGTCGCCCAGCTGCTGCAAAATCGGCTTGCTCACGGGCAAGTCCAAGGTCAACGGCTCGGACGAAAGCTGCGTGCCGGGATTCTCGGGCGCCTCGATCTTGGGGTCCAGCCGAATCGACAGGCGCGCGCTGAACTTCTCTTGCACGTCGTCGGGCGCCTGGTGGGTGAACTCGACGGCCAACTGACCGGTGACCTCGCTCATCGTGCGCGACACGGCCGAGATCGCCGGCACGTTGTCGTCGACCTCGCGGAAGGTGCCGCCGGTGCGGGCCGCGAGCAGGTGCAGGCGGTCGAGCTCGAACGGGCTGGTGGGCAAGCCTGTGCGGCGGATCCCCACGGCGTAGATGTGGATGTCGGCGGCGCGCGCGAGGCCGATCCACTGCGCGGCCTTGTCGTGGAACAGCTTCTGCATCAACCCCACGCGGCGCGTCAGGATCTGCTCGCGCTCCATGCAGGCGCGCATGTCGGTCTGCAGGCGATGGCGCTCGACCAGCTGCTGGCGGTCGCTCATCGCGGCCAGGCGGTCCGCGTTGGCCGGTCCGGCCGGATCGTAGGCGTTGCACGGCGCGGGTGGGTGCTCAGCGCAAGTGGTGTAGTCCCACACCCAGCCATCGCGGCCGTCGCTCAGCAGGACGATCGCCTTGCGGTTGCCCGGCTTGCCATCGCGCAGCAGCGTCTGCAGGGCCTGGTCCACCGCCGACGTGTCGAAATCGACGGGCTCCCCGCGCAAGGCTGCGTCCTCGCGCTCCTGCTTGGCGTGGCTATATTCCTCTTTGGTAAAGTTGCCAAAACCGCTGAGCGCGCCGCCCGGCGTGCCGCAATACCTGGACAATTCGTAGAACGGCGGCCCCAGGTTGAGCAAGCGCGGAAACGCGCCCTCGAACGGGGCGTTCTTGGCCAGACCCGCCAGCTTGCCTGCGTCGCCTTGCAACCCGCAGAGGTCGGTCCCAGGCTCGGGCGCCGGGTTGTCCTTGGTGGCGGCCGGGCCCAGCGTGATCGGTCCGCCGGAATGAGCCTGCAGCAGCGCTTCCTTGCACTTTTCGCGCACTTCGCGCTTCTCGACGTCGACGAGGCGCGTGTCGAAATTCTTGAGACCGGTGGCCTGGTAGATGCGGTCGCCGTACCAGATCAGGTTGACGCGGTCACCCTTGCCCAGGGGTTTGAAGGCGGCCGCCACGGCGTCGCGGATGCGCTGCTGCATCAGCGGCTCGACAGTAGAGGCGTAACCCTGTACCACCAGGACCAAATCCAGGCCAACGCCGGCCTCGGCCCGCGGCGCGAGCTTGGCATCTTTGCGGCGGTCCAGCGCCACGCCCTTTTCAAAGCTGACCAGCGCCGGGTTCTGCTTGCTGGCGACGGTGGCCTTCTTGCCGCCGTCGAGCACATCCAAGCGCAGCAGGTGTTTCAGTTCGATGGGCGCACCCCGACCGTCGAGCACGGTCGCAAGAAGCTTGACGTGCGGCCATCCCGACAGATCCATCGAATCGATGCGCACTTGCGGCAGCACGATCGCCGTGGTCTGGGCCGGAATCGGCGCGGCGGCCTGACTGGCACGCGCCCACCACAGCTCGCCGACCAGGGCCAGCCCTGCCAGCGCTGCGACCGCCCACAGCCAACGCCGTTGCCGCCCCTGCATCATGCGCTGAACCGATAGGGGCGGACGCGATACTCGCCCACGCCGACGTGATCGATGACTTGCCCGTCGCGGTCGAGCAGCTCGGCGACCACGCGGTAGTGACCAGGGACCAAGTCGCGATGCGGATAGGGGGTTTCCAGCGTGCGCCGCAAACCTGGGCCAACGCTGACCGGCAGGCCCGGATAGCTGCGGCCGGCAAAGACCACGCACAGGCGGACCGCGCACGTGCTGGGCGCCGCTTGCGCCACATCGACGTGAACGCGGGCACCGGGGTGGCAGGCCAGACCGCGACCGGTCAGCCAACGCGGCGCCGACGTGGGGGGCACCGACGCTGCGGCCGTCGCGACCAGCAGGCGCAAGAACGATCGGCGAGAAACGGCGGGAACCACGGCCATGGGCGCGACAATAGCAAGGCCGCTGGGCCGCGACAAGCTGCGGGGATCAGGTCCCGTGCAGCCAGCCCGCGCCCTGCACAACCTGCTCGCCAACCGCGACAAAGGCCTTGCCCGCCGGCCCCACCGTGATTTCGCCAATCGCGACGCAGGGTAGCTCGGGTAGCGGCCAGGCCTCGGCCAAGTCCAGGTCGGCGGGCGCAGCTACGAGCAGGGCGTAGTCGTCTCCCCCCGCGCCCATCAGCTCGGCTGGCGAAAGTTGCTGGGATTTCAACCAGTTCAAAGCCTCGACCGGCCAGTCGGGCGCCGCCAGCTGCAGGTGGATGCCCACGCGCGAGGCCTCTGCCAGACGGGCGGCGTCCAGGGCCAACCCGTCGGACACGTCGAGGCAAGTCAGGCGCGCCCCACCCTGCGCCAGCGCCTGCAGGTGGCGACCCGCGGCCACCAACGGCTCGGGCCACCAGTGCGCATGGACATAGGGGGCCGCCCAGTGCTGCTCCGGCGGCGGCTGGGGATGCCGCTGCAGCCAGGCCAGGCCCACCGCGGCCCAACCGACCCGCCCCACCAGCCAGACGCGGTCGCCCGGACGCGCCGTAGAGCGCAGCAGCGGCGGTCCCTGCAACTGCCCAAGCGCCGTCACACTCCAGCGCTGCGGCCCCGGACAAAGGCCCACGTCGCCGCCCGCGACACTGCAGGCAAAACGGTCGGCCACGGCCGCCAACCCGCGCGCCGCCCGCAGCAGCCACTCGGAAGACACCTCGCCGCGACACTCCAGCGCCAAGAGGAGCAGCTTGGGCTCGGCGCCCATCGCCGCGAGATCGGAGAGGTTCACTGCTGCGGCGCGGTGCCCCACGGCCTCGGGCGGCGCCACATCGGCCAGCCAATCCACACCTTCGACCACGCTGTCGACCGTGGCGACGACCTGGCCGTGCGGCTGCCAGACCAGGGCATCGTCGCCGTTGCTCACGCTGCACGAGGTCGGACGGTCAAAGGTGCGGCGCAGCAACCGCACCAACCGCGTCTCGCCAAGCTCGGCGACGCTGGGCGGGCGCGGCCGCATCAACTCGCCCCCTGAGCATCGCGGAGCCCAGCGAGGGCACGCAAGTAGCGATCACTGCCAGGGAACTGCGCGGGCGCAAGAAAGCGATCCAGCGCGGCGATGGCCTCGGCCTGAGCGGGCGCCAGTTGGCAAGGCACCTCGACTTGGATCTGTACGCGCAAGTGCCCGCGCCCGTTGGGGGCCGGCAAGCCCCGCCCGCCGATGCGAAGCTCTTGGCCCGCCTGACAGCCGGCCGGCAGCGTCAACCGTTCGATGCCTTCCAGGGTGGGCACCTCGATCGGTCCGCCCAGGGCGGCGCGGCTCCACGGCAGCGTCACCGTGCAAACCAGGTCGTTGCCTTCGACTTTCAGCAAAGGATGCGGCTCGACTTGTACGTCGACCAACAGGTCGCCCGGCTCGGCCATCCCGGCCGCCACCTCGCCCACGCCGCGCACACGCAACACCGTGCCGTTGCGGCAACCCGGCGGCACCTGCACTTCGATGCTCCGCTCGACCGAAACCTCGCCGCGCCCCTGGCAGCGGACGCACTCGGCCACCAGAACCGCCCCGCGGCCGCCGCAAAATCCGCAGGTGGCGCGCTGCCGTGGCACGCCGACCTTGAAGCCGCCCGTGCCCTGGCAAACATGACACACCGGATTGCGTTCGGGCGCATCGGTCCCCTGCCCGCGGCACGCAGGACAGGCACACGTGTACTGGGCGTCCACGCGCTCGATACCACCCAAGACCGCACGGACAAAGCTGATTTTCTTGGCCACGCGCAGGTCGATCGGCCGCGACTCGGCGGGTAGCACCGGCTTGTCGCGCCGCAGCCGCTTGACGACCAAATCCAAAACATCCAAAGCCTTTTCTGCCCGCGGATCGTCGACCATGCGCAGCGGATCGCGCAACATCAGCATCCGGTCGTAGTGGAGGCGTTTGGCGGGGTCCGACAGTTCGGTCCAGGCGCTGGAAATGAGCTGAAAGCAGGCGGTGGCGCGGGCGGCGCCGCGGTGGCGATCCGGGTGATAGACCCGCGAAAGCTTGCGATAAGCCTCGCGAATAGCCGCAGGATCGGCATTCACCGACACGCCAAGGACGCGGTAATGATCGGGGGCGGCGTCGGTCACAAGCGGCTAGCCATTGCGCAGCGGAGTCTCGGGGAAGTGATCGGTAGAACTAGGCAAAGTCGCGGTACATCACCTCGGTGATGCGGAATGCGGACTTCTCGAGTTCGCGCAGGGCGTTCTGGATGAGCTGCACGTCGGCGGCATCGGCCGCGCGGCGCGCCACTTCCAGATCCATGCGAATCTGGCCAAGCTCGGACTCGGTCAGGTAGTTGGCCGACTCGGCCAGCGATCGCTCGGTGGTATAGACCAAGCCCTGGATACGCCGGCGCAGCTCGGCCAGCTCGACATTGATGCGGTCGGCGCCCTGGAACTGCTCGGCTTCGGCCAAAATGCGTTCGATCGTCGCTTCGGTCAGGCCAGTCGTAGAGCGGACCCGCACCTGCTGCTCGCGCTTGGTGCCCAGATCGCGCGCCGACACGCTGAGGATGCCGTTGGCGTCGATATTGAACACCACTTCGATCTTGGGAACGCCGCGCAGCGCCGGCGGAATGCCGACCAGCTCGAAGCGGGCCAAGCTGGTGTTGTCCGCGGCCAGCGGACGCTCGCCCTGCAACACGTGGATGTTGACCAGCGGTTGGTAGTCTTCGGAGGTCGTGAAGATCTCGGTCAAGCTGCACGGTACCGTGGCGTTGCGCGGGATGAGCTTGGTCATCATGCCGCCCGCCGTTTCGATACCCAACGACAGCGGCACGACGTCGAGCAGCACGACTTCGCCGACGTCGCCCGACAGAATGGCGCCTTGAATGGCGGCGCCCACGGCCACCGCCTCGTCGGGATTGACCGAGCGGTTGGGCTGCCGGCCAAAGAACGTTGCCACGGCGCGTTGCACGGCGGGCATCTTGGTCATGCCGCCCACCAGCAGCACGTCGGTAATCTGCTCGACCCCGATCCCTGCGGCCGCCACGGCGTCGCGGCAATGTTCGATGGTCGCGGCGATCAGATCTTGAACCAGGCCTTCCAGCTCTTGGCGGGTCAACACCCGCCGCAAGTGCTTGGGACCGGTGGCGTCGGCGGTCAAGAACGGCAGCGAGATTTCGGTCTCGTCGACGGTGGACAGCTCCATCTTGGCGCGCTCGGCCGCATCGCGGAGACGCTGCAGCGCGACCGGGTCATTGTGCAGATCCAGGCCAGTATCGCGCGAGAAGTCTTCGATCAGCAGGTCGACCAAGCGGGCATCCACGTCTTCGCCACCCAAGAAGGTGTCGCCGTGGGTGGCCTTGACCTGGAACACGCCCTGCGAGAAGTCCATGATCGAAATATCGAACGTGCCGCCGCCCAGGTCGTACACCGCGATGGTGCCACTGGACTCGGCGCCGATCCCGTAGGCCAGCGCCGCCGCCGTAGGCTCGTTGATGATGCGGAGCACGTTCAGGCCCGCCAGACGCCCGGCGTCGCGGGTAGCCTGCCGCTGGGCATCGTCAAAGTAGGCGGGGACCGTGATCACGGCGTCGGCGACGTTTTGCTCTAGGTATTCTTGCGCAGCCTCGCGGAGTTGCCGCAGGACGAATGCGCCGATTTCTTGTGGCGAGTAGCGCCGGCCGTGCACGACGACGCCCGCGTCGCCATTTTCGGCCCCCGAGATCTTGTACGGCGCGGTCAGTTGCATGCGCTGAACTTCTGGGGACTTCAGCTTGCGACCAATCATGCGCTTGGCCGCGAAAACCGTGCTCTGCGGATTGGCCACGGCCTGCCGCTTGGCGATGTTGCCGACCAAGCGCTGGCCATCGGGCGTGAAGGCCACCATCGAGGGCGTGGTGCGCGAACCTTCCGTGTTGGGGATCACTTGGGCGGTGCCGCCTTCGAAAATCGCCACACACGAGTTGGTGGTGCCGAGGTCGATGCCGATGACCTTGTCCATGCTTCCTCTGTGTTACCGCTGCGACCGGGTTGCCGGGCCGACCAAGTGGCCGTCGCGACTCACGGGCCCATACGTGCCGCCCGCAAATCCCGAACTGGAGTTGCGACGGGCAAACTCGCATTTTGACCGAGTCTGCCTCAGTCGGTCAACCCGCCGGCCCGATTGTGGTCGCCAAGACTACGGAAAAGTGTGAAGAACGGTGACGGGACCACCCAAAGAGGCTGGCAGCCGCCGGCCGAGTTTCGCGGACGCACGTCACAATCCCGCTCCATCGACCAGAGCTTGGCGCGCCCGAGCCGCCGCGGCCTCGCCCTCTTGGCCAAGGGCGGCCCAAGCCTGCGCAGACAGCGCGTGGATCGCCGGATCGAACGGGTTCAGCCAAGCCGCCCGCTCCAAGTAGTCCAGGGCGTCGCGCCAGCGCGCCTGGAGCACCGCGGCCCGGCCAGCCAGCACGCAAAGGGGCGCATGTTCTGGGAATTCAGCCAGAGCCGGCTGCAGGTAGTCCAAGGCCTCGGCCAGCCGCGACAGGTCCAGCAAGACCCGCACCAAGCGCGCCACCACGTGCGGCCCCTGCTGCGGCCCGGCAGCCAGCGCCTTGCGGTACTCGATTGCCGCGGCCTGCGGGCGGTCCAGCAGAGCCAGCCGGTCGCCCAGCTCGGCAAAGCGCCGCGACTCGACGCTGCCCACCTGAGCGACGTCGGCATTCACGCTGCGAAAGGTAATCGGCACCTTGCGGGTGGGCGCCTCGGCGGCGTCGCGGAGTTCAAGGCGCTGCAAGTCGCGCTTCCAGGCCGTGGCAAAGGCCGCGGGAGCCAGCCCCGACACCTGCTGCAACACCGCCGCCTCGTCCAAACCCTGGGCAAACAGCGCGACCATCTGCCCCACGCCGCGCAGCAGATCCGACGGCTGCCCTTGGCGCTGCGCTTGCCGCTCGAGCAACCACGCCACGGCGTGGTGGACCTCGGCAAAGGCCAGTTGGGTGTCTTCCTGGCTGGGCAACACCGCCAACGACGGCCGCATCTTGGCGAGCGGGATGAACCGCCCGGACTTGCGAGCCGCGGCCAACGTGGCGCGCTCGTCGCGGTCCAGATCCAGCACCCCGCCACCGCGCCAGACCACCTGCAGCCCGCGCGCCAGTCCCTCGTGCAGCCACAGGGGCACACGCGCCCCGCCGCGCTTGATCACGAACCAGTGCACCAGTTCGTGCACCACGGTGTCGGCCCACGGGTAGCCATACACCAGATCCTGCGGGCTGGTGATCATGACGCGATTGTGCTTGCAAAGCGCGATGGTCCCCGAGGTGCGAATCTGCGCGACCGTAAGGCCAGAGACCCGCGCCAGATCGTCGGCATGGGGGTACACGTGTACGGTGATCGGCGCGCCCGCGGCACCAAAAGCCGTTTCGAGCTTGGGCAATGCCCGCGCGAGCACCGTCTCTAGGTAGCCCAGCAAGACTTCGTCCGCCCCCGGATGCACCCACGCCAGCACCTTGCCGCCCACCAGCGGACGCGGCTTGCAGCCGGCCAGGATGTCCAGGGTGGCGTCGGCCACGTCGGCGTAGCTGTCGGCCTGTTCGCGCAAGCCGGGCGGTACGCTGGCGTGGGTGGCGATCTTGCGCAGCGTGGTTTGGGCCTTGGCGTAGTCACCGGCCAGAAAGTCGGCAATTCCGTGCCAGAATTCGCGCGACATCGAACCTTCGGGCGCCACGGCATCGATCTCGGCCAGCACCGATCGGGCACACTGCGGGTCCTCGCGGCCCAAGCAGTCGGCGGCACGCTGGGCCAGTTGTAGCCACGGATCGGCGGCCGCCAATGCAGCCGGCGCAGCGACCGGGCGGCCCGCGGGGGGCGCAGCCAGCGCAGCTGCAACAGGATGAGACAGCCACGTAGCGAGCAGGCAGGCGGCCGCCACGACCCGCGCCCAGGCAGCGATCGGAGAAAGGGCAGCACCACAACGCAACACCGCACCCGCCTTGCGAGCCCGCAACGGGGCAATCCCCAGCGGCTCGGGCCCGCGACCGGCATCGTACAGGATGGAAACTGGGGCGGCTACGCCGGCTTTGGAATTGCGCCCAGCCGGCAACTCGCGTAGGGTCGCAGGTGCAGATCCCGCCCGGAGGAGGCCATGGCCAAGAAGATTCTGATTGTCCTTGCCGTTCTGCTGCTCGCCCTGCTGGGCGTGGTGGCCACGCGTCCGGACCACTATACCGTCAAGCGGAGCACGACCATTGGCGTGCCGGCCGACAAAGTCTTTGCCTTGCTGGCTGATTTCCATGTGTGGAGCCA
>JBBISH010000173.1:0-9808 GCA_037441385.1 Myxococcales bacterium
TGCAGAGCGAGAACTTCCCGTCCAGCGTGCGCAGCGTGACGAGGTGCAAAAGACTCGGGTCGTAGAGGCGAATCGGCATGGCGGTCCCCGCGGGCACTCCTGGCTCGCTGATCAGGTGATCGATGCGAGCGCGGGTTTTGCCGCGGGGTGCGCTGAAAATAGTTCCCTCCACATGCCAACTGGGCCTGCCGCACCAGGATGACATCAATAATTTCAACGAGTAGAAATTGCCCCCCAATCGAGTTTTCTGATGCGGCCTGGGCGATCACGCACCGGTGGTCTGATCTACGCGGTGGCCGGTCGCGGCAAAGCAGGTCGGCTGACTCTGGCTGCGCCGACGCTCAACCTGGGTCCAGGAACATGCAAATCAATTCAACAAGTAGAAATTGCCCCCCAACTAGCGTGGGGCTGTCAGGACCAGTTTTCCTACCGTGGCCCCGGTCTCCAGGACGCGCTGGGCCTCGCCGGCCTCCCCAAGGGCAAAGGTGCGCGTCGCCAGTGGCCGCAGTTCGCCCCGTTCGGCAAGGGGGAGCAGGAACTGCAGCGCCTCGGCCAGGACCTCGGTCTTGTCGAATAGGAACGAGAGGTTGAAGGCGAGCACCGACTTGTTCTCGGTCGTGAGGTCCAGCGGGTTGTAGCGCGGGGTGCGGAGCCAGGTCCAGGCAAGCCTGAGCCAGTTCGGCCGGCCGCTGCCGCCGCGGCTCAGCATCGTGGCAAAGCCGTAAACCACCAGCTTGCCCGCGGGCGCCAGTAAACGGTAGGAATCGCCAAGAGTTTCGACCCCGTTTGCGTCCATCGCGATGTCGACCCCGCCCGGCGCCGCCTGCCGGACCGCCGCGACCCAGTCCTGCGCACCCTTGTCGACCACCACGTCGCAGCCCAGGGCCTGCACTGGCGCGACCTTGTGGGCGCCGCGGACCACGCCGATCACCCGGCAACCCACTGCTTTTCCTAACTGAACCAGCGCCTGACCCACGCCGCCTGCCGCAGAGTGCACGAGCACCACCTGCTCGCGGCGCGCGCCCGCCAGATGGCACAGGCCGTACCACGCCGTCAGGTAGGGCACGGCGAAACCGGCCGCTTGCTCGGGCGACCAGGCCCTTGGGTAGCGCACCACTTGCGCCCGCGGCACCACGATCTCGCTCGCATAGCCGCCAAAGCGCGTCAACGCCAGCACGGGCTCGCCGACGCGAAGGTCCGCCGCCTCGGGCGCGACCTCGGCCACCGTGCCTGCCACCTCGAAGCCCGGGGTAATCGGCCAGCCCACGTACCGCTTCGCCGACGCGTAGAGTCCCATCCGCACAGCGCAATCGGCGAAGTTCACCCCGATCGCCTGCACCGCCACGCGCACCTGACCTGGGCCCAGCGGCGGCGGCGGCCCCTCGACCAGCCGCAGCCGCTCGTAGCCACCCGCCGCGTCGACCTGAATCTTCTGCATCCCCAACGCCCTGTTCTACACAAGCTGACCGAATTCAAACGTCACCGCGCGTCGGCCGAATAGGAGGCGCGCCTGGCGATCCACCCAGAGCACGGCCAAACCGATGACGCCAGACATCGGTCAGGCTGTCTAGCCGTACTGGGTCGCCAAGGCCGGCAACAGGGGATGATCACTGCCCTGCAGAGCCTTGTGAACCTGGCGCGCGTCCACCGCCACTCGGCACAACGTCGCCTCGACCAGCCCGCCGACGCGGCTCTCGACCAGCGCGTACTCGGCAAACGGCATCAGCTCGGGCGCACGCCCGCCCACGAACTCGCGGAACGGCGCGCCCAGGCTCCCCGGATTGACCACGAGCATCCCCTTGTGCTGCCGAACCATCGCCACATGCGTGTGGCCGCCAGCCAGCACGGTCGCGGTCCGCCCGGCCAGCATCGCGTCCAGCTCGTCGGGCGGCGTCGTCGCCAGCAGGTTGACCATGTGTGAGGTCGGCGTGCCGTGGAACAGCTGCAGCGTGGCGCCGTCGTCCAGGTCGATCCGCTGCTCTGCCTTGAACGTCTTGATGAATTCCAAGTCGCTCTCGACCATCCGCTCGGCGCACCACGCCACCGACTGCACGATCACCGGCGCCTCGGTGTAGGTCGCAAGCACCTCGGGGTGCAGCAGGAACTCGTCGTGATTGCCCAGGATCCAGCCGTGGCACCGCTCGCGCACCAGCGCCAGTACTTCGCGCGGCCGCGGCCCAAGGGTGCAGACGTCGCCCAAACAGTAGATCCGATCGACCCCGCGGCGCTCGACATCGGCCAGCACCGCCAGCAAGGCGGCCTCGTTGCCGTGCAAATCGGAAATCAGGGCTACGCGCACGGATACCTCTGCCGTTCCAGGTGGTTCTTGCTACTTTGGCGTCCAGGTCAGCGGAGTCTTCTTCGCGTCAAACGCGTTGTCCAACTCGCCGTTGACCGCCCGCAGCGGATCGTAGCCGCTCGGCGCCCAGCTGGGCTTGACCATCATGCCGGCCAAGATGTCGCCCCAGCTCTTGTTCTCGCCGCCAACCAGTCCGATCAGGTAGTTGGCCGAGGCCTCGCCCATCTTGGTCCAATAGGCCGGCAGGCCGTTCACCACCACATCCAGCTTCTGCGAGCCGCCCGGGTGCATCTTCAAGAAATCGACGTCGTAGTAGTTGAACGACACGCACGAGTTGATCAGCATCACCTGGTAGCGATCGGCGAAATTGCTGGGGTTGTAATTCACCGGCTCGAGCGGGCCGTGGCCAAAGTGGCTGTGGCCCTGGTACAGGAACACGTCGCCGTGCCAGAACGCCTCCAGATACCGCCACGTTGCGGCCTGCCGCCACTCGGGCTTGCCGTCTTCGTAGCCCCAGTACGAGCGCACCTGGAGTGTCATCGCGCGGCTCTGCCCGCCCAGCTTCACGGTCACCGGCAGCTCCCAGTAGATCCAGCGTTCGCCCCAGTGCTGCACGGCCTGCTTGCGCAGCGAGGCCTTGAGGTCCGGCGTGTTCGCGGCGGCCGGGAAGCCGGTATTGTCCACGACCCAGTTGCACACCTCGGGGTACGTCGCCGTGTACTTCTGGCTGCCGATCGAGAAGTCGAGCAGCATCATGTTCGGGTCCGTCTTGGTCACGGCCAGCTTGGGGAACTTGGTCAGCAGCGTCCGCAGGAAGCGGAAGTGCTCTACCGCACTGATGTCATCCGGATTGCTGATGTCCGCGTCGACGCCAAAGAACGCGTAGGCCACCAGCATCGTGCGATCGCTGCCAAAGCCCCACAGCTTGTCGTACTCTGGGTACTTGATCGGCGCCGCCTTCACCGCGGTCAGCTTGGCGCGCACCAGCACAAAGTTGCGCTCGGCGTCGGCCTTCGAGACCTGCTTGGTCGGATCTAGCCCCTTGGTCGCCTTGTTGATGGCGTCCTGCTCGCCGGCGATGGCCTTTTGGCACGAGGCCAGCTGCGGCGTGAAATGGAACCACAGCGAATCCGGCTCGGTGCTCTGGTCGTCGCTGCACGCCGGTTTGAGCGCCGCGGCCTTGGCCACGTAGTCGCCAAACAGGAGGTTGATCGGCTGCTCGACCGCGGTGTTCTTCTTGCGCACGATCGCCGTGTCCGCGTAGTTGTAGCGCACCCGCAGCAGCTTGCCAGTCGCGCTGCCCGCGTCGACCACCGCCAGCTCTTCTTTGAGCCAGCCCTTGGGGTCGATGTTGCCCAGGGCGTCGCGGTCCTGAATGCCGATCTCGGGCGAGCGGAAGGCGCCGATCGCGCTTTTGACTTGCTTTTGAATGGCCTTCGCGATGTCGCTGTCGCTACTCCCGGCGGGTACGTAGACGAAGCTCTGCCACGTGATTTTGCGCTCGCTGCCGCTGGCCGAGGTGAGATCGTCCTCGCCGGTACCGACCCCTTCGCTGGCGCACCCCACCGAGAAAAGGGCCAAAGCCAAAACGCTGGCGGCAAATCGGAACCAGCGGGACCAAGCACTGCGGCGGAGCATAGACGTCATGGTCGATTACCTCGCGTTTCGACCGGTGGGCGGCGCGCCTGGCCTTGGGCGGAAGGGGCTTCAGGTCGCGCGCAGCCGTGTAGTGTACCGCCAACCCGGGCAATTGAAAACCTGCGCCGTACCTACGGTTGCGCCCGGCCGCCGGGCAGGCACCTTGACCGTTGCGGGCGGCCAGGTATGGTGCCGCGGCACGCGCGAGGTGAATCGATGGGCTACTGGCATCCCCTGGACGCAACCGAGACTGCAACCTTGATCGACTGGCGGCGCACGCTGCACTGCCAGCCCGAACTGAGCTTGGTGGAACACGATACCCAGCGCGCCCTGGCCGATTGGCTGCGCGGAATGGGTCTGGAGCCGCTGCCGGTCGGCGGCACCGGGCTCGCGTGTACGGTGGGCCGCGGCGAGACGGGCCAAGTGCTGATGCTCCGGGCGGATATGGACGCGCTGCCGGTGCAGGAGCAGAGCGGGCTGGCGTTTGCCTCGCAGCGCCCCGGCAAGATGCACGCCTGCGGGCACGACGCGCACATGGCCTGCCTGCTGGCGGTGGCCAAGCGGCTGATCGATCACCAAGATCAGATTCCCGGCACGGTGGTTCTGGCGTTCCAGCCGGGCGAAGAGGACGGGCAGGGCGCGGTCAAGATGATTCGCGACGGGCTGCTGGACGGGCAGTGGTGCGGCCGACCCGAACTGGCGGTGCAGGCCGCGTTGGGGCTGCACGTCTGGAGCAAGCTGCCCACCGGGACTGTCAGCGCAGTCGCCGGGCCGATCATGGCGGCGGTGGACGATTTCCATATCACCATCAAGGGTTGTGGCGGGCATGGCGCTCTGCCGCACCAGACCCGCGACGCGGTGGTGGCGGGCGCGGCGGTGGTCCAGGCCCTGCAGACCCTGGCATCGCGGCGCATCGACCCGCTCGACCCCGTCGTCGTCACCGTGGGGAGTATCCAAGGCGGCACCACTTTCAACGTGGTGGCCGAGACTTGCGAGCTGCGCGGCACTGTGCGGACCTTCTCGCCCGACCTGTACGAGCGGCTGCCGGGGATGCTTGTCGACTTGGCGGCCCGCACTGCCCAAGCCTATGAATGTACTGCCGAGACGACCTACAAGCGCTACGCGATCGCGCTCCACAATCACCCCGAACAGGTCGAGCGTGTGGTGCGAGTCGCCACCGGCGCGCGCGGCGTCGTGGCCGTGGACCGGCAGATGCGGATGATGGGCGGCGAGGACTTTGCCTTCTTTGCCGAAAAGGTGCCCGCGTGCTTCTTCTTTGTAGGCTGCGGCCCGCTGGGCGCCGGTAGCGAGCCGCACCACTCGCCGCGTTTCGTGGTGGACGAGGCCGCGCTACCGATCGCCAGTGAGGTCATGCTCCGCGCCGTGGCCGACTTCTTCGCCTAGATCGGTTGGGGGGCATTTTCTACTCGTTGAAAGGATGGGAGTTTGTGGTTCGGCCCCGTCCCGCTTTGGCTCGCGGTCGCGGCTCGAGTCCGGGTCTCGGCTTCGGCTACAGCACCGGCCCGCAACAGGTTGGGGGGCAATTTCTGGAGCGGACGAGCGGGGAAGAATCGTCGGCCCGCACCCAGGGAATTGCAGCACCACCCCGTTCGATTCGGCCCAATCTGAGTTACCCTTGCTAGGTTCGTGCCCCGCGCGCAGCGGCAAATCGGCACGTCTCGCGGAGACTCTGGTGGCCCAACCCTGGACTGTTCTTGATCGTTTGCCGACGCCCGAGGGCGACCTTGAGCTGCGCCAACGCGGGCCCAAGGACTTCTTGATCGTCGTGGGCGGACGCGTCCTGATGAGTTCTACCGCGTTCCGGTCCGAACTGGCCGTGGCCGAACTGGCCTGCAAGCCGCTCGCGGCGGCCCCGCAACCGCGCGTGCTGATTGGCGGCCTGGGGATGGGCTACACCCTGCGGGCCGCCCTGGACGCGCTGCCCGTCACGGCCGAGGTCACCGTCGCCGAGTTGAACGACCAAGTGGTGAAGTGGTGCCAGGGGCCGCTCGCCCCGCTGACCGACCGCGCGCTCGAGGATCCGCGCACCCGCCTGCACGTCGGCGATGTGGCGGCGCTCATTGGCCGCGAACGAGCCCGCTGGGACGCGATCGTGCTCGACCTCTACGAAGGTCCCCACGCCGCCTCGCAAACCGCCGACGATCCCTTCTGGGGTCGCGGCGCCCTGCAGCGCACCCACGCAGCGCTCGTGCCCGGCGGCCTCTTGACCGTGTGGGCCGAGGACTTCGACCCGCCCTTCGTCAAGCGGCTAGAAACTTGCGGTTTTGGCTCGATTCAGGTCCATCACCCGGGCAAGGGCGGTCGGCGCCACACGGTCTATGCGGCACGGCGGCACGGCGGCGCGACGCCCCTTTGAAGCACGGCGCCGCGCACTGCGGCACGCGAGGTGTTCCATGCAGCGGCTCTACCACCTGCTCGACGAGTACGACCTGCACACCGGCGCCGACGCCAAGGCCGCCGAGCAGGGCATCTGGGACACCTTTGGCGTCAACTGTGCCGCACTCACCCTGGACATGTCCGGGTTTTCGCGCATGACCCGCCGCTTCGGCATCGTCCACTACCTGGCCCTCGTCCGCCGCATGCAAAAGACCACCGCCCCGCTGGTCGCAGCCTGGCGCGGCGAGGTCGTCAAGTACGAAGCCGACAACCTCTTTGCCATCTTTCCCAACGCCGAGGACGCGGTCCGCTGCGCCCTGGCCATCCACGCCTCGTTCGCCGCCAGCAACGTGATCACGAGCGAAGATCGCGACATCCACGTCAGCATCGGCATCGCCTGGGGGCGCATCCTGGTCGTGCCCGGCCGCGACTTCTTTGGTGACGCCGTCAACGTGGCCTGCAAGCTGGGCGAAGACCTGGCGGCCGCCGACCAGACCCTGATCGACGACGGCCTGCGCGACCACCTGCCGGCGCAGTTCGACGGCGTTGCGTTGGAACCTGTTGAATTTTCTGTAAGTGGCTTGACCCTGCACGCCTGGTACGTCGCCGGCGCCTGAGTCGCCGCGGACCTTGTTTTGCCCTTGCCCAGTTGGAGTTCCATGACCGAGCCCGCCGCCCGCCCGCCCGCGCCTGCTGCCGACGCCCCCGTGGCCGAGCACGATCGCTACTGGCTCGACCACGTCTACCAAGGCAACCGCCAACGCCAGCTGACCATTCGGGCGATCTTGACCGGTTGCGTCATCGGCGGCGTGATGTCGATCTCGAACCTGTACGTGGGCCTGAAGATCGGCTGGGGCCTGGGGGTGGCCATCACCGCGGCCGTGTTGGCGTTTTCGCTGTTCACCGTGCTGGAGCGGGTGTTCAAGTTGGAGCACTTCACCCTGCTCGAGAACAACACCATGCAAACCGCTGCCTCGGCGGCCGGTTACATGTCCTCGGCCGGCCTGGTGTCGGCGATCCCGGCGCTGTACCTGGTCAGCAAGACCAAGCTGGAGCTGGGCCAGATCATCATCTGGGTGGCGGCGATCTCGCTCCTCGGCATCGTTGCCGCGATCCCAGTCAAGCGAAAGCTCATCAACCAAGAGCGGTTGCGCTTTCCGTCTGGCGTTGCGGCCGCCGAGACGCTCACCAGCCTGCACGCCGAAGGGAGCGAGGGTACCGCCAAGGGACGGGCGCTGGGGATCGGCGGCCTCATCGGCGGCACCGTCGCCTGGCTGCGCGAGGGCATGCACTGGCTGCCCGACAAATTCCCGATCTTTGGCAAGGCCTTGTCGCTGCGATCGGTGGCGCTGGAACCGTCGCTGGTGATGATCGCTGCGGGCGCCATCATGGGCCTCCGCGTGACGTTTTGGATGTTTTTGGCTGGGCTCGGCACGCGCTGGTTCTTGGCCGACTGGCTCCTGGACCAAGGCTACATCACCTGCGGCAAGTTGGCGCCCGGCATCGTGTGCGGCCACGACACGCTGCCCTACGCGCCGATCAACGCCTGGACGCTGTGGCCTGGCGTAGCCCTGATGGTCGCCCACAACCTGGTCGGGCTGGTCCTGCAACTGCCCAAGATGATTCGCGGGATCCGCCACACACTGCGGGGCACCGGCGAGCCCAGCGACCCGCGCTTGGCGGCGGTCGAGGTGCCGAGCAGTTGGTTCTTCAGCGGCCTCGTTGTGGTGGGCTCGGCGTGCGTGGCCTTGCAGTACGCGTGGTTCGATATTCCGCCGCATTTTGGCGCCCTGGCGGTGGCGCTGTCGATGGCGCTGGCGTTCGTGGCGGCGCGCTCGGTCGGCGAGACCGATACCAACCCCGTGGGCGCCATGGGCAAAGTGACGCAGTTGGTCTTTGGCGGCGTGATGCGCGGTCAGGTCAACGCCAACCTGCTGGCGGCCAACGTAACGGCCGGCGCGGCCTCGCACGCGGGCGACCTCCTCACCGACATGAAGGCCGGCTACTTGGTGGGAGCCCGGCCGCGCTATCAAGTGGTGGCACAGACTTTTGGCGTGGCGGTGGGCGCGGTCTTCGCCTCAGTCGGCTACAGCTTCTTGGTGCAGCCCGAGCAACTGGGTGGCGAAAAGTGGCCGGCGCCAGCGGCGATGGTCTGGGCCAAGGTCGCAGAGCTGTTGAGCCACGGCATTGGCAGCCTAGAGCCGCACAAGCTCGCGGCCATCGAGATCGCCGCCGCCATCGGCGGGATCCTGGCCGTGCTAGAGGTGGTCGTGCCGGCGCGCTGGCGCAGGTTCTTCCCGTCGGTCGCGGGCGTTGGCATCGCCATGACGGTAGGATTTTCAAGCAGTTTCTCGATGTTCTTGGGAGCGTGCCTGGCCTGGGCGGTGCAGCGCGGCTGGCCCAAACTGGCCGAGCGCTTCACGGTCGTGCTCGCCTCGGGCTTCATTGCCGGCGAAACGCTGATGGCCGTGGCGCTAATCGCGTGGAGGGTGCTCACGGGCAGCATGTAGCGCCGCGAAACCTTTGGCGCGGCCTGGGCTCCAACGGTCGACACGCTGGCGTTGGCGCGGGGAGGCAGACGGATGCACCGGATCAATTGGGCAGTTCGAGGGGCATTGGCCAGCGCGGCCTTGGCTTTGCTGGCGTGCGGCAAGGGCGAGCCCGCTCCCGCGGCGACCGGGACGCCAACTCCTGGAGCGGCGGCGGTGCGGGAAGCCACTGAACTTCCTGCAGACGTGTCGGCGGCCATGGATCAGCTGCAGGGCCAACTCAAGCAGCGGTTGCAGGCCGAACTGGCTGCGGGTGGACCGGCGGCCGCGGTCGAGGTCTGTAGCACGCAAGCCGTGACCATCACTCAGCAATTGCAGCGACCCGGTCTGCGTCTTGGTCGCACGTCGGCGCAGCTGCGCAACGCGGGCAACGCCGCACCCGCCTGGGCGCAAAGTTGGGTCGACGACCAGGGGCGCCGCAAGCTGGCGGCGGGCGCCAAGCTGGCCCAGGTCGATCTGCCTGACGGTGGCAAGGGTTACTTGCGCGCCATCGGCGCGGCACCGCTATGCCTGACCTGCCACGGCGAGCCGGCCAATCTGCCGGAGCCGGTCAAGGCCAAGTTGGCGCAGGCCTATCCCGGCGACAAGGCTACGGGTTTTGCCGAGGGCGACCTGCGCGGCTGGTTCTGGGCCGAGGTGGCGGCCGGCTCGGCTCGGTAGCTTCCTACGCACCCCACCTGATTCGCGCCTGTACGGCTTTTCTGACCCGTTCTGCAACTGGCGAGAATCAGGTGGGGACCCCGGTTCGGGCCCGAAGAATTGCCCGAGTTTTCGATCCGATTCGGACGGAACTGGTATCCTTCTATGACCCCCAAGAAGTCAAGCCCCATCTGAACCTCCTATTTTCAAGCTGTTGACAAGCCCTTGGTGATTGTGTGTCTGCTCGCCCTGGCGCGCGCCAAGCAAGCAGTCTTTGCGGCACCGC
>JBBISH010000174.1:0-9786 GCA_037441385.1 Myxococcales bacterium
GCAGCCGACCGGCTTCGTCGTCGTGCGCTGGCGCTGGATCGTCGAACGCACGCTAGCGTGGATGTCGCGCAACCGTCGGCTGTCAAAGGACTACGAAGAGACGATCGCAAGCAGCAAGGCCTGGATGACGCTCGCCATGATTCGCCTCATCACGGCACGGCTCGGGGCTGAATAATATGTACACACCCTCTGAGTCCAGCGTTTTGACTTGGCTACTCGGCCTTGCCCAGCTGCCGCAGAACCTCCACGGCCCGCGCGATGCCGTGATCGTCGACATCCAAATGGGTTACGGCGCGCAGGCGATGCGGGCCGCCGCCGATCAACAGGCCGCAACCGCGGGCACGGCGGATGAATTCTTGCCGGCCCTCTGCGAGGTTGCGCGCGAGCGGGTGGTGCGGCGCCAGGTCAAAAAACACCAGGTTCGTCTGCACGTTCGCCAGATTCACGGTCAGGCCCGGCGTTTCGGCGATGGCCGTGGCGAGCACCCGCGCGCGGCGGTGGTCGTCGGCCAACCGCTCGACGTGGTGATCCAGAGCATACACACCGGCCGCGGCCAGGATGCCGGCTTGGCGCATGCCGCCGCCCAAGCGCTTGCGCCAGCGTTTTGCCTCCTCGATCAGCGGCTTGGGGCCCGCCAGCACACTCCCGACCGGTGCGCCCAGGCCCTTGCTGAAGCAGAGCGAGACGGTGTCGAAGGGCGCGGCCAAACTGGCGATCTCGGACCCGCTCGCCACCGCGGCGTTGGCCAAGCGGGCGCCGTCCAGGTGCAAGGCAACCCCTTGACTGCGGGCCACTTCGGCGACGTCGCGAATGTTCTGCTGCGGCACCACCACGCCGCCGCAGGCGTTATGCGTATTCTCGAAGCAAATCAAGCGCGTGGGCGACAGGTGCGGATCCTGCTCGCCGTGGATGTGCTGGACCACTTCGGTCGGATTCAGGGTGCCATCGGGCGAACTCAGCGTCCGCAACGTCACGCCCGAAATCGCTGCCGCGGCGCCCCCTTCAAAGTTGTGGATATGGCACGCGGCGTGCACCAGCGCCTCGTCGCCCGGCCGGCAATGCACGCGCACAGCCAACTGGTTGGCCATGGTGCCAGAGGGCACGAACAGCGCGACTTCCTTGCCCAACCACGCCGCGGCCCGTTCTTGCAGCTGGCGGATGGTCGGGTCGTCGCCAAAGACGTCGTCGCCCACGGCGGCGGTGATCATCGCGGTCCGCATCGCCGGGGTGGGCCGCGTGACCGTGTCGCTGCGCAGGTCGATGATCTCACTCATGGTCGTGCCTTCCGTAGTGGGACATGGCCGTGTTGGGCGGACTCATTCGTTTGCGTACGCGTGGAGCGGTGCGACGCCCGCAGAGGGCGCGCACCAGCGACCCACCCAGGGGGTGGCAAGGGCCCGTCAAAATCGATTCGATTTTGCACAGTCCCTTACTCCAGGCCTTTGACGCGCTCGGCGCACAGGGCCGGCGTGGCGGGCGCTGCCGGCAGACTGGTGGCAAGCTCGCCGCAGGCCTTGCACTCGGGCCGGGCCGCCACTTTGCTATCTTGGCAGAGCGCCAAGCACTTCTTGCGCGGGCCCTGGAACCAATCGGCCAGACACTGACCGTGCCACGCTTCGGCCGCTTTGTCTTTGACGTCGGCTGGCTGCGCGGCAGTGCACAGCTTGCCGGCCACCGCCTTGTGATCGACCTGCCAGCAGCCGCAGGCGATGGCTTCTTTTTCGGTGCGAACGTGGCCGCCAAATGCCTTGCCGTCGGCCATCACGTAGTTCTTGTGCTCCATGCCGGCGTTGTGGCTGAAGAACCAGCCCATGCCGCCCAGGGCGACCACGCCAAAAGCCGCAGAGATCATGCGGAAGTTCTTGGCCGATTCGGGCGTGCCCGGTTGGGCTGGTGCAAGATCCGCGCCGCGGGTCAGCCAGCCGCTGAACAGCTGTGCCACCAGTGGGCCGGCAAACGCCCACACCGCCAGCACTGTCCACATTGCCTCGGGGGTCGACCAGAACGGAACCTCGCCCGTGCACAGCACTTCCATGCCGCGGCCATCGGGGACCCACTTGTTGAGCATGTGACCCGACAGGCCGCTGACCACCAGCTTGGCGGCGAACCACGGCACCATCGACAGGCCCAGGTAGGTGCCCTCTTGGCCGTGCGGCGCGATGGCGGCGGTGTATTCGGTCAGCTTGGGGCTCCAGATCAGCTCGCCCAGCGACAGCACGACGAGCATCAGCACCGACATGGCAAAATAGCCCTGGGCCATGGTCGGCCCAAACCACTGCCACGGCAGGATCATGATGACCAGCGACAGCGCGCTGATGGCCGCGCCGGTGACCAACATCTTGAACACGTTGAAGCGGTTGGCAATGGGGATAAAGAGGATCAGGCCGCCCACGATGAGGATCGGGTTGATCGCCTGCAGCAGGCCCTGGTCGGTCTTGGCGCTGCCCGTCTGCTCGATGACTTCGACCCAGTACTGCGGCATCAGCAGGTACATATAGGCGAACACCGCGCGCACACCCAGCACCGCCACCATCAGCACGATGAAGCGCCAAAACGCCGTGTCGCGCACCAGCTCCTTCAGCATCCCCAGGCCGCCCTTGGGCTTTTCGTGCTCGGCCGGCACCTCGTCCTCTTCGCCTTCGCCGCGGACCTGCTCGGTGTGACGGACCGCGACCAGGGTGGCCAGCACGTTCAGGCTCGCGGTGATGGCGCCCATCACGAAAATCCACGCCAGCGAGACCTTGAGGTCCTGGCGCACCACGTCGATCGACAGGCCGCCCAACATGGCGCCGATGTTCATGATCAGGTACCAGATGTTGAACGACGCCGAGCGGCTTTTGCGCGACGACAGGCGCTTGTTGGCCGCCTGGAACACCGTCTGGGTCATCGCCGCGCCGGGCGCCGACAGCACCAGGGCCACCGCCACGATCCAGCCGCGCGCGGGCAGGTCGGTCAGCAGGCCACACGCCGCAATCACCACGCGCGCCACCAAGTGCACACCTTGCGCCAACAGCAGCGACTTCTTGATGCCAAACGCGTCGGTCACAAAGCCGGCCACAAAGAGCGCCACCGTAATCAGCGTGGTGAACACGGTCACGATGTAGCCCGTGGTCACCTTGTCCTGACCGATGGTCTGGGTCAGGAACAGCGTGACCACGCCCAGCATGGCAAAGTAGGCGATCGAGTCGAGCAGGTTGATCAGCTGCACGATCCAAAAGGCCATCGGGTTGTCTTTCAAGACCTTGAAGTCCAAGAAGTACTGGACCAGCCAGCTGTGCTTCTTGTGGGTCTCCAGATCGGCGGCGGTGCTCATGGGGTGCCTATTGCGGGAGGTTTATTAATATCAATTGACAAGTCGCTAGACCATCACCGAGCCGCACGACAGGTCGATGCCCTGGCCGGTGACGCACTCGCCGCCGGGGCCGATCAAGAACTTGAGGTAACTGGCCACTTCTTGCGGCTTGGCCATGCGCTTGATGGGCTGGCTGCTCAGCATCTCTTGGGTCTGCTGCTGCAGGGGCACGCCGCGGTCGGCGGCCATGCGCGTCAGCACGTCGTGGGCCATTTGCGTGTCGACCCAGCCGGGGTTGATCGAGTTGACGCGAATACCGCGCGGCCCCAGTTCGTGCGCCATGGTGCGGACAAGGCCCTGGATCGCGTGCTTGCTGGCCACATAACCCGCCGAGCCCGCGCCGCCCATGCGCGCCATCACGCTGCCCACAAACAGGATTCGGCCACCTTGCGGCATGTGCTGGGCCACCAGCTGCGACAGGTAGAAGGTACCGATGACGTTGATATACATCAACTGCTTGAACGCGTTGCGTGCGTTGACCGACAGGTCGTCGACCGGCGTGGGCAGGTTGATGCCGGCGTTGCAGATCAGCACGTCGATCGGGCCAAAACGACTCTCGGCCGAGATGACCGCCTCGTCGATGCTCCGCTCGTCCAGCAGGTCCATGCGCAGTCCGTGGGCGCGGTCGGTGCCGATGTCCATGGCCACGCCCAGGCAGCGGTTGTACGAGCGGGCGGCCAAGGTCAGCCGAAAGCTGCGCTCTTCGCCCAGCAGCCGCGCCGTGGCCTCGCCGATGCCGCGCGACGCGCCCGCGATGAAGATGTGCTTGGGCCGCGAAGCCAGCGCCTTTTCCAGCTCGCCTTGCGGCAATCGTACGGTCGACATAGCCATGTTGTTTGCCCCCCAGGTCGATGGCGGCGCGCCGCCCGGCGCCGTGCCCGTCGCGGTGCCAGGTCCGCGTTACTGCTTGTGTTGGTTGACGTTTGTGTTGGCCGGCGCACTGGCCGCTTCGCGCTGTTGGATGTGCCGGCCTTGCTCGCCCCACACCGCGCCCCAGGCACCGGCGATGATACCGACCACCAGCCAGACCACCACGATCATGTACCCCACGTACATGGCCGTACGGAACGCCCGGTACAGGGGCGGCTTTTCCTCGGCACGCTGCAGCACGGCCTCGTCGGGCAGGGTATCGCCCGCGAGCACGGTCTCCAGGTCGGGATTGGGCGCGTCGCCGGTGGCCACTTCTAGACTCCCTTGGAATCAGTGAGTTCCGAGCAGCGAGCGCAGCGCGCCGGCCTTCTGCTCGGTGTAGATGTCGCACACACCCGGCACGTCCACGCCGCAGCGCGCTTCGGGCGACAGGCACTTGTAGTTCGACTGGATATCCGAGCACTTGCGCTTCTTGCCCTGCCAGTCGTAGGCCGGGTCCTGCACCTCGCCCGTGGCCACGTCGCACTTGGGCGAGCAGAAGGCCGGGGCCGGCAGCGGCGCGTTGTACTTGCCATCGCCACCCACGTCGACCAGCACCGCGCCCGACACGGCCATCGGAAATACCGGGAAGAAATCGGGAATCCGCGCTGGCGGCGGGAACACCGTCTTGGCCAGGGCGCCCAGCAGCGACGAGAAGGCGATCGACGCCACCCGCGCCAGCTGCAACTCACCAAACGGCACGTCCAGGTAAACCGGGCGCATCCACGAGCCGGGCTGCGCGCCTACCGCCACCACTACGATGTGCGAATCGCGAGACGGCATGGCCAGTTCCACATCTTCGTCCAGATCGACCACCCGCTTGGCGTCGACCTTGAGGTCAAAGGTCTTGGCGACTTCGCCGTTCAGGTAGACCTCGACGCGGTCGACGCCGAACCACGACGCCGTCTGCACCTTGACGTGAACCTTGAGGTTTTGGCCGGCTGTGGCTTTGACCACGTCGCCTGGGCCGCCGCCCGCCGCGGTGACCTGAATGAACGGGCCGTAGCTGGGCACGGTGTGGCTGGCGCGCAGGCTCTCGCCCACGGCCTTGGGGTCCATGCTGCCCGGATCGTCGCTCGCCGAGCGAATGTAAGTGCGCGGAAGTCCTGGCTCTTGCTTGTAGCCGTGGCTGTCGGAACCGCCGACGATGGCGCGGACGTAGCCGTGGTCCAAGAAGCGGAAGTAGTCGCTCAGCACGCCGTCGCGGCGGCCGCACGGGCGGTTCCACGTGGCCGGCGGCACCGCTTGCTCAAAGGGCAGGCTCAGCTTGGCCGGGTCAAAATCACATAGGGGCTTCAAGGTCTTCAGCGCCGACTCGGCGTTGGACTCGGTGGGGCCGCTGGGCAGGTTTTGACCTTCGTCGAGCCAGGCTTTCTGCTCTTCGGGCGTGCGGACGTTGATGTCGCCCGCCAAGATGGACGCCAACGCCATGCGGTAGCGCATCTTGCAGGTGGTGATGTCCTCGTCGGCCGGGCAGCCGTCTACGCCTTCAAAGGTGACGACGTTCTGCAGGCCGCGGTCGGCGAGCTCGGGGCAGGCGGACTTCATGGCTTCGCGCGCGGCCGTCTCGTCGACGGTGGTGCCATTGGTGCCGGCGTCGTCGATGCGCTTGAGGCAGCGCGAGAACAACTGCACCTCTTTGACGGTGGCGGTGTGGGTCATGTCAAAGCGTTTGCCGTTGAACACTTCCATGGCGTCTTGGTCGCAAGCCACCGTGCGCAGCACCGGGTTGTTCTCTTCCATCAGCGGCAGCGTGCGGGTCAGGCTGTAGCTGTTGACGCCGGCCTGATCCAGCCAACCCAAGAAGCCGTCGCGCGGGTGGGCAATGATGGTGTTGGCCTGGGCACCGTCAAAACCGCTGCGCGCCAGGATGTTTTTCAGGATGTCGCCCGACGGCTTGCAGTACCAGTCCACGCTGCCGTGCGAAGGCACGTCGAGCTGGTTGTACTTGAGCGGGAAGCCGATGTAGTGACCGATCTCCAGGGTGCTGACCTCGGAGCCCACCACCGCCTTGAGCCACTGATCCAGGTTGAATTTGCGCAGGAACGGCAGGTAGTCGCTCAGCACGTCGTGATCGGTCGAGGCCACGTAGTCCACGCCCTCTGCGGCCACGGTTTGGACGCGGTCGCCCAGCGGCATGCCGGAGTCGAAGCTTGGCTCGGCGTGCAGGTGGAAATCGCCCGAAATCCAACCCGTTGTGTCGACCTCGTGGACCAGAGTCACCTTGAGCGAGCGCTCTTCGCCGGGCGTCAGCGTCACGGTGCGATCCGCGACGGACCATTCGGTGCCGTGCGACACCACCAAGCGATAGTCCCCAGCCTGCACGGGCACGTCGAATTTGCCGTCCATGCCAAAGGCCAAGCGCTCGATGCCGATGCCCAGGCGGCCCTGGCCCAAGTACGGCAGCCGACCGCCATCGCGGAACAGGGGCTTGCCGTCAGCGCCCAGGTGCACCAGCGTCGCCTTGGCCGGCACCGCATTGCCGCTTGGGTCTTGCGCCAGGATGCGCAGGCGCGCCGGCGCCGGCAGGCTGGGCACCACGACATGGGTCTGCCCGGCCTTGATCTCGATCTGCAGGGGCGCGCCGGTCACCACCTTGTGCGGGTCCATCGGCACCAGCACATAGTGGCCCGCGGGCAGCGTGGCCGAGAACGCGCCGTCTTCGATCGTGTCGGCGCCTACGTCGGCGTCGATCGAGTCCAAAACGCCCGGCGAGGCGTCGATGGCGCGGTTGGCCTTGACCACTTCGTCCAGCGTTTGCCACTTCTTGCTGGGATCGGGGTCGCGGAGCACGTGCACGCTGGCGTTGGCGACCGGTTGGCCGCTTTGGTCCCAGCGCACGTAGCCCTTGACCGTGCCGGTGGCGGTGGCGCGGTGCTTCCACACGATGTCCGAGACGCTGGCGATATCGCCTTGGCCGATGGCGAGATAGCGCTCGTACTCGAACACGCGGACTTTGTCGCAGCTGTCGTCGTCGCTGGGATCGACCGAGCAGTTGATGGCCGAGGTGACGAACGCGGTGGCCGCCGAAGTGAAAACTGGAACCAGCACCTGCGGTTCCTTGTCTTGCCCAGGCTGCTTCTTGGTGTAGTAGGCGTAGCTGACCTCGCCGCCGGCGGCAGACACGAAGTCGAACACCAGCGGGTGACCAAAGGTATCGACGTTGTTGAAGAGCGCGTCCCACACCGGCTTTTCTTCGTCAAAGCCGTGGCCGGGCACGAAGATGTCGGTCTGGTTGCCAAAGAACACGAAGTCGCCGCCGCCCACGCCGGCCTTGGTCTTGGACTCGCCTACACCGGGGTTCTTGGGGCCGAGCACGGCGGCGAACACGGACACCGGACCGGTGGTGTTGGTCATGGGTGCGCTGGGGCTGCAGCCGCACTGTTCGCAGCCGAAGTCGTCGAAATTGTGCGCCATCGCACAGACTTCGTTGCCGCAGCCTTGCTCGGCCAGCGTCTTGCAGCCGCAGGTGCCAGTGCTGGTGGTGCCGGTGCCGGCGGCGCCGATGTTCTTGCAAACCAGCAGGCCGCCGGTGCCGCACGAGGCGTCGCTGGTGCACGAGGCGCCGGGGGCAAAGCCCTTGTTCTGGTTGGCCTGCGTCGCCCGCGGCTTGAGCGCGACCCAGGTGCGCATGGTGACGAACTGGTCGCCGGGCTTGAGGATGTAGTCGGTGCGGAAGTCGATGGTGGTGTGGATGTCGGGGTAGCCCAGGCCGGCCAGGAGCTTGCGCTGCGTCTCGAGGACCGACAGCGCCTCGAACATGAACATGCCCTTGCCTTCGACGCGGACCACGGCCTCTTGGCCGTCGGAACCATCTTTGGGCACAGAGACTTGCGCGCCGAGCGGCGCCGGCACCAGCAGGTTGGCAAACGGGAAGATCTCGGCCAGCTTGTCGCGGCCGTAGCCCGACGGGAAGCGCGGGTCGTTGCGCCGGATGTCGGCGTCGACCAGCGAGCCGCCAAAGACGCCGGGGCCCCACGATCGGTCCACGCCCAGGATCGCGACGCGGACCTTGTCATTTTCTAGAATGTAGTCGCCCACATCGGCGTAGGCGACCGGGCCACCCACCAGTTCGGCCCGCGAAGCGGCTTTGCCGGCGTGGAGCAACCCCGTGGCGTCCTGGTCGCAACCAGTCAGTGCGGCCAGCGCCAACCCCAGGCCTACGCCAGCGGCGGCCATGCGAGACAGGCCTGTGCGCAAGGTGCGGAGCATGGGCAGCCTCTCAGTGCAGCAGCTGGAACATCAAGAAGGCCACGTCGTTGTTCAACTTGGGGCCATTGACCTCTTGGCGGTGATCGAACTGGGCTTGCACCCGCATCCGGTCGCCGGGCAGTTGCACGCCCAACGCGGCCGAGATCACTTGACCGTCCAGGTTGTCCTTGACCGACGTGTTGGGATCGATGTGCTCGAAGCGCACGGCCGCGTTCAGGCGCCGATAAGCGTAGCCCAGCTCGGCGGTCAGGGCCGAACGCTTGGTCGTGCTGTTGATGGTCGCCGCGTCGGTGGGCTGCTCTTTGGGGTCGCTGGTGTCGTAGATGTACTGGACAAGGAGGTGCGCGCCCATGAATTTGGCGTGCAGGTCAGCCGAGTAGGCGTTCATCCGCGAGCTGCCAGCGTCGCTGGTGTAGGCCGAAAGACCAATGCCTAGCCGCAGCTTGCCGCCCTCGGCGTCGTAGACGGTCTTGCCCATCTTGCCCAGCGGCGCCGCCGAAATCCGACCGACGAAGGCCATGCCGCCAAAGCGGTTGCCGTTGAACCCAGAGAACTCGCGCAAGCCTTGGTAGAAGTTCTTGTCGCGCTCGAAGGCGTTGTAGGCGCCGACGTACCATTCGAGGCCGGCGAGTTTGTAGTGGCCCGACAGCGTCGCGCCGACCTGGCGGAACGGCGCCATGGCGTTGGCGCTGAACGAGCGCTCGGCCAGGCTCAGGTGGCCAGACGACAGCATGGCTTCTTGCAGGAACGGGGTATGCTGAGCGCCCAGGCGGAGTTCCAGGCTGTGGGCGTGGATGGCAAACCAAGCCTCGCCCAGTGCCCCGCCGTTGCTCTGCGGGTTCGACGCCAAGTCGGCCGACAGCGCATAGCTGAGGTGGCGGCCCTGCTTGCCTTCGACGCCCAGGCGCGCGCGGCGCAGGCCAAAGCCGGCGATTTCACCGCGATCACCGCGGGCAACCTGAGCATTTTCGCCCGCGTACAGCACGGACTGCATCTGGAGCAGCGCGGTGGGGCGCGGCAGCTTGCTCATCCAGCCGTGCATCAGCTCGAACATCGGCGGCGGCATCCGGGGCATGCGCGGCGCCTCGCCGGGGTGGTCGCCTTCGCCAGGCCTTTCGGCGTGGTGCGGGCCCATCTTGCTGTGGTGATCGCCGGCGCATTCGGGGCAATCGCAGTCGTCGTCGTCCATGGGGCCAAAGCCAGGGCAGCCGTCGCCGTGGTGCTCGCCGTGCGGACCGTCGTGGTCGCAGTCGCCGCATGGCTTGTCGTCGCCTTTGTCACCGTGGTGGTCGCCGTGGTGGTCGCCGTGGGGC
>JBBISH010000175.1:0-9285 GCA_037441385.1 Myxococcales bacterium
CACCTGCGACGACAACAATCCGTGCACCAGCGACGGCTGCGACCTGGCCCAAGGCTGCACCCACACCGACCAAGCCAACGGCACCGTCTGCAAGGACAAGGCCTGCCTGACCGACGGCAGCTTTGACCCGGGCGCCACCTGCCTGGCCGGCGCCTGCACACCCAGCGGCGCGGTCGAGCCCTGCGACGACAAGAATCTGTGCACGGCCGACGCTTGCGTCCCCACCACCGGCTGCAGCCACCTGCCCAGCGACGTGCCCTGCGACGACGGCACCGTCTGCACCGACGGCGACCTGTGCAGCAAGGGCGTCTGCGTACCCGGCAAGTTGCTCGCTTGCGACGACGGCAACCTGTGCACCACCGACCAGTGCGACCCGCAGCTGGGCTGCAAGTTCGTGGCCAACACCGTCCCCTGCGACGACGGCGATGCCTGCAGCAGCCCCGACGCTTGCAAACAGGCCAAGTGCACCGCCGGGCCCGCCACCAACTGCGACGATGGCAACGCCTGCACGGACGACAGCTGCAATACCGTCAAGGGTTGTGTGCACCTGGCCAACAGCGGCACCTGCAACGACGGCAGCGTGTGCACCGGCAGCGACCACTGCCAAGCGGGTGCATGCGTGGCGGGCACCACCGTGACCTGCAACGACAACAACCTGTGCACCACCGATTCGTGCCACCCGGTAGACGGCTGCCAATTCGTGGCCAACACGCTCGCCTGCGACGACGGCTCGCTCTGCACCGCTGGCGACGCCTGCAAAGACGGCAAGTGCCAGTCCGGCGCCCCGACCGACTGCAACGACAAGAACCCTTGCACCGACGATTCGTGCGACCCCATCAAGGGTTGCATCAACAAGGCCAACACCGCGGCCTGCGACGACGGCAACTCGTGCAACGGCGCGCCGGACAAGTGCGTTGCGGGCGCGTGCGTCGGCGCCGTGGCCAACAAGTGCGACGATGGCAACCCGTGCACCACCGACTTGTGCGACGCCGGCGGCGCGTGCAGCCACCCGGCGCTGCCCAACGGCGCGATCTGTGCGGCCGCCACCTGCGGAACCAGCGGCTTTGCGGGCGCCGCCCTGTGCAACGCGGGCACCTGTGGCGCGGCGCCGGCCGTGGTCAACTGCGACGACAAGAACCCCTGCACCGCGGACTCGTGCAACCCGCTGAGCGGCTGTCAGCACGCCGTCAACACCGACCCTTGCGACGACGGCAATGCCTGCACCAGCGGCGACATCTGCTCGCTGGGCACGTGCACGGCCGGCGCCGCGCTCAATTGCAGCGACAACAACCTGTGCACCGACGATAGCTGCGACAAGGCGAGCGGCTGCAAGCACGTCAACAACACGCTGGCCTGCGACGACGGCGACGCCTGCACCACGGCCGACACCTGCGCCGGGGCCAAGTGCACCGGTGGCCCCGCGCCCAACTGCAACGACAACAACCCGTGCACCACCGACGCCTGCGACAAGAAGGTCGGCTGCACCAACACCATCCTGGCCGACGGCACGACCTGCGGCAGCAACTCGTGCAGCAGCCTGACGTTCCAGCCCAGCCCCGTGTGCAAGGCCGCCAAATGCACCGCCGTGCCGGCCCAGAACTGCGACGATGGCCTGGAGTGCACCACCGACAGCTGCGACCAGGCCACCGGCTGCCTGAATCCGACCAAGCCCTTCGGCACCACGTGCAGCACCGCAAGCGCGTCGCAGCTGTTCCCGTTCTGCGCCGGCGCGCTGTGCACGGGCGTGGAACCGGTGGCCACGCAAGTCTCGGGCAACGCCGCCAACCGCGGCATCCTGATCAGCATCGACCGCATGCCCGGCGACAAGCTGTACCCCGTGGGCGCAGACAACAGTCTGACCGTCAACAACAACAAGGTGATGCGCGGCATCGTCGCCAGCGTGGTCGAAAGCCCGCTCGCGCTACAGTTCAACAGCCAGGTCGGCGCGGCCTCGGGCCTGTTCGACGTCCGCACGCGCTTGGCCGTGGGCAGCATCGTGACGGGCAACGGGGCGATGCCCCTGACCATGACCTGGAACTCGGGCAGCAAGACCTGGCAGCAGACCGGGCCGTCGCTGAATGTCTCGGGCGTAGGGGCGGTGCAGCAGCCACTGCGCGCGGTGGACATGGTGCTGCCGCTGGCTGGCCCCGAATGGTTCGTCTTTGGCGGCGACGCCAACACCAACGTCGACGGCCCCCCCACCTTTGGCTACGCCACCTTCGGCAACGGCAATTGGTCGGCCATGACGCCCATCCAAGTGTCCAGCAGCAAGAACAGCTGCTCGGGCGGCCAGAACTTCCGCGCGCTGAACATCCTCAGCATCTTCGCCGCAGACACCACGGCGGTGTTTGCCGCTGGTTCCATGGCGGCCGCGGGCGGCTTGGCGGCTTCGTCGATGGTGGCGTTCTGGGACGGCGCGTTGAAGCAAAACTGCGGCGGCGACATCGGCATCATCGCGACCGCCGTGGCCAACGGCGCCGACTACCCACAATCCCTTGTCGTGCCCATCACCTCGGGCATATTCAAGGCCATCCACGGCACCAGCGCCAGCCACGTGCTCGTCGGCGGCAGCCTGGGCGCGCTGTACAGCTTCGACGCCGGCAAATGGACCCAGCAGACGCCGAAATACAACGGAATGCCAGGGACCTGGAACAACACCTACGATGTGCACGGCGTCTACCTCAGCGGCAGCGACGGCTGGGTGGTCGGGATCTACGACAGTGTAGTCGGCCCCACGACCTGCCGCACCGGCTTTGTCCTCCACGGCACCTTTGCCGCGGGCGCATGGCAGTGGGATGAACTGGTGCAGCTCAACCCCACGGTCCGCACTTGCGGCGCCAACTTGGACTGGAGCAACCTGACGCACGTCAACGTCGACGCGACCTCGGGCGCGGTCTATGCGGTTGGCTCGCAAGGCACCGACGCGACGGGCACCCCCGTTTCGAGCGGCGCCACTCAGCAGTCCCAACTGATCTTGCGCATCAAGACCAAGTAGCCAGGCGCCCGGCAATGGCCGCCCCCTTGAAGGGGGCCCTGCACGACCTACCTTGTGGGTGCGACGGGACCCGTCCACGGGGTTGACCATGCACATCGCCACCGAATTGCTGCTGGTTGGTGCCGCCCTGCTCTCTTTGGACCGGCTCGGTCGCTGGGCCGAAGACCGCGGCTGGATCTATTGGCGCAAACGCAAACCGGATCCCAGCAGCACCGGCAACGCGATGCTGGAAGTGCAGGCCTTGCTGGAACCGCAGAAGATCCACGTGGTCGAAGAGCGACGGCAAGAGCACGTGCAGCAAGACGACGACGGTGGCCCGCCCAGACCCGATCCAGACGCACACGCCCAGGGTGAACGCGGCAAGTTCTGCGGCGCGCACTGAACCGCGAGCCTGCTGGAGTTTGGCGCAGCGCGATGGGACCCGCGCCCACCATTCCGCCAGGATCTGCCGGTGGGGTCGCGGTCCTGGCAATCGCGCGACAGACACCAGTTCCGTCCGAATCGGATTGAAAACTCGGGCAATTCTCAGGGCCCGAACCGGGGTCCCCGCCTGATTCTCGCCAGTTGCACAACAGGTCAGAAGAAGCGTATAGGCGTGAATCAGGTGGGGTGCGTATGACACCCTTTTCTTGACCACGCTCGCGCGCCGCGGGCGACGCTTAGGGCCACTTTGCCGCATCTCGCCCCGCACCAACCCGAACATCACGACGGTGCCCGCTTTCGCAATCCCGGCAAGCCCTTTGACAAAGGGCTGTACGAGTTGCTCAAGTGGCAGCTGACCCGGAGGCGCCAGCGCTGGCCAACCCACGTGACCAACACGGCCCAGCCGCGCTTTCTGACGCCGCAGCAAGGCGACCAGCTCGCGGCGACGTGGATTGGCCACGCGACCTGGGTGCTGCAACTGGGCGGTCAGACGCTGGTGACCGATCCGCTGCTTTTCGAGCGGGCCAGTCCCGTGCCGTGGGCGGGCCCCAAGCGCGTGCGCGATCCCGGCGCGTCGCTGGCCGAGCTGCCGCGGGTCGACGCCGTGCTGCTGAGCCACAACCACTTTGATCACCTGGATTTGCCCAGCGTGGTGGCCCTGCATCGCCGCGATGCGCCGTTGTTCCTGGTGCCCCTGGGTAATGGCAAGCTATTGAAAAAGCAGGGTATCGATCGAGTCATCGAGCTGGACTGGTGGCAAACCACGACCCTGCCCGGCGGCGCGGTGACCGCGACGCTGGCTCCGGCCCTGCACTGGAGCGCCCGCAGCATGACCGACCATTTTGCTGCGTTGTGGGGCAGTTGGCTCGCCGACGACGGCCTGGGCCGCACGGTCTACTTTGCCGGCGACACGGGCTATCACAGTCATTTCGAGCAAATCCGCGAGCGATTGGGGCCGCCGTCCGTGGCACTGCTACCGATCGGCGCCTACGAGCCGCGCTGGATGATGCAATACCAGCACATGAATCCCGACGACGCCGTGCGCGCCCACCTGGATCTGGGGGCCCGTGTCAGCTTGGCCATGCACCACGCCACGTTCCAGCTCACCGACGAGGCCATCGACCAGCCCGTACGCGACCTTCACGCCGCCCTGGAGCGCCATGCTGCAAGCTCATTCTTGACACCCGAGGTGGGCGAGACGTGGCGAGCGCCAGCTGGGTAAGGCAGTACTACACGGCACATATCGGCGGTTTGCGGTCGATCCAAGGCCGAGCGGCCTCTAGCTGCGCCGCCAGCCGCGTCAGCAGTGCATCCTGGCCGTAGGCCGCCGAAAACTGCACGCCAATCGGCAGGCCGTCCGGGCTCATGTGCAACGGTAGCGACACCGCGGGCTGGCCGGTCTGGTTGAAGATCTGAGTGTTGGGCGTCTTTTCAAAGTTCGTCGCCGCCAGTTGCGCCAGCACGGCGCGAATCGCCGGCTTGAGCGGCAGACCGCGCAGCACCGCCAGGCCCAGCTTGTCGCCGCCCTTCAGGCCCAATTCGCCAAGCCGAACCGGCGGATGCGCCAGGGTCGGGCTCACCAGGACATCGTAACGCTGATGGAAAGCCGCCAGTTGACGCCCGGCGGTCTGGGCCGCGTCGCGGGCGCGCTGCAAGTCCAGGCCGCCCATCGCTTGGCCCACTTGCCGCAAGAACCAGGTGGCAGGCTGGAAGTCGGCCGGACGCGGCGTCTTTTTGACCCAGTGCGCCATCTCGTCAATCTCGGCGGCGACCCCCACCCCAACTTGGACCAGATAGGCGTTCACCAACGCGTCGCGGTCAAAAGTCGGGGTCGCCTCCTCGACTTCGTGGCCCAGGTCGCGCAGCAGCCGGGCCGTCTGCGTCACTGCGTCGGCGCAGGCGGGGTCCGTCGCCTTGCCAAAGAACGACTTGGTGGTGAACGCCACCCGCAGTCTTCCGGGATCGCGGCCGACTTCAGAGGCGAGCGAGTCCGCCAACGGCGGTGCCGCGTAGGCGTCGCCCGGCATGGGGCCGGCCATCACGTCGAGCAAAGCGGCCGTGTCGCGGACCGAGCGCGACAACACGCCAAACTGCACGTAACCGCCCCAGCCTTCGCCGAGATCGGGTCCCGTGGGGATGCGGCCGCGACTGGACTTGAAGCCCACCACGCCGCAGGCGCTGCCCGGAATCCGCAGCGAACCGCCGCCGTCGCCGCCGTGGGCCACCGGGACCGCCCGTGCCGCCACCAACGCAGCGGAGCCGCCCGACGACCCGCCGGTGGTGTGGTCCAAATTCCAAGGGTTGTGGGCCGCGCCGCGCCACTGCGACTCGGTGGTGCCCAAGATCGCCAGCTCGGGGCAGTTGGTCTTGGCGACGAAGATGAGCCCGGCGCGCCGCAACCGCGCGATGGCCTCGGCGTCGTGGTCCGGCACGAAACCGTCCAGGAACCGCGTGGACGCCGTGAAAGGGACCCCCTGGACAAAGCCATCGAAGTCCTTGACCGCCATCGGCACGCCGGCAAACGGCCCAGCGGACAACGGCCCGCGTGCCGCCGCCTGGGCCTGCTCGTACATCGCGTGGACGGCCGCGTTCAGCTGGGGGTTGACGCGCTCCACGGCATCGATGGCGGCGTCGACCAGCTCGGCAGCGGTGGTTTCGCCGGCGCGGATCCGGCGGGCAAGTTCAGTGGCGTCCGCGTCAAGAAGGTGGCTCATGCCGCTATCGTGCGCCGCGATGGTCAGCCCGGCAAGGGGCTCTAGCTGCGCCACCGACCTCGGCCGGCGCATGTACCTTTGTGAACGCGACCTGCCGAATTGGACCTCGACACGACCTACCTCGTTGACAAATATGCAACTTATTTCTTCATTTGCCGATCCTCGAAGCGGTTTGCCATACTCAAAACTGAGTCGCTTGCCAGGGCGGCCGTCCAATCCGGCAGTGCATTGCAACTGGGACACTGGTGGGAGCCATGCGCCCGCACAGGCGCAAGTGGGGAACCATGAAGGTATCATGCAGCAACTCCATCCGGCTCTGGGCCGCCTTGCTCGCCGCTGCGGCGCTTCTGTCCAACTGCTCGACCGATGTACCCGTCGTCGGGTCCAAGCCAACCACCGCTGGAGGGGTCGACGCGACCACGCTGGACGGTTTGTTCGGCGGCGACGTGGACTTCGGCAAGATCGATGCCCTGGGCGGTGACAGCGCCAACGCCGACGTGCAACTTGGCGACGATGCCATGGATATCGCCGATGATTCGGCCGACACGCCCCCGGACGCCGAGGACGTCGGCCTGGGCGACGCCGATGCACAACTGCCAGACGATGCAACGCAAATCGACGATGCCGGCGATGCGACCGCGACCGACGACACCGGACTGCCCGGCGACGCCACGGAGTGGGCAGACGGAGCCGATGCCGCAGACGACACCCTGCAAGACAGCGCGGACACCAGCGACGATGTGCCCCCTGCCGACGATGCCACGGCCGTGGATGTGCCCCCAGACGCCACCATCGCCTGCCCGCTGACCGGCCCAGCCACCGAGACCTGCGACGGTCTGGACAACGACTGCGACGGCCAAACCGACGAGGATCCGCTGCCGGCAACTCTTTGTGACGATGGCAACCCGTGCACCGACAACCTGTGCGCGTTGGGCGGTTGCACGTTCCCACCCAACACCGCGCCGTGCGAGGCCGACGGCAACCCCTGCACCACCGGCGACGCGTGCCTGAACGGCGTGTGCCAGGTGGGCAACGTGGTGGCGTGCAACGACGGCAACGCCTGCACCGAGGACAGCTGTGACCCAGCCACCGGTGCTTGCGCCACCAGCACCACGGCGACCGAGGGCAAGCCCTGCGATTCGGACAGCAACGCCTGCACCTTTGGCGACGTCTGCACGGCGGGCACGTGCGTCGCCGGCACCGTCAAGGACTGCAGCGACGGCAACCCTTGCACCACCGACAATTGCGACGCGCAGGGTGCGTGCCTGAACTTGCCCAACACCGCCACCTGCGACGCCGACAACAACCCCTGCACCGTAGGCGACGCCTGCAAGGACCAGCTTTGCCTGCCCGGCGCCGTCACCGCCTGCGACGACGGCAACCCGTGTACCATCGACGCCTGCGACAAAGCCAGCGGCACCTGCCAGAGCGACGCCGCCGCCCAAGAGGGCAAGCCTTGCGACGCCGACGGCAGTGCCTGCACCAGCGGCGACCAGTGCACCGCAGGCAAGTGCGCACCGGGCAAGCAACTTGGCTGCGACGACGGCAATCCGTGCACGGACGATAGCTGCGACCCCACCTCTGGTTGCGTCCACACCGCCAACACGGCGCCCTGCGACGACGGCAATACGTGTACCAGCGGCGACGCCTGCGCGGCCGGGCAATGCGCGGCGGGCGCCCCCAGCTGCGCGTGCCAGTCCGACACGGATTGCGCGTCGATCGCCGGCGGCGACCTGTGCAAGGGGCAATTCTTCTGCGAAAAGAGCGCGGGGGCGGCGCTGTGCAAGCCCGTGCCCGGCACCGCCGTGACCTGCCCGGCCGCCAAAGACCCCACCTGCGGCAAAAACGTGTGCCAACCCAGCACAGGCCAATGCGAAGTGCAGGCCATCAACACCGGTGCGGCATGCGACGACGGCTCAGTTTGCACCCAGGGCGACGCGTGCCAGGCCGGCGCGTGCATGGGCGGCAGTGGCGCCGTCTGCGACGACAAAAACCCTTGCACAAACGATAGTTGTGACCTAGCCGCCGGCTGTACCGCCACAGCGAACACCCTGCCCTGCGACGCGGACGGCAACGCGTGCACTCAAGGCGACGCTTGCCAAGGCGGCCTGTGCGTGGTCGGCACGCCCACCCTGTGCAACGACGGCAACCCGTGCACGGCCGACAGCTGTGATTCCAGCAGCGGCAAGTGCCTGTTCGCGCCCCTGGACGGCAAAGCCTGCGACGCCGACGGCAGCGTGTGCACGACCGGCGACCAGTGCCAGGCCGGTGCGTGCACCGCTGGTCCTGCGGTAGCCTGCGACGACAAGAACCCTTGCACAGACGACACTTGCGACCCAGCCAGCGGCTGCGCGTTTGCGGCCAACGCCAAGCCGTGCAACGCCGACGACAACCTGTGCACCCAAGACGACCTGTGCCAGAACAAGCTGTGCGTACCGGGCCTGGTCAAGAACTGCGACGACGGCAACCCCTGCACGCTATCGGGTTGCGACAAGACAACCGGCAACTGCACCAGTGACCCCAAGTCGAAAGACGGTGCCAGCTGCGACGCCGACGGCAGCGTGTGCACGGTGGGCGACGCCTGCGCTTCCGGCGTGTGCGTGCCCGGCGCGGCCCAGATCTGCGACGACAAGAACCCTTGCACAGACGACAGTTGCGACCCCAAGGCCGGCTGCAGCCACGCCGCCAACACCGCCCCCTGCGACGCCGACGGCAGCGTGTGCACACCAGACACCTGCAAGGCGGGCGTGTGCATCGCGGGCGTGGGCAAGGTCTGCGACGACGGCAACCCGTGCACCGTCGACGCCTGCAACCCGACCAGCGGCCTGTGCACGCAAGACGGCAAGCCGCAAGACGGCAGCGCCTGCGACGACGGCAACCCGTGCACAGCGGGCGACACCTGCGCCAGCGGCGTCTGCTCGCCCAGCGGCGCCACCAAGTGCGACGACAACAACCCCTGCACCGACGACGCTTGCGACAGCAAGACGGGGTGCACCGCCACCAACAACACCAAGCCGTGCGACGCTGACGGCAGCGCCTGCACCGCCGACATCTGCGCGGGCGGCAAGTGCACGGCCGGCACGGCCAAGACCTGCGACGACGGCAACCCCTGCACGGCCGACAGCTGCGACAAGACCAGAGATCGGAAGAGCA
>JBBISH010000176.1:0-9110 GCA_037441385.1 Myxococcales bacterium
CAAGGGCTTTTCCCCGGCAGGGCCGGCTTCGCCGGAGTGGATCTCGCTTCGCTCGCTCATTCGGCACCTCTCCACCCTACAGTAATCTATCCGACACCAGGTGTCTCACGTAGGTTGGCAGAGAGGGCGACGACATCTGCGACGCCGGACAGTGTGCCGGCGAGCCCGCCAAGTGCGACGACCAAAGCCCTTGCACAGCCGACACCTGCAATCCGACCACGGGCTGCCAGCACCAAGTTCTGGCGCTTCCTTGCGACGACGGCAACGCCTGCACCCAAGCCGACGCCTGCTCCCCCGCCGGGCTGTGCGCCGGTCTGGTCCAAGACGCGCAAGTGGCGTGCAGCGACGGCAATCCGTGCACCACCGAACTGTGCAACCCCCTCTCGGGCTGCCAACATGCCACAAACTCGTTGCCTTGCGACGACGGCGACCCGTGCAGCGGCGGCGATCATTGCGGCGGTGGCTTCTGCCAACCCGGCACGCAAAAGGAGTGCGCGTGCGCGACTGACGCCGATTGCTGGCCTTTGGAGGACGGCAACTCGTGCAACGGCATCCTGTACTGCGACTTGGAGGTGCCTGGGCACGTGTGCGCGGTCCTAACCGGGTCGGTCGTCAGTTGCCCAGCCAGCTCCAGCCCGTGCGTGCAGATCGACTGCAACCCCACCACCGGCAAGTGCGACAGCCAGATTCTGACGGGTGCCTGCGACGACGGCAACGCGTGCACCCTGCAATCTGCCTGCAGCGAGACGACTTGCGCCGCCTTGACCCAAGCCAACTGCGACGACAGCAACCCCTGCACAGACGACGGCTGCGACGTGGGCGATGGCTGCTGGCATCAGCCGGTGGCCAATGGCACTGCCTGTGGGGCAGGGTTGCAGTGCAAGGGCGGGAAATGCCTGCAGGTTTGCAAGACATTTGAGGCCATCATCGGCGGGCCGGGCGAGGACACGCTGCAGTCGGTCACCGCGCTGAAAAGCGGACTGCTGGCGGTTGGCGCCACCAACTCGCAGGGCAAGGGCGGCATGGACGGCTGGATTGTGCGCTGGACCAGCCTGAGCAAGACGCCGATCGACTGGGCCGTGGGGACCGAAGAGCCAGAGGCGTTGAACGCGGTGTCCGGCTATTCGGCCTACTGCGCCTCGGGCTGGCGCGGGCCCGCTGGCAGCACCTCGGCTTGGCTCCTGGCGGCCGACTCTACCGGCACGACCACCGCAGACGTCTTGGTCGGCACGGGCGAAAACGCGCGCTTCAACGGCGTGATTTGGACAGAGGCCGGCTGCATCGCGGTTGGCGAGCGCACCCCGGCCCAGGGCGGCAAGATGAGCGAAGGCTGGATCTACGCGATCGCCCCTGACGGCCAATTGCTGTGGCAGACCACCGTGGGCTTCCAGTCCAACGATACCCTGCAGGCTATCCGCACGCTCGACAACGGTTTTCTGGCCATTGGCACCTCGTATACCGCGGGCGCCAGCGGCGACGGCGACGCCTGGGTCGTGCGCTTGAGCAGCGACGGCGAGGTCATATGGAGCCAGCAGTTTGGCACCGCCAAGTACGAAGCCGGCCGTTTCCTACGGGTGCAGGGCGACCATGCCTACATCGCAGGTGCCACCAACGGCCTGGGCGCCGTGGGCTACGACGGCTACTTGCTCGCCATTGGCCTGGGCGCCACCATGGATTGGCAGATTGCGATCGGCGGCAACAAGGACGATCGCATCCACGGCGGCGCCACCGTTCCCACCGGGATGGCCATGCTGCTGGTGGGGCAGACCGAGCCGCCCGGCAAGATCGACGTCGACGGCTGGATCGCGCGCGTGGATGGCAGCGGCAAGCTGCATTGGAGCAAGAACTTTGGCGGCGGCAGCAACGACTGGTTCAACGCGGCCGCGACCATGCCCGACGGCGGCATCGCCGTTGTGGGCACCACCGGCAACAAATCGCCCGAAGGTGCGCCAGGGCCCAACGGCTGGGTGTTGCGGATCGACTCGACCGCCAGCACCAGCTGCGACTAGCGCTCGATTCCCGGATCCAAGCGCCGCGCACCCCCACCGCGGCCCCTGCGCCCACCTTGACTCATCGGTCGCGCAGGAGTGAACTTTGTCCGCACCGCCGGCCACCAAGATCCCGCACGTGGAACCGCGGAGTCCGCGCCAGCCTGGGCGAGGTGATCATGGTCGCGAATCGAGTAGTATTCCCGCGGAAAATTCTGGTGTTTGCGCTGCTCACGCTTGCCGCCGGCTGCCTTGGCTGCACCAGCGCGACGCCGGCCAAGTTTAGCTGCAACGACCCGAATCCCTGCGTGTCAGCTTTTGAATTCAAGGGCAAGTGTGCAACGGCTCCGCTTTCTGGCGTGCCGTGCGTGTTACCAGGGGCGGCCGTAGCCGGGACATGTGTGTCGGGCGTATGCGCAAAGCCTGGTTGCACAGAGGGGGCTTGCGACGACGGCAATCCCTGCACGGTCGACACCTGCAACCTGGCGAGTGGGCAATGCGAGGTCGCGGCGGTTCCGCAGGGGACCCAGTGCAGCAAGAAGGTTGGGTTGTGCGGCACACTGCATGGTGAATGCAAGGGCCCGGTTTGCTTCTATTCCGGTGAGCCGACCGCGGAATCCTGCGGGGACTACGATCCGTGCGCCAATGTGGATTGTGATGACGAAAACGCTTGCACTGTAGATAGTTGCAACAAGATCTACGGGTGCCAGCATGCGCCGTTTTCGCCGGGCGAGGGGTGCCAGCTCGCTCCCGGCGTCGCTGGCCCCTGCACGATTGGAAAGTGCGACGGCGATGCCCATTGCATTGCCGCGATGACCCCGGGGGCGGCCTGCACGCCGCCTGAGAAGTTGGGTCCCTGCGAAATGGGTTTTTGCGACAACACGGGCAGTTGTGTACCCAAGCTGAATGTCGACGCTCCGTGTTTGGTCCCGGGTGGAAGCGCTCCTTGCTCGTCTGGGGTTTGTGACGCGTCAGGCAGTTGCATACCCAAGGCCAACGTAGGGCTCTATTGCCCGCTGCCTGGCGCGTGGAATCCCTGCGTAAAGGGCGCGTGCAATGACAAGGGGAGTTGCGAACCGGTCGTAAAAGTCGGAGCCGAGTGCAAGCCGTTGGATGTCTTGGACCCCTGTGTAGCCGGAACGTGTGATGCCTCCGGCAGTTGCGTGCTCAAGGTCGCTCCTGGGGCGAATTGCGCGCCGCCGGGCCAGACACCAAACACCTGCACGGCTCATCTGTGCAACGCGATCGGCCAATGCGAGGTCGTGGCGACGCCCGGCGCAGCGTGCTCCATGCCCCAGCCGGCCAAGGACCAGTGCTTGTCCTCCTCCGGCAAGTGCGACGACGCGGGGGCATGCGTAGCGAAGCCCGCCACAGGCTATCCATGCCTCTACTCCGGCCCGCCCAAAGCCTGTTTCCACAGCGTCTGCGGCACGCAGGGCGACTGTCTTCAGGTTCCAAGCCCAGGAAGCCCTTGCGCCGTGGCGGGTGCCCAAGACAACCCCTGCGTTTACGGCACTTGCGATGCCAGCGGCGAGTGCCAGACCGCGAGCTTGCCCGTAGGAACCACGTGCAAGGCAAGCGACAAGTGCACGGACTGGAAGTGCACGGCCGCAGCCACCTGCGAGGCGACCACCAAACCAACTGGCGCCACCTGCCAGCCGAGCGACCCGTGCACCGACTGGAAGTGCAGCGCCACGGGCGCCTGCGAGGCCAGCACCAAACCGCCCGGCGCCACGTGCAAAGACAGCTCCGCCTGCACCCAGTGGCAGTGCAGCGCCACCGGTGTCTGCGAAGCCACGCTCAAAGTCGATGGCAGCACCTGCATCAGCAGCGGGTGGGCGGGTACCTGCACGGCGGGCAAATGCTCTGCCACCACGGTGTGCTACCCGGGCTCGTGGGCGCAGCTGGCCAACCCTTGCCTCTCGTTCAGCGTGGACGCCGCCGGCAAGTGCCAAGTGACCGCCAATGTCGGCAAGGCGTGCAACAACGCAAGTACCGAAGGCGGCTGCAAGAGCAACAGCGGCGTCTGCGACGCCCAGGGCCTGTGCGTGGCCGAGGTCACGGTAGGTGCCAGCTGCAAGACCGGTACCTGCAGCACGGGCAAATGCGACGCCAATGCCAATTGCGCATGGGTGCCCAAGGTTGGCGATAGTTGCGAGCCGGCCAAGGCGGATAAGTCGGGCTGCAAGACCTACTCGTGCGGCGCCAACGGCGAATGCGAGGCCCACGTCAACGTGGGCAAACCGTGTGGCGATACCGGCTATGTTTGCGCCCCCAAGTTATGCACCGCGAGCGGCAACTGCGAGGCGGTCAACTTGCCCGCGGGCACGACCTGCACCGATGGCTCCCCCTGCCACTCCGCCGCCGGCATGTGCGACGGTGCGGGAACGTGCAAGGGGGCGGTTACGCCAGGCGCCGACTGCGCCAAGGCCGTGGCTGGCGGTGCGTTTTCCTGCCGCAAGGCGACCTGCAGCGACACGGGCGAGTGCATCTTCACCATCACGCCGGGCGCGCCTTGCGGCGGTGGCTGCACAAAAAATGGCACGTGCAGCAGCGCCGGAGAATGCATTGGAGAGGTGGCGCTAGGCGCCAGCTGCTTCAGCCGATGCGGTGGAGTATGGTCGACATGCGCGGCAGACGGCCGGTGCCACGGCAGCGGCCCCACGACCTACGAAATCCTGCCCTGCCACACGCTCCAATGCGACGAGACTCACGCCGAGGTCGTCCTCAATACGAAGCCGGACGGCGCTGACTGCACGCATGGCTGCACCGTTGGCGGCAAGTGTGTTGCCGGCCTCTGCGTTGGTGCCGTCGTCCCATCCCTTTGCAACGATGGGAACTCGTGCACCTTGGACAGTTGTTGTGGGCACAGTGCCAGCCAGCCAGGAATCTTCTTTGGCACGATCTGCGATCCTTTCTGGCCGTTCGAGGGAGTTGGGTGCCACCACCAGCCGACTGGCAGTTCCTCTCCCTGCACCACGAAGGACGGAGAGGACAAGGCCTACTGCAATAATGGCGTATGTACGCCCATATACGGCCCCGACCCCAAGCCGCCAATCTACTCCTGCAACTCCTGCCAATTCGGCGACTATGACTGCCAAGCCAGCTACTGCACCGACCAGGGCTGCGAAAACAAGTGGGTGGGCGACACCCTGTACACCGACAAAAGCTGCAAAGGCGACTTTGTGTGCCGGCAGCACCAATGCGTCATCGCCAAGCCGTAGTGCCCGAGTTGGCGTCGCCGCGGCGGCCTCAACCTTGGCGCTGGGCCTGTTCAATTCGATTGCATTGGGTTTGCGCTCGCCTACGGAGCCCGCTCGACGGCTTCGGCGGCGCCAGGATCCATCAACCGCAACGCCTGCGGGTAGTCGAAATGCTCGATGGCGGCGGCGAGCGCCTGATAACCCCGCGTCCCCAGGGCCGTGGTCAACACCGCTCGTTCGTCGACCACCAGCACGTTGGCCGAGGTATCGCTCGCGGCCAGCAGATCGGCCAGTTTCGCCAGGACGTCGCGAGCGCTGCGCCCCGATTCACGGCCGCCTGCCACCGGGTCGGCCAGCTGCGACACGTCGATGCACAGCGCGGTGAGCGCGTGCTCCAGCACCTGCAGCTCGGGCTCGACGACCTCGGCCTGTTGGTGGAGCCGCAGATCCGACTCGATGTGGCGGGCGTGTTCGAAGATGCCGCGCAGCGCCAAGGTGCCCGCGCTGCCTTTGAGTTGGTGGGCCAGCTGCATCGCCTCGGCCTCGGCCCCTTTCGCCATCAGGTCGTGAAGGCGTTCGGCGTCGTGGCCGTGGTTGTCGCAGAACGTGTGCAGCAAGTGCACCAGCCGAGCCGGCTTGCCGTTGACGATCATCAGCGCCGCTTGGGCGTCAAGCCCAGCCACAGCCAGCGGAATCTCGTCGCCCGCCGGAGTGTCGTCCAATTGGCGCTGCATTTGCGGTCCACCGGTCTCGGCCGGCGCGGGCCGCGAACGCGGTAGCCACAGCAGCAGCGTCTCGTACAGCGTGGCGGGGTCGATCGGCTTGGCGATGAAGTCATTCATCCCGGCGCGCAGGCAGCGTTGCCGATCCAGGTCAAAGGCGTTGGCGGTCAGGGCCAGGATCGGCAGTTGGTCCAGCGATGGCAGCCGACGAATCGCCTCGGTCGCCGCAATCCCGTCGAGCACCGGCATCTGCATGTCCATCAGGATGGCCACGTAGCGCCCGGAACTGGCCAACTCCACGCCCTCGGCCCCGTTGGCGGCGAGATCGACCTTGAGCCCCACCGCTTCCAGCATCGACGTGGCGACTTCTTGATTGATCAGGTCATCCTCGACCACCAGTACCCTGTCACCGGCGAAATGCTTCAGCAATTCGTGTCTGGCATCGGGGCCGTGCAGGACCGGCGCTTCCAGTCGCGGCGCCTCGGCGGGCTGCAGCCTTGCCGTGAACCAGAAGCAACTCCCTTCGCCCACCCGGCTGGTCGCGCCCGCGTTGCCGCCCATCAACCGCGCCAGCCGCAACGTGATCGCCAAGCCCAGCCCGGTTCCGCCGTGCTCGCGAGTGGCCGTGGCGTCGCCCTGCTCAAAGGGCCGGAAGAGTTTTTCCAGCGTTTCGGGCGACACGCCGCGGCCCGTGTCGCGCACTTCAAACCGAACCAGCACCCCGCTGTCCATCGTGGCACTCGCCGCCGCCACCAGGGTGATCGACCCATGATCCGTGAATTTGACGGCATTGCCCGCGTAGTTCAGCAGCCCCTGCTTCAGGCGCGTGATGTCGCCGCTCAGCCACACGGGCTCGTCTGCACACTGCAGGTTGACCTGCAATCCCTTGCCCCGGGCGCCCGCGTCGATGACCGCGGCTACGTCGCGGAGCAGCGACCCCAATTCGAATGGTTGCTCCCGCAGTTCCAACTTGTTGGCCGCGATGCGCGACAGGTCCAAGATGTCGTCGATCAGGCGCGACAAGTGCCGGCCCGCCGCCGCAATCGTGTCCAGTTTGTCGGCCTGGCCGGCGGTCACCGAGCCGTGGCGCAGCAGATGAGCCATGCCCAAAATGCCGTTGAGCGGCGTGCGGATCTCGTGACTCATGTTCGCCAAGAAGGCCGAGGTGGCCGCTGCCGACGCTTCGGCGACCTCCTTGGCGTGGCGCAGCGCGCGCTCCACGTGCCGCCGCTCCGAGATGTCGGCAAAGAAGGCAATCAGGCGTGCCGGGCGGTCGCCGTCGGGCGGCAGGCGGAACGTGTTGACCGCCAGCGTCCGCGCCGGCTCTGGCTCGCCCACCTCGAGTTCGAATCGGCTGCCAATCGGTTGATCACATTCTGGAATTTGCCGAAGCTGCTCGGTAAGATCGCGGCAGTAGGGCACGTCGCGCAGGTGCATCCCGAGCAATCGATCGCTGGCGACGCCCAGCAATTGCCCGGCGGCTGGGTTGGCGTACACAAAGCGACCGCTGGTCGGTTCTAGCCAGACGATGCCCATCCCCGCACGATCCAACGCAAATTCATTGTCGCGTAGCTCGGCCAATTTCGCGGCGAGATCGGCGGTCTGTTCGGCCACCAGCAGCTGCAGGTGTTCCCGGTGCCGCTGGAGCTCGGCAAGATGCTGATTGCGCTCCTCTTCGGCGGCGACGCGTTCGCGGATGTCGCGCGCGACCGCCACCACCAGACTGCCCACCGGGCGCGCCACCAACGCCAGCCGGAGCTCCACCGGAAAAGTCGTGCCGTCCTTGCGTCGATGTTGGCCGCGCTGGGTGATGGGCGCTCCGGGCTGCATGCTGCCCATGATAGCGAGCACGTCTTCGCCCGACATCGAGACCTCGATATCCCGGACGTCCATGGCCAACAGTTCTTGGCGGGTATAGCCCAAGGTCTCGCAGGCGCGGCGATTGACGTCGACCACGCGCCCGTGGCCATCGTGGATGAACAACGCGTCCGGGGCCGCGTCGTCGACCATGGCCCGCCACTGCGCCTGGCTGTCCTGCAGATCGGCCTCGTCGCGCTTGCGCTCGGTCAAGTCGCGCAACATGGCCACCGTGCGCACAGTGGGCAGCACGATTGCGACAAACTCCGCGGGAAATGACACGCCGTCGCTCCTTGCGAGGATCAACTCGGCCGCCCGCAAGCGCACGTTCAGCAAGTCCTTTTGAACGTCCGCGATGTGCTCGGCTTGCTCAGGCAGGGCCAGGGCCTCCAAGCGCAGGCCGCAAAGGTCCGTCGGCGACCGACCCAGCAGCTGGCCTGCCAACGGATTGGCGTAGAGAATTCGCTGGTCCGGGCCGAACATCAGCACCGGCTCGCGGGCACCATCCAGCACCGGCCGCATCACCAGGCCCAGTGCCTCCCAGCCCAGCCACACTAGATAAGTGCGCAACGGCCGGGCAAAAATACCTGCTGCGACCGCCACGGCGACCAACCCAAACGGCGGCAGCGAATGCACCACGGTGGGGGGCAGGACCAGCCAAGGGCTGCCTTGGGGAGCCAACCAACCGCCCAGGGTCAAAATCGCCAGACCCAGCAGCGCGCCTGGCAACGCGGCGACGAGCGCCCCGCACACGATGGCGCCGTAGGCCAGCAGCCACGACCAAGTGGGCGCCAGCGACCACAGTCCACAGGCTGCGCTTGCCGCTGCCGCGACGATTCCGGCCAAGGCAAGGCGACGAGTCACAGCCGACTCCCCAGAAGTTCGCCAGAGGTCCAAGCAAGGCCCATGGAATTCAAGGTATATACTCAGTACCGCCCATCCCAAATATAGGCAGTGGGCCGGCGGCGGTCAACTCCAATTCACAAACCTGTGGCACGGCACTATACAGCCTGACCGATGTCGAACGTCATCGGTTTGGCTGTGTGCTGGGTGGGTCGCAAGCGGGCCCAAAGAACCAGGCACAGCCGCGACCCGCCGCGACGCTGGTCCGCAGGTTCGGGTTTCTGATCCGCTCTCTGGGAGCCTGTCGGCAAAATGGGCGACACTACATGTCCATTTAGTTATACATTATGATCTTATTGGGTGCCGCCAGCCTCCTAGCCTTTTTCGTTTGTCCAACTGGCCGAAAATCGCCCGAAGTGAATTCGTGCGATTTCAGCCAGTTGCCGCCGCGCAAGACGCGGCGCTAGGATTGTGCCGGGATTATCCCGACACGCTCC
>JBBISH010000177.1:0-9058 GCA_037441385.1 Myxococcales bacterium
GGCGCCTTTGTTGCACAAGTCCGCTTCGGTGCAGGGGTTAGCGTCGTCGCAGGTGGCGTCTTGCGGCAGGTGCGCGCACTCGCCGTTGGCGCAGCTGTCGACGGTACAGGGCGTGCCGTCGTCGCAGTTGACTTTGGTGGTGGTGCAGGCGCCCATGCTGCACACGTCGGGGCCCGTGCAAGAGTCATTGTCGCTGCAGGTCGCGGTGTTGGGCAGGTTGACGCAGCCCTTGGCGGGGTCGCACGCGTCGTCGGTGCAGGGGTTTTGGTCGTCGCAGACCAGGGCGGTGCCGGCTACGCACTCGCCGGCCGCGCAGGTGTCGCCAATCGTGCAGGCGCTGCCGTCTTCGCAGCCACCGTCGAGTTCGGCGTGCACGCAGGTGCCGTCGGCCTGGTTGCAGCTGTCTTTGGTGCAGGCCTTGCCGTCGTCGCAGCCGGGCGCGGTGCCTGGGACGCAGGTGCCGTCTTTGCAGGCATCCTTGCCGGTGCACGCGTTGCCGTCGTCGCAGGGTGCGGTGTTGTTGGGGTGACCGCAGGTGCCGTCGGCACTGCACACGTCGTCGGTGCATGGGTTGCCGTCGTAGCACAAGCCTTCGTCGGTCTGGCCGTCGCAGTCGTCGTCTTGGCCGTTGCAGACCTCGGTCTTGGGCTCGCACGGCGGCTTGGGCTCGCAGACCATCTTGCTGGGGTCGCCCTTGGCGGGCTGGCAGACCTGTCCTTCTGGGCACTTGCCGTTGTCGCAGGGTAGGGCGCACGTGCCCTGAGTCGCGGCCGTGCTGTCTTTGCTCAGATCGCACTGGCCCGAGGCGCAGTCGCTGTCGGCGCTGCACGGGCACGCTTTGCCCAGGGGGCAGATCTCTTTGATGTCGCTGTCGGTGGCCGCGTCGGGCAGTTCCGTTTGGACGTCCTGGGCAATTTCTTCGGCCGGGGTCGCGTCTTGCGCGATGGCGAGGTCCTTTGTGCCGCTATCGTTGGCCACCGGGACGTCGGTTGCCGCGGCATCCGCGTCCGGTCCCTCGGTCGAGCCGCTGACCACGTCGTCGGTGCAGCCTGCGCCCGCGATCGCCGCCAGTGTGGTCATTCGGACTGCCCAGGTTCGCCACCTCCAACCAACCAGCGTGCTCACAAGATTACACATGTCGCGGTGGGCAGTTGGCGTAGACATGGGGCCTCACGTCGGGTCGGCTGGGGGTCGATGTACCGGTTTCGCTTGTCGAACGAAATCAGCTTCAACGATCCAGTCTACCCATTCGTCGACTTTAGGAAAAGCAAAAAAACTCGACCGGCCGCACAATCGGTGCAAACTTGACTAATTTGCGGCTGCGGCAGCTGGGGGGCAGCTGGGGTGTCAGGTATTGACACTTGACACCTTTCCCGCGCCGGAGCCAGTAGCTGAACCGGTGCCCAGTGGGGACCGGCATTCGAACCACCGCCAAGTAAGGACGCCTATGGTCGCCGATCCGCAGCAACCGCGCGAAACTGCACCGATACTTCGGCCAACTAGTCGCTCGCCCAACTTGGAGCCCAGTTGGATGGCGGTGATGGGCGACGTGTTCCAAGAGCCCTACATGGCCGACTTGCGCGCGTTCCTGGTCGAAGAAAAGCAGAAATATGCGGTCTACCCGCCGGGCAAGGACATCTTCAACGCCTTTTGGTACACGCCGTTCGACCAGGTGCGGGTGGTGATCTTGGGTCAGGACCCCTACCACGGCGCGGGCCAGGCCCATGGGCTCTGCTTTTCGGTGCAGCCACACGTGCAGCCGCCGCCCAGTCTTCAGAATATTTTCAAAGAGATTCACAACGACTTGGGCATCGGAATCCCGGACCACGGCTACTTGGTCCACTGGGCCCGTCAGGGTGTTCTATTGTTGAATTCGGTGCTTACCGTGCGTGCCGGCCAGCCGCAGAGTCACGCCGGTCAGGGGTGGGAGGTCTTTACCGACCGCGCCATCGCCGAGCTCAACCGCCGTCGCGAAGGCCTGGTGTTTGCGCTATGGGGCTCGCCGGCGCAGAAGAAGGCCGCTGCGGTCGATCGGTCGCGGCACTTGGTGTTGACCGCGCCGCACCCCAGCCCGCTGTCGGCGCACCGCGGGTTCTTGGGCTGCCGGCATTTTTCTAGGATCAATCGGTGGTTGATCGAGCATGGACAGCCGCCGATCGACTGGGGTTTGCCGCCCAAGACTACGCCGCTGGGGTAGGGGGTGGGGTTGGGTTGAACTTGAGAAAATGGGGAGTTGGATTGCGTGAAACGAGCAAGCGGTGCTGGCTGCTGCAGAGGTGACGCAGGCTCCGGCGCGAATTCGAGGGTGCGCGCAAGGGAATCGCCTACTGACGTGTGCGGCTATTTATGGATTTCATGAAGTTATACCAGTTCCGTCCGAATCGGATCGAAAACTCGGGCAATTCTTCGGGCCCGAACCGGGGTCCCCGCCTGATTCTCGCCGGTTGCAGACCGGGTCAGATAAGCCGTACAGGCGTGAATCAGACGGGGTTCGTATTACCCTCGGTTAGGGCTCGAGCCCAAAGGGCCCAACAAGCTTGGTCGGCAAGCCGACGACCGAGCCTGCTACCGGCTTGACAAGAAGGCCGCCAGAGACGTATCCGGGGCCACCAGCTTCGGCTGGCACGCAGTTTCCCGAGAAATAGCCGGATTTATAGTAGAATTTCTGGGAGTAGGTAACCGGCGTACCCTTGGGCGCGGACGGAACCAAGTAGCCGGCACCGTACAGATCCTCGTACGGCAGCGCAATCACATTCAAGTACGCACTGAACCCGGTGAATGCGGTCAGCATGTCGCCCTTGCAGTTCGCCTCGCTGTACCAGAAATTGGCCGTGTTGCCGGGGCTAGGCCAACCACCCATGCTGTTGGTCATCAACAAGTAGCCGGTATTTGTCAGGATGTGCAGGACACCATTGGCCTCTGCGCCGACTAGTTTACCAAGCTTCACCCCCGTCGCGTCGACAATCGACGGTCCGCTACCCGCGTTCCCGGCGCCAAGCCCATCCACCTTGGCCTGAAGCCCATCCACCTGCGTCTTCAAGGCCCCGCTCGCCGCCGCCGCGCTCCCCGCGACCTTGGCGCTATCCGCCTCCAGGGCATACGGCACCGCCCCCACCTTCGTCCGCGCCAGCACGGTCTTGCCTGCGCCTACGGTTAGCTCGGTCCACAGCTCGCTTTGGTCGCGCACGGCCTGCACGCAGTCGGGCGGCAGGGTCACCTGGAAATCGCCGGTATTAGCCTGGGCTTGCACGGTGCTGGCCGTGCACTTCAGGGTGCCGCCGCTGGCCGCGTCGTAGAGCTTCAGGGTCACATCCTGGGCGGTTGCGTAGGGCTTGCCGTCCTGATCCGTGAGCGTGCCGGCATAGGTAAGCGGTGCCTGCTTCGGTGCGCCGGTTGCGAGTGCCCGCCCGACCCAGATGCCGCCGGCCAGCGTCGCCGCCAGCGCCATGCTCGCTACCGCCATCGTCTGCTTGGTCATGGGCGAATTCCTCCCTGAACACAGAAACCTGGGCCGCACGGCCGCTCCAGCAGCCAGCGCGCGTTCTTGACCCGGTAGCTGCTGCCGCTGGGGCTGCCCAGGCCGGCAAAGCCGCCGTTGGCCTTGAAGCCTTGTTGGGCCAAGCACGCGCCGTTGCTGCAGATTTTGCCCGACTTGTCGCAGTCCTCGGCGATGGTCGAGCCGGTGCCCGTGGCGTTGCACATGACCTTGACGCTGCCCTGGCAGAAGGCGAGATTGGCCTGACAGACCTGGGACTTGCAGGCGCCGTCCTGGCAGGCGCTGCCGTTGGGGCAGGGCGCGTTGGCGTAGCCGCTGCCGTCGGCCTTGCAAGTAGCCAGGGTGGTCGGGTCGGCGCACACACCTTGACCGGCCTTGCACGCCGCGGCGACGCACTGCCCGCCCAGGCAGACCTGCCCAGAAGTACAGGCGGCAAGCTCGGTTGCGCTGCTGCCCGCGGCGTCGCACTGCTTGGGCTGGCCGCCGTCGCAAAAGGCCAGGTTGGGCTCGCAGACCTTGGCGACGCATTGGCCGCTGCTGCATACCTTGGCGGAATCACAAGGGGATTGCGTCCACTGGCTGCCGCTGTCGCTGCAGGTGGCGACCTGGCCGTTCTGGCACTCCACGGCACCCGGCTTGCAGATCGGCGCGATACACTGACCACTTTCGCAGACTTGCGTGTCGTTGCAGCTGACCGGCCCGCCCAGCCCGGTGCCCGACTCGTTGCAGGTGGCGATTGCCGCGCCCACGCATACCGACTTGCCGGGTTCGCACACCTTGGCCGCGCACACCCCGGCGACGCACACGCTGCCGCCCGGACAGGCGGTCTGATCATAGCTCATGCCGTCAAAAGTACATGTTTTTAAGGACTGTCCGTCGGCGCAGCTGGAGGTGCCGGGTTTGCAGACCATCGGGACGCACACACTCTCGCTGCAGGCCTGGCCCTGGCTGCAGTCGTCGCTGGCGATGCACTCGACGCAGACCTTGGCGGGCTTGTCGCAGACCAAGCCTAGGGCGCAGTCCTTGGTGCTGGCGCAATTCGTGGGTGGCGGCAGGCACTTGTGCGCCTTGCACTGCTCTGTGGGAGCGCAGTCGTCGCCGCTCACGCACTGGACGCAGACGCCCGCGGCCATGTCGCAAACCAGGCTTGCCGCCTGGCACTGCTTGTCCGACGTGCACGGAGTCTGCGCTTGGCAAACGCCGGATATGCAAAGGTCTTTCTCGCCGGGGCAGTCGGCGCTGACGCCGCATGCGCCTGCGCCGTCGGCCGATGCATCCGGGAGCGTACTTGCGTCTGGAGTCTCGCCATCTTTGGTGTCGCTGCCGCTGACCGCGCTGTCGGCGTCACCGCCCGTGCCACCAAAGTTGTTCAGCTGGGCAGGCGGGGGCGGATCACTGCAACCAGGCGCACCTACAGGCGAGATCGCCAGCAGTAGCCAGGCCAGCGCCATGCGGTGGTGGGGCAGTTCGGTCACGGGTGTACCCTTGTTGACGAAGCCTAAGCCTAGAGGCCGGGCCGTGGCGGGTCAAGGGGCGCCCCATCGACGCGCGCCTGCGGTGCGACTTGCCCAAGAAATTGGGCTGGACAACGCCATTGGCAGCGGCTACCCTGTTCGATGTACACACAAGGATGTACAGGAGTCCGCCATGCCCCCAACCAGCCACGCCACCGTCCAGACCAGCCACGTTTTCAAGAACGGCAATTCCCAGGCGGTGCGGATCCCCAAGGCTCTGGCGTTTGCCCGCAGCGACCTAGAGGTGGAGGTCGAGCGCATCGGCGACGAACTCCGCATCCGACCGGCGCGCCGTCCGCTGGCGCAGCTCTTGGACAAGCTTGCGGCGTTCTCGCCGGATTTCATGGTGGAAGGCCGGGGCGATACGGACCAGGCCGACCGCGAGGCGCTCTGATGCCGCGCTACCTGCTCGACACCAACATCTGTATCTACCTGATGAAGCATAGCTCGCCGCGGGCCGCCGCGCGCCTGACCGACTGCCGGGTGGGCGACGTCGTACTCTCTGCCATCACCCTGGCCGAGCTGGAGTACGGCGTGGTCGCCTCGGGTGAACGGGCCGCGCAGAACCGCGCCGCGCTGGCCGCACTTCTGGACGACCTGCCGGTGCTGCCGTTTGATGGAGAGGCGGCGAAGGCCTACGGTCCCGTGCGCTGGCAGGGCCGCGCCAGGACCAGGGATGCGCTGGACAAGCTGATTGCCGCTCAAGCGCTGGCCGTCGGGGCGGTGCTGGTGACGAACAACCCTGGAGATTTTAAGGACTACGCGGGGTTGGTGGTCGAGAACTGGGCGGAGTAGGCCGCGGAACAGGTACGGGGACGTGCGCACAGGCTGGGGGGCGAGCCCCTAGTACACCAAACCTCAAGTCCTTTCAGAGTTGCCGATGCCGGTGTACTAGGCGGCGCTAGCCGCGCGCGGGGGTGGCAGGGGGCGGCGCGCCCCCTTTGCCTACGCAAAAGGCTGGTACTACAAACCATTCGAGAGGCGTAACCCTGAACGTACTTCGGGTTTGTAGTACTAGTCCAGCAGCGCCGGTCGCCGCAACGCAGTTGACTCGGCCTGGGTTCCGTCGCTCAGGGCCGCCGCCTCCAGGTGCGACTGATTCAGCAGCCCGCCCTCGCTGGCCGCCCGCAGGGCCGCGCGCACGACCGCGCGGTAGATCTCGGCGCCCGTGAGCGGATAGCGCTGCGCCAAACCCACGAGATCAAGGGGGCCATGCACCGGCACCGACGCGGGCAGCAGCCGCTGCCAGATCCGCGCGCGTTGGGGCGCGTCGGGCGCGGCGAGGGCAATGGTCCAGCCGATGCGCCGCGCCAGGGCCGGGTCCAGGGCGGCGTGGCGGTTGGTCGCCAGCACCACCACGCCGTCGTGCTGCTCCAGCGCCACCAGAAGTGCGTTGATCGCCGTGACCTCGTGGGCTGCGTGGCTCTCTTCGCGGTTGGACAGAAAGCTGTCCGCTTCGTCGACCAGGACCACCGACCCCTCGGCGCGCGCCTGCTGGAACAGGTTGGCGATGTTGCGCTCGGTCTCGCCGACCCACTTCGAGCGCAGCGAGCCCGCTTGCACCACCCGCAGCGGCCGCTCGAGCTCGGCGGCGATCGCGTGTGCGCACAAAGTCTTGCCGGTGCCGGGCGGCCCGTGCAGCAGCGTCACCACCCCCTTGCCGTAGCTGAGGTGCGCGCCAATGCCCCAGCGCGTCAGCACCGTGTGGCGGTGGCGGGCCGCGGCGATCACGTCGCCTACCAGCTCGCGGGGCTGGTCGGCCAACACCACGTCGGCCAGGCGCACCCGCGGGTAGACCAGCTCGTCGCTCTGCAGGCTCGGCCGCTGCAGCTGATCGCGGGCGGCGCGCTCGAGCATCGCCTGATCGATGCACGGCCGGTCGGCGCTCGCCTGCACGGCCGCCGCCACCGCCATCAGCACCGCGTTCTTGATGTAGCCGCCGGCCAGGTCGAAGCGCACCGCCAGCGCCTGCAGGTCCACGTCGGCGTGGAGCGGCACCCCCGCTGGCAGGTGGTGGCGCCAGATGGTCGCGCGCGCCTCGGCGTCCGGCTCGGCGAACTTGATCTTGACCAGCAGGCGGCGGTCAAGCGCTTCGTCGAGCAATTGCGGCAGGTTGGTGGCCAGCACCGCCACGCCCTCGTAGCGCTCCAGCTCGGTCAGGAGCAGGGTCATCAGCGCATTGCCCAGGCCGCGCGAGCCAAACAGGCCCTCACACTCGTCGAAGAACAGCAGCGCGTCGTGCTGGCGCGCCTGCCGAAACAACCCGGGCAGCAGGCGGTCGCTCTCGCGGGCCTCGGCCATGGTCGGCACGTCCACGGCCAGCACCTTCTTGCCCAGGTGCTCGGCCAGGGCGTGGGCGGTCATGGTCTTGCCGGTGCCCGGCGCGCCGTACAGCAAGATCAGCGCACCGCGGCCATATTGCACCACGTCGTCGATGCCCCAGTCGCGCCGGCAGGCCAGCCAGTCGGCATGCCGGTCGACGACGCTGAGCAAGCGCTGGCGATCGGCAGCGGGCAGGACCACGTCGGCCATGCGCGCCCGCGGCAGCTCCAGCGCGCTGAAGGCCAAGAAGTCGTCGGCCAGACCCTGACGCCCGGTCAACGCCGCAAAGCACCAGTGCGTCAGGGCGAGATCCATCTGCAGGAACTGCTCGGGGCTGGGCAGGCGGCCGTGGTAGCTCAACTCGACCAGGTCGGCGGCGGCCAGCGGCGCCGAGGGCACCAGGCAGCGGCCGCGGGCGATGCGCTCGGCAAAGTCCAGTTCGGCGAAGGCAAAGGCCGTCTCGACCGTGAGCGTGCCCATGCGATCGCCCGTCAGCAGGTCAAAGGCCTTGCTGAACCGCCGCGAGAACCCGGGCGCGGCGCCCAAAATCAGCACGTTGCGTTCAAAGGCGTCCAGGCCGTGCAGGCGGCACAGGCGGTCCAGGGCCAGCTCGGGGCCACGGCCGTCGCGGTGGCTCTGCCGGTTGAGCGCCAGGCGCGCGTCCAGGCGGGTGCGCAGACCCTGCTCGGTCTGGCGAAACAGGTGGGCCCGCCGCCGCCAACTGTCCAGATCGTCGTCGTTGAAGAGCACTTCGTCGTCGTCCTCGTCGTGCTCCAAGATGGGGCCGGCGGCGTGGCGTTCGGCCGCGATCCGGCGGGCGCGGGCTTCGACCCACTCGAGCTCGGCCGAAAGGTAGTCGAGGTCGCCGGCAAACGGCTGGGGTTGGGCGGGCTTGCTGATTCGGGCGACGTTGGCCATGGGCGGTCCTCCAAGGGTGGGTAGTGGTCCTTGCGGCAACTGGTCAGTGGGGCAACTGGGCCGCGTGGATCCTGCTGCAGCCGGCGTCGCGAATCTTCATCGCTGCCGATAGGGGATCTACGCGCCCAGTGCGGCAAATTCACGCTCGGAAAAACGCGATGCGACAGGCTGTGTCGCTTTGCCGCCGCTGGCGGTTGCGCCGCGCTTGGGCGGTGGCATCTTGAGGGTGGCGGACCAAGACGCCGCAAGCGACGGCGCCCCGGCCCGTGATCGACCAACCCCAACCACGTTGGCAGCGCATGAACCCATCCCTGTCCGGCCCGCAACCGCGCCTGTCACCAGCTGAGTTGAGCGACCTGCTGCGCCAGGCCCGCCAGGTGCTCGCGACCTTTGCCATCGCTCCCAGCACCTTGCCGGGCGCGGGCGTGCAGTTGTGGTTCGAGCGCAAGCCCCACCTTTTCCACGTCAGCTACGACCCCACCTCGCTGCGGCCGCCTCTGTGCACCTGCCCCGACTACGGGCGCCAACAGATGCGCGGCGGTCCGTGCGCCCACGCGATGGCGGCGCTGCTGCGCGACCCGGCCGCCAAGGGGATGCTGCTGCGGTATTTGTTGTAGATCCGTGGTCGGCGCAATTTAGGGCATGCGTTAGCGAAGCGCGTGCCATGTCGTGGGCTTGGCGGCCCTCACCCCGCCGCCTGCGGCGGCCGCCCCTCTCCCAAAGCATTGGGCGAGGGGCAGGGCAGCTTTCCTATACCCCTCGCCCACTTCAGTGGGAGAGGAGGGGTCCCCGCGGTGAGCGAAGCGAG
>JBBISH010000178.1:0-8750 GCA_037441385.1 Myxococcales bacterium
ACTTGGCGGCTGACGAGGCGACTCAGCCGGCGTGGGAGGACCTGCCCAACCGGCCGAAACCGAAGGCGAAGGCCCGGAACTACGGCATCGCGTCGTCGCAGGCGGAGTACGAGGCGTTCAAGGCGCGCGTCGTGGCCTACGAGCTGGCCTACGCAGAGGCGCGGGTCGCGGCGCGGCTCGCGGCGGTGCGGGCGGCCCGGGGCGAGGCGGTCGAATTCGTCAGCTTCCCGCTGTACAGCTTCGCCTGCGCGTCGGTGGCGGTTCCGGTCGGCCCTGTCCTCAATGAAAATGCGGAGTAGAAAATGCCCCCCTTTGCCACAACCTCATCGCCGCCGACCAAGGCGCCGCCGCGGCGCTGGTCCAGCACAGGCTGCCGCACAGGCCGTGACCGGCAAACTGAGCGGCCTTGGGACTGCTGGCGGCTTGTTCGCCGTAGTCGCCGCCCGGCGGGGTGTTCGACGCGGTCCACCCCGAATTTCGGGATCTGGCCCCCAGCGCCGCCGGTTTCTTGTGTCGCCCCGCCGCTGCCGCTACGCTGTACCATAGGCAGTGCAGACGGCCCCGGGAGCAGACATGAACACCTTGAAGACAGCGGCAGTTCTGGGCGTCCTCGCCCTGCTTTGGAGCGGCTGCGACAGCGGCCCAGCGGCAGCGCCCAGCACAGCCAAAACCGACACGGCGGTCCAGGATCTGAGCAGCGGCACCGACAGCGGCGGCAGCGAGCCCAGCGACACCGCCAGCGATACGCCCTTTACACAGAACGACTTGGGGACCATCGGCGACGACACCCAGTCCGACGTGGCCGTGCTGGACCTGGGCGGACCCACCACCGCCAATTGCGACTTTGTCAGCCCCAAGCCGGGCGCGTGCGGCTTCTCGTGCACCGACAACGCCGTGTGTACAGCGGGTTTCTGCATCCCCACTCGCAACGACCGCGTCTGCACCGCCAACTGCCAGTACAGCAGCGAGTGCCCCGAGGGCTGGACCTGCGCCCAGCTGGCCGGCGCGCCCGACACCGTCTACGGCTGCCTGCCCACCTCGCCCAACCTGGGCCGGCCGTGCAACGCGGATCTGGACTGCGTCATGATGGTCGGCCAGACCGCGGTGGGCCTGACCGACATCTGCATCGCCCAGGGGAGCGCCGGTTCGTTCTGCGCCAGCGACTGCGCGTTGGGTCAGACTTGCGGCAAGGGCTTTGTCTGCAAGACCGTCAAGACCGCCGCCGGCAAGGACAAGAAGGCCTGCATCGCCGAGACCCTGGACGGCAACTGCACCGACCGCTTTGAGTACGAGCTGGCCGAGACCACCTGCGGCGTGCAAAACGACAACGGCACCTGCACCGGCAAGCGCCACTGCGAAAAGGGCAAGCTGACCGCCTGCAGCGCCGCCACCCCGCAGCCCGAGACCTGCAACGGCAAAGACGACAACTGCAACGGCACCATCGACGAGCCCGTGCCCGGCGCCGGCTGCCAAATCACCGTGGGCACTTGGCAATGTCCCGGCACGCCGCTCTGCGTCGCCGGCAAAGAGACCTGCGTGGGCACGCCGCCCGCGCCCGAGGCCTGCAACGGCAAAGACGACAACTGCAACGGCAAGGTGGACGAGGGCTGCGACGACGACCAAGACTTGTACTGCGACGCCGGCATGGCCTACGACCCCGCCGCCAAGATCTGCCCCAAGGGCAGCGGCGATTGCGACGACGAAGACGCCGGCCGCTACCCCGCCGCCAAAGAGACATGCAACGGCGCCGACGACAACTGCAACGGCCTCACCGACGGCGACGACCCGCTGCTGACGCTGAACGACGTGCAGAAGTGCGAGAAACAGCAAGGGGTTTGCCAGGGCTCGCTCAAGCCCGCGGCGCTGTGCCAGGCTGGCAAGTGGCTGGCGTGCAGCGGCCAGACCTACCAGCAGTGGAACGCCGCCTACGCGACCAGCGAAGTCTGCGACGACAAAGACAACGACTGCTCGGGCAGCGCCGACGAGGGCTGCAACGACGACCAAGACGGCTTCTGCGACGCCAAGATGGCCACCATCGGCTTCCCGCTCAGCTGCACGAAGGGCGGCGGCGACTGCCAAGACGACGACCCCAGCGTGGTCCCCGGCAGCATGGAACTCTGCGACGACAAAGACCAAAACTGCAACGGCCAGACCGACGAAGGCTGCGACGACGACAAGGACGGCAACTGCGACGCGACCATGCAGGTGGTCGGCTCGCCCAAGGGCTGCCCGCTGGGCGGCGGCGACTGCGACGACGGCAACGCCAAGCGCTACAAAGGCGCCAAAGAACTGTGCAATGGCCTGGACGACGACTGCTCGGGCACCACTGACGAGACCTTCGCCACCCTGGGCGACTCCTGCAAAGACGGCGCGGGCATCTGCCTGGTCAGCGGCACCGTGGTCTGCAGCGCCGATGGCAGCAAGGCGGTGTGCTCGGTCGGCTCGCCGGCGCCGCAAAACGAAATCTGCGACAACCTGGACAACAACTGCGACGGCCAGACCGACGAGGGCTGCGACGACGACCAAGACGGCTACTGCGACACCGCCATGGCCACCGCCGGCAAGCCCAAGGTCTGCTTCTTGGGCCAGGGCGACTGCGACGACAGCAACGCCAGCATCCACCCCGTCAACAAAGAACTCTGCGACGGCGTCGACAACGACTGCGACGGCAAGACCGACGGCAGCGACGGCGACCTGGCCTTTGACGACCCGCAAAACTGCGAAAAGCAGGTGGGCGTGTGCAAGGGCGCCAAGAAGGCCGCAAGCTTGTGCGTGGGCGGCAAGTGGCTGGCGTGCAACGGTACCGATTACGGCGGCTGGTCGGGCAGTTACACCGCGGCGGAGCTCTGCGACAACGCCGACAACGACTGCAACGGCCAGACCGACGAGGGCTGCGACGACGACGACGACGGCTACTGCAGCAAGAGCAAGACGATCCTTGGCTTTGTGCAGACCTGCGAAAAGGGCATCGGCGACTGCAACGACCTGAACGCCGCCGTGCACCCGTTTGCCATCGAGCAGTGCGACGACGTGGACAACGACTGCAATTTCAAGGTGGACGAAGGCTGCGACGAAGACGCCGACAACTTCTGCGCCCTGGGCAAAATCATCCCCAACGGCTTTACGCCCAAGATCTGCACGGCCGGCGGCAATGACTGCAACGACACCGTCAAGACCATCAACCCGGCCGCCAAAGAGATTTGCGCCGACTTCGTCGACAACAACTGCGACGGCCAGACCGACGAGGGCTGCCCATCGAGCATCCCCGGCTTTGTCGGCCAGTTGGGCCCGGACTTCCGCAGCGAGGGCTTCTTGCAGTGCGCCGGCTTCTACGACCAACTGAACAGCGACGATGTGCCGCTCGGCTGGGGCTTGGACTGCGCCGACAAGAACTGGTCGCGGCTGCGGGTGGCCTGCGGGGCGGGCAAAACCCCCGGCGAGGTGCGCTACATCGACGTCAAAAAGAACGTGTTCGCGCTGGGCCTGCTGAACAACGCGGAATACGGGCTGATTTCGGGGTCCAACTTCAACCTGAACGGCGACAACCTGATCAAGGCGGACAGCTCGAGCCCGAACACGTCGCGGTCGTGGTGGGTGTCGGCCATGGGCTGCAGCGAGGCGCTGGGGAACCTGACGGTGAACAACCCGTCGTGCGGCTGGGAGGCGAGCAACTGCTTTGGGCAGAATTTGAGCGGGCCGCGGTATCTGTTTGTTTATGTGGCGAAGTAGGGGCTGGGCCTGGGCCAGGGGCCCCCACGTGCCCGCGGGGATGGGCGAGTCCAGCGGACTCGGCCAAGTGGGGACCGGAGCCTGGGCCGGAGCCGGAGCCGTGCCGGGTAGATTGGTTGGGGGGCAATTTCTACTGCTCAATTTCACGGGACTTTGGGCGTCCCGGCCCGGCGAACGCAAAGTGCCGGGCATTTTCTGGGCCGCGTCCGCCGGGCCGTCGCGCTGCGGCCGCCGGTCGATGGAAGCGCCTGCCAGGATCCGAGATTCATGCTCCCGGCGGTGGCGCCGCCTGCTCGGCGCCGCCCCCCCCCTGCGGGGCCAGCATCGCTGACGCGGTCGCAACAATTCGAGTAATTCTGAAGGGTAGAAAATGCCCCCCATGATCCCCAGTTCCACAACGATGGCAAAGGGCTTGGACTGGCGCCCAGGCAGGCAGGGTTGACATGGACCAGGCTTCCGCAGTTGACTTGCCGGGGCCTGCAACAACCTTCCCCTCAGCGAAACGGGTGAACCATGAGCGAACGACCGGTCCAAGCCGCCGCGGCCGACTACGGCACAAACCCGAATCCCGATGAGATCGCCAGTGCCGGCCCGCTCGCCACCTACAGCAGCCGAGGTCGCCGGGTTACGGCCCTGGTCATCGACATGGCCACGTCGGCGGCGGGGGCGGTGGCCGTTGGGGTGGCGTGCGCGCTTGGCATGGCGATGCAGGGCCTGTCGCGGGTGCAAATCGAACGGACGCTCCACCCGGGGGCCGGACGATCGGTCGCGGCCGCGGTGGTGGCGTTGGTGGTCTATCGGACCGTGGCCGAGGGCGTGGGGGACGCGACCCTGGGCAAGCTCGTCTGCGGACTGCGGGTGCGCCAGCATGGCGATCTGGTCCGCTGTGGCTGGCGGTCGGCCCTGATCCGTAGCTCTGCCCTGCTGATTGACTTGAGCTTCTTTGGTCTGCCGGCGCTCAGCTCGATGCACGACGATCCCAAATTGCAGCGCCTGGGCGACGTTTGGGCTGGCACGGTCGTGGTGCGCGCCCACGACCTGCCGACCCGTCAGAGCGGGGACCTGGGTCGCGCCGTGGGCGGGGTGGCTTTGGCGCTGGCGGCGCGCGCGGTGGTCGATGGCCTCTTGCGCTACGGGTAGCTAGGGCACCGGCGGCAGAAGTTGCCACGGCTGGGGCGCCGTAGTTGGGGGGCATTTCGGCCCCGGTCCACCGTGCACCTCCCGCGACTACGCGATACGCGCGGCCCATCGCCGCCCCCACCGGCGGTGACCATGCTGCACCGCTGCCTCCTTGCCGCTGGCCCAGTCTCTGGTGGGCTGGTCCCAGTTGTGCCGGAACAGCACGTCGCAGGGACTTTGGCGCGGTAGCCAGCTGTGCAGCATGAACGCGTAAGCCAACGCGCGGTCGCTATCGGCGCAAGGCATCTTCCACGGGATTCTGGGTGAAAATAGCCGACCTCGGCGATCTGTTTGACTCCTTGAAAGTCGGACGACCAAGCGGGATGACGTTGCTCCACCGTACCGCGAGATGTAGGGTCGCTGGCGAGTCGCCGCGGGTCCTTGGGACGGCGCAATGCGCGTTGTCGGTAGATTGCACAGTCGGTAGATCGTACTGTCGGTAGATTCGTGCGCCGACTTTGGCACGCACCGTGTGACGCGCTGGTAGCCGCGGTCGTCGTCTCTCAGGGCAGCGCGAGTGGGGGCACAGGATGAGCGGGCGATTATTGGGCAGGCGTTTCCGCAGCTGGCTCACGGTCTTGACCCTTGTCGCCGCTGCAGCGTGTACATCCCAGGCCGCGCCCGGACCACCGGTTGCCGCGAGCGATGGCACCCATGCAGGCGACGTGGCTGCCGATGTCGCAAGTGTTGGCGACGCCATCCAGGACAGTCCATCGGCGACGGAACTGCCCCAGCCAGATAGTCTGGCCGCCGAGACCGATTCCGAGACCAATTCCGGGACCGATGCAGAAGCCGACGCTGCAACCGACGCTGCAACCGACGCGGCGGCAGACGCCGTCCTCGCGGACGGGGACTCGACCGACACGACCGACGAGACCGACACGACCGACGCTCTTGACGCAATCGGCGGTGACGACTTGGCCGACGACGCTGCCGACGCTACGGTCGAAGTCGATGGCCTCGCCGACGGTGCCGGGACTGGGGATGCCAGCGGCGATGGCATGGACGCTGATCCAACGCTATGGTCCTTGGAAGTGCCCTTGGCGACCCCGTGTACGGCCGGTGCGTGCGACGACGGCAATTCGTGCACCTTTGACACCTGCAACGCCGCGACAGGCAAATGCAGCCATCTTTTTGGGGCCTACAGCAATTCGATGCAGGAGCCGTGTCACCAAGATCTCATGCCCTGCGTCGGCAACTACGGCTGCACGTGCGACGTCGCCAACCGCGTATGCGTCGATTGCCTGGGGACGGGCAGCTGCAACGTCGGCTACACCACGGGCAAATGCGTCGACGAGCATTGCATCGGACCCACCTGCGACTCCAGCTATGACTGCAACTACCCAAAGACGTGCGTCGATGGTTTCTGCGTCGAGTGCAGCGCGACCATACCCTGCCCCGGCAAGGCCACGTGCCAAGACGGCAAATGCGTCAAGTCCTGCAGCAACGACAGCGAATGCCCCTACCACTGCCTGTTGCCCGCCGGCAAATGCGTCGATTGCCTGAAGTCGTCCGAATGCCCGTTTGGCGAATTCTGCAACGGCAGCCATCACTGCGAACAAGCGCGTTGCGGGGTAGGCAAGTGTGCAAACATCAACGGTCAGGTCACCTGGTTCAAGTGCCGCAGCGATTTTTCGGGCTACGAGGCGCCCATCGCCTGTCCGAGCCCAAGTCCCGGCGGCTGCACCGTCGCAGCGTGCAACGATGTCTACGGTTGCGGCCTCGCCACGAGCAACGCACCCTGCGACGACGGCGATCCGTGCTCTGCCATGGGCGAGTGCCAAGGCGATATCTGCATCGGCACCGTCAATTGCAACGACGACGACCCATGTACGGCTGACAGCTGCCTTGGCGCTCCCAAGGGATGCCAGCACGTCCCGCTGCCCGACGCCAGCACCTGCAGCGATGGCGACCCGTGTACCGCCGACAGTTGCCAGAGCGGCAAGTGCGTGGCGCTGCCCTTGGACGGAACACCCTGCAATGACGGCAACCCCTGTCACGCCAAGTGGTTGTGCGTAGCCGGCACCTGCACCGGCGACATGGACCTCACCGCCAACTGCGACGACGGCAAGGAGTGCACGGTGGACCAGTGCTCGAAACAGGGCAAATGCACGCACACGGCGGAGTGGGGCAAGCCGTGCGACTTGAACAATCCGTGCGCCGTGTCGACTTGTGGCTACTACGGCTGCGAGGTGACCATGGCGCTGGCTGCGACGTGTACCGACGGCGACCCGTGTACCACCGACGCGTGCGTCAAAGGCGAATGCGCAAGTAGCGTGCCCTCAGCCATGGTGCTCAACGACAGTTCGTCGCAATTCGACGGCGTGGCCGCGCTGAACGACGGAACCTGGCTGGCAATCGGCACGGCCTTCTCGAGCGGCCAGGGCATGCTGCACCACTTCGACGCCACCGGCAAAACCATCGCAACTGATTTCACGCTTTTGCAAGACGCCAACTATGCCAGCCGCCACGCAAAACAGGTGGTTGCGGCCGGCGCACACGCGTTCGTCCTGACCGGCTATGTCGAGTCGCCGGCAAGCAAGGACAACTATTGGGCGGGCGCCGGCTGGCTGGGCCGCGCGGAAGACACGGGCAAAGGCATGGTGTTTGCTTGGCAGCACGCCTACGTGGCAGGCGACGACGGCGCCCTCGTCGCCGCGACAAACCTGGGCGGTGTGATCATCGCGGTTGGCCAGACCAAGAAGGACGGCCAGGACGATCGTGGCTGGGTACTCGCTGTCGACGAGGCAGGAAAAGCCCAGTGGCAAGCCCTCGCCCCAACCGACGGGTGGGAGAGCAAACTGGTCGACGTGGCCGCGGCCAATGGTCAAGTGTTCGCGGCGGGAAACCGTAACAAGAGCAAGGAGCTCGATCATTGCTGGCAGGCCCGATTGGCGGCCGACGGCGCTTGGTTGGCGACGACTGCCCTCGACACAGGCGGCTACTGCGTCGTCAAAGCGGTCGCAGCGGTGGCGGGCGGCAGCGTGGTGGTGGGTAGTGCGTCCCCAGACGACGGCGGAGCGACGGCTTGGTGGTGGCGCGGCGATGCCGACGGTAACCCAGTGCCCGGCTGGCCTGCGCCACCTGCCGCCAGCGAGTTGAACGATGTGGCGGTGTTGCCTGGCGGCGGTCTGATCGTCGTCGGGCAAGATGCCGGCGGCCATGCCATCGTCATTCGCACCGATCCCAATGGCGCGGCGCTGCAAATTCACCCATTTGGCGGTTCTTCCGACGAGATTGCCGCCGTCGCTGCCAGCGCCACCGCGACCTGGGCCGTGGGCACGGGGTACTGGACCTCGCCCTGGTCTGGCCACGGTGGGTGGCGGTTTGCCATCGACGCCCAAGGCCTTGGCGTCTGTGTCGATTCGGGTACAGGGATTTCGGACTAGCGGGCCAGGCACAAAGTCCCGGTCGGGCTCTCAGATTGGTTGGGGGGCAATTTCTACCGCTCAATTTCACGGGGCTTTGGGCGTCCCGGCCCGGCGAACGGAAAGTGGGGGGCAAGTTCTGAGCTGCCCGCGCCGGGCCGTCGCGCTGCGGCCGCCGGTCGAAAGGGGGACGGGCGGAGCCGGGGTTTCCGGCTCCCGACGGTGGCGACGCTCCACCGCGCCGCCACCCGTGCGGGCCAGCATCGCTGACGCCGTGGACCCGGCCACTCGCAATGATTTCAAGGGGTAGAAATTGCCCTGCCTTACCGGTTGCCTACTCTGCCGCCACGTCGAATGGCCCTATCGGGTAGGGGCGCCGGTTGCCCGACGCCCCTCCCACACCACCGGACATGCGGGTCCGCATCCGGCGGTTCGCGTGCTACGCGGTTCGGGCCTGGCTTCGGATGTCCGGCA
>JBBISH010000179.1:0-8607 GCA_037441385.1 Myxococcales bacterium
TGATACGAACCCCGTCTGATTCACGCCTGTACGGCTTCTCTGACCCGGTCTGCAACCGGCGAGAATCAGGCGGGGACCCCGGTTCGGGCCCGAAGAATTGCCCGAGTTTTCGATCCGATTCGGACGGAACTGGTATGAGCTGGGGAGCGCTACTTGCCCAGGGCGGTCTCGATCGACTGCACCGCCGCCTGCAAAGACGCGTCGGTCTTGATCTGCCAGTCGATCTTCTGGCAGGCGTGGATCACCGTGGTGTGGTCGCGCCCGCCAAACACGCGGCCGATCTCGGGATACGACATCGAGGTGTGCTTGCGGGTCAAGTACATCGCCATCATGCGCGGCTCCACGATGCTGCGGTGGCGTTTTTGGCCCTTCAGGTCCGTGATCTTCAAACCGAACTGCTGGGCCACCACCCGTTGAATCACCTCGGCGGTCAGGTTGCGCGAGGGCAGTTCGACCAGCGGCCCCAGCACCGAGCGCGCCAGGGCCAGATCGATGCCGCGCTGGCCGATGCGCGCATGGGCGGTGAGCTTGGTCAGCGCACCTTCGAGCTCGCGGATGTTGTTGCGCAGGTGATCGGCGATGTACAGCGCCACGTCGTAGGGCAGCGGCAGGGCCAGATCGCGGGCCTTGCGCTGCAGGATCGCCAGCCGCAGGTCGCGATCCGGCGGCGTCAGCTCGGCGACCAGCCCCCAGTCAAAGCGCGAACGCAGCCGGTCGTGGAACTGCTGCAGCTCGCTGGGGTAGCGATCGCACGACAGCACGATCTGCTTGCCGGACTGATGCAGTGCGTTGAAAAGATGAAAGAACTCCTCTTGCATCGGCGTGCGGCCCTGCAGGAACTGCACGTCGTCGACCAAGAGCATGTCCACGTTGTGGCGGTACAGGGCCCGCACGTCCGAGCGCGCGCTGCCGTCTTTGCTGCGCCAGGCGCTCATGGTGTCGTCGATGAAGGTCTCGGCCGCCACGTAGCGCACGCGCAGGCCGGGGTTGCGTTGGCGGGCCGCCTGGCCGATGGCGTGCAGCAGGTGCGTCTTGCCCAGACCGACGCCGCCGTGCAGAAACAAAGGGTTGTAGACTTGACCGGGCGCTTGACTGACCGATTGTGCCGCCGCGGCCGCCAGTTCGTTGGCCTTGCCGACCACGAAATTGTCGAAGCTGAAGCGCGGCGCCAGGTCTTGCCACTCTTGCGTATCGGCATCACTGGGCTGCAGGTCCAGGGGCAGCCCTTGGCGCACGGGAGCGCGCTCCGCGGGGAACAGGGGCACGGTCTGCGGCCCCATGTCGGCCGGCGGCGCCACGCGCAGCGCGACTTGCGTGGGCTGACCGAGCAGGGTCGCCAGGGCCGACTCGATGGATTCCAGGTAGTTGTGCTCAACGAAATCCGCAAGCTGGGCATCACCGACCTGCAGGGTCACGGCGCTGCCCTCGACCTGCACCAGCGCGACCTTGTCGAGCCACGAATCCACCACGGCGCGGCTGGTGGTGGTGCGGAGCGCGCCCAGGACTTGCGCCCACAGCTCGTCGTTGGACCCCGCGCCCTGGCTGCCAAGATGAGCGCCCTGGCTGCCAAACGGAGGGGCCAGTTCCGCCACTTCGCGTGCTTGCGGAACGCCCGGTTGCTGGGCCGGCGCGTCGGTCAAAGGGGGATGTTGGGGCCAGGAAGAGGTCATGGCGGCAGTAGGTCTCCGGCGCAGGATCCGTCGCAACGGGTGCGGACAACGCGGGCGGGCACGGGCGGCAGGCGAGCGACCTGTCGAAACGGCAACAAGGGGCGCCTGGCACCGCAACGGCGCAGGCTTGAAGGCAAACGCATCGCCTGCAGTCCAACGGGCAATCCGCAGATCGCCAGCGTGGGCCTTGGTCGAGTGGACCTTTACCGAACGGAAACCGTGCGGGGAGCCCGCCAGGAACGGCCGCCAAAGGTGACCATCAATCAGCTCGAGATTGCGGTCGAGCACAGAAGTACCGCCATGGAGCGGCGGCGACAAGGGGACGAGCGAGGTCGGGCGCATCAGCCCCGGCGCACGCTGAGGAATTCGCTGCGCACCCGGCCTGGACTGGAGCGCGGTGTGCGAAAACCGCGACACTGAGGCGCCTAGTCCACCGATAATTGGTGCGAACTCGCAGGGGCATCGGCCGCAACCTGCTATGGGTCACGATCGTCGCCGCCGACATCGTTGGCAAGTCATGGATGTCCATACGGTTCTTTCATTGCGTTGCAATGTCGAATTGTTGGCAAGTGGGCCCGCCGGGCGCGATCGCGAATAGCATCCAAACCTTCAATTCTAATCGCCAAAAATACCACCATCCGCAGGTCATCCACAGGCTGCTGCGCGCCGGGGTGCGACGGGCGCGTCCGACTGCGGGCAGAGTGCAGGCGATCGGCCGGGTTAGGGTGTCAAGCGCGGAGCCCGCATGCGCTTCCGCGAGACAACGTCGCGATTTTGATGCTAGGTTCCAGTGCGAATATACAGGTGATACGAACCCCGTCTGATTCACGCCTGTACGGCTTCTCTGCCCCGGTCTGCAACCGGCGAGAATCAGGCGGGGACCCCGGTTCGAGCCCGAAGAATTGCCCGAGTTTTCGATCCGATTCGGACGGAACTGGTGTGATGGCGCAGCGCCGTGTCGCCCCGCGAAGGGAGCAAAGCGGGACGCGCGGGCGTGGCTAGAGGATGCGCCGGTAGACAAAGACCGAATGCCGACCCGGCCCCAGAGGGGGCGCCGTAGCCCCAGGGCCGGCCCACGCGGAGCGAATCACGCGAGGCAGCAACAGGGGCTGCTGGCCAGAGGCGGGCGGTGGGGTCGAATTGGAACGTGTCGATGCAGGCGTCTACGCGCTGACGGCGGCCGGCGGAACCAGCTGGTCGGCGCCGTCGGCCCGTTCGAGCAGGGGCGCGGCATCGTCGGCGCGGCCCAAGCGGACCAAGAAGGCGGCGTGGGCCTGCAAGGTCGTCTGCAGGTCGCGGACGTCGCCGGATTGGGCAAAGCCCTCGGCGGCCCGGGCAAAGGCCTCTTCGGCGCCGCTGTGGTCGCCCGCGTCGACCAGGATGTCGGCCAGGGTGCGCTGCGAGCTGGCCTTGGCGCGCTTGACGTCGCTGCTCGCGGCGGCAGCCACGGCCCGGCGGGCCCACTTGACGGCGCGCTCGCGGTCGTTGCGCTGGCGGGCGGCGATGGCCAGGTTGCGGGCGGCGTCCGAAAGGAGCGCGTGATCGCCCAGGCGGCCCGCACCTTCCACGGCCTTGTAGAGGAGCGCCTCGCCCTCGTCGATACGGCCCTGGTTGCAGTGCACTTCGCCCAAGTTGTTCTGGAGCATGGCGAGCATGCGCCGGTTGCCGATGCGCTTGGACAGGGTGAGCGCTTCCTCGAAGGCCTGCACGCCCGCGTCGATGTCGCCCGCGCCCACGTGGGCCACGCCCAGGGCATTGAGCGATTCCACCAGACCCAGCAGGTTCTTGCGCTCGCGCTGCAGCGAGACGGCGCGCTCGAGGTACGACTTGGCCTGCTCGATGCGGCCCTTGCTGTTCAAGACGATGCCCAGGTTGGTCAGCGTGTAGGCCTGGCCGGTGCGGTCGCCGATGCGCTCGCGGTATTGCACCGAGCGCTTGAGGAATTGCTGCGCGGCGTCCAGGCGGCCGGCCATCCAGTACGAACGGCCGATGTCGTCGCAGGCCGCGGCGAGGCCGCGAAGGTCTTGCGCAGCCTCGTAGAGCTTGAGCGCCGGCGCCAAGTGGTCGATGGCGGCGACGATCTTGCCCTGCTGCCGCAACATGCGCCCAAGGTAATAGAGCGCCCGCGCGCCGCGGGCCCGCGCCCGGTAGCGCCAGGCCAGCTCCAGGGCGTCGCGGTAGTTGCGCTCGGCCTCGGCCCAGTTGCCTTCGAATTCGTGCAGGCGCCCCAGACCCAGGGCCGCCTCGCCGTGGACGTGGGCCAGCTCGGGTGGCGCAAGTTCGCGCGCCTTTTCAAGGCATTGCCGCGCCGCGTCGTTGCGGTACTGGTCGCGGGCCTGCTCGCCCGCGCGCAGGTAGACGTGGGCGGCGTGGACCTTGTCGCCCGCTGCGAGCCATAGCGGCGCGAGGACTTCGGCAAAGTCGCCCGCGCGGTCGTCGCCGACCATCTGCAGCCACACCGCGGCGGTCTGTGAGAGGTTGGCGAGGTCGCCAGGCACATGGAGCTCCAAGAGCGAGGCGCGCTCACCTTCGTCCAAGAAGCGGTAGACGGGTTCGCCGGCGAGCGTGTTCTGGCGCTCGGGGAAAAGGACGCCGCGCTCGACGAGGACTTGCAGGGCATCGACGACCTGCTGCGGGAGCGGGTCGCGGCCGAGCTCGTCGACGGTGCGGACGGACTGCTTGGGGCCGACGCCCTGGCGCATCATGGCGACCACGCCGCCAGCCCAGGCGCGAATGCCAAAGATGGCGGCGCGGCAGGCGACCTGCACCTGGAAGTCGGAGAGGCCGTCGAGCTTGCCACCGCGCTGGCCAAAGAGCTCGCTGCCCAAGAGGAGTTCGCGGGCCTTGTCGGCGACGAGCCACCACACGCCCTCGTCTTTGACGATGCCGCCGGCGCGAGCCAGGGTCTCGAGCGCGGCGAGGAGCATGCCGGGCCGGCCGTTGGCGAGGTCGGCGAGCTGGCGGAGGAGGCCGTCGTCAATGCCCTGCACGCCGGTGAGGGCGCGCTTGGCGACCTCGCGCATGTCGCCCTGGCTGAGGCTGCCGAGTTCGAGGATGGGCCGCTCGCCCAGCCACGGTCGGCGGACCACGCCGCGGCGATCGGTGGCGAAAATGACCGCGACGGGCAGCTCGGGCCAGTCGAGGACGAGCTGGGCGAAGATCGCGAGGCTTTCGGCGTCGGCCTCGCCAGCGTCGTCGACGACGAGCAGCGTGGGCGGATCCATGAAGACCCGCTGCAGCAAGTTGAAAAGGGCCTCGCGGGCGCGGCGGGCCTGTTCGCCGCGGTCCATGAAGTCGATGTCGTGGTCGTTCCAGAAGGCGAAGCCGAGCATGGGGCCGCAGGTGCGCGCGACCTCGGCGCCGGCGCTGTCGCCGAAGAACGACTCGACGGTGCGCTCGAAGCGCTCGCCTGCGATGGTGCCGGCCAAGAACTCGCCGATGTCGAAGCGGAGCCGCAGCAGGCGCTCGAGGAGGGCGTAGGGGCGGTGGCAGCCTTGGGCGCTGATGACGAGGGTGCGCGTACCGGGGAGTTCGGCGAGGACGCGCTCGCGGACGGCGGCGAGGACGCGGGAGCGGCCCGATCCCTGCTCGCCCTGGAGGGTGACGGCGGTGTGGCGGCGCTCGCGGAGGCCGGCGAGGATGGCGGCGCAGACGTGGCCGATCTCGGCGTCGCGGCCGATGGGCATGGGAAGGGTGCGCTCGATCGGTCGCCACGGCAGATCGTAGCGCGAGGGCGTGATCTGACCGCGCGACACCTCGGCAGAGCCCTGTTCAAGCAAGTCAGCTTCTTCAAAGAACTTTCCGACCACATCCTCGGGGCGGACGGCGCGGACCGGACCGGTCTCGTCGGTGCGGAGCGGGGCGAGACAGACCTCGCAGAAACGGAAAGACGAGATGTTTTCGTGTCCGCACCGGTTGCAACGCATGAACCCTCCGCTGGCGACGCCGGCAAAGCTTGGGCGCGATAGTTTGCCCGCGCAAGGCCGGCAGTGCAATCGAATTGCGCGCGCGGCGGTGATTCGCCAACCCGCGCGTGCCAGTGCATACTGGGCCGGCCCGCCTGGGGCGAGAGGACACGATGAGTCTGCGTACGGTTGAAATCATCGCCGCCAAGCGCGACGGCAAGGAGCTGCCGGCGAGCGCGCTGCAGCAATTGATCGATGGGTTCGTGGCGGGGACGGTGCCGGACTACCAGATGGCCGCCTTTGCGATGGCGGTGGTGTGGCGCGGGATGACGGCGGCGGAGACGGCGGCGCTGCTCGAAGCGATGCTGAAGTCGGGCGACGAAGTGACGTGGGACGATCTGGGCGTGCCGACGGCGGACAAGCACTCGACGGGCGGCGTGGGCGACAAGGTCTCGATTCCGCTGGCGCCAGCTGTGGCGGCGTGCGGGGTGGCGGTGCCGATGATCTCGGGGCGCGGCCTGGGGCACACGGGCGGCACGCTGGACAAGCTGGAGTCGATCCGGGGGCCGGGGCGCGATGGCTCGGGGAAGGGCTTTGAGACGCGGCTCAGCTTGGACGTCTTTCGCGAGTTGGTGCGGACGACCGGGATGGGGATGATCGGTCAGACGGAGCGGATCGTGCCGGCCGACAAGCGCCTGTATGCCCTGCGCGACGTGACGGCGACGGTGGAGTCGATTCCGCTGATCGTCGCGTCGATCCTGAGCAAGAAGCTGGCGGAGGGCGCCGGGGCGCTGGTGCTCGACGTCAAGGTGGGTTCCGGCGCGTTCATGAAGAACCGCGACGACGCGCTGAAGCTGGCGACGGCAATGGTCAAGGCCGGGCAGGCCGCGGGCCGGAAAGTGACGGCGTTTCTGACGGCGATGGATCGGCCGCTCGGGACCCACATCGGCAATGCCTTGGAGATCGCGGAATCGGTCGAGATTCTGCGGGGTGGCGGACCCGACGACACGCGCCAGGAAGTGGTGCGCCTGGGCGGCGAGATGCTGCGCCTGGCGGGTCGGGTGGCGACGCTGGCCGAGGGCGAGGCGGCGATCGCCCGCGTCTTGGACGATGGCGCGGCGCTGGCGAAGTTCCGCGAGATGGTCCTGGCCCAAGGCGGCGATCCGCGGGTGGCCGACGAGCCCTGGTCCGTGCTGGACCGCGCCCCCGTTGTGGTGCCCCTCGTCGCCGATTCCGCCGGGACGGTGCTCGCCCTCGACGCCCTGCAGGTCGGGCTGGCGGCGGTTCGGCTGGGAGCGGGCCGAAACCGAGCCGAGGACGAGGTCGACATGGCCGTCGGCTTCATCCTAAACAAGAAACCTGGCAGCCATTTTCTACCTGGCGAAACTCTTGCTGAAATTCACGCACGCACGCCAGAGGCAGCGAAAGTCGCGGCACAAGAGCTGCGCAAGGCCTACGTCTTGGGCGAAGGCGAGCCGAACTTGCTGCCGCTCTGGCTGGATGTGGTGCACTAGCATGGGTCAGGCCACGGGCGCCTGGAGGCTCGCCGCGGTTCTCGGCAGGTGGGGCCGGCGATGACCCTGCCGCTGTTTGGCGCGGCGATCGTGCCGACCGTCCTGGTGCTGTGGTACTTCTTGGCCCGTGACGCCAACCCGGAGCCGCGCGGCGTGCTGTGGCGGACGTTCTGGCTGGGCGTCGCGACGACCATCCCGGCCGGCGTGGCCGAGTTGGCCGAGGCGAAACTGCTGGAACCGGCTCAGCTTGGACCGCTGGGGGCCTCGCTGGGTTCGGCCTTCCTGGGCGCCGCGCTTTGTGAGGAGCTGTTTAAATTCAGTGTTGTATACTTCTACTGCGCCCGACAGCCTGCCTTCGACGAGCCGATGGATGGCATCGTGTACGGGGTGACTGCGTCACTCGGTTTCGCGACGCTGGAGAACGTCCTGTACGTGGCGGACCACGGGATGGGGGTGGCCGTAGTGCGCGCGCTGCTTGCCGTGCCCGGCCACGCCTGCTATGGCGCCATCATGGGGTATTTCGTGGCCCTGCGCCGGTTCGGCCCGGTCGAGGACCGGAGCACGAACTTGGCCCTGGCGCTGGGTGTGCCGATGGCGCTGCACGGTGCTTACGACGCGCCGCTGTTCTTGCTGACCCAACCGGGTGGTGGTACGGACGCGGCGTTGCCGTGGCTCTGGATCCCGGTTGCAGTCGTTGCGCTGGGCTGGCGGTACACGGTGCGCCGGGTTCGAGAGCTCCACGCGGCCCAGATCGGTGGGCGGGTCGATGCAGCGGACCCGGCGATGGCGGTCCGTGCAGTCCAACAACCGGGCAGCCGCCGCCTGGTCCGATGGGTGCAGCTGGGGAGCGGCGCCCTACTCGCCGCGTGGGGCGGGCTGGTCACCCTGGCCATCGCGGCCGCCATAGCGCTCGGCACGGTGAAGCCCGACGAGGCCGCCCCCCTCGCGGTGGGCACCGCGGTGGTGGGCCTCTTGCCGCTCGTCTTTGGGCTGGTTCTCTTTCGCAGGGGCCTGGCGCCCAAAGTGTCGCCCAGCAATGCAGCCACTTTCTAGTCCCTGATATTGTTAGGGGTGGTGGGCGAAGGGGCCGGGCTAGAACACCAATCACAAATCTCCAAGGTTCAGAGCAACGAGACCACTCGCTGACGAAAACTCGTTGATGCTCATACCAATTCCGTCTGTATCGGATCGAAAACTCGGGCAATTCTTCGGGCCCGAACCGGGGTCCCCGCCTGATTCTCGCCGGTTGCAGAACGGGTCAGAAAAGCCGGACAGGCGCGAATCAGGTGGGGTGCTTATCAGTGGGTCGCAAGCGGGCCCACAGAACCAGGCACAGCCGCGACCCGCCGCGACGTTTGCCTTACCGCTTGCCTACTCTGCCGCAGCGCCGAAAGCCCTCACCCCCGGCCTGCGGCCGACCCCTCTCCCACTGAAGTGGGCGAGGGGTAAAGGGAAATTGCATTGCCCCTCGCCCAAAGCGTTGGGAGAGGAGGGATCCCCGCGGTGAGCGAAGCGAGC
>JBBISH010000180.1:0-8607 GCA_037441385.1 Myxococcales bacterium
GCCTGCTGGGCCTGCTCGCGCTGCTCCGCCGTGGCGTGGTCGGCCAGTCCCGCCGCCGCCAGGGTGCGGGCGGTGGTGCCGTAGGCGATCCCCGCCACGTTCAGGCCGCGCTCCCGGCAGCGTGTGGCCGATTCCATGCCCGTTCCACCGGCCAGTTGCACCGGATAGTGAGGATAGCGCTCCAGCACGGCGGCCGCCAAGTCCAGGGCCTCGCGGTCGGCGCCGTGGCCGTGCATCGGCCGGCCCTCGACCTGCAGCAGCCACCGCGACCGACCCAGATCGGCCGCCGCTTGGGCCAGCGCCAGCACCTGTTGCAACGGTTGGACTTGCGCGCCCAAACTGAGCGATAGCCAGAGAGTATCGTCCAAGCGCGCGTGCATGGCGGCGATCGCTGCCTGGGCCTCGGTCAGGCTCGCGCCGGCCAGGTGCAGTTCCACGCCCACCGCCCCGGCGGCCAGGCACTCGGGCAGGTCGGCGGCAGCCAGCCGAACCGGCGCCGCCACGCGGATCGCTCCCAGCGGGCAAGCTCCAAAACACTTGGCACAGCTTGGACATTCGTGGGCCCGCAGCGCCAGGGGCCGCTGGGCACAGGCCAGTAGTTCGGGGATCACACAGCCCGGACAGGTCGCGCACACGGCCGTATCCAGCAGGGCCGCGCCCACGTGAGGATCGCCCTCTAGGCCACAACTCACCATGATTTTACAGGTTTCTTCCGCACCCGCGGCCTGCAGCCCGCGCCGCGCCGCCGCCACGACGGCCGGATCCAGGTCCACGTCGAACCAGTCTGCACCGGCGCGCCCGTACAGCTCGGCCAGGCGCTGGGTGCGCAGCAGGTCCTTGCCGCCCAAGCCGCTGATGATCTTGCAGTACGGCCATCGTTCGCGGCCGTGGCGGGGCTGCGGCATGGCCAGTCTACCCTTGCAGCCGCCGACGAATTTCGTCCGCCCGAGCGCGGTGATCCGGCGCATAGCGCGCAGACTGGCCGGCCAGCGCGTCCAGCAACCCCAGCTCGATGTGCAGGGCGGCGTCAATGGCCTCGCCGACCCGCGGTCCGATGTCGAACGCCAAGAACCGCGTGTGGAACATCGGGAACGGCGCCTTGGCCAACAGGGGCTTCAGCGTAGCGCGGGTGACCTTGCCGCCCACGTGCACCGGCAGACCGCGCGCCTGCAGGTGCAAGATCGCTTTGGCGACAATCTCGTGCAGCGCCGCGTCGCCGACCTGATAGCCCAGCGAGGCCCCCAGGTCCGAGCGACCGATGTTGACAAAGCCAAGCCGTCCCGGCCCCGCCACGTCCAAGATCGCATCCAATTGCGCCAGCGCTTGGGCCGTTTCCAGATTGAAGGCCCGCGCCACCTGCGCGCCGCCGGACCCCAGATCCTCGTCGGCCGCCTCCAAGAAACGCCGCATGGCAAAGGGCGACTCGACCATCGGCGCAACGACCGCTGTGGCCCCCACCTCGCCGGCCAAACGCAAGTCCGCACGCGCACAGGGCCCACCGATCTTGACGATGCAGCCAATGCCGGCGGGAATGCCCGCGGCGAGCCAGCGGACCTCTTCGGTCGCCAGGCCTTCCTCTTCGGTGCCGAGCTTGAAGGCCGCCAGGCCCAGGGCTCGCGCCGCCTCGATCCGATCCAGCAGGGGTTGGGGGAAGTGATCGGTCACGGCAGGCCGACTGCCTGCCCCTGGCATACCCGATTGACTCATAGGAACCCCACCTGATTCGCGCCTGTACGGCTTCTCTGACCCGTTCTGCAACTGGCGAGAATCAGGTGGGGACCCCGGTTCGAGCCCGAAGAATTGCCCAAGTCTTTCGAGCCGATTCAGACGGATTCCGTGTCACGTCAGCTTCCTTGAAGGGTGCATGGGTTCGCCTCGTGGCCGGCCGGCCCCCGGCGTCAGCCATGCGCGCTGCACCGGGGAACCGCCACACGATTTGGCACTACCTGCACATCAGCAGCACTTCGTCCGCGTAGGCCGCCAGGGTCTTGTTGTTGTCAAAGGCGTTGGTGGCGAACACGAACCGACCGTCCATGCCGAACGAGCCGGGCGACATTTCGCCGATACGCTGCGACCAACCCGAAGTCGACTGGCAACTGCTGTCCAGGGTGAAGTTGCCGTCCAAGTTGGCCGACAATTCCGCCACGGTCTTGGGCTCTTTGTTGATCACCGCGTAGCGCAACGCCTGGACGATGCCGGCCGGGCAGTTGGGGGTGGCCACGGACAGGTTCAGGTAGTAGCTCCACACGCCGCCCAGCACCGAGCCTTGGGCCAGGATCTTGGCGGCGATGAAGTTGAAGGTCAGCGTCTTGGGCTGGGTGGTCGTGTATCCGCTGAACAGCGACCCGGTCGGGGTCTTGGACAGCGTCGTGCTGATGGCCCAAGCCTTCCAGCCGTTGGACGCGGTGGTCGACCAGTTTGTGGCAAAACCGCCCTGGTCAAAGTTGTCGTACCAGCAAGCGTACATGCACGAACCGGCCACGCCGATGTCGTCCAACTCCCAGGTACCGGCGGTGGTGGTCGCCGCGCCCGTCACCACACTGAACTCGACGTCCGAGGTGGCGCCCGCCGGCAGATCGACCGAGAACGTCTGCCAGTTGGGCAGGGCGTTGCAGCGTTTGAACACTTCCTTGCCGGCCACCTTGACGACGAAATCGTCGGCGCCGCAGGTCTCGTCGGCCACCTTGGGCGCGCGCAACGCGAACCACAGCTTGTCCCCGGCCACGGCCTGGATCTTGGGGATCGTCAGCTTGGCCGTCTCGGACTTGCCCGCAGCGGACTTGCCCGAGTACATCGCGGTGAGCAGGCCCACGCCGGTGTGGCCGTTGGTGGCCGCCGCGGCAAAGCCGACATAGCCCGCGTCGGTCGAGGTCATGCGGTACGGCTGCGGGATGGCGGCCGCGACCTGGTCGACCATGGCTGCGTCCAAGTTGACGTCGCGAGGCTCGAACGACGCGCCCAGGCAGCCCGGGCCACAGGCGCCAGTCAGCTTGACGTCGTCGATGTCGATGGTGCCCTTGTTGTCGGCGCCGGTACCGGCCAGCGCCAAGAACTTGATATCCATCGGCGCGCCCGAGTACTTCGACAGATCGATCGTCACCTTGGTGTAGGTCGTGCCCGTCTCGTACTCCGTCTGCTTGACGGTGTCGCAGCGCTCGTAGACCTTGATGTTGTTGACCAACACCTGCAGGTCGTCAAAGCCGCAGTCCTGCAGCGCGACGTCCATCGACAGGTAGAACTCCAGCGTGGTCGCGGCCGAGTCGGCGGCGTAGAAGCGGCGCGAGCTGAGGTTCGAGTAGATCACCGCCGGCGAGCCGGTCGTCGCTGCACCCTTCCACTCGGCGCGCTGGTTGTACGTACCGGCGTGAGGCTTCTTGTCGCTGGCCTTCCACACCACGTACGGCACCGTGCCCAAGACATCGGTGTGCGTGGCCGACCAAGACAGCGGCACCGGGGAGTCAAACTTCTCGTCCAAGCAGGCGACGCAACCCGGGATGGCCTGGTTGGCGCAGACGCCGTTGTTGCACGAGTCGAGCGTGCAGGCGTCCTTGTCGTCGCAGTTCTTGGCTTGACCACCGATGCACTTGCCGGCCGAGCAGGCGTCCGCCTCGGTGCACTTGTCGCCGTCGTCGCAGTTCAGGGTCACCTTGGGTTGGCACTGCGCCACGTTGCTGTCTTTGTTCATGACAGTGCAGGTGTAGCCCGTCGCGCACTTGGGCGGCGTATCGGTGGGCGTGCAGGACACCGGCGGATCCAGCGGCGGGTAGCTCTCTTTGGGTGTGGCGACGCACTTGAAGCTGTTGACGCCCGTGTCCTGGCAGGACGCAGTGGCGCAAGCACCGGCCACCGACGAGCAGGTCTGCATGTCGCCGGCGGTGCAGAAGCCCATCTGGCAGCTGTCGTTGGGGGTGCAGCCCTTGCCGTCGGCGTCGCAGGGCGTGCCGTCCTTGACGGCGGCGTTGTCGCACTGGTGGGTCTCCGAGCCGCTCGAGATGCAAGTGGGGGCCGTGCAGGCGGTCGCCTTGACGTTGAGCTCCTTGGCGCAGTCGATGGCGGCGCCCGCGACGCACTTGGCGCTCTTGCACGCGTCGCCCATGGTGCAACCGTTGGTGTCCGCGTCGCACTTGGTGCCGTCCGGCTTGGGATCGCCTTGGCACGAATAGGTCCCGGCGCCGGTCGACTTGCAGGTACCCTGGGTGCAGCCGGTGGTGACGCCCAAGCAATCCACGGCCTTGCCGGGCTCGCAGGCGCCCTGACCGTTGCAGATGTCGCCCTGGGTGCAACCATTGCCGTCGGCGTCGCAGTTCTTGCCGCTGGGGGCAAAGCCCACGTCGCAGAACGCAGCCAGGCCGGTGGGCGACTTGCAAACGCCCACTTGGCAGCCGTCGGCGCTGTCTTTGCTCTTGCAGTCCATCTGCGGGCCGGCGGTGCACTTGCCGACCTTGCACGAGTCGCCGACCGTGCAGCCGGTGGCGTCGGCGTCGCAGGGCAGGCCGTCCTTCTTGGGCACGCTCATGCACGCGTAGGTGCCGGCGCCGCTGGACGAACAGGCGCCCACGCCGCAGTCGGTGGTCTTGGCGGTGCAATCCGGCGGTGCGCCGGGGACGCACGAACCGGCCACGCACTTGTCGCCCTGGGTGCAGCCGTTGGCGTCGGCGTCGCAGGCGGCGCCGTCGTTCTTGGCCTTGGGAATGCAGGCGCCCAGGCCGCCGTTGCCGGTCTTGTCGCAAACGCCGTCGGCGCAGGTACTCGACAAGCTGCCGCAGTCGTGGATGCCTGTGCCGGGCTGGCACTTGCCGGTCTTGCAGAAGTCGCCTTCGGTGCAGAGCTGCTTGTCGTTGCAGGGGTCGCCGTCCTTGGCCGCGGCGGTGATGCACTGGAAGGTGGTGGCGCCGGTCGACTTGCAGCTGGCAGTCTGGCACTCGCCCGCGACGCCGCTACAGTCCACGGCGGTACCGGCCACGCACTTGCCGGCGATGCACGAGTCGTTGAAGGTGCAGCCGCTGCCGTCGGCATCGCAGCTGGGGGTGCCGGCCTTGGGCAACACCACGCAGGTGTACTGGCCTTCCTTGCCGGTCTCTTTGCAGGTCGCGTCGTTGCAGGCCGCGCCAGCGGCGACGAGATCGGGCGATTTGCTGCAGTCCGTCGGCGGGCCGGCCTTGCACACGCCGTTCAGGCACAAGTCGCCCGAGGTGCAGCCCAAGCCGTCCTCGCACTTGCTGCCGTTGACCGCGTCGGTCATCGCGCACACGCCGGTGGCGGTCTGGCAGGTGTTCTTCTTGCACGGCGTGTCGTTCAGCGTGTCGCAGAACACCGGCGTGGGGTCGAAGTAGCACAGCTTGACGCCCGAAATGGCGGACTGCTTGCAGGTGTAGGCGCCATCGCACATGTTGTTGTTGTCCCACATCTTGCAGTCCGAGTCCTGGGCGCAAGTCGGGCAACCCTTGCCGATGGTGCCACCGGCGCACTGACCCGACAGGCACTTGGTGTTGTCGGTGCAGGCGTCGCCGTCGTCACAGGCCGTCTTTTCGGGCAGATCGACCGTCACGCAGCCCTTGAGCTTGTCGCAGCTGTCTTGCGTGCAGGGGTTGCCATCGTCGCACAGCTTGGTGGTGCCCACGCACACGCCCGACTTGCAGGCATCGTCGGTGCACGGGTTCTGGTCGTCGCAGGTGACCTCGGTGTCTACGCCGGGCAAGAACACGCAACCGGTCTTGCTGTCGCACGAATCGGTGGTGCAGCCGTTTTTGTCGTTGCAGGTGACGGCGACGCCCTTGCAGCTGCCGGCATCGCACTTGGTCTGGTCGGTGCAGGCGTCACCGTCGTCGCAGGCCGCGCCGTCTAGGACCGCGTGCTGACAGCCCAAGGTCTTGTCGCAGGTGTCGGTGGTGCAGGGGTTGCCGTCGTCGCAGGTGTTCTGGGTGATCAGGCAGCCCTTCTTCTTGTCGCAGACGTCGTTGGTGCAGACGTTCTTGTCGTCGCAGGTGACCGGCAGACCGGTGCAGGCGCCGCCCAAGCAGTGATCGGGGTTGGGGTCGGCACCGCTCCACGCCGTGCAGGCGTCGCCGTCGTTGCAGGGGATGCCGTCGTTGGTCACGCCCAGGCAGCCCTTGGTGTACAGGCAGCCTTGCGGGTAGGCGATGCAGGGGTTGCTGGTGTCGCACGTGTAGGTCACGCCGTTGCAGGTGCCCTTGCTGTCGCAGGCGTCGTTCTTGGTGCAGGCGTTGCCGTCGTCACAGGTCTTGCCCAGGGCCACCAACTGCACGCAGGTGCCGTTCTTGCAGGCGTCGTCGGTGCAGGGGTTCAAGTCGTCGCAGGTCTTGGCGATCCCGACGCACTGATTGGCCTTGCAGGTGTCTTGGGTGGTGCAGGCGTTGCCGTCGTCGCAGTCCTTGCCGTCGATGACCAGATTGTTGCAGCCGCCCTTGCCGTCGCAGACGTCGATGGTGCACGTGTTCTTGTCGTCGCAGTCCAGGGCCTTGCCAGCGCAGATGCCGCTGGTGCAGATGTCGCCGGTCGAGCACGGGTCGCCGTCGTCGCACTTGAGCGTGTTGTCGATCTGGTTGGCGCAACCGCCGGTCTTGCTGCAGGTGTCGACGGTGCAGGGGTTGAAGTCGTCGCAAGTGACCTTGGTGCCGGCGCACACGCCGTTGGTGCACTTGTCGCCGCTGGTGCACTTGTCGCCGTCGTCGCAGCCGCCCGCGCCGGTCTTGGGGCCGTGATCGCAACCCACGGTGTCGGGCGGGCAGTCTTGGCCAGGTGGGCAGCTGTTGCACACGTCGAAGGTGCACGGATTGCCGTCGTCGCAGTTCAGGTCCTTGGCCTTGGTGCAGATGCCGGCCTTGCAGAAGTCGCCCACGGTGCAGGCATTGCCGTCGTCGCAGACCGTGGAGTCGGCCTTGGTCACTGGCTTGCACAAGCCCGTCAACAGCTCGCAGGTCGAGACGGTGCACGGCGTGTCCTTGGAGGTATCGCAGACCGTATCCGAGCCCACGATCGGCTTGCAGACCTTGCCGCTGGCCGAGGCGACGCAATCATACTTCTCGTTGCAGAGGTTGCTGTCCTGGCCTTCATACTTGGCGCAGTCGCTCTTTTGGGTGCAGAGGCAGCTGTTGACGGGGTTGACGCACTGGCCGCCTTGGCACTTGTCGGTCTCGGCCGGCGTGCACAGGGTGCCGTCGTCGCAGGCCGTGCCGTCGCTCTTGGACGTGAACTTGCAGCCGGTCGCGGGGTTGCAGACCTCGGTGGTGCAGTCGTTCTTGTCGTCGCAGTTGACCTGCTTGCCTTGGCACTGGCCGTTGACGGCGCACGTGGTGCCGGTCAGGCACTTGTCCGTGGACTTGCAGGGCGTGCCTTCGCTGAGGATCGCTGGCGAGCATGCGCCGGTGTTGGGGTTGCAGGTGTTGGTGCTGCACGGCGTGTCGCTGCTGGCGTCGCACTTGATGATGGTCTTGACGTCGACGGCGCAGACCTTGCCCTTGACGGCGTGATCGATGCATTTGACTACGCCGTTGCAGTAGTTGCCGTCGTCTTGGGGCGCACACGACAAATCGCTGGTGCACGACGTACATTTGTCCTGTGCCGACACGCACTTGCCCAGATCGCAGTAGTCGTTGATGGTGCACGACAGCCCGTCGTCGCAGGCGGCGCCGCCGGGAGCGTTCTTGAACGTGCAGGCGACCTTGGGGTCCGACGAGGCCGCGGCGCTGTTGCAGGTGTCGATGGTGCACGGGTTGCCGTCGTCGCACTTGACCGCGCCCGCGCCCGCGCACACGCCCTGGGTGCAGACGTCGCCGGTGCTGCAGGCGTTGCCGTCGTCGCACGGACCTTCAAAGCCGGTGTGCACGCACGCCTTGGCCGGATCGGTCACCGTGGAATCGCAGGTGTCGGCGGTGCACTTGTCGTTGTCTTTGCAGTCGCGCGGCACGCCCTTGCAGGTCGAGCCCGAGCAGGCGTCGCTGATGGTGCAGGGATCGTTGTCGCTGCAGGCGGCGGCGGCGTTGGGCACATTGATGCAGCCCACGCCCGGCTGGCAGCCGTCGTTGGTGCAGGGGTTCTTGTCGTCGCAGCCGCCGGTGGCCAGCAGGTCGATGCCGGTGCACTTGGCGCCGGTGGGGCTCGCGGTGCACAGGTCCTTGGTGGTGCACTTGTTGCCGTCGTCGCAGGCCGTCCCTTCCTTGACGGCGGGCGAAACGCACTGACCGCAGGTGGCGGGATCGCTGCTGGCGCACTTGGTGGGGTCACACTGATCGCTGGTGCAGGGGTTGCCGTCGTTGCAGATGAGGTCAACACCCTTGCAGGCGCCGGCCTTGCAGGTGTCGCTCTTGGTGCACGGCGCGCCGTCGTCGCAGGCCGGTCCGTCTTGCGGTTCGTGCGAAATGGTGCACTTGGACAGGCCCTTGCCGCTGCCGATGTCCTTGGTGCAGGGGTTGGCATCGTCCAGGCCCAGCACCGGCTTGCCCAGGCACAGCTGGCTGGCGCAGACGTCGCCGCTGGTGCAGGCGTCGCTGTCGTCGCACGGGCTGCCGTCGTTCTGAGCCTTCTTGCTGCAGCCCTTGACGCTGTCGCAGTACTCGGCGGTGCAGGGGTTGCCGTCGTCGCAGCCGG
>JBBISH010000181.1:0-8593 GCA_037441385.1 Myxococcales bacterium
GTTGCAGGCGGTGCCAGCGGGCGCGGGCAGGTTCTGGCAGCCCTTGGCAGTGTCGCAAACCTCTGTGGTGCAGGGGTTCTTGTCGTCGCAGTCGATCGCCGGCACCACTGTCTTGCCGGCCATGCACTTGGCGCCCTGGAGCGACACCACGCCGCACGTGTCGCCAAGTGTGCACGCGTTGCCGTCGTCGCAGGGCGAGGAATTGGGAAAGTAGTTGCAGCCGCCCGACTTGGCGTCGCAGATGTCGTCGGTGCACAGGTTGCCGTCGTCGCAAACGGTCTTGAGGCCGGACTCGCACTTGCCGAGTTTGCACATGCTGTCGCCCACGCAGGCATCGCCTTTGGCACAGACTGTGCCATCGGCCACAGGCTTGTACACGCAACCCAGCGCAGCATCGCAGACGTCAGATGTGCATAGATTGCCATCATTGCAGGACTTTTGGCCGTTCAACTTGCACGAGCCGGCCGAGCACACGCCTGAGTCGCACGCGTTGCCCGTGGTGCAAGGCAGGGTGTTGGGCGCGTGGGTGCAGCCACTGCTGGGGTTGCATGCGTCGTCTGTGCACGGATTGCCGTCGTCGCACACGGTGGGCGCTCCGCCCGCACAAGCGCCGTTCTGGCAGCTGTCGCCGGTGGTGCAAGCGCTCCCATCGTCGCACTTGCCAGCGGTGGGTGCGTACTTGCAACCCTTGGATTTATCGCACGTATCGGCCGTGCACGGCTGATTGTCGCTGCAGACCTTGGCGGTCCCGCCGCCGCACAGGCCGTTGCTACACAAGTCGCCGGTGGTGCACGCGTTGCCGTCGTCGCACGGTACGCCGCCGATGGCGCTGAACACGCAGCCCAGAGTGGGCAGGCACGCGTCTTTGGTGCATGGATTTGCGTCGTCGCAGACCACGGCCTTGCCCACGCAGCTGCCGCCGCTGCAGACCGCTGCCTCAAGGCACTTGTCGCCGTCGCCGCAAGGGGCGGTGTTGTCGGTAGCGGTGCAGCCGCTGGCGGGATCGCATGCATCGGTGGTGCATGGGTTGCCGTCGTTGCAGGCCTCGCTGGCAGCACCGACACACGCACCGCTCTTGCAGATGTCGGCCGTCGTGCAGGCGTTGCCGTCGTCGCACGGCAGGCTGTTGGGGGTGGTCACACAGGTGCCGTTGCTGGGGTCGCACACGTTGTCGGTGCAGGCATTGCCATCGGCGCAGTTGACCGGGCCGCTTGGGGTGCAGACGCCCGCCGCGCAGGCGTCGCCCGTGGTGCAGGCATTGCCGTCGTTGCACGGGCTGCCATCGGCGACGGGCGCGGTCACACAACCGGCGGCGGTGCAGGTGCCGACCTGGCACGCGTTGGCGACTTTGCATTCCTCGTCGGAGCTGCACTTGGCGCCCGCATCCGTGTCGGCCGTTTCGGCGTCCGTTGCGCCATCGGCCCCGTCCAAGGCATCGGGCGGCCCCGCTGCGTCAGTGTCGGCGCCATCGGTGGGCAACGAATCGGGCTGTTCGCCATCGTTTTGGGCAACGTCCAACGCAGACCCATCGGTGGGCGCAGTATCGGTTGCCTGGCCATCACCAGCCGTGGCATCGGCGTCTGCCGTGTCGACCGGCAAAGCGTCGCTGGCCAGGCCGTCGGTTGCCGTGGCGTCGGTCGCAGCGGTGTCGTTGACGGCTCCATCGGCGAACGTATCGGTCGCATCGGATTGTCCGATCGGATCCACGTCGCCGGGCACGTCGTTGCCGTTGGCCGACTGGCTGTCGCTGGGCCCCGCCAGAATCGAGTCGTCGGTGCAGCCCGCTCCGCTGCACAGGATCAGAGCGAGCAGCGCCGTCAGGCTCGGCTTGCGGCGCCCGACGCTCGGCCCAACCAAGTTCGTGATGGACATCCTTTCCTCGCTGGCGGCTCGGCCGATGCTTGCAACCCGGGGGAGCGAACTACACGATGGCGAAACCGGCGCGCTCGGTCAACTTGGCCGAAATCCTACTGAGTGCCGCGCGCCCTGCCCGCCCTGGAGTTGGCCCGACCGCGTCTCGCCGGAACAGCCATCAGCCTATTGATATTGCAACGCTATGCCAACACAGACCGCCGCAATTCAGGCGTGTGGACACACTACACCTGGACGGCCACCCTTACAAATCCAAACAGATCGCCCGCGGACCCAGTTCGCGATGGATTGGTGACGCTTGGACGTGGCAGCCCTTGGCCGGCGGCACTATACTGGCTTGAGGCTGGGGCCGGCGAGCACTGCCAGGACCTAGCTGGGGCGACGGTGGGGTCGCCGCCAGGCACTTGGAGCGAGACACATGCAGAGTTCTTTGGAATCGGGCGCAACGGCGGCCGCACCCGGCGTGGAAGCACCGCGGCGCAAGAGCCGCTCGCTGGCCCCCATCTTGATCATCGTGGCGGTGGTGTTGATTGGCGTGGGCGTCATTGGCACTAGCACGTCGGGCGGCGCGGGCATGTACAACTACACCCTGGAGCAGCTCCAGGCGGCGGGCGATCAGGCCAAGGGCCGCGACATCAAGGTGTCGGGCAAGGTCGCCAAGGGCAGCGTGCGCGGTGAGCCAGGCGGCAAGGACTTTCGCTTCGACCTGGAAGACGGCAAAGGCCACAAGCTGACGATCGCCTATGCGCGGCTGCTTCCCGATCCATTCGAAGAGGGCCGCGACGCCATCGTCCAGGGCAAGCTAGAAGACGGCACCCTGGTCGCAAGTAGCCTGACGGTCAAGTGCCCCAGCCGCTACGCCGACGGCGGCAAGAACATGAGCGAGGCCGAGAAGGCCCGGTACTACCAAGACGAGTACCAGAAGCACAAGACGGCCAACGAAAAGAAAGGCGAAGCGCAGTAGTCCCAGGCTATTGGGCTGTGCCGCAGCGGTCGATGTCCAGGGTGACACGGCCGTTCGCTGCCGGGGTGGTCAACTCGACCGCTCCCGTTGTGCGCAGTTCTGCGCCGCCGGCCAAAGCAAATCGGCAGCGCAGGTCGATGCGGGACACGCCGGCCGGCATGGAAACCAAAGTCGGCCCGGCCACTTCGGGCGCTGATCCAGGCTGGAAGTGCAGGCTACCGGCCGCCGCCACCTTGGCTGAGCCGGGCGCGTCGGCCACCGTCCAGTGCAACTCGACCAGGCGCTCGCGGCCCACGTGCAGATCGCCCCGATTGACCTCGACATGCGTGAGTAGCCACGACACTTGCAGTTCGCCGGGCCGGTTGGTCGCCGCGCGATACGCCAGGCCGATGCACGCGAGCAGAGCAGCCACCGCCACCCCGCGTCGCCAGATCGGAACCGCAAGAATCACTAGAAACTCCAGCTAGTTGACGACGCTCAGGTCGACCTGCCCAAAATCGATCTCGGGGAAGTCGGCGCGCAGGAGCAGGTCGCCGGCCAGGTCCGCCAAGCGATCCATCCGCGTCAGCGGGTTGGTGTCTTCCAGCAGCCGCTGCCGCTCGGCGGGCTCGTGGGCCAAGACGGCGGCCAGGCGATTCGCCAGCAGGATCGGCTTGCGAGTCGAGCCCAGAATCTGCCCCAGCGGCGCACCGTTGTCGCCCAGCTTCATCACCAGCGAGCGCACCGTGCTCAGCAGACGGGCCGTGGTCTCGTCCAGCACCTCGGGGTCACAGGGCAAGTCGGGCAGAACTTGAACGCTGGCCACGCGGTACGGCATCAGGCGGTGCACCTGCGTCAACTGCACGCGCGCCAGGCAGTGGACGTACAGGTTGTAGCGACCATCTTCCAGCCGCTCTTCGTTGATGATCTTGCACAGCGAACCGATGGTGTGCGTCGGCGGCGAGCCGTAGTAGTCGCCCTCCCAGCCCTCGTTCAGGCCCACCAGCACGATCAGGCGCGAGCTGGCCAGCGCCTCGGCCGTCAGCAGACGGTAGCGCGGCTCGAACACATGCAGGCGCGTCATCGTATTGGGGAAGATCGCGAAACTGGGCAGCGGGAAGATCGGCACGGCATCGTAGCGCGGCTGCACAATCGGAACGTCGAGCATGGCTCCTCGCACGACCCGCAGCATGCGGCGGGCCCGGAGCGAGTGTGCGGCAGCCGGGGCCGTTGGCAAGTTTTTCCGGGATCGACGGGACGGCTACAAGGCAAAGGGATCGCCACCCTTGACCTGCGCCTGGACCAGCGGGCGATGGCGCCAGATCTCCACGGTGCGCGCCAGCGAAAACCGCAGGTTGGGCGCCATGAAGCCGGCCTCGACGCCGCGCGTGGTCACGTTGCGCAGGTCGTCCAGCCGCCAGTGCAGGTGCTTGCTGACCTGCTCCATCTCCGACGTCAGCGACGAGCCGAGCCAGGTGGGCCAGCCGCTGCCGAGCACGGTGGACAGCCCGGCTTCTTTCATCTTTTTCAGCGGCAGCGACGGCCAACCGCGCGGCGCGACTCCGCCAAGGACCTGCGCCGTGGGCAGAGCCACTACCGGCACGCGGTGGGCGCGCAGCTGCAGCAAGATGTCTTCGCGACCCAGAGCTGCCGTGCCGCCCACGATGCGCTGGGCCCCGAGCTGGATGGCGCTGAGCACGCGTGCCGCGTCGCGCTGGTCCCCGGCGACCACCACCCGGCCCAGGCTGAGCTCTTTGCACGCCTCGAACGCGCCCACCGCCCAGTCCAGGCTCTTGCTGCCGCCTGGCACCACAAACCCGCCCAGATGCTGCACATCCGGATTGCTGGCCAGGCCGCGCACCAACGCGACCGCGTCGTCGTGACTGCATTGCTCTGGGAATTGCACCAAGAACGACCACGATAGGAACACGTCGTCGCGCTCGGTCACGGCTTCGGTGCACCCCGCGTCCAGGGCAATCAGGATGTCGGCGGGCGACAGGCCGGCCACCTGCAGGATGTCCAGGTCGATCACCCACTCGACGTGCACCACCACTTCGGCGATGAGCCGGCGGGCTTGGTCCAGCGCGGCGTCGGTCAAGTCGGCCGACGACTGCAGCAGGCCCTTGACCCAGGCGCGCCGCTCGGGAATCTGGGCAACCGTGGCGGTGCGATAGGCAGTCTCGAGCTCAGAGGGCGACGGCATGGCCTCGCCCTTGCGCTCGGCCCATCGCGCCAACACGCTGGGGTGGATGGCGCTATCGAACACGCAGTACAGGTCGACTTTGGCCAAGGTGTCGATGCTCACGGAGCCTCCAACGCGGCGCGCCTAGTCCTCAGAAAACTGGGCGCGAATACGGATAATTTCGGGCAGTTCGGCCACAAACAGGTCGACCAAATTGCCGTCGAAGTGGTTCCATTTGCCGCGCACCAGCTCGGCGATGGCGTCTTCGACGGACCAAGGCTCTTTGTAGGGCCGCGCCGAGGTCAAGGCGTCGAACACGTCGCAAATGGCCGCGATTCGGCCCACCAGCGGAATGTCCTCGCCCTTGAGCGCGCGCGGATAGCCCGTGCCGTCCCACCGCTCGTGGTGCGTCCAGGCGATGGTGTGGGCCATCTCGATCAGCGGCGACTGCGAACCGGTCAGCAGATCCGCACCGATCGCGGCATGCGACTGCATCACCAGCCACTCGTCGGGCGTCAGCCGGCCCGGCTTGAGCAGGATGCGGTCCGGGATGCCGATCTTGCCTACGTCGTGCATGGGCGCGGCCAGCAGCAGCATCTGTTGCTCGGCGTGGCTCAGGCCGGCGCGCTCGGCCAAAAGGCGGCAGAGCATCGACATACGCTTGATATGATTGCCCGTCTCGTTGTCTTTGTACTCGGCCGCGTGGCCCAGCCGGTGAATGATCTCGACTTGGGTGGCCCGCAGCTCGTGGGTGCGCGCCTCGACTTCGGACTCGAGCCGCGCAGCGTGGCTCTGCGTCTGCTTGAACAGCAAGTGCATCTCGATCAGGTTGCGGATGCGCGAGTGGGTCTCGACCGGATCGAAGGGCTTGTGCAAGAAATCGCGAGCACCGCTCTGCAGCGCCCGCCGCCGCACCTCGGGATCGCGCTCGCCCGTCAGGATCAGGATGGGCACATAGCCGTGCGCCACTTCTTGCCGCAACTGGGCCATCACGCCAAACCCATCGATGTTCGGCATCTGCAGATCCAGCAGCACGATGTCGGGGTTGTGGGTGCGGTACAGGTCCAGGGCTTGCCGCGAGTCGGTAGTGCTGTGCAGGTTGGCAAAGCCGCGCTCGCGCAGCAGTAGGCGCAGAAGCTGAATGTTCACCGCCTGATCATCGATGATCAGGACCGAGGCCTGCAGAATCTGGTCTTCAGTGATCACGCGAGGTCCCCAATCTGGTTTGAAGGGCAGCTGGCGAACCCTGGTCAGTCAAGCCCACAGGTCGACAGCTTGCCCGCAAATGGGACGCGACGCAAAGGAGATTCGAGTCGCCCGCGCGGGGCGGCCTCAGGTGCTCGCATCCCACGCCGGCGCCTGGCGCATGAAGCTCGCGTCCATGTACTCGCGGCGGATGACCTCGGCCATCTCGTCCACGTCGCGGAACTGGTCCCAGTCCACACGAATCACTGGAATTCGCCGCGAGATGTCCTGCATGAAAAGCTCGTACTCGTCGTACAGCGCTTGCAGGTAGCCCACCGAGATTCCCGACTCGACGCCGCGGCTACGCTGGCGGATGCGCTCCATGCTGCGCTCGGGTTTGACGTCCAGGTAGATGATCGCCGACGGCCGGCACATGAAGTTGCTCATGTGCTTGAACAGACCCAAGTAGGTCCGGTAGTCGCGCGGCTCCATCAGCCCAGTTTGACTCAGCATCTTGGCGAAGATCGCGTCTTCGTAGATGGTGCGGTCCTGAATGGCCGGCCGTCCGCGCCAGATGATCTCTTGGTGCTGCTGAAAACGGCGATTCAGCAGGTAGATCTGCGTGGCAAAGCTGTAGCGCGGCGTGTCGCGGTAGAAGTCGGCCAGGTACTCGTTGTCCTCGACCGGCTCGTAGTACACGTCCAGATCCATGTGCTTGCCCAGCGCGGTGGCCAGCGTCGACTTGCCCGCGCCGATCAGGCCCGCCACGCCGATGAACAAGGTGTCCAGGCCGCCCTGGCTCGCCGACGGGCGCGGGGCCCCGGCCGATACGATCGTCTGTTGTTCCACGTTCTTCCTCGTTGGGGAGCTAGGTCCGGGTCGGCGGCTTCAGCGCCAGTTCGCGCTCGGTGAAAAGCTCGAGCTGACGGTCTTCTTCCGGCTCGAAGTGGCGGCGGCAGCGCGCTTCATAGCGGTCGGCGGCGCCCAGTTCGATGGTTTCGGTCCCACCGCGCAGGCGCTGACTGCGGTTAGAGGGCGCGCCGCACACCGAGCACACCGCCAGCAGCTTGGTCACGTACTCGCCCACGGCCATCAGCTGCGGCATCGGATCGAACGGGCGGCCGCGGTAGTCCTGGTCCAGGCCGGCGACGATGACGCGCTTGCCCATATTGGCCAGGCGGTTGCACACGTCGACCACGCCCGCGTCAAAAAACTGCACTTCGTCGATCCCAACCACGTCGGTCAACTCGTGGGTCTGGGCAAAGATCTCGCCAGAGGTGGCCACTTTGCGGGCCGCGATGCGAAAATTACTGTGGCTGACCAACTCTTCGTCGGCGTAGCGGGTGTCGAGCTTGGGCTTGAACACCTGCACGCGCTGATGGGCGATACGCGCCAGCCGCACGCGCCGGATCAGCTCTTCGCTTTTGCCCGAAAACATCGAGCCGCAGATGACCTCGAGGCTGCCCGCGGTGTGGGGAAAGAACGCCATGTTCGACTCTTGGTTTTGCGCAGGCCCGAAGCGGGTTGGCTGGCGGCGGTGCGGCTAGCCGCCCACGCGGAAGGGCAGCGTGTACTTCTTGGACGCGCCCGAACCCGTGGGGAACACGAGCTTCTTGACCTCGTCGGCGATGCACTGCGCCATGGCCTTGTTGGCGCCGTGCTTGCCCAGCACGGTGGCGCGCTCGATCTGGCCGCTGGCGTTGACCAGCACTTGGACCTTGATGGTGTCCTCGACCGGGTCGTCGGCGTTGAGCAGGTAGCAATTCGCCACCTTCTTCTTGGCCTTCTCGCCGATGGCGCTGACTTGCTGCTGGCTCAAACCGGCCTCGCTGCTCTCTTCGCCGCCGCCCGTGGCCGCATTCTTCTTGGCGTCGTGCTTCTGCAGGATCTTGTCCAGATCTTCGTCGCTCACGGTCGGCTTCTTGGACTTGGCCTCGGCTGCGGCGACCTTGGCGTCGGCTTCGGCCTTCTTGCGAGCCGCTTCCTCGTCTTTCTTGCGCTTGGCCTCTTCGGCCGCGGCCTTCTTGGCGTCGGCGGCTTCCTGCCTCTTGCGGGCCGTTTCTTCGGCAGCGGCCTTCTTCTTTTCGTTCGCAGCCTCCGCATCGGCCTTGCGCTTGGCGTCGGCGTCGGCCTTCTTGGCTTTGGCCTCTTCGGCGGCCTGCTTCTTGGCCTCGGCAGCCTGCTTCTTGGCCTCGTCGGCGGCCTTTTTCGCTTCTTCGGCGTTCTTCTTGGCTTCGGCCCTCTTGGCCTCTTCGGCCTTCGCCGCGGGCTTCTGTCCGTTGCCCTGGCTCTTCTGGTCATGCACGGCCCGCGGAGCTTCGGGCAATGCATCCCCCTCGCGAAGCCGCACCACGCGGGCGAACCCGGGACCGCGGTCCGATTCCACGATCACCGCATCGCCGACGGCGATG
>JBBISH010000182.1:0-8561 GCA_037441385.1 Myxococcales bacterium
CCGGCGATGAGGCCAAGAAGCTGAGCGAGAAGGCGGCTGCCGACAAGGCAACGGCCGACAGCCAGACGCTGGCCGAAACCGATTACCAGCTTTACGAGGCGCTGAACCTGCTCAAGGGCCTGACCAAGTCCGGCTTCGACGGCATCAAGAACGGTAGCGAGACAGCCATCGACTGCGGCGGGACCTGCGCCGCCGACTGCGCGCTCGGCCAAGCCTGTGCCACCGGCGCAGACTGCAGCACCACGTTCTGTGGCGCCGTCTCCAAGGTGTGCGTCGCCAGCGCCTGCTTTGACCAAGTGCTCTCAGCCGGCGAGACCGACGTGGACTGCGGCGGCAGCTGCACCGCCGACTGCGCGCTCTACCAGGCGTGCAAGGTCGCCAGCGACTGCCAATCGGGCAACTGCTCGCCGGGCGGCAAGTGCGTGACCACCTGCTGGAGCGAGCCATTTGCCAGCGCACCTTCGACCAGCCGCTGGAAGCTGTATGGCAACGCCCAGTACGACGCCACCAACAAGTACATCCAGCTGACCAGCACCGCCATGAACGAGTCGGGCAAGATGTTCGACGTGGCGGACTACCTGAAGCCGGGCAACGCGTCGTTCTCGTTCAAGTTCTACACGGGCGGCGGCAGCGGTACCGGCGCCGATGGCCTGGCGCTGTCGATCATCAGCGTGGCCGACGTCGCGGCGTTGGACAGCTATGTGGCACAGACCAAGGTGGGCGGCTGCCTGGGCTACGGCGTCACGGGCGGCACCTGCGGCACCGGCGTGGTCAAGTCGCTACACATCGAGGTCGACACCTTCTACAACAGCGGCGACCCCGTCACCGACCCGACCACGGCGAACCACATCGCCGTCATGCTCAACGGCGACGCCCAGAACCACGTGGCCTACGCGACGCCCGCCAGCAACTTCGAGGACAGCAAGTGGCACCAGGTCGACGTGTCGATCGTGAGCAACACCATCACAGTCAAGCTCGATGGCACGCAGATCATCAACAAGACCATCGCGGGCTGGACTTTTGCCGGCGGCTTCATGGGCTACACGGCCTCGACGGGTGGCCAGACCAACTACCACTTCATCGACGACGTCAGCGTCTCGCAAAGCTGCTCGGTGCTGGGCGGCACTTGCACCCAGGGCGCGGACTGCCCGAACGGCCTGTGTTCGGCCACCTCGAAGCTGTGCGTGGCCACGACGTGCGAGGACCAGATCGCCGACGCGGGCGAGAGCGATGTCGACTGCGGCGCCGCGTGTGCGACCAAGTGCGCGCTGAGCAAAAAGTGCGGTGCGAACGCGGACTGCGCTTCGGGCGTGTGCTCGGCCACCGGGCTGTGCGTCGCGTCGGCCTGCGCGGACGGCTACAAGAACGGCAGCGAGACCGACGTGGACTGCGGCGGCACCTGCGGCAAGTGTGCGCTGAGCAAGGCCTGCGCCAGCGGCGCCGACTGCGCGTCGACGTTCTGCTCCGCCGTGGGCAAGGTCTGCGTGGCCAGCGCCTGCAGCGACCAGGTCAAGAACGGCACCGAGACCGACGTGGACTGCGGCGGCAGCTGCGGCAAGTGCGCGAACTACCTGGCGTGCTCGGCCAACACCGACTGCACCAGCGGGTCGTGTACCCCGGCCAAGAAGTGCGGCGCGTCCTGCTGGACCGAGGCCTTTACCACGCCGGTGAACACCAGCCGCTGGAAGCTCTACGGCGACGCGTACCAAGACACCACCGGCTATGTGGAGCTGACGACGATCGCCAAAGACAAGCAAGGCAAGCTGTTTGCCGTGGCAGACTACTTGCAGGGCGGCGTGGCGACGACCATCAGCATGAAGTACTACATGGGCGGCGGCGCCTATGGCGGTGGCGACGGCCTGTCGCTGTCGCTGATCCCGGCCGCCAACTTGACCGCGCTCGAGACCTACATCGGCCTGACCAAGCCCGGCGGTTGCCTGGGTTACGGCGTGACCAACGGCTGCGGCACCAGCAGCGTCACCGGACTGCACATCGAGCTGGACACGTACGCCAACACCGGCGTGCCCGTCACCGACCCCACGACGCAGAACCACGTGGCCATCGCGCTCAACGGCGACCCCGGCACTCCGATCGCGTGGGCGGCGTCCACGCTGCTCGAAGACTCCAAGTGGCACACGCTGCAGGTCACCATCAACGGCTCGACGGTGACCGTGAGCATCGACGGCACGCAAGTCCTGACCAAGACCATCAGCGGCTGGACATGGCAGGGCGGGTTCCTTGGGTTCTCGGGCTCGACGGGCGGCTCGACCAACTCGCACCGTATCGACGACCTCAGCGTGAGCCAGGGCACCTGCCCCTAAGAGCGTGTTGGGACAATCCGACGCGCTCCTAGCGCCGCGTCTTGCGCAGCGGCATCTGGCAGGCGGTCCCGCACCTCCGCTGACGTGATGAGCAAGGAGCAAGGCAGGATTCTTTGTGCAGTGCAGCATGGGCCCTCTCGCAAGCGCGGATCGCAGTACCGGCCGCTTGTCACGCGCCTGTGTCGCCGGCCGCTGCCAGCCTTGACCCGATCCGGCCGCGAGCGTAATTGGTGCGGCGCAACATGAATCGATTCGTGTTGCCCCTCCTGGCGCCCCTCTCTGCGCCGCCCATGTGACCCCATGAACATCCTAGTGCTGAATTGCGGCAGTTCTTCTGCCAAGTTTGCGGTCATCGACCCCCAGAGCGGGGCCGAGCACCTGACCGGCATCGCCCAGCGGCTCGGCTCGGCCGAAGCGTCGCTGGACTACAGCCATTCTGGGCAAAAACACTCGCAAGAGCTGCCGGGCGCCGGCCACGAGCAGGGCCTGCGGGCGGCGGTGGCGGTGCTGGATGACCTGGGCCTGCGCGCCTCGCTGGTCGGCGTGGGTCACCGGGTGGTGCACGGCGGCGCCAAGTTCGCCCACAGCATGGTGATTACCCCCGAAGTGGTGGCGCAGGTCGAGGCGTGCATCCACCTGGGGCCGCTGCACAATCCGCCGAACCTGCTGGGGATTCGCCTAGCGCAGCAGCTGCTGCCAGGCCTGCCGCAAGTGGCCGTATTCGATACGGCTTTTCACCAGACCATGCCGGCGCGCGCCTACACCTACCCGGTGCCGCACCAGTGGCTGGAGCAGCACGACGTGCGCCGCTACGGCTTCCACGGCACCAGCCACCGCTATGTGGCGCAGCGTGCTCAGGAAATGTTGGGCATCGGCCGCGATTCCGGCTGCCTGGTCACCGCCCACCTGGGCAACGGCTGCTCGGCGACTGCGGTGAAAGACGGAAAAAGCGTAGATACGACCATGGGTTTGACGCCGTTGGAAGGGCTGGTCATGGGCACCCGCTCGGGCTCGGTGGACCCGGCGCTGGTGGGCTATGTGGCCCATGCCACGGGCCAAACCGCCGACGCGGTGCTGGACACGCTGAACAAGAAGTCGGGCCTGCTGGGGCTGTCGGGGTTGTCCAACGACATGCGCACCTTGCAAGAGGCGGCGGGGCAGGGCGACCCGCGGGCGCAGCTGGCCATCGAGGTGTTCTGCTACGTGCTGGCCAAGCAGTTGGCCGGGCTGGTGGTGGCGCTGGGCCACCTGGACGCGCTGGTGTTCACCGGCGGCATTGGCGAGAATTCGGCGGAGATTCGTGCCAAGGTGGTGGGACTGCTTGGGTTCTTGGGTCTGAAGCTGGACCCGGCGGCCAACGCTCAGGCGGTGCGCGGGCAGGCCGGTTGCATCAGCCTGGGTCACGGACCGCAGGTGCTGGTGGTGCCGACCAATGAAGAGCGGATGATCGCCCTGGATACTGCCGGGCTGGTGGGTACGAACTAGATGGCTGTTCGCAGGTGCACAATCCCTGCAACGGGAGGAAACCATGGCTAGAACTCTTTTCGTCGCCCCGGCCGGCCGCAATGTGGGCCTGACCACTGCCTCGCTGGGTCTGGTGCGGGCGCTGGACCGACAAGGGGTGCGGGTGGCGTTTGCCAAGCCGATCTCGACGCGGGCCGAGGATCGAAGTACCGCTTTGGTCAAGCTGGGTTCGTGCCTGCTGCCGCCGCCGCCGCTGTCCCGAAAACTGGTGGAGGACCTTCTGTCCGATGGCGACGAGCAGACCCTGCTGGAGCGGGTGGTCGAGTTTTGCGACCGCGCGGCCGAGGGCGCCGACGTGCTGGTGGTCGAGGGCATGGTCTCGGAGCTGGGCGCGGCGTATGGGATGCGCGTCAATAGCTTGGTTTTGAAGGCGTTGGACGCCGAACTGGTGCTGGTGGGCGCGCCGTTCCAGCAGGGCCCGGTCGAACTGGCCGACGCCATGTCGATCGCGGCGCGCGGCTTTGGCGAGCTGGGCGAGGGGCGGCAAATCGGCTGTATTCTCAACCGGGTACCGGTAGAGGACCACGACGACGCGCTGGCACCGTGGGTGGCGGCGCTGAAGGCCGAAAAGCTGGTGCCGGTGGCGCTGATCCCGGCCCGCGACGACCTTTCGGCCTTGCGCGTCAAGGACTTGGCCGATGCCATCGAAGCCGAAGTGCTGCACGCCGGCGACATGGCCAAGCGGCGCTACCGCGACGTCAAGCTGTGCGCGATGACGGTGGCGCACTCGGCGCGGGTGTTCGTGCCGGACCGGCTGCTGATCACGCCGGCCGACCGCGACGACATCATCCTGGCGGTGTCGCTGGCCGTGCTGGGCGGCACCCGCATCGCCGGGCTGGTGCTGTGCGGCGACATGGACCCCGACGAGCGCATCATGCAGCTGTGTGCGCCGGCGTTTGCCACCGGGCTGCCGGTTTTGCACGTGGATACGGGTAGCTACGAGACGGCGACCCGTGTCGCGAACGTGGACAAGCAGATCCCCACCGACGACAAGGACCGGGTCGAGCTGGCGATGAACGTGGTCGCCGACCGCATCGACAGCACGTGGCTGCGCAACTTGGTGGCCATGCGCCGCTCGCAACGCCTGTCGCCGCCTGCGTTTCGCCACCACCTGGTGGAAGACGCGCGCCGCGCCAACAAGCGAATCGTGCTGCCCGAGGGTTCCGAGCCGCGCACCATTCAAGCGGCGGCCATCGTGCAAGAGCGCGGGATTGCCCGGTGTGTGCTGCTGGCGGCCCCGGCGGCGGTGCACGAGCAGGCCAAGAAGCTGGGCGTCAAGCTGCCCGCGTCGATCGAGATCCTGGATCCCGCAGAGCTGGCCCCGCGTTACGTGGCCCCGCTGGTCGAGCGGCGCAAGGCCCGCGGCATGACGGTCGAGCGCGCCGAGATCGAGCTGCAAGACAGCATCATGGTGGGCACGATGATGATGGCGCTGGGCGAGGCCGATGGCCTGGTCTCGGGCGCGGTGCACACCACGGCGCACACCATCCGGCCGGCGCTGCAAATCATCAAGACGGTGCCGGGTTGCAACCTGGTGTCCTCGGTGTTCTTCATGTGCCTGCCCGAGCAAGTCCTGGTGTTTGGCGACTGCGCGGTGGTGCCGAACCCCAGCGCCGAGGAGCTGGCCGACATCGCTATCCAGAGCGCCAACACCGCCTCAGCGTTTGGGATTTCGCCAAGGATCGCGATGCTGTCGTACTCGACGGGGTCCAGCGGCGGCGGCGAAGACGTGGAGAAGGTGGTCAAAGCCACCGAGTTGGCCAAGCAAATGCGCCCCGACCTGCTCTTGGACGGCCCGCTGCAGTACGACGCGGCGGTGATGCCCGACGTGGCGCGCTCCAAGGCGCCCAACTCGCCGGTGGCGGGCAAGGCCAACGTGATTATTTTCCCGGACTTGAATACGGGCAACGTGACCTACAAGGCGGTGCAGCGCTCGGCCGGCGTGGTGGCGATGGGGCCGCTGCTGCAGGGCCTGAACCGGCCGGTCAACGACCTGTCGCGCGGGTGTTTGGTGGAGGATATCGTGTTTACGATTGCCTTGACGGCGATTCAGGCGGCGCAGGCGGATCGGCGGGGGTAGGGTGGGCTGACCATGGCAGAGGTTGCTCACGGGTCCTGAACACACTCACCGTCTCTTGCCTTGCAGCGCTTGCTCTCAATACAGGCTCCGGCGGCCGCGCAGTCCGAGTCCTGCAGCGCGCTGCACCTTCTGCCGTCGGAACGGCAGCGGCCGTGCCGGTAGCAATCCGTGGACCGGCGGCAATCTTCGTCCCTGGCGACTTCACACATCCCGTCAAGACTTATGGAGCACATACCCTCCTTGGCACAGCCGACCGAATGCCGACATGCCTCGGGACTCTCTGCGACACAGTTCCCGTCCCGAAGTACGCAGCCTGCGTATTTGGCGCAGCCAGTCGCCTTCTGGCATTCCTGAACTCGCATTGCCACGCACCGATCGACGTAGAGCGAACACATGCCGTAGACCTTGCAGGCACGAGACTCCTGGCAGTCGGACTGCTTGACAGGGGCACACTCTCCGGCGATCAAGTTGCAGTTGCCCGCGAGGGCGCAATCCGGCGATTGGCGGCAATCCGAGTCGCTGCCGGGAACACACGCGTTCTTCTGAAAGTGGCACTCCGCACCACGGCGGCACAACTGGGAATTTTCGCAGTCGACATTGCTTTGTGGCGCACATTCGCCGTCCACAAGGTGGCAGGCGCCCATGTAGGAGCAGGCGGGCGAATCATGGCACGCCTTATCGGTGGCGGCGACGCAACGGCCGTCGACAAGGGAGCACAACGCCATGAATGCGCAGGCAAGCGAGGACGCGCATTGCTGTGGCGCGGTTGCCACGCAGCGCCCATTCTGAGCGGTACATTGGTTTCGATAGAAACACAACCGCGACAAACGGCAATCCGCGTCGGTCTTCGCTTCACAGGTCGCGCCAGCACTTGAGCACCTCCCCGCGCGCACGCAATTCAGGCTTCGTCGGCACTTGAGGGTTGCGGCGACGACCCACTCGGCGTTGAATTCGTCGAAAACCAGGCCCGGCGGGCATGTCGGCGCATGAGGCAAGGCAGGGCCACACCCGACGAGGACGGAGAACCACGGGGCGGTAAGTATGCTAATTAATTGGAAAAGCCTGGACGCCAAATCCGTTTGTTTCATGGTGCGACGACGTGGCGACGGTGGTCGTGGCCAACTTGAGTTCCGCCTGCAGAATGCCACCAAGTTTCAGCCATTTGGGCTTGTGTGCTCCTGTGGCCGCGCGCCAAGTGAACTCTGGTTGCGCTGCATGGACTCTAGAATCGTCTGGCTACGATGTCCAGGGTGGCCCCTGGGGTGGAGTCGGCCTGGCAGGTAACTTCTACCACCCGAAGATCACGGCACTTTGGACCTCCGCGTCAGCGATGCTGGCCCCGTACGGGGTGGCGGCGCGTGGGAGCGTCGCCACCGCCGGGAGCATGAAGCTCGGGTACTTGCAGGGCCTCTCTTCGACCGGCGGCCGCAGCGCGACGGCCCGGCGCCCCTCCAGGATCCCGCGAACAGGGTTCAGAAATTGCCCCCCACTTGACCTTCGCCGGGCCGGGACGCCCAAAACACTGCAAAAATCAGCAGTAGAAAATGCCCCCCACTTGTTCAAGCCACGCTAGCGCCGCGCCGCCTCCGCCGCGGCCATGTCCTCCGCCGCGTAGTAGGCCGCCACCTGCGCGCGCATCTCTGGCCGGCTGTACACGTCCGCATGCGGCTGCGCCACAAGGTCGGCCAGCAGCACCGCCACCTCCTCGGCCGACTGCGAATACGGCATCAACCGGCTGTCGAACCCGCCGTGGCGCGAGTTCACGCCAAACTCGGTCCGCACCACCCCCGGCGAGAACGTCGACACCGCAATCCCCGGGTGGCTCTCGCGCAGTTCCATCCGCAGGTTCGCCGTCAGCGCGTTCAGCATGTGCTTGGCGCCACTGTACGCCGACCGCTGCGCCGCAAACGGGATCCGCCCCAGCATCGACGACACGTTGATGATGTGCCCGCAGCCGCGCTCGCGAAAGTGCGGCAGAATCACCTGCATCCCGTACAGCGCCGACTTCACGTTCACCAGCACCATCGCGTCCAGGTCGTCGTCGTCCAGCTCGCTCACCATCCGCGAGATGCCGCGCCCCACGTTGTTCACCCACGTGTCCACCGGCCCTTGGGCCAGCGCAAACGCCCGCAGCCGCTCCACTTCGCCGCGTTGGGTCACGTCGCACGCCAGCCACGGCGCCCCGCCCGCCTGCGCTGCAACCTCCGCCAGCGCCTCCGCCCGCCGCGCGGCCAGAATCGGTAGCGCGCCACGCCGGTGCAACTCCACCGCCAAAGCCGCGCCAATCCCGGCACTCGCGCCCGTAATCACCACCCGCTTGCCCGCCACGCCTTCGCTCATCGCTGTCCCAACCGGCGAATCGACTCGCCTTCGCCCAGTCTAGCGCAGGTCAGGTGCCCGCGGCGACGGCAAGTCGCGCAACTAGGAGCGCGTCGGGATAATCCCGGCACAATCCTAGCGCCGCGTCTTGCGCGGCGGCAACTGGCTGAAATCGCACGAATTCACTTCGGGCGATTTTCGGCCAGTTGGACAAACGAAAAAGGCCAGGAGACTGGCGGCACCCAATAAGATTATATTGTATAACTACATGGATATGTAGTGTCGCCGACATTGCCGACAGGCTCCTAGTACGCCAA
>JBBISH010000183.1:0-8496 GCA_037441385.1 Myxococcales bacterium
TGTGCTCCAGCGGCACCTGCGCCGGCACCGCCAAGAATTGCAGCGACAACAACCCCTGCACCACCGACTCGTGCAACAGCACCACAGGCAACTGCGCCCACACCGCGGCCACTGACGGCACGGCGTGCGACGACGGCAAGTCGTGCACCACCGGCGACAAATGCACGAGCGGCGTTTGCAGCGGCTCTGCCGCCAGCTGTGACGACAAGAACCCGTGCACCACCGACACCTGCGACAGCACGACCGGCAACTGCGTCAACCCCGCGGTGTCCAACGGTACCCCCTGCGACGACGGCCTGAACTGCACGGTCAGCGACGCTTGCACCAGCGGCAAGTGCACCGGCACGGCCAAGGTCTGCAACGACGGCAAGAAGTGCACCACCGACTTCTGCGTCGAGTCACTGGGCGGCCTGTGCGATATCGTGAACGACCCGGACGGCACGCCCTGCGACGACGGCTTGGCCTGCACCACCGGCGATGTCTGCACCAACTTGGTCTGCGCGGGCGTGGCCGCGGCGTGTGACGACAAGAACCCCTGCACCACCGACACCTGCGACGCCGCCGGCAAGTGCAGCAACGTGGTCGCGGCGGACGGCACAGCTTGCGACGACGGCAATGCCTGCACCTTCTCGGAAAGTTGCCTAAGCGGCAAGTGCACGCCTGGCTCGACGCAGCAGTGCAACGACGGCCTGGCCTGCACCACCGACGCCTGCGACCCGGTGACCGGCAAGTGCAGCTACACGCCCATGGCCGACGGCACGCCTTGCAGCGACGGCAACGCTTGCACCACGGGCGACGCGTGCCTCAAGTCGTTCTGCACCGCCACCGGCGCCACCAACTGCGACGACGGCAACGGCTGCACCAGCGACGGCTGCAGCGGCTCGACCGGCTGCTTCCACAACACGATTCCCGACGGCAGCTCGTGCGACGACAAGTCGGTCTGCACCACCACCGACCTGTGCAAGGCCGGCAAGTGCAGCGGCACGGCCATCACCTGCGCCGACGGCAGCCCCTGCACCATCGACGGATGCGACGCGGTCAAGGGCTGCACCTTCACGCCCGGCAACGACGGCGCCGCCTGCACCGACAACAAGGCGTGCACTACGGGCGACGCGTGCAAGGGCGGACTTTGCCTGGGCGTCAACCCGTGCGACGACGGCAACGAGTGCACCACCGACGACTGCACCAGCGGCTGTGTGTACACCGCCAACACCTTCCCGTGCGACGACAAGAATGCCTGCACCGCGGGCGACGTCTGCGCGAACAAGGTGTGCAAGCCCGGCACGGCCAAGGTGTGCGACGACAAGAACTCGTGCACGAACGACTCGTGCGACCCGGCCACGGGCAACTGCCTGGCCACCAACGTGGCCGACGGCAGCAGCTGCACCGACATGAACGACTGCACCGTGGGCGACACCTGCACGGCCGGCAAGTGCAGTGGCAGCCCCGGCCCCGGCGGCGGCGCCTGCACCGACTTCAACTACTGCACCACCGGCGAAAAGTGCGATACCAAGGGCGCCTGCGTGGGCGGCACCACCACCAACTGCGACGACGGCAACGCGTGCACCGACGACAGCTGCTCGGACCCGCAGCAAAAGTGCCTCAACACCGCCAACACCGCCGCCTGCAACGACGGCAACGCCTGCACCTTGCCCGACGCGTGCAGCGCCACGGTCTGCACCGGCACCCCCGTGGACTGCAACGACAACAATACCTGCACCACGGACGCGTGCGATCTGGCGGCGGGCTGCACCCACACCGGCCTGGGCAAGGGCACCTACTGCAACGACGGCAACGCCTGCACCTTGCCCGACACGTGCCAAATGCAGCAGAACGTCTCGACTTGTGTGGGCACCGCCACCGGCTCGCCGGGCTGCGACGACGGCAACTCGTGCACCAACGACGCCTGCGGCGCCAACAACACCTGTACCCACACCAACGTGGCCAACGGCACAGCATGTAGCGACGGCAACGCGTGTACAACCGGCGATATCTGCACCCAGAATGCCTTGGGCGTGACTTGCTTTGCCAGCGGCCAGGTCAGTTGCGCCGACACCAACGCGTGCACGATCGACGCTTGCAACGCCACCTTTGGCTGCTTGACCAAAGACGCCACCTGCAACGACTACAACCCGTGCACGGCCGACGCTTGCGGCGCCACCGGCTGTACCCACACCTTCAACAAGGCGCTGTGCCCGGCCTTGCCGGCGCCCTGGACCGACGCGGTGGCCTGTGGCGATACCGCGTGGGTGCTTAGCCCGGCAGTGTCGGGTACCGGCGGCACGTCCAAGTCGGTCTGGGCGGTCGACGCCACCCCGCTGCCACCGGGCTACAAGTCGGCCTCGTGCTCGCTCAACTTCAACGATGGCACCGGCTACAGCGGCGTCGTGATGGGCAACGCCGTCAGCAACGGCACCTTTGACGCCACCGGCAAGACCAAGGTGACGTTGACGTTCCAGAGCTGGTTCGACGTCACCCCCAACAACAGCGTCGACGTCCGCACCATCGAGGCCTCGGCCGACGGCTTTGCGACCTCGCCGGTCAGCGTCACCTTGGACAACACCACGGGCGCGCAGACCTGGAGCTTGGTGACCGTGGACCTGAGCAAGCTGGCCGGCAAGGTCTTCCAAGTCCGGCTCCGCTTTGAGACCAAGACCATCCCGCCGGTCACCTGGCGCACCGGTTGGTTCGTCGACGACTTCTCGCTCACGATTCAGTAGTATTGGATAGGATGACTCTACTCTTTGGACAGGAAACCGGGTTCATTGAGTAGAGTCGCCTGGATTCTGATGTAGATCCAACGACTAGAACGCTGCCGGCTTGCTAGGCCCGCAGCGGCGTGCAAGCTGCAGCCAAGCGCTGTGCACCGTTGGTGTGGGCGCAAAGCGGGAGGACGGCGTGCGCACCGATCGGCGAAAAGTACTGACGCAACTGGCCAGCGCGGCCTTCTTGGCCGCTTGCAGCGACGGTATCAAGTCCCGCGGAGCCAGGGACGCAGCTGGGGCCGACAGTGGCGCGGCCGACCGTGGCGCGGCCGACGGTGCCGGGACCGGCCTGGGCGACGCGAGCGCCGCAGACGCTCAACCCAGCGAGACTACAACGGTTATGTCGGGCGATGTCGCGGCCGACGCCAGCCCGACCGACGTAAGCCAGACGGACACAGGTGCCGCCGACGTGCCGGCGGGCCCGGTGGTTCAGGACCCGGCCGGACCGACGCCGTTCATCACGCCAAACGACAAGCACTACATCACTTCGTGTTGTGGTACGCCGAGTTTTGACCCTGCCACCTGGACCCTCCAGTTTGTCGCCAAGGGCAAGCCGCTGCTGTCGCTGACCTGGGCGCAAATCGACGCGTTGCCCGCACAAGTCAAGGAACACACGCTGGAATGCATTGGAACCGGCCCGTACAGCCAATCCGTCAGCAACGCGCTGTGGACCGGCATGCCGGTCACCAAGCTTTTGGCGCACTTTGGCGTGGCGGTTCCGACTAGCAAGTTCTTGAAAATCACCGGGATTGACGGCTACAGCACCGGGCTGCCCGCCAGCGACCTGGATCGGCCGCTGTGGCTGGTGTGGCGCATGAACGGCGAGCCCCTGCCGCCCGCCCACGGTCGCCCAGTTCGCCTGCTGGTGCCGGGCCGCTACGGAATGAAGAATCCCAAGTGGCTCAAAACAGTGGAGTTTGTCGACGAGCCGCACAAGGGTTTTTGGGAAAGTCAGGGCTGGAGCGACACCGCGGTCTACCAGGCCCACACCTACATTCGCTGGCCGCGCGGCGATGCCCCCTTGCCGGCGGGTACCGTGCGCATGCAGGGAATTGCCTTTGCCGGAGCCGACTTGATTGCCAAAGTGCAGGTTCGAGTCGGCGACGGACCTTGGCTGCCCGCCACGGTGGACTACGCGCCTGGGCCCGATATTTGGACGCTGTGGCACTTTGATTGGCCTGCGACCAAGGGTACTTACACCGTACAAGCTCGCTGCGTGACCCAATCCGGGGCTACCAGCTCGGCCAGCCCCGACGGGTCGGACTACAGCGACGGCTACGACGGCAGCATGGCCGTGGCCCTAGAAGTGACCTGATACCGACGCCGCGCTTGACCCGGCTGGCGAGGGTGGCTGCCCAGGTAGGTCAATTGTCTTGGCCTCTTGCGCTCGGTCTTGCTGGTGGGGAAGCTGCCCAGCATCCAGCTTGCGGGGGTGGTAGCCCCCAACCCTGATCTGAATTATACCAGTTCCGTCCGAATCGGGTCGAAAACTCGGGCAATTCTTCGGATCCGAACCGGGGTTCGTATTACCAGGTCTATTTTTGGCCCAAGTCCCAATTGCCCAAGTCTTTGTTGACGCATCCCCACAGCGCAAGTACCCTTTTGTCGCGTTGCGCCGGACTCGCCGGTTGCCGCCGCCATCCCAGGAGAGATGGCGCGCGCCCGTCCACGTCGCAACTTAGCCTGACTTTGGGAGAATCAGTATGAAGCGCTTACTTGTGAGCTTGGCGATGGCCTCTGTGGTAGCGTTGGGGAGCGCCGCGCCTGCCACCGCCGCCGTCCCCACCACGATCGGACTGGAAGGCGTCTTGCTCTCTAGCGGCGGCGCCGCCGCGGCCGATGGCTTGTACGACATCACGTTCGGCATCTACAACGACCCCAACACGGGCAACCCGCTGTGGACCGAGGGGCCCGTCAAGGTCTCGGTCAAGTCCGGCGAGTTCACCTACGTGCTCGGCAGCACCAAGTCCCTGAGCGCGACCGTGCTGACCGGCGCCGGCCTGTACCTGAGCATGCAGATCGGCACCGACCCCGAGTTGCCCCGCAAGCCTCTGGCCTCTCAAGCCTTTGCTTTCCGTTCGGCCGTTGCCGAGGCCCTGGAGTGCAGCGGCTGCATCAAGTCCGCCATGCTGGACGCCGCCGTGCTGCAGGGCTACGCCAAGACCACGGATCTGTCGGCCTACGCCAAGACCGCGGACCTCAGCGTGTACGCTAAGATCGCCGACCTGTCGGCCTATGCCAAGACGACCGACCTGACGGCCTACGCCAAGACCGCCTCGCTCGGCAAGGTGGCGACCAGCAACGCCTACGCGGACCTGACCGGCATCCCGGACCACAGCGTGTACGCCAAGGTGACCGACCTGAGCGCCTACGTCAAAGCGGCGTCGCTCGCCCCCGTGGCCGGATCGGGCAGCTACGCCGACCTGGCCAACAAGCCGGTCATCCCCGACTTGAACAAGAAGTGCGGCACCGGCTTGGTCATGAACGGCATCAACGCCGATGGATCCTACGCGTGCGTCGCCTCCTCGCTGCAGCCCGACATGATCGACGAGATCTCGAACGGACTGATCTTCAATCAGTTCGTCGACTCCACCTCGGGCGCGGCCAGCACCAAGATCCCCGACGGTCTGGGCGCCGGCGTGACCGACACGCTCACCTTCCCCGATATCGGCATCGCCCAGAAGATCTGGGTCAATATGGCGATCACCAACTCGGACCTGACCGGTGTGCGCGTCGAGCTGTACGGCCCCGGGATCTCGACGCCCTACGTCCTGTACAACGGCGGCAAGACCGGCACCAGCTACACCACCAACTTCAACACCGACACGCCGTTGGTCTCGGGCGACCTGAACGCCGACTGGGTGGGCAAGAACATCAAGGGCTCGTGGTCGATCACCGTCAAGGACCTCAAGCTCGGCGGCGGCAGCGGCTCGCCCGCGATGGACGGCGCCTTCTCGTGGACCATCAACATTCAGACGCTGTCGAACAAGAAGATCGAGATCAAGGGTAACCTGATCGTCGACGGATCGATCTCGATGGCTTCGGGCAACACGGGCCTATCGGGCGACTTGGTGTTCAACGACTTGGTCACGTTCAAGAACAGCTGGTGCCCCACGCAGGCCAGCGGCGAGCAGTCGCTCGTCGTCGAAGGCGTTTGCTCGCCGGGCATCAACGGCGCCATCAACTGGCAGAACGCCACCGACTGGTGCACCGCCAAGCACGCCGACATCTGCTCGGGCGCGCAAGCCATGATCCTGCGCCACCAAGGCGCCCTTTCGGGCAACATCTACTTCCAGAGCCAGCTTCATTCGGGCAACTGGATCAACTCCTACTCGGACAACGACGCCGACTGGCACCAAGAGGCCACGGGCTACGTGAGCGACGACCAGGGATCGGGCAACGCCATTGCCGCGCCCTGCTGCTACAACTACAAGACCCCGGCGCGCGCCACCGATCAGCTCGTCAAGGTCAATGCAGCGGATAAGGGCACGCGCGTCACTCTGATCCACAATACCGCAGACGCCACCTTCCACTACGCGGCCATGATGTGCTCGTCGCTGAACTCGGACCTGTGCGACAAGTCGCAGCTCGTCTACCTGCGCACTGCGGGCAAGATCAGCGCATCCGTGTTCTGGGACCGCAGCGGCGAAGACAATGACGGCTCGGTGGAATATGGCTCTGGGCCCATGGCCAACGACGTTACGTTCCACGGCAACGCCTACGCGTTTGCCTGCTGCGCGTCCGAGAATCCGTCGTCGACCGCCTGCCCGGCCGGCTTTACCGACTCGGGCGGCGTTTGCTACCTCAAGGTCAACAACGCGGGCGACACCTGGGTCAACGCCGCCAAGGACTGCGCGGCCAACGGCACCCACATCTGCTCGGTGTCGCAGAGTTCCGTGCTGCGCCGCAAGAACGTGATCACCCACGCCAGCAACTGGACCGGCAGCTACAACGACTGCGACGGGCAGTGCGCCGGCGGCCTGGGCATTGGTGGCGCGGCCAACAATCTGACGGCCACCAGCAGCTACGGCTACGCCTGCTGCCTGTAGTCGATCCTTCTATCTTACCGTTTCGCAGTGGTTCTTGAGCGCCAAGGCCTGTGTGGCGGCCTGCCGCGGCGCGCGCTGCAAGACCTTGGCCGCAAAGGCGCACACGCAGGCGCGGTCGCCCATGGCGTCGCACACCGTAGCCGCTGTTCGCAGTCCCGGCAATGAATCCGGCTTGATTTCTAGTGCTTGCGCGGTCGTGGCCCGGGCCGCCGCCACTTCGCCTTGGGCCAACTGCACCGTCGCCAGCACCACTTTGGGCATGGCCGCTGCCGGCGCCGCCCTCACCATCCGCTCTGCCTCGGACCTAGCCGACTGCGCCAACGCGACGTTTGCGCGCCAGCGGGGCAATTCCAGCACAAGATCGGCTGGATGCACCGCTTGATAGCCGTCGCGGTCCGCTAGCACAGGGTTGGCGTTGCGCTCCAGGGCGACAAAAGCGCGATCGTCCAAATAGACGAGCCGCCAGTCCGGCCGCGCCTGGACCTCGCGCAAACGCTGGTCGTTGTAGACCACCGCAATGGAACAGCGAAACTCGTCCAAGAGCTGCCCCAGGCCACCTGCCGGCGGGTCGTAGACGCGGGTTACAAAGTCGATGCCGTACAGCGCCATGGCGCGGCCGTCGATGAGGACCGGATGGCGCCGCTGCAGGGCCCACAGCAGGTATCCGCCGTCAAAGAAGTCGTTGTAAAGATTGCCTTGGGCGGGATTGCGGCGCAGGTACTGGGCCGCGCCTTCGGGGAAGTCGCCGGCCGCAACGCCCACGCCCAGGGGGCGGGCGTGATGGACGGCTGCGCCGATGCCTACGGTCCCAAGCAGCGCTGCGACCGTTGGGCCCCAGCGCCGCAGCGCGGGCCGATCGCTCTGCAGGGCCGCGTCCAGGCCGGCCACCGCCAGGGGCGCCAGCGCCATCGCGGCCATGGGTACAAAGCGGGCCGTGCGCATCCCCACGACCAGGAACCCCAACCCCAGGAACCAATAGGCACTTGGCAGTTGGCGCCTGGGCGCGGCGAGGATCCCTGGCAGCATGGCGAGCAGGGTCAAGGCCGCCAGCGCCGCCCCCCAACCACTCTGCGCCGGCAGCCAACCGTCGCGCCATATCGGCGCCCATTCCATCAAGATGGCGGGCACGCGCTCGTCGCCCAGGTGCAAGAAGCCCGCGGCCAGTCGGTCGATCGGCCACGGCGCCGCCAACAGCGCGAGTGCACCCGCCAGCACCTGCAGCCAGCGGGACCGCACGGCCCCGGTCGGTGGTGCAACTTGCCGTCTCCACAGCGAATCGGCGCTTGCGCCCGCCGCCGCCGCCAGCAAGGCCAGCCAGCCCAGCAGGGCGCTCGAGTGCAAGTTCTGCCATAACACCAACAGCGGTACGGCCCACCACGCCCGCCGCACCGCCCGCTGCGGATCCGCGCCGGCCGGCGGCACCACCAGCATCAGGATCGCCGCCAGGAGCAGCAGCGTCAGCGTTTGCGGCCGCGGCGCCACCCGGAACACCGTCGCCGCCGCCAGCAGAGGGCCCACAGCTAGCACGGACCACGGGCTTTTGGCCAGTTTGCCCACGTGCCAGGTCCACAGGCCCACCGCCGCGCCCGCGACGGCGCAGAACACCGCGATGTTGCCGGCATGATCCCCGGCCGCGTACAGCCCGGCCATCAGCAAATCCGCCAGCCAGTCCACGTACAGCC
>JBBISH010000184.1:0-8448 GCA_037441385.1 Myxococcales bacterium
GAAGTGTCCAGCTACTGGCTCAGGCCGCGCAACGCCAAAGTGTGCCGTTAGCGCTGGTCCGTCCTCGCGGTGGAGCATTGATAGAGCTATGATTTATTGTGGGTTTGTTGGTTCTAGATCCGGTGGGCCTAGCTATCGCGGCGGCCGGTACGTGGGGTATTGGCTCCTAGGGGGGAACGCCAGCCCGGTGTTGTTCGAACTGGGCTTTGAGTATGGTGATCGTGTGCTCGCGGTCAACGGCGCCGACATCGACAGTCCAAACAAGGAAGCCTGGATCTACGACGCCTTGGCGCATAAGGCCGATGTCAGGGTGCTGATCGCACGCGCCGACGAGCCGCTCATGTTGCATTTCCGAATCCGCAAGTAGTTAATTTCCCGTCTACTTCGGCGGAGCGGCGCCAGGGCCAGAGAAGCCGTCGACCGGGAACTTGGCCGACGCAAGGCACGCGTCGGACTCGAGGCAATCAATTGCGCAAGCGACTGCACCATGGGTTGCCTTGAGCCACCGCATGGCTCTGACGGCCGGTTCGGCCAGAAAGTTAGGAAATATCCGATGTTAACGAGGGGCTCCTGGCGGCGTAGCCTGGGCCGCAGAGTCCGGAAGGTCGGGGTGCGTGGGGCTGACGTGGGCGGCGGGGCGACTGCAAGCATGAGGTACCGGGCCCTGGCCCGAACGGCCATCGTCGTCCTTGGATTTGCCGCTTTCGTCGCTTGTCGACCGAGCCAACCCCCTGTCGCTGCTCCTGCCCCAGCGCCGTTGCTGCCTGGCGCGCCAGAGGGGGTGCCTGTGGTCCATGCCAGCGTGGGCAGTCTCTTCGAGCGGGCGCAGGTGCGCGTCGACGGCCAGCCTGTGATTGGGCTCAAGAAACTGAGTTCGTTTGAGTATCCGAACTGGCTGGTTCAGCCCCTGATCGACCGCCTGCAGCCGATCCACGACAGGCGGCGCGAGTTGCACCTGAATCATCCGCGCCTGGACCGTCGCGAACTGCAGAAGCTGCCGGCAGCGGCCGCCCCCGTTTTGCCCTGGGCGCAGGCGGCAGAAGCAATTGCCGTGTACGACGAAAACGTTCCCGTCCACATGGCGCAGTTGGTACGGGCGTCAATGCGCTACGCCGGGGATCTGGACTTCTCGGCGTTCGTGGAGTTCGTGCGGCGCAAAGATGGCTCGCTCCAGCGCTTGACTTGGCAGATGGACCTCACGTTCAACACGGTACACCCAGGCCTGACGGGAGGTTGCTGTTTCGATATAGACGTCGAGAGTGTTCTGGAGTGCGGCCTTCGCGACGACAGCCCAAGATATGTTCACCGGAGCCAAAGGTACATCGTCAGAGCGGCCGTGTCTGGTCCAGACCACCCGCCACGTGGCGAGGGCGTCAGCGCCGACCTGGCGGACCTGGCCGCGATGAATGCTCGGCTACAACGGTCCGATTTCTGCCGGCCGCTGCAGGATTCGGTCCGCGTAGTGGTCCGTACGGTACTGCGCGCCGATGGCCGACTGATCCTGGGTAAGGGCGTGTTACCTATGCATCTTGACAAGTTGCCGGCACTCCGCCCACCGTCAGAGGAGTGCGTCGGCACCCCCTGGGATCGCCAGTGTCTGGCGGGTGTCCGCGTCAACCGCCTTGCGTTCGATTGGCCCGGAGCGGACCGGTGGCTGGAGCGAGAGGTGGCCCACCTGGCCCAAGCTGGCGTGCCGGGCCTGCGGGTGGTGATTGTCACCGACGTTGCCCCGACGATGGGCGATGTTGCCGACGCGGTATCGCTTTTGAGCGCGTCTGCCAGCGTTGGACGCGGCCAGGGATGGCCCCATTGCGCTGCGTATTCGAGTGGCGGGATTCCGCCGAAGCGGCGCGTTGGCTCGGGTCACGCGGCGACTAGACCGGCCCCACAGTCAGCGAGGGTCACGCCGGCACCTGCTTCATCAACGCAACCAAGCGAACCGCCGTCGCGGCCGTCCAGTCGCGGTTGCCGGTCAGGCCCATGCGCTGCGTTTCCACTGACCAGAGGTAGTCGCCCACCTCCTTGGCTGACGCCCGCCGCGTCAACAACGCCACGAGGTCGGGCACGTAGCTGTCGTACTCGTCCTCCACCACGTCGGCGATGCCAATCGGGTCCCATTGGTTCAGCAGTTGGCGGATGGCCTGGTGCAGCGGCTGCGCCTGGGGTGCGGTGTCGTCCATGCCGTTGGCCGTCTGGTTCAGCAAGGTGAACGCGGGTCGAGGTTGCGCTGGTTTTTGCGGTGGGGCAAGGGGGGCAGCCAGTCGGCCGTGTAGAGTCAGAATTCGGCGGAATTGCTGCGTTGACGCGGCTGGGTTGGCGGCGTAGCCTGGGTGGCGGACGCCGGATGGCCGGGTTGCGGACCCATCGCGAACTCACGTGAGGCTCAGCCTGTCAGACACCTGCTCGCACCGCCAGTCGCGGCTCATTTCGCTTTTCCTGGCGGCGCTCCTCGCGGCCCTGGGTGGGATCGATGCCGCGCGAGCCGATGTTGCGCCGCCCACCGACTACTACGCGCCGCGTGGTTCGGCGGTAGTGGTCGGCGCCGGTGTCGCCTTTGAGCAGGCCCTGGTACAGCGACTGGCGGTGGTCGGCTGGGGTGCCGCGGCCGCGAGGGCCACGCCGGACTCCGCGTCGGCGGGTCCCGAGCTGGCGCTCGAGCTGCGAGCCAAGCTGAGCAAGGCCTGGTTTTGGGGGATTTATGTAGCGGCATGGGCTATGCAACCGCTTGACAACAGGCGTAACGCGCCGTTTGTCGCGGTGGTGCCGGGCACCAGGATTGCGGGGCACATCCAGGTCCACGACCGCCTGGGTCTCGAACCGTATGTCGGCGCCGATTGGCCGGCCTACTGGCTGTTTCCACCGGAATGTTGCGAAGCGGCGCCGACCTGGGCGCAGCTCACGGTGCCCGTGTTTTCGCTTGGTGTGCGAGCACTTTGGTTTGCGTTGCAGCGCCAGTGCCGGTCCATGGCGCGCTGGAAATCGAAGCGACTGGCAAGGGCGGCGGGGGACAAGCCCCACGCCCTACTGTCGGCCTTCCAGGTCCTGCGGCAATCCCAACAACCTGATGGTGCTGGCGTCGGGGCGCGGGTATGTGAACGCTACGCCCTAGACATCAAAAGCTATTCTGCCGCCACAGCTAGCCGCGAAGGGAGGAGCGCGAACCCCCAGGTTCGCCCCGCGCAACGGACACGAACCCGCAGGGCGGCGCCGTGCGCCGGTTTGGGCCATGAAGTCCCGATTCCTGTAGGATTCTCCTTGCCCAAACTCGTGGCCGGGTCGCCGCCTTGGCGGCGATGCGCCCGAACATGAAGCCTATGTGGCAAGTGGCAATACCTGACACCTTCGCCCCACGTTCGGGGCGGGCGGACCTGAGGCCGCGCGCAGGGCTGGGCGGCCCATCGACCAGAGGCGCATGCATGGGCGCAATGAACCACGGCAAACTCAAGCATAGGGCGAGCCTCTTCAGGCGCTTGCGCCGGCTGCTGGTCGTCGTGTTGGTCCTGCTCTGGGCCTGTGGCGGCAGCCCTGCCCATCCCTCCACCGGCCAGACCGACTCCGCGGCGCTTGCCGGCGACTCCACCACCGGCACCGACGGCCTCGCCACCGACACCGATGCAGCCATTTCCGACGAAACGCCGCCAGATACCAAGACTGCGAATGGCCCGCGCCTGGTCATCACGCCGCCCAAAATTCTCCTTGGGACCGCCACGCCCGGTCAGCCCGCCACCGGCCAACTCAAGATCTGCAACGACGGCGATGCGCCGCTCCACGTCTGGCCAAGCCTGAGCAAGGGTTCGCCGTGGCCCGACGCACAGTGGAACCCCGCGCCGGACTGGACCATTGCCGCGCCGTCGCTGGCCGGCAGCTGCGACACGGGGTTGCTGGTGAACCTGACCTTGACCGCGGGCACCAAGATGCCTGCCGACCAGCTGGCTGCGACGGTGGTGCTGGGCAGCGACGACCCCACGCACCTTCAGCTGCAGGTGCCGGTGGTCGTTACCGAACTGCTGGTCAGCCAGCTGCAGGTGGTGCCTGCGTATTTCCTCGATTTCGGCGCCATTCAGCCCGGCGCAGTGGCCGTCAAGTCCATCCAGCTCTCCAGCGTGGGCACCGTACCGTTGCAGATCAGCAAGGTTTTTATCACCAGCGACTCGGCAGACGAGCCTGAATTCACACTGCCAACGCCCACATTTCCTCCTGCCACCGCGTCGCCGACGACGGTCACGCTGGAGGGGTCTCAGGAGGTCAAGGTCGCCTTCCAAGCCCATGCCATGCCCAGCACGCAATCGTCTGCGGTCCTGCACATTCTGTCGAATGACCAGAACGGGCCCGACTGGCAGCTGGAGCTGTTCGGCGGGACCAAGCCGCCGTCGCCGTGCGCCGTCCAGGTGAGCCAGCTGCCGCTGGATTTTGGCCTGCTGGCCTACGACACCCAAAAGGCGCTGAAGCTCACCTATGCCAACGTGGGCGGCCAGACGTGTGTGCTCCAGTCGATCAAGGTGCTGGAATGCGGGGTGGTGCTGGGGGGCCCAATCAGCCCGCCGTCGGCAAATTGCACCACGTTTACCTCGGCCGTCTTTAGCACCGCCACGCCGGGCGCGGACCTGATCCAACTCAAGCCTGGCCAATCGGCCGAGCTCGCGGTGACGGCCAAGCTTGCCTCCTCACCCGGGCTGGACGCGCCAAAGGTGGCCAATGCGCTGCTGATCGCTACGTTTGCCAATCAGGGCGGTGGCCCGCTAGTCCACGTACCGCCCATCAACCTGACCAACCCCTCCACGCTGGCCACGGCCAAGCCCAACCTGATCGCCAACTTCGCCTCGCCGCAGCTAAAGCTTGTGCAGGCGCCCCAGCCGTGGACCGACGCCACCGTTGGCTGCGCCGAGCCTGCTCAGATCGTTCGCGTGGCCAACGTGGGCACTACGCCCGGCCAAATCAACCAAATGGTTCTGCTGCCACTGCAACCCGCGTTTGCGGTCACGCCCACGGTGCCCGTCGACGGTCCGCTGGTCGTCGCCCCCGGCGCCTGGGTCGATGTCTCCGTGGCCTTTGAACCGACCGCAACTGGCGATCAGTACGCGCAGTTGCTGCTTTTTACCAACGCCAGCGGCCACTGCCAGCCCCTGGCCGGTGGTCCGCCCGGTGCCGCGTGCAACGACAACAGCCAGTGCCCCTTTGGGGATTTCTGCGCCGGCACGCCCATCACGCTGCCCCTGGCTGGGTCGGCTGGGGTCTCCCTGCAGCAAACCGACACGTTTCTGCTTGCCGACGGACACCGCGTGGACCTGTTGCTGGTCTTGGACGCGTCGGCGTCGATGGCCGCCTGGCACCCCGGCCTGGTCGGCAGCATGGCGGCGCTGGTCGCGGCCCTGGACCAAGTGCCGGCCGCCTACCACATCGGGCTGGTGGCCATGGACGGGAACTTGCCGGGCAAACTTGAGTTGTCGGGCGGAGTTCGCGTGGTCACACCCACCACCGACGACCCCGTCGGCCATCTGATCCAGCTCTTGACTCCGGCGCCGGGCGGCAGTCTTGCCTCGGGCTATGCTGCGGCTTTGGCGGCTGTTGGTCCACCCATGACCCTGGACAGCGGCCAAAGCTGCCTGGCCAGTTGCGATGACCCCAGCCTGGTGTGCACGCCCGACCCCGGCGCGCCCACCTTCAGTCACTGCGGCGGCACCAACCGCGGCTTTATGCGCAAGGGCGTCCCGCTGGAAGTCCTGTTCATCTCGGACGACGACGACCCAACCGCGCAGACCGCCAGCCAGTTCCTTGCCGCGCTGCAGCAAGCCAAGGGGGGCAAGGCCACTGTGCGCGTCCACGCCCTGGCCGGCGACGTCCCCACCGGCTGCTCGCTTGGGGCCAAGCTTGCCAACCCGAGCCCACACTTCAGCGAAGCGGCCAAGCTCGCCGGCGGGACGGTCTCCTCGATCTGCCAAAGCGACTATGGCGCAAGTCTGGCCGGCCTGGTGGCCCAGATGACCGCTGGCGACCTGCACTTTGCCTTGAGGCATGCCGCGGTGGCCCAGAGCCTGGTGGTGAGTGTGGACGGCAAGCCGTGCAGCGCGGGCACCTGGTCCTACGCCGAGCAGGCAGTGACCGTGCCTGCGACCAGTGTCTGTGCACCCAAAGCGGGTCAAGTGTTGACCGTCAGCTATGCCAAGGCCTGTCTGTAGCCTCGCTGCGGCTGGCAGCCGCCGCCCCGACCGCCAAGTTCGCACGTTGGCCCCGCCCAGCCCATGCGAACCGCCCAAGGTTCGCGCCGCGCAACGGACACGAACCCGAAGGGCGGCGCCGTGCGCCGGTTTGGGCCAAGAAGTGTCGATTGCTGCAGGAACTTCCGTGCCCAAACTCGTGGCCGGGTCGCCGCTACGGCGGCGATGCGCCAGGCCCGCAGCGCTATGTAGTAAGTGGCAATACCTGACACCCTCGCCCACTTTCGCGGATCGCCGCTTGGGGTCGCTCGGGCGGACCCGCGTGCCCGACTATGCGCCAACGACCTCGCGGTAGTTCTCGATGTGTGAGGTGAAGGCCTCGCGCAGTTGCTTGGCTGTCATGATGTCGCGGAATTCGGCGAGCAGCCCCTGGTTCATCGGGTTGGTGTAGCTCTTGGTGAAGGCGTGGGCCGAGTGGAACGTCACCTTAGTCTTGGTGCCGGACTTGGCGAACTCGACATAGCCGATGTCCTGCAACACCGTGTCGTTGTCCGACAGGTAGACGCGCCAGCGCACCCGCACCTTGTCCTTGCCGTACTCGATCTCTTCGCTCTTGGTCATGTCAAGGTGCTTCATCATGGGAGCGACCTCGCCCATCCACGCCAGATGCTTGCTCAACGGCGTCTCGAGCACCATGCGGTCCTGTTGTTTGGTCGCACGGCCCTGGCCGTCGCGCTCCAGGACGTCGACGTCGCCACCGACGTAGCCCGCCAAGTCTTTGGACCAATTCGACGGCAAGATCTTCTGGGTAAACTGCTCGAATGGGCAGTTGACCTCGCCCACCGTGAGTTCTTCGATCATCCCATCGTTGCGGCGGGCCGTAGCGCTGAGAATCCCGCCTGCTTCTAAGGCTTTGGCGTCTCCAGTGGCGTCGAGCAGCTCCTTGGGTGTCGCCGCCTCGAATCCAGCGACTTCGGTCTTGAGCTTGCTCCAGTCCTTCTGACTGGCATCGGCGCTGATCGCTGCCCCACCGGTGACGTCGGTGTCGCGAGCCGGTGGCTTGACCGCTGCGCGCCCCTGGTCGTAGTTCATGGTGCGCAGGGCTTGGAGTTGCGCGGCGTCCGCGGCGGCCGGGCGCGAAGCGGCTGCGGCCTTGGCCTGAGGTTTGGCCTGAGGTTTGGCCTGAGGTTTGTTGCTCATCGACTGCTTGGCCATCTCAGCTCCTTGACGCTGCCCGTCGGCTCGCCTTCTCGGGTCGGTTGGGTGGTCGCGGCGGACGCTGCCGGCTCCGCAACTCGCCAAGCATAGTCCTATCCTCCTGGGCATGTCGAGCACTGGGCTCGGCCCAGATCCGTCTAGCATTGAGTTCAGCACCCGGTCCGGGTATCGTGACGCTTCGGGAGCGACCGTGCCGACCACCGACCACAACCTGAACACCCGCGGCGCCGCCTTGGCCGGTCGGGCGCGGCCGTGGTGGGGGCTCTTGGTCTTGGACGCGCTCGCGACCGCCTGCAGTGACAACGGCAGCGGCACCCCGGCCACCAAGACCAGCCCGCCCGACACTCAGACCGTCGCCAACGTGGTTGCCGGTGACGACAGCGATGGGCAAGCCGCCGGCCCAGACATCGAAGCGGACGACGCGGTGGCTCCTGGCGACGTTGCCGCGGATACCCCAGTCGATTCGGCCGAAGATGCGGTCGGCGATCTGGGCAGCGACGCCGGACCAATCGCCTGCCCCGGTGGCGCCGGCTGCCCGTGCCAACAGGACCCCGACTGCGACAGCGGAGCGTGCATCGACACCCCGGCCGGCAAGCAGTGCGCGGCCCAGTGCGTCAACGGCGCCGTGACTTGCGCGGTCGACGCCACCGGCTGGACGCTCGTCAGCTCGTCCAAGCTGGGATCGGCCAGCGGCAGCATTACGCTCGCGGGCATTCCCGCCTACGGCTATTTGCGGATCGTGTTCAAGGTCGCGCAGAACTCGGGTGGCAACCAAGCCAACTCCATCCGCTGCAATGGCGACTCGGCCGCCAACTACGCGTGGATGATGGACTATGGCAACGGCGGCGGCGGGGTCAACTCGACCGGCTTGGCCAACCGGACCATGGGCCGCGTCGGCACTAGTACTGCAAACCCGAAATTCGCGACGGGGTGGGATTGGCGAATGGTTTGCAGTACTAGCCTTTTCAGCAAGTTAAGGGGGCGCGCCGCCCCCTGCGACCCCCGCGTGCGGCTTTCGCCGCCTAGTACGCCAAGGAATGCCAACCCACCGCGAATTTGCGACTTGGCGTACTAG
>JBBISH010000185.1:0-8390 GCA_037441385.1 Myxococcales bacterium
GTCGCGGCTCGACTCGGCGGCGGACCCGCCGGAACGGGCGTTCGCGGCTGCGACTCTGCGGCCGGGGCCGGTGCCGGGGGCGCGGCGGGCGCCGGTGCTCCTGGGCGCTTGGGCATCGGCCGTGGGGGCAGTCGCTGCGGTGGCGGCCCTTTGGGGTGCGAGTCGCTGGGAGGATCCGCCACTCAGTCCTCCTGCTTGCGCGCGCTCTCGTCGGCTAGCCGCAGGGCGCGCGCCAGCTGCCGCCGCGGTGCCAGCAGCAGGCCCATCGCGATCAGCGCGGCCAGTTCTGCCAGGCCCAGCAAGAGCATCAACCTCTGCCGCAGCGCCGCCAACGTCTCGCTGGTCACGTCGCAGCCCACCAGGTAGGGCGAATTGGTCTGACCGACGGGCAACGGCGAGTACCCCGAGATCGAAATTCGCCAGCCGTCGGCCGAAAAATCTTGGTCCGAACTCGATTTGCCCGACTCGTGCGCCGCGTGCATCGCCGGGAACGGTCCGCTGTCAAAGGCCTTGCCCGGCGGGTCGCCCTCTTCGTCGCTGTCGGCGTCGATGTGCCCGTTGTGGTTCAGATCGACCGTCTCGTGGTACGTGTCGTACACATAGGTCCAGCGCGTGGCCGTCGCACCGGCGCGGAACACATAAAGGTAGTGCACATCCGGGTTTTCGCCCTCGATGCGCCGCATGATCGACTTCACTCTGGCAAAGGCGGGGCCCTTGATGTCCGGTTCGCTGCGGATCTGGTCCAAATCCGCCGGGTTCAACTGGCGTGCGGTCAGTTCGGCCAGGCGGCGCAGCGAGGGTTGCAGCTCTTGGATCACGATGCTGGCCACCAGCGAATACAAGGCCACGCCCAACAACGCGAGCAACAGAGCGGAGCCCAACGAACCCACAGCCATTTGCCAGGCATAGGTCTTGCGCCGCTCGGGCCGCTGCAGCCGCTCGATCACCTCGTCCATCGTCTGCGGGCGGTTGGCAGGGTCTTTGGCCAGGCAATCGCTGATGAGCGCGGCCAGATCGGCGTCCACGGTCGGCGCGCGCTTGGCTACGCTCGGCACGGGGGCCGTTTTGTGCATTTCGGCGATGGCCTCATTCGTTTCGGCTACATACGGTGCATCGCCGGTCAGGCAAACAAAGAGAATCACGCCCAGCGAATAGATGTCGGTGCGGGCATCGCCCGTCTGCGAGTCCCACTGTTCGGGCGCCATGTAGACCGGCGTGCCCAGACCGGCCGACGTGACCTCCCACGTGCTGGGCGCCTTGCCGTCGGGCCGCCGGGTCATCGAGGGCGATTCGATCATCTCGGACACCGCCGCGGCGATGCCAAAGTCCATGATCACCACTTTGCGATCGCCGCCCACCAGCATGATGTTGGCTGGTTTCAGGTCGCGGTGGACCACGCCGACCCGATGGGCAGCGCGCAAGCCCAAGCACAGCGGGATCGCCATGTCGCGCACTTCGGCGCTGGTCAAATGGGGGCCGCGGCGGATGCGATCCATCAGCGTCTCGCCGCGCAGGGCTTCCATCGTGATGTAGTGCACGCCGCCGGCTTCGCCCAGGTCGTAGGTGCGCGCCACGTTGGGGTGGCTGACGCTGTGGGCCATCGCCACCTCTTTGCGCAACCGCTCGATGTCGGCCGCTTCAAAAAGGTCCTCGTCCCACAGGGTCTTGACAGCGACCTTGCGCCGCAGCAGCAGGTCCTCGGCCAGGTAGACGGTGCCCATGCCGCCTTCGCCCAGCTGGTCGACCATCACATAGCGGCCCGACAAGGGTTTGCCCGAGGTCCACTCGATCCGCGTCACCTTGTGGGTGGTGGGTTTGCGCAACGCTGGGCGCGCCGGCGGTGCTGCGCCACCAGGCGGGGGCATCAGCATCGGCACACTCACGGCGGGCGTTCCGGCTGTTGGGATCACGTCCATGGGCACGGTCGGCAAGAAGTCCCCGGCTGGTTCAGCGGGTCTGCGTCCCGGGGCGGCGCGAGTCGCGTGCAGCGGTGCCTGGCCCGGACTTGGCCCAGAACTGTGCTGCGGGTCTTGGCCTGCGTTTGGGCTCGCGCCGTGCTTGTCGTTGTCGTTCGCCATCCCGTGCCCTCACCACTAGGTTGCGACGCTGAGCGCCGGGCGTCAAGACTGCGCCTGGGCGTGCGTTTCGCGGGCTGCGGCCTGGCCCCAGGCAGTGCATGATGGGCCGCGCTTCCTGGTGCTTGGCCAGTGGCAAAGGCGAAGGGATTGTCGTAGCCTGCAAGATGGCTGCAAGCGCGCTCCGCTTGCCCAATTGCCGCCAAGGAGGACCGCAGATGCCGGTCGCCACCCAACCAGAACGCCCCATGACCCTCTACGCAAGTCGCCTTGCCTGCTGCTTGGTGGGTCGCAAGTGCGCGCCCCTGCTGGGTCCAGCTCGCGAGACATGCTCGCGCCCTTTGGGATCGCTGGACAGAGCACCGCTCCACGCGTACGCGACTGATCGACTTGTGCTTACAAAGGCCTTGACTGCGTGCCTGCTTGCGCTTGCGCTCGCCGGTTGCACCGGGTCCGACATCCTGATCGGCGCGGCAGGCGCGCCCGCTACTCCCATCGACGCAAATAGCGACATGGGCAGCGGCCAGGCCAGCGAGTCACTCTGTCTGGCCGACTCCGATTGCGCGGCATTGGCCAAATCGCCTTGCGTGGCCGCCCTTTGCGAGGCCACCAGCAAGCGCTGCGTCGTCATCGCCCGTCCCGACGGCGCGGCCTGCGACGACGGCGAGCCGTGCAGCAGCGAATCGCTGTGCCAAGGCGGCACCTGCCAAGCCAGCCACCCCGCCAACTGCGACGACAAAAACCCATGTACCGCCGATAGTTGTGTGGTCGGCCTTGGCTGCAGCCACACGGCCACCGACGCGAGCTGCAGCGACGGCAGCGCCTGCACCACTGGCGACCACTGCGACGCGGGGTCGTGTGTGGCCACGGCCAACGTTTGTGCGTGCGCAACCGACGCGGATTGCGCGGCGGTTTCGCCAGACAAATGCGTAGGCGCGCTGCAGTGTTCGGCAGGCGTGTGCGTCGCCAATCCGGCGGTCAAGGTCAATTGCGCCGACGACAATCCATGCACGGTCGACAGCTGCAATCCAGCGACCGGCCAATGCCAGCACGACCTGGCTCCAGCCGGACAAGCTTGCGACGACGGCGATGTCTGCACCTTTGGCGAGACCTGCCAGGGCGCCAGCTGCAAGCCCGCCTCTAGCCTTGCCTGTGGCGGCGGGGCAGGGCAATGCAACTTGGTGTGCGACAAGAAATTGGGCTGTTCGGCCCCCGCGAGCGGCGCGCCGGCCTGCGACGATGGCAACGCGTGCACCAAGGACGACACGTGTCACAGCGGCCTGTGCCTGGGCACGCCAGCCTGTGGCTGCCAGACCGATGCCGACTGCGCCAGCGCCAATGTACCCACCTGTCAAGGCGTTGCCGTGTGCAAGGCTGGCCAGTGCAGCGTCGACATCGGCTTGGCCGTGCCGTGCACCCAAGACGTGGGCAGCTGCACGCAAGCCGTCTGCGGCGCCAAGGGCTGCGAAAAGTTGAACGAGGCCGAAAACGCCGTCTGCAGCGACGGCAACCCGTGCACCGTGGGCGACCACTGCCAGGCCGGCAGCTGCCAAAGCACCGGCAAAGCGACCTGCGACGATGGCAATCCGTGCACCAGCGACGGCTGCGCCCCCGACAAAGGCTGCATCCACGCGGCCGTCAGCAACGATCAACCCTGCGACGACGGCGACAGCTGCAGCCAGGGCGACAGCTGTCAGTTCGGAAAATGTCAAGGAAAAATCGGACAGTGTGACGACAAGGATCCCTGCACCATCGACCTGTGTGCGCCCTTGGCAACGGCGCAATGTTTGCACGAAGCGCGCCCCGAAGGCTCGGCGTGCGAAGACGGCGACCCCTGCACGCTGGGCGGCGCCTGCACCAGTGGCGTGTGCGTCCCCAAGCAAATCCTGGATTGCGACGACAAGAGCCCCTGCACCGTCGACGTCTGCCTGCCGGACGGCTGCACCCACACCGCGTTGGCAACTGACGTCAGCGTGGCTTGCGACGACGGCGACAGCTGCACCAGCGGCGACACCTGCAACGGCGGCGCCTGCCAGGGCCAGCCCGGCGCCTGCCAGTGCCAAAGCGATGCCGACTGCGCGAGCTTTGAAGACGGCAACCTGTGCAACGGCACCTTGCGCTGCATCGATCATGCGTGCGTGGTGGACCCCGGCACGCTCGTCGACTGCCCAGTTTCGGCCAACCCGTGCACAGTCGTCCAATGCCAGCCCGCGCTGGGCATCTGCCAAGAACTGCCTGTGCCGATCGACGCCACCGCCACCACCTGCGACGACGGCAACGCCTGCACGGTGGGCGACAAATGCGGCATTGGCGGCCAGTGCTTGGGCGGCCAGTTGGTCAGTTGCGACGACAGCAACGTCTGCACGCAAGACACCTGCGACGCGGCAGCCGGCTGCGCCAACCTGCCGTGGGATGTGAGCGCGCAGGTCCCCTGCGACGACGGCAATGCCTGCACCTTCAGCGACCTCTGCGGCAGCGGCACCTGCCAGCCCGGCAAGCAGGCCTGCGAATGCACCGCCGACATCGACTGCGCGGCCAAAGACGACGGCGATCCGTGCAACGGCAGCCTGATCTGCCAAGGCGGCGCCTGTGTCAGCGACGGCAAGGCCGTGACTTGCCCGCCCGGCAGCAGCGCGTGCATCCAAAGCCAGTGCGACCCCAAGACCGGCCAATGCGTCACCTTCGCCGCGTCTGATGGCCTGGCCTGCAGCACCCAGGGCACTTGTACGACCGGCGGCACCTGCAACGGCGGCGTTTGCACCGGCGCGGTGGTCTCGGGCTGCGACGACGGCAACCCTTGCACCAAAGATGCTTGCGAACCAGTTGGTTGCACCCACGTGGCCATGGTCGGCCAGGCGTGCAACGATGGCAACGCCTGCACCAGCGGCGAGGCGTGCGGCACCACCGGCACCTGCGGCGGCGGCAACAACACCTGCAATTGCGCGACCGACGCCGAGTGCAGCAAGTTCGACGACGGCAACTTGTGCAACGGTGTGTGGAGCTGCCAGGGCGGCACGTGCCAGCCCAAGGTCGGCAGCGTCGTCACCTGCGACGGCACGCAAGACGGCCCGTGCCAACAGAATTTGTGCGACGCCAAGACTGGACTGTGCGCGGTCAACAAGCTGACCAATGGCACGGCGTGCAGTGACGGCAGCGCCTGCACCAGCAACGACTTGTGCCAAAACGGCGCTTGCCAGCCCGGCGCCACCGCCACCTGCGACGACAACAACCCGTGTACCGACGATGGCTGCAACCCCGCCAGCGGTTGCTACCACAACAACTCGACCAAGGCTTGCGACGACGGCAACCCCTGCACCAGCGGCGACGTTTGCGCCAGCGGCGTGTGCGCCGGTACCGGCACCTGCCAGTGCAAGGTGGACAAAGACTGCTTGGACGACGGTGACTTGTGCAACGGCGTGCCCACTTGCCAGGCCGGCGTTTGCAAGATCGCCGCCAGCAGCATCGTAGTCTGCGACGGCGCCGCCAACACCGCCTGCGCCGTCAACGCGTGCGACAGCAAGACCGGCAAATGCGGCCTGACCCCGGTGCCCGACGGCACCCAATGCGACGACAGCAACGTCTGCACCACCAAAGACCAATGCGTGTCGGGCGCTTGCAAGGGCGATCTGTTCGGCTGCGACGACAAGAACCCGTGCACCAAAGACGCCTGCGATCCGGGCAAGGGCTGCGTCAACACCGCCATCACGGGCACTTGCGACGACAACAACCCCTGCACCAGCGGCGAGACCTGCACGGGCGGCGCGTGCGGCGGCGGCAAGAACATCTGCGGGGTCTGCAAGCTGGATAGCGACTGCCCCAACGACAACGACCTGTGCAACGGGACGCTGATCTGCCAGGCCAATGCCTGCGTGACCAAGCCTGGCTCGGTCATCACCTGCGGCAACGGCGACGCGTGCTCTGGGCTGGTCTGCACGCCCGCCACGGGCCTGTGCGACAAGAAGCCAGTCGCCGACGGGCAGCCGTGCGACGACGGCAGCACCTGCACCGGCAGCTCGGCTTGCTTTGGCGGCGTGTGCGTCGGCTCGAATCCGCTGAACTGTGACGACAAGAACGGTTGCACCGTCGACACTTGCGATCCTGTGGCCGGCTGTACCCACATCGCCGCCCCTGGGCCGTGCGACGACGGCAACCCGTGCACCAAGGGCGACACGTGCTCGGTGTCGGGCCAGTGCACCGCGGGCGCCAATGCCTGCCAGTGCCAAGGCGATGCCGACTGCAAGACCTTTGAAGACGGCGACGCCTGCAACGGCACCCTGATCTGCCAGGCCAATCAATGCGTCATCAAACCCGGCAGCGTCGTCAGCTGCACCGGCGGCACGTTCTGCAACCCCAGCGCCTGCGACAAGGCCAGCGGCATCTGCGTGACCACGCTGCTCCCCGACGGATCGGCCTGCGACGACGGCCAGTCGTGCACCAGCGGCGACAAGTGCCAGGTGGGCAAGTGCGTGGGCACGGTCGTCAGCTGCGACGACAAGAACCCGTGCACCGCCGATGGCTGCGACGCCAGCGCTGGTTGCGTGCACAAGAACCTGGACGGCCAGGCGTGCGACGACGGCAACGTCTGCACCAAGCCCGACGTCTGCAAGGCCGGCAGCTGCCAAGGCGGCGGCAACGCTTGCCAGTGCGCCAGCAAGGCCGACTGCAAGGCCTTTGAAGACGGCGACCTCTGCAACGGCACGCTGCAGTGTGTGAACAACGCCTGCGTCGTCGACCCTACCACGGTGATCACCTGTGCCGACGACGGCTTGGCTTGCACCCAGGCCAAGTGCAACCCCACCACCGGCCAATGCAGCCAAGCGCCCGGCCCCGACGGTCAGCCGTGCGGCGGCGCGGAATTGTGTGGCGGCACGGGCGTTTGCAAGGCAGGCTTCTGCGCCGGCAGCAGCGGCTGCGCCGACGACGGCAACCCCTGCACCGCCGCAGCTTGCGACGGCAAGGGCACCTGCAGCCAAACCCCGGTGGCGGGACCGTGCGACGACGGCAACCCGTGCACGGTCGGCGATGCCTGCGCGAACGGCAAGTGCGCCGGCGGCAGCAACCAATGCAACTGCAAGGTCGACAGCGATTGCACCAAGTTCGACGATGGCGACCTGTGCAACGGCATCCAGCGCTGCGTGAACAACCAGTGCCAGCCCGACCCCACCTCGGTCGTGGTATGCCCCGCGCCCTCCGGCTTGTGCGCCACCAACGTCTGTGTCGCGAGCACGGGCAAATGCACGCCGGGCGCGTCGCCCAATGGCACGCCCTGCAACGACACCGACGCATGCACCAGCCCCGGCCAGTGCTTTAGCGGCACCTGCTTGATGGGCAAGGTCAACTGCGACGACAGCAACGTCTGCACCACCGACAGCTGCAACAGCGCCACGGGCTGCGTCCACACCAACCTGGGCGGCTTCCCGCCGCAGACGTGCGACGACGGCGACCCGTGCACCATCGCGTCGGTCTGTCAGAACGGCAAATGCACCGGCGTTTTCAACACCTGCTTCTGCCAAAACGACAGCCAGTGCCAAGACGACGGCAACCTCTGCAACGGCAAGCCCACCTGTCAGGGCGGCACCTGCAAGACCGCGCCGGGCAGCGTGATCACCTGCGATCCTAACAAGGACACGGCGTGCCTCAAGAACACGTGCCAGACCGCGACCGGCCAGTGCCTACTCATCCCCGCGCCGGCCGGCACCCTGTGCAACGACGGCAACACCTGCACGGGCGGCGACGTGTGCAGCGTGGGCACGTGCATCGGCGTCCCCGCCAATTGCGACGACGGCATCGCCTGCACGGCCGACGCGTGCGACGCCAAGTTGGGCTGCACGCACTTGGCCCAAGACGCCAGTTGCGACGACGGCAACGTCTGCACCACCGACACCTGCAACGCCACCAGTGGCTGCTTGACCGCGCCCGCCATCGGCAAGGCCTGCACGGACGGCAATGCCTGCACGGACGGCGACGTGTGCGTGGTCTCGGCCGGCGGCGTGAGCTGCACAGGCCAAGCCAAGGTGATTTGCGACGACGGCAACCCGTGCACCGCCGATGCCTGCGATCCCAAGGTCGGCTGCGTCAACAAGTACCTGACCGGCACCCCCTGCGACGACGGCGACCCATGCACCAGCCCCGACGCCTGCCAAAACGGCAAGTGCGCCGGCGTCGGAGCCAGCTGCGACGACAAGAACCCCTGCACCTTGGACACTTGCGGCGGCGGCACCTGCAAGCACACGCCCCAGACCGGCAACTGCGACGACGGCAGCTTGTGCACCACCGGCGACAGCTGCATCGGCGGCCTCTGCATCGGCGCGGGGA
>JBBISH010000186.1:0-8246 GCA_037441385.1 Myxococcales bacterium
GAAGTGTCCAGCTACTGGCTCAGGCCGCGCAACGCCAAAGTGTGCCGTTAGCGCTGGTCCGTCCTCGCGGTGGAGCATTGATAGAGCTATGATTTATTGTGGGTTTGTTGGTTCTAGATCCGGTGGGCGGGGACCCCTCCTCTCCCGCTAAGGGGGAGAGGGTGGACGGCAACGCCTGCCGGGTGAGGGGGCCGAGCCGTGACTGCTGTCGGCATCCGGTAAGGCAGGCTTTGACCCTACGGCACTTTACGGTTGAGTCTTGTCGATGTCGTCCACGTCGCCGACCGGGAATTCCACACTGGCCACCGGCCAGATCTGCGCCTTGGGCACGGTGGGTGCAAACGGCGGCAGCTCGCGCAAGGTAACGGCGCGGTCCTGGGCCGCGGTGGGCGCGGCGGGCTGCTCACCATCAAAGGGCTCGTACGGCTGCGAGGGATCGCGGCGCCGCGCCGAAAACAGGGCCAGCGGCGCCTGCGGAGCCACTGGCTGCGGGGTCGGCGCGCTGGACGCGGCCGCGGTCGCATCGGCGGCCGGGGCTGGGCCGGCCACGGTGCGATCGTCGTCCCAAAAATCACCCATCGCTGTGAACCTTGCGCTGTCGCGAGTGCTCGGCACGGACACCTTGGTAGCCAAAGTCCTCAAGATTTCTAGCTCTAGCACCTCGCTCAACGCCGAGTGTGGCTTGCTCGCCGGCGGCTTGGCGGGCGCGGCTGGCTCGGTGCGAACCAGAGCCGCAGCGTCGGCGATCAACCTTCTTGTGTCGTGCAGCGAAGTTGGATCAGCTCCGGGCCACGGCACCACCCGCTCCTCTGCGCTAGCCGGGCCCGGCCGCAAGGCAGCAAGCCCGCCAACCAGGGTGTCGGCCTCGCGGATCTCGCTCAGGGACTCCGCGCGGACCTGCATCGCGGGCTGCACAACGGGCGCACCAATCCAGACGCCATCGGAATTGACGTCGTAGCGAGCCAGGCCCGACGGGTCGACCTCCGGGAGCGGCGCGTCGGCAAAGTGCAACATCTCGACGACGAATTGCCACAGCGGATCAGGACCTTGCTTGCAGATCAGCGAATGCCAGCGCGCGCCAAACCCCGGAGATTCCCCGCCGCCGCGGGGGTTGTGGCGCACAGCCTCGACCCGGCAGGCCAATTCGACCCCGCTGGACGCGGATGTATGTAGCGTTGTCAGCAGTTCGGTGCCGGGCGCGACCTCGACGGAGCAGGCGAAATAAGCGCCAGCGCGGCTGACGCTGGTGCAAACGACCCGAAACGCCTTGCCGCCCGTGGGGCGGGCCTCGCCCGCGAGCAGGACAGGGTAGCGGGGATGCCTGCGGCGATCTTCGAACATCCAGGCCTCCACAGTCCCGGTCAGCTGGGGCAGGGCGTCCCTGGCGACCAGCGACGGCTTGCCCCAAGCGCCAGCACGGCGCCGGAAGAGATTGTGCGGATTCTGGAGGCAAGGCACAAGCGGCCGCGCACCCTTGACCGCGCCGGCCCCGCCAGCGACCATCCTGGCATGCGCGCCCTCCCCCTTAGCCAAGTCCGCGGTCACCGCCTGCAGCTCCAGGCCCTGGCCCAGTTGATCGCCGGGGGACGCGTGGGCCACGCCTACCTCTTTGAAGGGACGGAAGCGGTTGGCAAGCGCACGATTGCCTGGTCCGTGCTGGCGCGCCTGGCCTGCTGGAGCGATCAGCCCGGCGACGCCTGCGGGCACTGCCGCTCGTGCCTGGCCCTGCAGCGTGGCGACCATCCCGACCTGGCTTTGCTCGAGCGCGACGGCGCCTTTATCAAGATCGACCAAGTCCGCAGCGCCACTGCGCGGCTCAAGTACGAGCCGGTCGTGGGCAAGATCAAGGGCCTGTTGGTCGACGGGGCCGAGACCCTGAAAGAAGAAGCGGCCAACGCGCTGCTCAAGACCCTGGAAGAACCGCCGCCCAGCACTGTGTTCTTCTTGGTCAGCTCGCAGCCGCAGCTGCTCTTGCCCACGATTCGGTCGCGCTGCCAGGTGTTGCGGTTTGGCGAGTTGGCGGCCGCTGATCTGGCGCTGCTTTTGGAACACGAAGGGCAAGATCCCGACTCGGCCCACGCCGCGGCCGCCTTGGCCGAAGGGTCGCTGGCGGCAGCGCGCGCCCTGTGCGACCCCGACAAGCTCCGAGTCATTGACGCGATTGCGCAATTCGCCTTTGAGCTGGGGACCCAGACCCCCGCGCAGGCCGGGGCTTGGACCGAGCGCCTGGCCGGCCTGCTCAGCGGTGACGAGGCGGGCGAGGCGACCAGCAGGGCCGAGTTTGGCCGCAACCAGCTGCAGTTGGCGATCGACGCCCTGCGCGCCGCTCTTCGCGACGCCATGCTGGTGGCCTGTGGGCACGACCCGGCCAGCCTGCCGCACGCGCGCCACGCCGCGGCCATGCGGGCGATGGCGGCTCGCTGCGACCCGGATCAAATCGCCAAGGTTTTGAAGGCTTGCGAGGTCAGTGAAGCGCGCATGGGCCTGAACCTGGGGGCGCGCCTGGCTTGGACCGAACTGGCCTTGGAGTCGGCGCGCCTGCTGGGCGGCTGACGCGCGGGCCTGGACGCCCCGGAACGCGCCCGACTCTTGCGCGTGGGGTTGCGCAGGCGCTGGCTGGGCTGCACACTGCATCCCAGTCGGCAGGCGCCGGTGCGCGAGTGAACGGATGAATTCGAACAGAATATCGGGCAAATCGGCGCACAGGTGGCCGCGGCTGGCACAGCTCGCCGCGGCGACGTTGGCCGCGCTCGCCTTCAGCAGCTGCGGCAGCGACGAGATCTTGACGGGCGGGCAGACCAAAGCCGACACCACCCAGGCGGCCGATCAGTCTGGCCTGGTCGACGGCGGGCTTGAAATTACCCAGGACGCACCGCCGGTTGAAGATGCTCCGACCCCGCCCGACGCCGCTCCGGCCGACAGCGAAAACCCGCCAGACGCGCCCGTGGACGTGGCGGTGGATACGGGCCCGGCCTGCAAGCCCGACCACTGCCTGATCGGCGAGCAGTGCCTGAGCAACGGCGCCAGCCATCCGACCAACCCCTGCCTGCGCTGCAACGTGCTGGTCGACCGCTACCAGTGGAGCGCTTCTGACGGCGGCAGCGACGGCAAGGGCACCTGCGACGACGGCGACAGCTGCACGGTGGGCGACCACTGCCAAGCCGGCACCTGCAGCGGCGCGGGCAAGGTCTGCGATGACGGCAACCCCTGCACCGACGACAAGTGCGACCTGGCGCAAGGCTGCACCAGCACGGCGAATTCCTTGCCGTGCAGCGACGGCAACCCGTGCACCTTGGGCGACACCTGCACCGCCACCGCCTGCGGCCCCGGCCCCAACGCCAAGGCCTGCGACGACGGCGACCTGTGCACCGACGACAGCTGCAACCCCAAGCAGGGCTGCGTGGCGCTGCCCAACGCCGCCACCTGCGACGACGGCGAGGTCTGTACCATTCAAGATCACTGCCAAAACGGCAAGTGCGCCGGCGGCGGCCCGGCCGACTGCGACGACAAGGACGTGTGCACCATCGACGCGTGTACGCCCAAGGTCGGCTGCGCCCACACCTCGATCGCCGACCTGTGCACGGACGACAACCCTTGCACCGACCAGGCTTGCGACAAGGTCAAGGGCTGCGTGTTCCCCTTCAACACCCAGCCGTGCGACGACAAGAACGCCTGCACCGCCAGCGATACCTGCAGCAGCGGCGCCTGCGTGGGTACCGCTGTGCCCTTTGACGACGCCAACTTGTGCACCGACGACAGCTGCGATCCCGCCATCGGCCCGGTCCACGTCGCCAACACGCTCGGTTGCGACGACAACAACGTCTGCACCCTGGACGACACCTGCGGCAACTCGGCCTGCCAGCCCGGCCAGGGCAAGAAGGACTGCGACGACGCCAACTTGTGCACGGACGACAGCTGCGACCCCAAGGCCGGCTGCCTGAGCACGGACAACACCGCCACCTGCGACGACGGCACCGTCTGCACCAAAGACGACGTCTGCGGCGGCGGCAAGTGCGCCGGCACCGCCATCTCGTGCGACGACAAGAACGACTGCACCACCGATTCGTGTGACCCCAAGGCCGGCTGCAAGCACGACTTGATCGTCAGCAACGCCTGCCGGCCCGTCATCGATGTGGAATACCCGCCGCGCGCCGCGACCATCAAGCAGCCGTCGCCGATCGTCACCGTCAAGGGCACCGTCAAGTCGGGCGCTGGGCCGATCACCAGCTTTACCATCAACGGCAAGGACGTGCCGGTTGGCGCGGGCGGTGCCTTTACGCTGGATCTGTCGGCCAAAGTGGGCGGCAACTCGCTGGTCTTTGTGGCCCAGGACAACTTTGGCAGCCAAAAGCAGCGCGTGCAGGCCTTCTTGTGGTCGACCGACTACGCCAAGCCGCAGAAAGCCGTTGCGGGCAGCGGTATGGTCGACCCTGGCATGGCGTTTTGGCTCAGCCAACAGGTCATCGACGACGGCAACCACAGCCTGCCGCCCAATGATCTTGCGACCATCTTCGAGCTCGCGATTCAGAGCATGAACCTGGCGTCGCTCATCAAGAATCCGCTCTACACGGCCAACGGCAGCAACGTGAGCCTGAACAACCTGAAATACGACCCGGCCAAGGTGACGCTGAAGGCCAAACCGGGCGGCCTGGGCATGACCGCGACCATCAACAATGTCAGCGGCGACCTGGCCGGCAACGCCAAGTCGGCCTGCATCGGCAGTTTCTGCCTCATCAACCTCAGCGTGAATGGCAGCAAGCTCACCATGAGCAGCATCGTCATCACGACCGACGTGCTGCTGTCGGTCAACCCCGACCACACCCTGCAGACCAAGATGGTCAACACTGCGGTGGCGCTGAACAATATCGACGTCACCCTGAGCAACCCGGTGCTGAACTTCCTGATTGGCTGGCTGGTCGACTTCATGATCAACAGCTTCAAGGCCACGCTGCAGCAACAGTTTGCCACGCAGGTGGTGGCGGCACTGGAACCCCAATTGTCCGGCGCGCTGGGCGCGTTGGCGCTGAACGCGAGCTTCGACATCAGCAAGCTGGACGGCTCGGGCGGCAAGGTGACACTGACCCTGCAGTCCGATTTTAGCAGCGTCCAGGCTGACACGCCCGGCATCGCCTTCTTGGAGCGGGCGCGCGTCACCACCGACAAGGCCACGCCGTACGACAACCTGGGCGTGCCGGCGCGGATTGGCTGCGGCAAGCCCCCGCAGACCATGGTGATCCTGAAGAAGGACCCGCTAGAGCTGGTGGTGGCCGACGACACCTTTAATCAGATCCTGTACGGCACCTGGCTGGGCGGGCTGTTCGAGTTCCCGGTGCCGGCGTCGATGCTCGGCAACGTCGATCTGGGCCAGTACGGCGTAAGTGACCTGACCATGAAGGTTTCGGCGATGCTCGCGCCCACGATGGACGACTGCGGGAGCAAGGGCGAACTGGACGCCTTTGTGGGCGATTTCAGGGTGGACGCCACGATGAAACTGATGGGTCAGCCGATGGACGTGGTGGTCTATGCCACCTTTACTTCGGGCCTGGAGATCAAGGCGAGCGACAGTTCGCTGGGTATTGCGCTGACGCAGATGAAGTCGAGCGCGCTGCAGGTCGACGTCAAACAGGACAATCTGGTCGGCTCCGAGGCGGTGCTGCAAAAGCTTATCGGCGACACGCTGCTGAACGGCCTGGTGGCGCAGTTGGGTGGCAACGCGCTGGGTAGCTTCCCGATCCCGTCGGTGGACCTGAGCAAGGCGCTGCCGAGCCTGCCGCCTGGCACGGGCCTGGCCATCAACCCCAAGAATGTGACGCGCGCCCAGGGCAACACCGTGGTGGGAGGCAACCTGAAATGAGCAAAGGCTTGGTCTATCGGGTTGTTTCTGGAGCTGTGCCGTGGACGCTGGCGGCCCTGTTGGCTGCGTGTGGCTCGGATGGCGGCGAGGCCGTGCTGACCAGCGGGACGGACGTTGGCGGCGATGCGGCGGTGGGCGAGACGGCCGACGACGCGGCCCCAGCGGACGTGGCCGCCGACACGGGCAGCGATGCGACGGCAGAGGACACGCAAGTGGCCGATACGGCTGCGGATGCCGCGGGCGAGGACGCGATCGTCCCGGCTGACGTGCCGCCTGCCGATGTGCCCCCGCCAGAGTGCACCGCTGCCGAGAAGAAGGCCTGCGACGACGGCCTGGGCTGCACCACCGACACCTGCACCATCGAGTGGGGCACGGCCGTCTGCAGCTGGACCCTACAGAAAGACACCTGTTTCATCGCGGGCGTGTGTCGCAAAGCCGGCGAAGCCCAGCCCGGCGCCGCTTGCGCCCAGTGCCTGCCCAGCGCCGCCACCGCGACCTGGTCGCCGGCGCCCGACGGCACCGCCTGCGACGACGGCGACCTGTGCACTTGGAACGGCGCGTGCAAGACCGCTGCGGGCAAGCAGACTTGCGAGTCACAGGCCGTGGCGTGCGACGACAAGAACCCGTGTACGGATGACTTGTGCGACAAGAAAGTCGGCTGCACCTACCCGCTGGCCGATGGCAAGCCCTGCGACGACGGCGACGCCTGCGTCAAAGACGACACCTGCCTGGGGGGCAAGTGCCTGGGCAAGAAAGTGATCTGCGACGACAACAACCCGTGCACCGACGACGCTTGCGACTTGGCCAAGGGCTGCACCTTTACGGATAACCAGATCCCCTGTAGCGACGGCGACGCTTGCACCACCGGCGATGTCTGCGCCGCGGGCGCCTGCGTGAAGGGCAGCAAGGCCGACTGCGACGACGGCAACTCGTGCACGCTGGACGTGTGCAACAGCGGCGCCGGCTGCTACCACCTGCCGCTGCAGAGCCCGTGCTGCACCGGACAGGTGTCGATCTGCGACGACCAGAACCCCTGCACCACCGACGACTGCGACCCCAAGACCAGTGGCTGCAGCCACAGCAACAACACCGTCGCGTGCGAAGACGGCAGCCAGTGCACCAGCGGAGACGCCTGCACAGGCGGCAAGTGCGCGCCCGGCAAGGATAAAGTCTGCAACGACAACAACCCGTGCACCAACGACGCCTGCTCGCCGACCGCAGGCTGCGTGTTCTCGCCCACCAGCGGCGCCAGCTGCGACGACGGAAACGCCTGCACGAGTGGCGACGTGTGCGCCCAGGGCGTGTGCAAGGGCAGCGGCCAGTGCGCCTGCACGCCCACGTTCTCGACCCAGGCGCAGAAGGTCACGTCGCTCCTCATCGGCAGCGGCGGCAAGATCGGCGAGGGCCTGGATCTGGACGAGAATCCCAAGACTTGCGCGCCCACGCCCTCGTGCTCGGACGGCATCAACAACGCCCTGGGCGCCCTGGCCGGCGTGGCCAACACCCAGCTGGACGCGGCAGTCAAGAGCGGCAGCATCACCTTTGTGTTCGAGTTCAAGGACTTCAAGCAGGGGCCCATCAACCTGGCGCTCTACACGGCCAAGCTAGACCCAGCCAACGCCGGCTGCGACCCGCAGACCGCCAGTTGCATCTGGCAGGTCGATCCCAAGATGCTGGACAGCAAGTGCATGGCCGCGGTGACGCTGCCGGGCACGCTGGCGGGCGACCAGCTGCTGGCGGGCGGCAAGGGCACCAACTTCCCGTTCTCACTGCCGGTGAACGGCCAGGACCTGAAGATCACCATTTACGGCGCGCGGTTGCAGGGCAAGGTGGTGTTCGCGGGCGACAAGGTGGTGTCGATGAGCGGGATTCTGGCGGGCTCGGTGCCGAAGGCGAGCTTGCTGGCGGCGATCGATGCGCTGCCGGATGGTGGTTCGATTCCCAAGGACACGCTCAAGGGTATCGTGGCGAGTCTGGTGCAGACGGACATGGACTCGGACGGGGATGGCACGCTGGATGCGGCGTCGATTGGCCTGAAGATTCAGGGGATTGCTGGGTCGATTAGTGGGGTTTATCCGTAGCTTGATAGGGAACTCCGCGATAATTCTCGCCAAATAACCGCGACGGTGACGGAGCGGATACCTGTTGGATATCACAGACGTAGAGCTCGCACGGAGCTTTGCCTGCTGGTCGTCCTGCCTGGTGCACGGCCGTATTGGAAGTTTGACTTCCAATAGTGGGGTTTTGGATTTCGTGGAAGCTGGGGTGCAGCGACCTGCCTTACCGGTTAGCCTGATCTTCCACCGCCGGAATCCAAAATCCCAAAAGGATCCAAGATTCTATCGTTGATCTTCCGTGACAATGTAGGCACTAACATCCTGATCTTCCTCTG
>JBBISH010000187.1:0-8166 GCA_037441385.1 Myxococcales bacterium
GCCTCGCGGCGACGCCCTTGCGCTTCACTAGGGGTTCCCAGCATCAGGGTCCCCAGAGGTCTTTCACCTCCTAGTCGGCGTTCATGCCGGACGCACCACCCCCGGCCTTCGGCCGACCCCTTGTATCTCTCCCACTGAAGTGGGCGAGGGGTAAAGGGAAATTGCATTACCCCTCGCCCAAAGCGTTGGCTAAGGAGGGGTCCCCGCGGTGAGCGAAGCGAGCGAGTGGCGCCACCGATGCCGGGAGAGCGGGGCTGCCGCCGCAGGCGGCGGGCTGAGGGCTAAGTGCCGCGGGTCGCACAGGTTTCCAATACACTTGGTGTGCTAGTACGCCAAATCTCAAGTTCGTTCGGGGTTGCAGTCGTTGGCAGACTAAGCGGCGTGAGCCGCACGCGAGGGTCGCAGGGGGCGGGGGTCCAAGAGTGCGCGGCGCGCCCCCTTTTGCAAACTGAAGAGGCTAGTACTACAAACCATTCGAGAGGCCCAACCCTGAACGGACTCCGGGTTTGTAGTGCTAGTAGCTATCCGGCAAGGCAGGTCTTCAGACGTCTGAAGAGTTGAAAAGCGCGCAGTGGCTGGCGGGCGCCGGGTCTAGCGCATGGGCGGAGGGTAGGGGGAAACGGACGCCTTGCGCAAGCCGTGGTGCGCGAGCGGAGCGCCGTGGAGCCTGGACCGTTTGGTCCGCCGGCTCGCAGCGTGCCTCGTCCGGTGGCGCACCGGCCGCACCTGCCTTTCGACAGCAAATTCAGAGGAGTTTCTGCATTGACGTGCGTCAGCCGGCGGCGTAGCCTCGGTTACCTGGCACGGCAAGTCCGGCTTGACGGGTGCAAAGTGGGCGAAGGCGGGCTGCAGAGTCGGCAGGGCACGTCGTTGCGGACCGTACGCGCGTTCCGTACCGTGGCGTTTGCCAGTCTGGCTATGGTTTGGACGCTGACCTGCAACCATCCCAGCCTCGCTTTCGCCGCGCAGCAGCGCGGAGAGGGCCGCACCGTCACCTTCACGTCGCTCCCGGCCGACGGGCCCCCGGTCAGCGCGCCCGAGCCGGACCGCGGGCGGCGCTTGCGGGGTCCCCTCCGTCTGGGCCACCGTCGCCTGCCGCCGCCGGGCAAGACCCAGCGCATCGAACTCCCGCCCGTACCGCCCGCGCAAGTGTTCACGGCGATGACCTACGTGGATGGACCGCCGGACATCGCGGCGGCGCTTGGTCCCGAGTTCGTGGTAGTGGCGACCAACGCGCTGGTGCGGGTGCTGCGCCGTTCGGGCGAGCTCATGGCAGTCAAGCAAACCTACGGGCTGTTCAAAGGCTTTGTGTTCGACCCCAGCGTGGTCCGCGACCCGCTGAGCGGCCGGTGGGTGATCACGGCCTGCACGCGGTTCGGCGTCGCCGTGGCGGTGTCGGGCACGCAGGACCCGCGGGGCAAGTGGTTGGTGCGCGACATCGGCCTCGACCTGGCCCAAGGCTGGTGGTTCGACCAGCCGCGGCTCGCCCTGCAAGAACATGGTTTGCTTGTCTGCGGTACGCTGATTGGGCCAGACGACGACTCTCCCCGCATCGGCCGCTGCCTGCGCCTGCCGCTGGACCAGCTGTGGGGCGACGGCGACCTCACTCAAGTCATTGAGCGCAGCGCACTTCCACCGATCCTGTGGCCAGCCGACGACCCCGATCGGCAGTTGGCGACGCCACTGGCCGTCGACGCCTATACAGACCTGGATGGTCTACACCTGCGCGCGGTGCGGCTACGGCCCGAGGATCTGGTTCCGCTGGCGAGCCAGGACCTTTGGCTCCACCGCGATGCCTCGAACCAGCTGAACGACGCCCCACAGCCCGGTGGCCTGGCCGCCGATGCCGGCATGACTCGGACGCGCTGCGTAGCCCGCTTGGGGCAGCTATGGTGCACCTGGAACGCGTTGATCGACGACGAGACCGTACTGCTGGCCGGGACCGCCCAGGGCGACCGGCCCATGACGCTGTTCGATTTGGACATGGATTCAACGGCTATCCGCATCTATCCAAGCCTTGCGGTCAGCCCGGCTGGCGACGTGGTGATCGGCTATTCGCGCTTTTCGGCCGACTCCTTTGCCAGCGCCGCCTACGTAGTCCACCTGGCGGGCGACCCCACCGGCTCGCTTCGTCCCGAAGTGGTCGCCAAGGCCGGCGTCGCGGCCTACGCCGATGATCCCGACCAGTGGGGCCGGGTGCGCTGGGGCGACTATTCGGCGACGCTTGCGGACCCTGTAGAGGCCGACCGCATCTGGACGTTTCAGGAGTACGCGGAACTGCCCATCTCGGCCGCCAGTCGCTACGGCATCGCCGCCACCGAGGTGCGCCTTCCTTGCGATGTGAGCGCTTGCGGGGCGTGCCAGCGCTGCGAACAGGGAAAATGCGTGCCTGCGCCCGCGGACGCGGTCTGCAGCGACGGCGACTTGTGCACCACGGGCGACCACTGCACCGGCGGAGGGTGCGTGGGCACTCCGCGGGTCTGCCCCGAAAGCGCGCCGTGCGTGAGCGGGTTCGTGTGCCGGCCAAGCGATGGCGCGTGCGTGCCCCAGCCTGTGCCGGGCCAACCCGCCTGCGACGACGGCGACCGCTGCACCCGCGACGACCGCTGCACGCAAGGTTCGTGCTTGGGCAAACCCCTGGTCTGCCCGGCCGACTCTTGCCATCTGTCGTATTGTTCATCCGTTTCAGGTAGTTGTGTGACCAAGGTGCTGGCCCGGCCCGCCTGCTTGCCTGTGGTTCACGGAGCGGGCTGCACAGCGGTCCCGACCGGGGAGGCGGCCGCCGCGAGCCTGCTGCTGGCGGGTGCCGGCTTGGCGCTGTGGCAGAGACGCCGCCAGCGGCGAATCCTGCTCTTGGCGCTGGCGGTTCTTGCGCTTGGCTTGGGCGGGTGCGGCGAGCCCGAGGATCCGCGCCTTCGCGCCGTGGCGACCTACAGACAGTTCCTGAACCAGATGCACGCCCAGGCCTGCCAGGGCTTCGCCCAGTGCCCGGTTGCGCACGACGTGTTTGCCGACATGAGCCATTGCGCGCCCTACCTGCGGCTGCAGTTTTCGCCTGGTCCCTTGGAGATCGATCCGAACTCGCACTATTCCGCGACCGCTGGCCTGGCTTGCCTGGATTGGTTGGCCGATCGGCTCGATCGCTGCTCGCTATTTTGGAGCCATACGTACACGGAGGGGCCCTGCGCCGGGGTCCTGCGCGGCGACCTCCCCGGTGGTGCGAGCTGCAGCTGGCTGTCGATCACCGGGTCCGAGTGTGCTTCGGGAGCTTGCGTCAACTACTACCCGCCGTGCTCAGGGCAGATCTTGCGCATGTGCCTGCCTGTGGCCGCCAGCAACACGCCGTGCACAAACGACAAGGGCTGCGTGGCGCCCGAGTACTGCCTCGGCGGCCGCTGCCAGGGACAAATCGACGACGTGGCGATCGGCCACCCCTGCGATGCCATGCGGCGCTGCGGGCCGCTCTCCAGTTGCGTGGGACCCGACGGGAAGGGGATCTGCGTAGCCATGACGACCCAAGTGGGCGCACCCTGCAACAACGACGACCCGGCATTGGCCGATTGCGCCTACCCCTTGCGCTGCAAACCGGCAAGCGGCCCTGGCACTTGCGGCTATTGGGCCACGGACCTGCCCTGCACAGACGACGGGTCGTGCGACGCGCGGACGGTATGCAAAGAGGGGCGCTGCTCCCTGAAACCGCGCCTGGGCGAGGCCTGTTTGCCAACGCAAGGGTGTCGCGAGCGGGACACGGCCTGCCGCAAGCTGAACGGCAAGCTCGTTTGCGCACCTGCGTTGCCCGTAGGCGCCGATTGCTCGGACGGCACCGGCGACCGCCACGGCTGCGGCGAGGGGCTCGAGTGCTGGATGTCGAAATGCCGCGCCCCAGGGGCAGCGGGCGCGCTCTGCAGCCCCGAACTCCCCTGCCAATACGGCCTGATTTGCTTGGACAAGGTGTGCCAGGTGCCGTCGTCGGTCGGCGGCCCTTGCCACGACCGCTGGGACTGCGTCCCGCACCTCACCTGCCTCGCCAAAAACTGCGCGCCGCCCCCCGGCCTGAACGCGTCCTGCGGACCCGACAGCGAATGCGCCGCCAACCTTGTCTGCCGTGGTGGCCTGTGCGGACCGCTCCTCGGCCCCGGCGAGCCGTGCACCTGGGACGGCGATTGCCTGGCAGGCCTGGAGTGCAGCGGCTCCGAGTGCACCGTACCCATCTGCGACCCGTGATGCTCCCGCGGGCTCGACGCCGCTGCGCCTACCGCAACCGGGCTGCAACTCGCGAGATTTCAAAAGGGACCGTGGGTCTCATACCAGTTCCGTCCGAATCGGATCGAGAAAACTCGGGCAATTCTCAGGGCCCGGACCGGGGTCCCCGCCTGATTCTCGCCAGTTGCACAACAGGTCAGAAGAAGCGTATAGGCGTGAATCAGGTGGGGTGCGTATCAAGCGACAGGGCCAGGGCTCACGGGCGGCACGGGGCGTGGGGCCGAACCGGAATGCACCACGGCTCCGCCTCTTTGGTCATCCGCCGGCCGTCGAGGCACGGGCCCTGCCCACGCAATGGCGAATACTTCAGCAGCCGCGCGCCAAGCGTCCGCCCTTCGTTCAGGTGCGCCGGACCCAATAGCTGGCCATCAGCTCGCCGACCCAGTCGGGCTGGCGGATCGGCGTGCGCGGCAGAAACTCGCGCATCACCGGCTTGAGATCGAGCACGGGCGTACCGTCGATCGCGTCCAGCCCGCGCACCCTCAACACTCGCCCCTCCAGCGCGACGATCTCGGCGATGGTCTGACCCAGGCGGTTGGGACGATTCTTGCCGCGCTGGGCGAAGATTCCAACCTTGGGCCAGCTCTGGTTGTTGCGCGGGTGACGGGCCTCGGTCTCGATCTTCTCGGTCGCGACACGGTCGAAGTGAAACAGCACCTCGACATGCGAGAACTCGTCCAGGCCCGCGAGTGCCGACGGACCAAAGGCCGGCATCAGCGTGATCTCGGACACAACGGCGCCCCAGTCGTCGTCGCCAACCTCGGTGCGTACGTTCGAGACGTGGCCGATCGGCTCGAGCTGGATCATGGATTCCTCCAGGTTTTCATCCACCGGGGACGCCCGCGTGGCGAGGGCGGCTTCAGGTTTGGGCCTCTAGAGCACCGATCAGAAACCCGAACCTGCGGGCAAACGTCGCGGCGGGTCGCGGCTGTGCCTGGTTCTTTGGGCCCGCGTGCGACCCACTGAGCATCAACGAGTTTTCGCAAGCGAGTGGTTCCATTGCTCTGAACCTTGGAGATTTGTGATTGGTCTTCTAGTACGCCAACGACGGCAACCCCGAAAGAACTTGAGTCCTGGCGTACTAGTTGACAACGGGCACAAGCCGCGCCGTCACGGCCCGCAGTCAACGGGGCAGTTGGCGGCTGACTCAATGGTGCCGCAGTTGCCGTCGCCGCACACCGCCGCCGCGCCTGTGGCGGTACAGTCCGCGGCCGTGCACAGACCGCCCGAGACGACCCAACCGCCGATCAACTGGCGGTCGGCGCTGGTCAGTGTGGCCGCGACCGGCATCTGCCCGGCGGCCACGTACTCGCCGATCGCGACCGCGCTGTAGCTGGCGTCGCCGCACGACCCGCCCCATGTGTGGCCATGGCAGTAGTCACAATTCTTTTGAAAAATCCCCTGTACGGTGGTGTAGGGCGTGCATGGTGCGGGCGCAGGCGCGGGCGGGCAATCGCTTGGGCAGGTTTGCGGCGACTCGCCGGGCTCGCAGCTGCCGTTGTTGCACTGCGCCCCGCCATCGTTGCCGTCGCCAGCCCCAGCGTCTGGGTCGCCAGCGGCTTGGTCAGCGCCGGTTCCCCCGGTGCTGTCGTGGCCCGTGGCGACGCTCGCCGCCGATGTGCCTGCGCCACAACCGCCGCCGGCCAGGGCCAAAGCCAACCACAGCGCCGACTGGGCGCAAACTCGACCCGCAGTCCAGGTTTCAGGCATCGATGCACTCCTGGCGGGGTCGCCGTCCGCCGCCGCGCTGCACTATACCGATTGGCCAGGCCGGGGCGTCAAGTTCGATTGTGGGCCGAACGCGTCGAGGCCGCGGCCTTGCTTGACAACAAACGCAAGGTCCAGGTCGCAGATCACGCGGCGGCGCGACCTGGATCCCAAAGAGCTACGCCCGCGCCCCAAGGAGCTGCTCATGAAGCAACTTGAGCATTTCGGCTGTTGGGTTGGCAGCGAGCTCACGGCCTTTGGGCTGATTGGCCGCAGCGGTGTTCGGACGTGAGGTGCCTGTTTCAAGACGGGCCCATACGCTAGAGGACAGGCATGACGCCCTGTTCTTCCACGCGGGCCACCGCTAGGCAGAACCCGGCCCACGCCTCCTCAAAGGGCAGGACCTCGTCAAGTCGTTCGGTGCGGTAGGCGACCATCAGCCCCGCCACGCCGCCAGTGGCCGCTTCAAAGGCTTGCGGGCCGTCGCAATCCACTTGTCGAATGCGGCATTTTTGCCCAAACAGGTCTGCTACCCGCGGCCACTCCAGCTCGGAGCACGCCCGCAAGAGGTTGGCAACGTCACAAATGTCGCGTACCCGCGGACGTTCGTCCAACTCAGGGCGGCCAATCTTGCGCAGATGCGGCGGTAGTTTTTGCAGGAAAGCCCGCAACTTTTCCGCGACGGCCTCTTCTGCGCTGTAGCCCAGGATGGGCGAACGGTGCGCAGGCGGCGCGGGCGTCAGCGCGTCGCCCACGACTTCGTAGTGGACCGCCGGGCCGACAAAGTCATCCCACGAAAAGTCAATCTTGACGGTCACCTGCTCGCGCCCGCGCCGGTGGAGGGTGACATGCCCCGCGAAGCCGTCGTGGCCGTGCCGCCCGGGTTGAGGACCCCGCGGCCGTTTCTCGACTCGGATGTCGACGAGCGACCACTCACCAGCGGGCGGGCTCTTGCGGATCGGTCGCCGCAGCGCCAGGTCCAGGTGCAGCTTCAGGTCGCGTCGCCCTGTGTCATCAAAGGTGTACGGCTTGACAACAAACGCAAGGTCCAGGTCGCGCGTCGAACGGCTGCGGCCCGTCACCGCTTCCACCTGCATCGCACCCTTGACGACAATCCGCCCGCCGAACTGCGGTGAACGGCTGAGCACCTCCAGGACCGACAGCTGCGCCTGCCGCTGCAGCAGATCATCCACGGAAGCCACCCGCGGCCGCCCATGGGGTAGCCAAATTCCAAGATGGATCATGGCCCAACACGCTGTCGCCCCGAATCAGCGCACTCGCCGCCATCTGGGCCTCGGTCATCCCGGCGCGCGCGGTCCGGCAGCGCTCAGCCGTGGTCTGCAGGCCCAGCCGCTCGGCCAACAAGCCCACGCGGCGCCAGACGATGGCCGAGTTCCAGGCTCCCAAATGCGCAATCAACTGCCCCTCGTCCAGCTGGTCTGCCGCGGCTTCCCAAGCTTCCAGCACGGCCCGCGGACCACCATGCGATTCGGGCGTGTCCAGCGTCGCCAGCAATACCCGTTCTAGATCATAGACGTGGACTTGTTCGTCGGCGTCCGTCCACACCGTTTCCAGACCAAAGCGCATCCGTTCGTTCACGCTGACGGCCCGGAGCGGCAAGCCATCCAAGTCGCCAAAGGTGTGCGCCGTCAGCGGAGTCGACACCCAGTGCGCCCGCGGCCGCACGGTCGTCAGGTTGTGGTACAACAGGCATGTGTGGTGCGAGATCACTGCCCATTCGTGCTCGGCCGCCAGAACTTCCAGCGGATTGTGCCGCGTCCGGTGGCCGCCCCGTACTTTGAGCCAGTACACACCCAAGCCCGTCTCGCTGGCCGCCACCACCTCGACAAAGCCTGCCGACAGCACCGCTTGCAGCAGTTGCTGCTGCGTCACATCCGCCCGGGCTCCCTCTGCCTGTTGAACAGCCGCCAGCAACTTCCGCAAGCGCGCCGCGCTCAAGTACCGCGCCGCCAGTCCATGTGCGGGATGGGCGCCGTCGAGACACGCGCGAACAAAGGATTCTTCCAACTTGGTCAGGCGTTCTGAGCGGCTGATGGAGGTGGCCGGCATGGCATTCTTCCTGTCATAGGCGCCATCCGATTACGCTTACGAGTAAGCGTAATCGGATGGCGCCTATGTGTCAAGAGACGATTCTGCGCCGTGGCAGATGTCCTTGACAAATGGATTGGCCGACGC
>JBBISH010000188.1:0-8120 GCA_037441385.1 Myxococcales bacterium
GGGACAGGGACAGGGACAGGCTCAGGCTCAGGCTCAGGATCAGGATCAGGATCAGGATCAGGATCAGGTTCAGGATTGGCGCCAGGTTCAGGAGTCGCACCCCAAGACCTCTAATTTATTTGCCTTCTCTCGTCATTCTCCAGAGTGCCACACCGTGCTCGCCCGGCAAGGCCAAGACAAGCGGCCCTGTCGGGCCGGCCTTGCCCGGCTCCGCGCGGCGTGGCGATGGGGGAGGTATGGTCGATTTTCGGCGGGAGAGACAGGGGTGCAAGATGTTGATCGTAGAGACTTTGGCTCGGGAGGTGGCGCGGGATGGCATCCGGCTGGTCGGCGAAGTGCCCAGGGGACATGGCGAATTGGTCGATCAGGTGCGGCGGGCGCTGACGTCGGTGGTGCTCAATACCAGCGAGGGGTTGGCTCGACAGGCGGGTGACCGGCGGAATTTGCTGGGTGTTGCGCGGGGTTCGGCGTCGGAGGCGGCGGCTGGGTTGGGGCTCCTGGCGGCGCTTGGTCTGCTGAATGCGCGGCCGGTTGCCGAGCTGGACGGCAAGCTGGACCAGATTCGCGCGATGCTGTTCCGGCTGGCGCAGAGGTAGGCCACAAGCCCGCAGGGCGCCGGCCTGCACCTGTCCCTGATCCGGTCGCTGAACCTGTACCTGATCCTGTACCTGAACCTGTCCCTGATCCTGTACCTGTACCTGATCCCGGATCCGACCCTCCAAATACGGGTACGAGCGGGCCGCCGGCCCGCGACCTCGCCGTCCCCGCGGCCAAGCCCAACGCCTGTCCCCAAACGCTCCGCTGACCGCGGCCGCTGATCACCATGGCCCAGGCGCAGTGGCGCCGGTGGAGGGGACGCAGCCGCCGGTACGGTGTGTCGAGATTTACGCGCGTCAATCTCCGGTCCAGGCCCGGGTCAACCGCTCACCCCACCGCCACCGTATCGTGAAACACCCGGTAATCAATCCGCCTTCGCCCATCCGGCAGGATGGTAACGATGTCGACATACCGGCGATTCCACAGAATCTCCTCGGGCCGATACGACCAGCGAGCGTGCACGGTCTGGCTCATGGTCTCGTCGAGCCCCACGAACGACACCGCCAGTTCGGCGCCCTCGTCGATCAGGGTCTGGGCGGTGGCCCCGTACAGCGGCGAGCGCTCGTCGATGGCGTGCATGGCGGTCCAAGTCAGCGCAAAGATGAGGTTCTGCTGCCGCACCAGCTCCAGATCGTAAAAGCGCCGCATGGTCTCGCCCTCTTGGGTGCGCTCCCAGCGAGCCAGAGCCACTTGCAGGCGGGCTTCAACGATCTGATTGCCGCGCTGGTTGGCCAGGCGAAACATCAGGTGCGGCACGCCGTTGCGCTTGGAGATGACCGCCACGTTGGCAAAGAGCACGCGCGCGGTCGGCTTGCTGAACTTGGCGAAGAGGAGGCCAGTGGCCAGGGCGGCGGTGAGCATGCCCACAAAGGCCTCGGCGGTGACCAAGGCGTGGGCGTAGGTGGTGGCGGGGCTCATGCCGCCGTAGCCGATGGTGGCAAAGGTCTGGACACTGAAGAAGTACGCGTCGGCGAACGACCCAGGCTGGGCGCCCTGGATGCAGTCGCCGCCCAGCAGATAGAGCAGGGCAAACAGCAGGTTGAGCAGCAGGTACCAGAGCAGGATCAGGCCCAGCATGGTTGGCCAGTTCACCGTCATCAGCCCGTGGTACAGGTCCGACAGCGGTCGCGTCGGCACGCCAATGGCGTCGATGGCCTGACCGCCCTGGCGCGGCACCAAGCGGCCGGGCTGATTCGCGGGTGGGGTGGTCGCCGGGCGGACTGGCGAGGCGTCGGGCTGCGAGTCGGTCATCCGAGGTCCTGGTGGCGCTGGGTTCGGGGCTGTGGCAAGGTTGCCGCATGGGCTACGGCACGCCAAAACCAAGCTGGTGTCAATGGCTGGCCGCGGCCATGCTTGCTCTGATCGCCGGCGAAGCCTGCGCCCAAGAGGGCTTGTCGGCCGCTGCCACGCCTGCGGACACTCCTAGCACAAGCCCCACCGTAACGCTGCCGCCGACGCTGTTTTCGGCCGCCTGGACGGGCACTTTGGCGGTCGACACCGCGGCCGACGATCCCGCTGAGGACGTGCTGCTGCTGCGCAATCGCCTGGATCTGGACCTGCAGCACCCGGTGAGCGAGACCTTGCGCGTCCACCTGGCCGGCCGCTTGGGGCACCGGGCGTCGGTGGGGCACCAGCCGGGGACGTGGACGCCGGCTTTTACGAGCCGCGGTCCGGACTTTGGCGGCCGCTACGACACCGTGGCCGACCTGCGCGAGGCCAACCTGCGCGCGACCTGGGGGCCGCTGGCGCTGACCGTGGGCCGCGAGGTGGTGCGCTGGGGCGCGCTGGAGCTGCAGAGCCCGTTTGCCGGGATTTGCCCTATGGATTTTTCACAGGGTCTGGCCGGCATGCTCGCCGCGCCCGACGAGCCGCCGCTGCTGCCGGCGACGATGCTGCGGCTGGAGTCGCCGCTGGGGCCGGGGCAGCTGGACGCGCTGTTCTTGCCGTTCTTTGAGCAGCACCGCTTCAGCCCGTTTGCCACCGACGCGGCGTTGGTGCGGCCAGGGCTGGGGCCCGAGCTACCGGCGGTGCTGGCGTCGCAACTGCGCGGGCTGGACCTGCGCCTGGACCGCAGCCTGTCCGAGTCGCTCATGCTGGCGCTGGCGCCGCCGTCGGCCACCCCCTTGGACGGGTCGCTGGGGTTGCGCTGGTCCACGCAGTTGGGGCAGGCCGATCTGGCGCTGACGGCGCTGTGGCTGTGGGACCGAATGCCCGAGCTGCACCTGGATCCCGATCTGGCGCTGCTGCTCAGTCGGTCGTATGCGGCGGGGTTCGATGCGACAAAACTTGTCGCTTTGTACGCCGACCCGGCCTTTGCGGCGGCGGCGGGCCGCGCCAAGGGCAAGACCTGGACCGATCTGGCGCGGGCCACTTGGCACCGGCGGGCGGTGGTGGGCGGCGAACTGCAGTGGGAGCTGGCCGAGGGTTGGGTGCTGCGGGCCGACGCCGCCTGGAGCGACCAAAAGGTGATGCTGGATACGCAGTTCCAACCTGTGCTCAGCGGGATGCTGCAAACCGGCGCTGGCTTGGAGCACGGCGTCGGCAGCGGCGTGACCCTGCTGGGCGAACTGACTTGGGATTGGGCCTACCAGGCTCCGGCGGACCGCAAGCTGCTGCTGGCAGCGCGCCACAACCTGCGCCTGACGGCCGGTGCGCTGGCGCGGCTGGGCGAAGCCGAGGACTGGACCCTGCAACTCCTTGGCTTCTATGGCATCTCGCTGCACGATTGGGCGGTGGCGCCGCGGATCGCCTACCAATTGGCCCCGCGCTGGCGGGCGGGCGTGGCGGCGGTGGTGCAAGGTGGGCCCAGCAACACCCTGGGCGGGATGCTGGCGACCGACGACCAGGTGTTGTTCGAGGTGCGACGGACGTTTTGACGGCGGCCCGCCCGCGCCCTTGTGCGCCACGGCGAACCGGCGCAAATTCAGGGCCGGCGGCCAAGTATGCGCCTGGATCCGGAGCACCATGCCCGTCTTGTTGCGACGCTTGTTGCTGTGGCTAGGGCTCCTCTTGCTCGGTCAGGCGGCGCTTGGCGGCGCGGCGACCGCCGACTCGTGGAGCTGCCTGAGCAAGGCCGAGCCCGCGGACCTGGGCCACGGGGCCACGCTGACCGTGGTGGGCGGCAAGGTCACGCTGGGGCAGCCGGGTCAGGCCCCGCGAAAGCTGGCTGCGAATCCGGATTCCCCAAGTGAATACAACGTTCTGGGTCAGGCGGTCGCCCTGCGTACCGGTGTGAGTGGCGTGGCGGTGATCGCGATGCCGCTGGCCAAGGACGCCACTCCGGGAGCGCTGGCGGCGGCCGCTGACCGGCAGGCCCAAGGCGAGGGTTGCCACGCGCCGCTCGAGCGCAAGGCCGACCTTGTCGGCGTCGCGCAATTCCAAGCCAAGGACTGCCGCGTGTGGGTGGGGCTCTACTCGGCGCGCGTACTGGACTTTCGCTGCCGCGGACAAAGCGGCGGCGACCTCTCGCGGGCCGAAGCACGCGACGCCTGCCCGGCGCCCCCACCTAAGCGCGAAAAAAGGGCGACAGCGTCGGCCAAACCGGACCGCGGCAAGGGCGGCGGCAAACTCGCTGATCTGTTTGGCAGCGGCGGCCAAGGCAGCCTTCTGGGCGGCGGCGGCGGCTTTGGCGAGGGTGGACTTGGCCTGAGCGGCACCGGCAAGGGCGGCGGCGGCTCGGGCGAGGGCACCATCGGGCTCGGCAACATCGGCACGTTGGGCCGCGGCGGTGGCGTGGGCTCGGGCAGCGGCTACGGCTCGGGCGCGGGCGGCCTGGGCTCGCGGACCGGCGGCGGCGCGGTGCCCAAGACCCAAACCGTCGAGCGCTTTCCCACCGTAGAAGGGCCAGAAAGTGTCGACGCTGGCAGCGAATTTGCCCTGCAGGTGTCGCTGACCGAGACCAAGATCACCCCCGACGTGCAGGTCAAGGCCGGTCAGACCACCGCCGAAGGCAAGCTCAAGCTCGAACTGGACCCGCCGGGCGGTCCGTGGGAGCTGGACGTGGCGGTGACGGCGCCGGGCTTTGACCTGCTGGGCAGCGCCTTGGCCAAGTCGACGCTACTGCCGGAAGGGGACTCGACGCCGGTGCTCTTCAAGCTGCGCGCCAAAGTCGGGATGGAGGGCAAGAAGCCAGAAGTCTTCATTACTTGGTGGTTCAAGGGGCGGTTTCTGGCCAAGGTGGCCAAGGTCGTCGCGGTCCGCAGCGCTGGACAGGAGGTGGCGGTCGCGAAGGAAAAAGCGCCGCCGGCTCAGCAAGGGAGCGCCGCGGCCATCGCCCCCAAGGAAGAGACGCCGGATCTGACCCTGTGGCTCATCGAAGGCGCCGATCCCACCCGGCCGGACGAAGCGCAGATCTTGATTCAGTCTCCGCACTTGCAGCCCGTGGCCGGCGCGCACCGCGTATCGCCCGAACTGGCCAAGCGCCTGGACGAGCAGTACGCCCAGTTTGCGCGCAAGGTCAACCGGGGCGCCGAGGCGATGGCCGCGCCCGAGCCGACGGCCGATTCGCCCGAGCGGAACATTTTGATGCTCAAAGGCTTTGGTTCCGAGCTCTACGCCAACGCCGCGCCGCTGCTGTTCAAGCAGGCCTTGGCCACGCTGCAGACCCAGCTGGGGTCCAAACTGCGCAGCGTGCAGATCTACACCAACAGCCCGCGCCTGCCCTGGGAGCTGCTGGCCGTGCCCAAACCCGGCGGTGGCGAAAGTGAATTCCTGGGTACCCAGTACCGGGTGGCGCGCTGGCACATCACCTCGGCCAACAGCGTGCTGACGCGGCCGACCCAGCGCCTCAGCGTCCGCGGCGTGTATCTGGTGGCGCCCAAGTACGACGCGGCCCGCGACCTGCCGGCGCAAGAGCGCGAAGTGCAATCGATCGTCGCCGCTGGTGCCGACAAGGTGCGGCGGGTCGGCGGCACGCTGGCCGAAGTGCGCTCGCTGGTGGCGGGGACGGTTCCCACCGAGGTCGGCGTGGTCCACTTTGCCGGGCACGGGCAGGCCAGCGCCCAGGCCAGCGACAAATCGGCTGATTTCGCGATTCGCTTGGCCGACGGTGACCTGCCGCTGCTGCAGTGGAAGGGGCTGGCGGGCCGCTGGGGCGGTGCACATCCGCTCGTGTTTTTCAATGCTTGCGAGGTCGGTCGCGCCGAGAAAACGGCTGGCTTCGTCGACGGCTGGGGGCCGGCCGTGCTCGAAACCGGCGCCAGCGGCTATATCGGCGGTCTGTGGCCCTTGGGCGACACCGCGGCGGCCGACGCGGCCCAGGTTTTTTATCGCGCGGTGCTGGCCGGTGGCGCAGTCCCTGTGGCCGAGGCGGTGCGGCAAGTCCGCGCTCGCTTTGCCGAAACCGGCGACCCGACCTACTTGGCCTACGTGTTCTACGGCGACGCGGCGCTGACTGTGCAGGGCCCGACTAGCGAGGCGAGTGGTGGTCCGCCCAAGGTCGCGTTTGGGCCGCCGCAGGTGCAGGGCGGCTTGCCGGCGGACCTGGTGCGACGGTTGCTGCTGCGGCAGATCAATGCGTTCCGCTATTGCGCCGAGCTGGGGCTGCAGAAGAATCCGAGCCTGGTCGGTCGGGCCGTGCTGCAGTTCGTCGTCGATCCCAAAGGCGCGGTGGTGGCCAGCAGTATTCAGGCCTCGACCCTGGGCGCGCCCATGGTGGAGCAGTGTTGGGCCAGCCGCGTGCGCATGCTGCAGTTCCCGGCCCCTGAAGGGGGCGGCATCGCGATGGTCAACGTGCCGATCGCGCTGGCACCGTAGGTCCGCGGCGGCAAGCCTGCCCAGTTGTGGCGGCCACCGCCGTTTTCTATCATGCCGGCTGAGCAGCCTTTCCGGCGGCCAAGAAGGTGCGGTATGGAGCGTGTGCGGGGCGACCGTTGGACAAACCGAGTCCTGACCTTGACGTGCGCGCTCCTGGCGGCGAGCACGCCCGGCTGTGGCGACGATAGTGCGGTCACCGGCACCGGCACGGCGGAGGGCGCTGACGTCCTCAACTTGCCGGATCTGCATGTGGGCGACACTTCCAAGCCCGATGGAACTGGCGGCGACACCGCGACCGCCGACACGAAAAAGCCAGAAGTCACGCCGGCCAACAGCTATCCCACACTCACTTTCATCGCGCCAAGTCAGGGCGCGGTGGTCCAGGCTGGCGCGACCGTGGACGTGGTGCTGCAGGCCCAAGACGACGGCGGTGCGGCCGCCCTGACCGTTACGATCGGCTTGGCGACCGCCAAAGACACACTGTGGATGGGTGCACCGGCGGCCGATGGCAAAGTCGCGGCCTCGCTTGCCACGCTGCCAGCTGGGGCGGTGACCCTTCTTGCGACCGCAAAGGACGTGCAGGGTTTGACCACGACCGCGACGCTGAGCCTGGTCGTCAACACCCCGCCCGGCGCGCCGGTGGTGGGCATCAGCCCGGCCAAGCCCACGGTGCTCGACGCCTTGGCCGCGCAAGTGCTGCAAGACAGCCAGGATCTGGACCGCAAGCCGAGCGAGCTGAAGTACAGCTATAGCTGGAGCAAAGACGGCCAGCCCAGCGGCATCGCCACCGCCACCGTCGCCGCCGGCACCGCCAAGAAGGGCGAGCTGTGGAAAGTGGCCGTCACGGCTCAGGATCCCAGCAGCACCGGCCCGGCGGGCGAGGCCCAGGTGATGATCGGCGACGCCACCGCTAGCACGCCCACCGTGGCCTTGGACCCGCCGGCGATCGACCTGCAGAGCGAAGTCAGCGCAGTGGCCGGCGGTGCCAGCGATCCTGACGGCGAGACGGTCACTTACACCTACCAGTGGCTGCTGAACGGCCAGGTCTTGGTGGGCGCCACTGCTGCGCAGATCAAGCTGTCCGCCACCCTGGCACCCGACGGAAGTCCGCTGAAGAAGGGCGACAAGCTGGCCTGCCAGGTCACGGCCTGGAGCAGCGGCGCCGCCGGCCAGAGCGCCACCTCGGCGGAATCGACCATTGCCGGCGTGGATTTGTGCGGCACCGCCCAAAGCCCGTGCGATGCCAACGCCACGTGTGCCGCCACCGATACCCTGCAGCCGACCTGCACCTGCAAGCCGGGCTACGGCGGCGACGGCAAGTACTGCGGCGACATCAACGAATGCCTTGTCGACAATGGCGGTTGTGGCCTGGCGGCCGACTGCAGCAACACGGCGGGCAGCGCCACCTGCACCTGCAAAGCGGGCTACAGCGGCACCGGCAAAGACTGCGCGGACATCGACGAATGTAGTGCCGGTACAGCGGGTTGCGCGGCCACAGCCGATTGCAGCAATACCCCCGGCGGCGCCACCTGCACCTGCAAGGCGGGCTACAGCGGCGACGGCAAGACCTGCAGCGACGTGGACGAATGCGCAGACGGCAACGGCGGTTGCGGCCCAGCAGCCTTCTGGGTCTGCAGCAACCAACTGGGCGGCCCGCCCAAGTGCAGCGACCTGGACGAGTGCGCGACCAACAACGGCGGCTGCGGCGACGCCAAGGCCTGGTCGTGCACCAACAACGCCGGCGCGGCGCCCACGTGCGCCGACATCGA
>JBBISH010000189.1:0-7808 GCA_037441385.1 Myxococcales bacterium
CGCTGGTACGCCGGTCCGCACGAGGCGGCGACCATCGCATGCTTCTGCAATCGAAAACAGGTCTTTCGCCTGTTATTCTCTAATAATTTGGAATTACTTTGAAAGTCCGGATCTGGAACCGGTGGGCTAGGCACAACGCCCAGGACACAGGTACCGAACACTGGGGAGTGCAGTCGACCTCGCAACTCCCTTGAGTACAGTTCCACGCTGCCGTCGGCCAAGCGCTTGCGATGAATTGACGGCGATTTTGGGCCAAGACCGCCACGCCCAACGTCGCCGCGCTCGGCGCCTTCTGAATCGGCTGTTGCACTCGCCACCGTCGATTGAGCCGGCGTCGCCGCCCCCGATTCCGCTGGTTGTGTCGGCGGCTGCAGCTTCGTGTCCTGCCCTGAGGGGCCAGGCGCAGCCGCATAGGCCAGCACGGGCGCAGACCGCTCCGACGGGCCCATATGGCTCGCCAGGGCGGCTGGTCCGGCTGCACCCGACCGAATGTGGTCGCGGTGGCTCAACGTGGTCGTCGTATCCCGTGGGATCTCTTGGGAAGCTGCCGCATCGATGTCGCTGGGAAGGCCTTCGGCGCCGCTGGAGGTGTCGCCGGCCTGTGCCGCAGCGTTGCCTGGGCTTGAAGTGGGCTTGGGGTCGGTGTTGCCGCACGCCCAACCTACGACCAGCAGCGTGACAAGCAGGCGGCGCACGAAGCCCCGGGTGCCGGACATCTAATTGGGCTTCTCATAGTTCATCGCGCCTCGCGTGAGCCAATGCCGGCTATGCCGCCCAGCGCGTATCCGCCGCTTCAGGTCGGGCAGGCACGACCCAGCGAGCGTCCGCGACACCGACAGCTTCGGCATCCCAGACCCAGGCTACGCGCCGAACACAGCCGCGTCAACGTCGAAAGTCTACTGAATTCCGAGTCAAAACCGCCACCCGGCCCCCCCCTTGCCCCACCGCAAAAACCAGCCCAAACTCCACCTGACCCCGAGCTTTTGAACTGTGTCAACGGTGACACACTCGAAAAGCTCGACCGCAACCCCGGAGCCACCGCCCATGCACCCCTTGCAACCCGCCATCGCCGCTACCGAAATCCACCAGTCGGAGTACCAAGACGTGGTCGCCAGCCTGCAGACCCTGTGCGACCGCCACGAGCGGCCGCAGCGCCTGGCCATCGGCCAGCTGATCCTGCAGCGGTTCTTTGACGGCAAGCCGGCCAGCTACAGCAGCCACGACCCGACCAAGCCAAGCAAGTTCAAGGACTTCTTCGCCACCCACGCCGAGGACCTGGCCCGCCTGGACCACAGCGACCAGACCCTGCGCCGCTGCGTGCGGGTCCGCATCTGCTACGACCTGCTGCCGCCGGGCGTGCGCGACCAGCTGGCGTGGAGTGCGCTGCTGGCCATCAGCGGCCTGGGTGAGTCGAATCAGCGGGCGCAACTGGCCGCCGCGGCCCTGGCCCAGGACTGGAGCGTGGCGCAAGTCCGTGCCGCCGTGGAGCAGGCCCGCAGCCATCGCCTGTGGGACGCCGACCCCAGCGAGCCCGGCCTGCAGCTGCCCGACCCCAAGCCGGCGCCGCCGCCCCAGCCCGGCCGGCTGGTGACCCGCAGCGAGAAGTGGCACGACGAACTGAGCGAGTGGCAAGCCGAATTTGCGCGGATCGACCCGAGCAAGCTGAGTGGGCCGCAGCGGCAGCGGCTGAAGGCGGCGCTGGGGGCGGCGAAGGAAAAGATTGCGGAGCTGGAAGGCGTGCTTGGAGAATAGTACTGCAAACCCGAAGTTCATTCGGGGCTAGGCCTTTCGAGTGGTTTGTAGAACTAGCCATTTTGGCAAGTAAAGGGGGCGCGCCGCCCCCTGCGACCCCTGCGTGCGGCTCACGCCGCCTAGTACGCCAACGACGGCAACCCCAAAAGAATTTGAGATTTGGCGTACTAGGTCGGGCACAGCGCGTGGATGGCGCGCTTCGGCCAAGCGAGGGCGTTGGCTGCAAGGCCGTGAAACTTCCGATCTCGACGCGCACACTCGTGCCCGTGCTCAAGGCCAAGATCCGACTGGCGTCCGCAGCTTGCCGCCGGACAACAAAGTCAGCCGGTTGCCGCCCTGGCTGCAGACGGCCTGCGTCGGCGAGGTTCCCCACTACGGCACGCAACCGGCAATTTCACATGTCATACTAGTTCCGTCCGAATCGGATCGAAAATACGGGCAATCTTTCGGGCCCGAACCGGGGTCCCCGCCTGATTCTCGCCAGTTGCAGAACGGGTCAGAGAAGCGGTACAGGCGCGAATCAGGTGGGGTGCGTATCATCACCTGCAGTTGAAGGCGCTGCGCGCCTCGGCGGAGCAGTCGTTGTGGCCGATGCAGTCCGCGTCGACCTTGAACTGCAAGGTGGCGTTGCAGCCCGGAATTGGCGCGAACCGGCACATGCCGCTGGCCACGTTGCACTGGGCGAACGCAGGTACCCGCTTGCGAGGGGGCTCCAGGCTGAAGACCAAAGGGGGTGTGGAATCCAGCCTGAGCCGAAGTGCGCAAGGGGTGCCGGGCGTGGGTGAAGACGAAATGGAAGGTCGATTTCCAGCAGCCTTGGCCAGGCGGGGCGTACGGGCCGGAAATTCAGCGAAAATGGACGTTGACGCAGGTTTGGCAGCGGTCTAGCCTTGGTCAAGATGCCGGCAGATCCGGTTGGGCGGGCGCGATGCGACTGAGCGCGGCAGGGGGACTTGAGTCGGGAACACAGGGCTTGGCGGCGATCGCTCGTGCTCTTTGGCTGTTGTTGTGGGTCGTGGGCGCCGGATGCGGCGGCGGGGCGGCAGAAGGTACCGACGTGGGCGCCACCGATGGCTCGCCGGCTGACAACGCCAACTACACGCTCGACCTGGCCCCAGGCGACACGGCTGCGGCCAACCCGACGACCACGGACACTGCAGGAGCCGACACTTGGGCCAGCGACGCAACCGCCACGGAGGCCCCGCACCTGTGTGAGCCCTGCACAAGCAATAGCCAATGTGCAGGAGCGAATTCGCCCGAGGCGCGATGCGTCCAGTACGGGCCCGCCGGCAGCTACTGCGCAATTCCGTGCGTCATCGACGAGCAGTGCCCGCAAGACTACCAGTGTGCCGCCATTGCTGACGTGGCCGGAGCCGAGGTTTCGCAGTGTGTCCGAGCGGCTGGCCTGGACTGCCCCTGCTCGGCGGCAGCCATGGCGGCGCATCTTGCCACTCCCTGCTACCAAACGCCGCAAACCAGCACCTGCAAAGGCACGCGCACCTGCCTGGCCGCCGGTGAAGTTGGCGCTCCCAGCGGGGGCGGCCTAAGCGCTTGCAGCGCCCCTGCGGCGGTCCCAGAAGTCTGCAACGGCACCGACGACGACTGCGATGGCCAGACCGACGAAGCCACATGCGACGATCAGAATCCATGCACAACAGACACATGCAACAGCATTGCCGGGTGTTCGCAGCAGGCCCAGACCGGCGGCTGCGACGACGGCAACGCCTGCACCTCAAACACGGAATGCACGCAGGGCGCCTGTGGCGGCGGCAAACCGATCGCGTGCGACGACAAGAATGTCTGTACGGTCGACGCGTGCAATCCAACGGGCGGCTGCGTCCACACCCCGGTCGCCGACGGGATACCGTGCGACGACGGCGTCGAGTGCACCGTGGGCGACACTTGCTCCACAGGGAAGTGCGGCAAGCCTTTGATATGGAATGTAAAAACCCCAATGCCCGCCTACAACTGCGACCTAGTGGGCATGGTGAAAGACGCCCAAGATGGAATCACGCTGTTCGGCGGCTGCCCGGGCAGCGCCAAGTTCGGACTGGCTCCGATAGCCAACCATCTTGATGCATTCGGGACCCTGACGTGGACTTCTGCCGGTCCGGCCGTGCTGGGTCTCTCCCTGCTGGATGGGGCCGGGCTGACGGACGGCTCGCTGCTGGCGGTGGGCTCTGTAACCAGTGCAACGGACAGCCAAAGCGTGGCCCTGGTCCGTTGGCTGCCGAGCGGTGCAACTCCGACGACGACTATCGAAGCGAGTGACCAAGTTGGGCTCGCGTCGGCGGTGACCGCGGTGAACGGGGGCTACCTCCTTGGCGTTCAGATCGCCGGCCAAGCCTGGATCCAACGCCGCGATCTTGGCGACAACGTTGTATGGCAAACAAAAGTTGGCGGGACGGGTACGGTAGTGTTCGGGTTGTGCCCGGTGAATGCAGACGGATTCGTTGCCGCTGGCGCCAACTATCCGACAAAGGCCGGACCAAGTTCGGCATGGCTTGGCGGCAAGGCGAGTCCGACGCAGCCCGGTTGGACAGCAACCCTTCCTGCCTCCGCGACCCCTTCGTCTGCCTTCCTGGCGGTGGCCGCGACCGACAACGCGGTGTATGCGGTGGGCTACGCGGGGTTTGGCGCCATGTGGGGCAAATGGGGCAACGATGGACAAGCCGTTGCCTTTGGTATTGCCGAACCCCCAGATAGTCAAACTATGGGAAGCAAGAAGATCTTTACCGATCTCGTCGCCAGCCCAGGCGGATGGCTGATGGCGGCGATGGGCGGCGGCGGGCTGTCGCCCCTTTGGTCGGCTGGCTTCCAGCTGTGGGACGGTGCGGGCAGCCCGAAACCCGGTTGGGGCAGCATCGGCATGGTCGCAGGGCGAGTCTTGGTCGGCAGTTGGAGCGGCGGCGTGGACTTGGCCGCGCCAGTCGAATCTGGCCCCGCGCCCTTCCCTGGGTGGCAGGTCCAGCGCGTGGCGTGGAGCGGCCAGGCGTCCTGCCCATAGCAAGGCCACGCCGCCGCGCCGGTGCCCGAGAGGGACGACCAACCTTGCGGACTGCGCGGCCCAGGTCGCGTTGCCACCCCGACCGCGTCAACGTCAAGAGTCTGCTGATTGGCGCGGATGCGCGGAGAAAGTCCAAATGGATCCGATCTCTTGAGGACCGATCAGAAACCCGAACCTGTGGGCAAACGTCGCGGCGGGTCGCGGCTGTGCCGGGTTCTTCGGGCCCGCTTGCGACCCACTGAGCATCCACGACTTTTCGTGAGCGAGTCGTTCCGTTGCTCTGAACCTTGGGGATTCGTGACTGGCGTTCTAAGGAAGCGCCGCGGTCACCGCCGCCGGCCAGTCAAAAGGCTTGCCATTCAAGACAATCGGCGTCGCGGCCGACAACGGGAACGGATAGGTGACGGCCGTGGTCGTCGCGCCGCCCAGCGAACCCGCCAGCTGCAGCCACTGCACACTGCGCTGACCGGCCGCATCTTCGTAAACCCGCAGCCACGCGACCTGAACTGCCCACCCCAGGCCCGGAGATAGCCAAATCTCCAGGGTGGGCTTGGGCTCTGTCTCCACGACAGGAAAAACACCAGGCCCCACGCTACTTTCCTTCTTGTCGCCCGTGCAGAAGTTGACCGCGCTGCCTTTGCCAAAGACCAGGCCAAGGTCGGCCAGGACCTTGACTGGCAGCTGCAGGTCCGCCTGCTGCACGGCCCCGCCCGGCGGCTGCCACTGCATCTGCGTGGGCGAGTTGGGCGGGCTCTCTAGGATCAACAGGTTGGAATACGAGTACTTGACCGTGGCCAGCTGCGCTTCTGTGGCGACCAAGGGCAGTGCCACCGCTGGCTCGGGCGCCCACGACTGGATCTGCGGCCAGCCGACCAGGCACGAGTCATCGTTGGTGACCTCGACGCAGTACGGCCCGTCGCACTTGGTGCACGATGTCTCGCACGCCACGCAGATTTTGGTGGTGCAACCCAGGTTGCCGGCACATTTTGCGTCGTACGCCGCCTCGTGCCACAAGAGGGTCGATCCCGGCTTGCAGACGCTGGGGAGGCCGCCAGCAATCTCCCCCGACCCTTGGCTATCGCTGTCGGCGGGTGGGCTTGTATCCGGCGCAGGCGGTCCGGCGTCTGGTGCGACTTCGGCCACGGCGTCGGCCAGTTCCGCACCATTTGCGTCGCCCGATGGCACCCCGTCCGCGTCCGCGGCATCGCCAGAGGCGGACTCGGCCGCCGCGGCATCGGCGGACTGGCTCGCTGCATCGGTAACCGGCGGTTGCGGAGCGTTGCAGGCCGCCAAGAAACAGGCGCACAAGATGGCCAGGGTGCCAAGGAATCCAGGTAGTTGTATGGCTTGTGCCATCGAATTCTCCAGCGAGTCTTGCTGGCAGCCAGCGGGCCACCACATGGCGATGCCGAATGGCCGCGCCCGCTATCCCCTACTTGACCACGTCGATGAACATGTTGGTCCCGGTCTGCACGCCCAGGTCCATGAACGACGCTCCTTGCATCGAGGTGGCCAGGCCCACGCGGTATTGCTCGGTCGCGCAAGAGCATTTGTCGTAGGCGTAGCCGCACTGCGGAGCGTCGTTGCCGTCGTTCAGGCAGGGGGTCTTGTACGACTGATCCACCTCCCAAATGGCCAACTGATCGCCAAGCTTGATTTCTTGCACGGCGCCGTTGCCGTCGCATTTCTTCAGATCCTGGGTCCCGTCCGAGCAAGCGCCGATCTGCAAGTACAGGCTGCGGTCGCCCAGGCCAAAGTAGCCCGTGTCCTTGGCGGTGGCCGAGACCGTGCCGTTCACCGGGCCGCAGGCGGCGTAGGCGTTGTCGTAGTTGTTCTGGCCGGTGCACTTGGGGTTGGCCGGCTGCTTGACGACTTGCGTGCCTGCTTTGCCCATGCCCATCAGGAACCAGTCGCTGCCGATCTTGCGGTACAGCGCGACGGCGTCGATATCGGGTCCGGGCGAATTGGTCGAGCAATCGGGGTTCGGCGAGCCGTCTAGGACCACCCAGCTGTAGACCGGCCCTTTCGGCGGGGTGTACGTATCCTGCGTGTCGGGCTGGATGTCTTGGCTGATGCTGCCGGTGTCGGACTGGGCGACGGTGGTGTCCGGCGACGTACTGGCGTCGGCGCCCGTATCGCCGGTAGTCGCAGCGTCTTGGCTCGCGGGCTCCAGGCAGGTCAACGACCCGGAATCCATGCCGCAGGAGATCGGAAGCATGCAGACCTGGGCGGCGGCCCAAACGCTTGCTTTGCTGTCGCAGTGCAAGACAGCTGGCAGGCCGTTGACGTAGCTGCAGACGTCTGTGTAGCCCGGTGTGCAGGCGAGGCCAACCGCGATGGCGCTCCCGCCGCCTCCGCCGCCGCCGTTGCCGCCCGCGGCGGTGCAGCCTGCGAACAGCACTGCGGAAGCCAAGAAAAGTGGATAGAACGCGCGCATATGGAACCTCAAGGGCGATGAACTGCACGTGCAGGATGCGCCGAGCGGCGCGCCGAGATCAAGCTGCCACGCGCATGGCTGAGTCACGCAACTGTAGGCACGCAGGCGCCATGGGGACGGAAGCTCGCCCGGCACTGCTGCCACAGGGCCGACGCGAGGTGAGCGCCGCCGCACAACCGGGTGTAACGCCTGCGTTTTCGCAAACATACTGCCAACCCTGGCAAGCCTGCGCCGGGCCTTGCGACCAGGCCCACGCGGGGCGCGAACGCGCGAGTCCAGGGTGGGCGCGGCATCGCCTGCCTTACCGGATCGCTACTAGTGCCGTAAATGCGGTGGAAACCTGTGCGCTCCTTGGCCCTTGGCCCTCACCCCGCCGCCTTCGGCATCTGCCCATCTCCCAACGCTTTGGGCGGCGGGCAATGCAATTTCCGTTTACCCCTCGCCCACTTCAGAGGTTGTTGCATAAGGGTCGAATTCGGGTGCTTTCGCCGTGCAACCGATTGAATGTATTGGCGTCAGAATTCTGCGAACATACCTTTGCAACAGTCTCTTCAGTGGGAGAGGAGGGGTCCCCGCGGTGAGCGAAGCGAGCGAGCCGTGACTCAATTTCAC
>JBBISH010000190.1:0-7698 GCA_037441385.1 Myxococcales bacterium
CGTCGCAGCTGTCGTCGGTGCACGGGTTGTTGTCGTCGCAGCTGACCAGGATGGCCGCGCACTTGCCGTCCTTGCATTGGTCGCTGCTGGTGCAGGCGCTGCCGTCGTCGCAGGCCTGGACGTTGGCCGAGGCGGCGCAACCGGTCTTGCTGTCACACCAATTGTCGGTGCACGGGTTGCCGTCGTCGCACTGCGCCAGCTTGCCCAGGCACTTGCCGCCCTGGCAAGTGTCTTGCTGGGTGCAGGCGTCGCCGTCGCTGCAGGCCAGGCTGTTGGTCTTGTGGCCGCAGCCCGTTTGACTGGAGCAGGCGTCGTCGGTGCACGGGTTTTTGTCGTCGCAGTTGGCCGTGTTGCCGATGCACACGCCTTCGGTGCATTGGTCGCCGGTCGTGCAGGCGTCGCCGTCGTCGCAGCTGGTGTCTTTGTAGGTGTTGACGCAGCCCTTGGCGGGCAGGCAGGCGTCGCCGGTGCAGGCGTTGCCGTCGTCGCAGGCGGTGGCGTCTACGGCCAGGTGCGCACAGCCCTGGGGCTCGACACAGCTATCGACGGTGCACAGGTCGCCGTCGTCGCAGCCCTTGAGCAACCCCTGGCATTGTCCGGACTTGCAGGCATCGCTGACGGTGCAGGCCTTGCCGTCGTCGCACGCGCCCTGTTGGGGAGTGACGGCGCACTGGCCGGTCTGCTTTTGGCACACGTTCTTGCTGCACTCGGTGTCGTCGACGCTTTTGCAGACCACCACCGTGGCCGGGTTGACCTTGCACGCCGGCTTGGCGCCGGTCAGGTCGCAGTACAGGGCGCCGTTGCACTTGTCGCCGTCGTCGAACTGGTCGCAGTCGCTGTCTTTTTGGCACTCGCAGATGGTGCTGGCGGTGCCTTCGCAGGTGCCCAGATTGCACCACCCCTGGCTGGTGCACGGGCCGCCGTCGCCGCATTGGTTGCCCTGCAGGGCCGGCCGCATGCCGCAACCGCCCGTGTCGGGGTCGCATTGGTTGGTTAGGCAGGTCTCGTCAAAGGCGCTGGGGCACGTGATCACGGTGGCCGGATTGATGGCGCACAGGTGGTTGACCAGATCGCAATACAGCGTGCCATTGCACAAGTTGCCGTCTTCTTTGGCCAAGCAATCCAGGTCCTTTTGGCACTCGCACAGGTTCGTGCCGGGCTGGCAGGTGCCGCCGCTGCAGGTGCTCACGGCGGTGCACGGGTTGCCGTCGTCGCAGGCAGTGCCGTCTTTGGGCAGGGACAGCGCTTCGCATTTGCCGGTCGCCGGGTTGCAGACGTCGCGCAGGCAGGTCGGGTCGTCGTCGGTGTTGCAGACGACCACGCTCGCCGGATTGACGACGCATTTGTTCTTGGCCACGTCGCAATACAGCGTGCCGTTGCATAGGTTGCCGTCGTCTTTCTTTAGGCAGTCCGCGTCATTCTGGCATTCGCAGGTGTTGGTGGCGGTGCTGCATTGACCGTCGCTGCACGTTTCGTTGGGCGTGCAGGCGTTGCCGTCGTCGCACGCTTTGCCCTGGTGGACCGGGATGTAATAGCACTTGCCGTCTTTGGGGTTGCACAGGTTCTGCTGGCAGTAGGTGTCCTCGGCCGTCTTGCAGGTGACCACCGTGACGGGGTTGACCTGGCACTGGCTTTTCGCCTTGTTGCAGAACAGCGTGCCGTTGCAGGCGTTGCCATCTTCGGCGCTGGCGCAGTCGGTGTCCGTCTTGCAGAAGCAGGTGTTGGTGCCGCCCTGGCACAGGCCGCTGTCGCAGAAGTCGCCCTGCGTGCACGAGTCGCCGTCGTCACAGGGCGTGTTGCCGGGTGCCACGACCAGCTTGCACTCGCCGGTGGCGGGCACGCAGGTGTTCTTTTGGCAGGCGCCGTCATTGCCGGTGGGGCAGACCACCACGCTGGCTGGGTTCAGCTTGCAAGTGTAGGGGGCGCCGCCGCTTTTGTCGCAGTACAGGGTGCCGTTGCAGGCGTTGCCGTCTTCGTACTTGCCGCAGTCGGCCTGGGTCTTGCACTGGCAGACGGCCACACCCGGGATGCATTGGCCGGCTTCGCAGGTGTCGCCGCTGGTGCACGCGTCGCCGTCGTCGCAGGCGGTGCTGGCCGCAGCTGGCAGGTTCAGGCAGCCGCCCAGGGGGTTGCACTTGTCGACGGTGCAGGGGTTTTCGTCGTCGCAGCCTAGCGTGCCGCCGCCGCCGCAGGCCCCGGACAGGCAATTGTCCTGGGTGGTGCAGGCGTTGCCGTCGTCGCACGGCTGGCCGTCGGCCAGTGGCGTGGTGGTGCAGACGCCCTTGGCCGTGCACACGGGAGCTTGGCAAGCGCCGGCCGGGCAGTCTTGCGCGGTGGTGCATTGTGGGGTGGGCGGGTTGGTGTCGGCGGCGACTTGCGCGTCCGTCCCTGGGTCCACGTTCGCGTCAATTGCGTCAAGGCCTGCGTCATCGCCTGCGTCATCGCCTGCGCCATCGGCCTGGTCCGGAGCCGGAGCCGTATCCGGGGCCGTGTCTGGGGCCGCATCGGCTGTATCGGCCGCCACGTCTGCCGAGTTGGTAGTCGCGGCGGGGGTTGAGCCGCAGGCCGCGGTCAGGGCGAGCGCCAGGGTGGCCGCGACCCATGCCATCTGTGGCTGCCGGGAATAGTGCGTGTTCATGGAGCCTCGCAGTGGCGCACAGGCGGGTGCGGCGGTGGGGTCTGCACAGGCCTGCGGTGCAGCAGCCAACCCTGGTTCGCACAAGCCCTTCTGGGCACGTTGGCGGGAATTTTGGCGCTTGCTGGGCCGATGCGTCAAGGCGGGTTCGTCATGGGGGCGTGATCGGGTGGGCGGGGTGGTTGGGGTGGGCATGCCTGCTTTACCGGATGGCTACTAGCCCCGAACTTCTGACGAGGACCTGTGCGATCGTTGGTGCTGGGCCCTCACCCCGACGCTTCGCGTCTGCCCCGCTCTCCCGGCGCCGCTGGCGCCACTCGCTCGCTTCGCTCACCGCGGGGACCCCTCCTCTCCCAACGCTTTGGGCGAGGGGCACTGTGATTTTGGGCTTCATGCTTGAGCACTTAGGTTATGCCGGGGTCGCGCCAAGGTCCAGAATCTCCGGCCGCGATCTATCGCGCTGCGACCCTACGCGTGCAGGTCTGAAGGTTGCACGCTTGGTACCAAGCTGGGCGGAACCTTGGGGGCATGACGTAGGGCGGGGGCTTGTCCCCCGCCGTTCACTCAGGCCGGCGCCCCAGGATCCACCACCGGCCCCGGCTCCGCCGCCTTCGCCTTCTTCTTGGTCGCCGAGAAGAAGCTCCCGACCAGCTTGCCCTGCCGCGGAAACGCCGCCGTCAGCAGACCGCGCAGCTTGCTGTGGGCCTCGATGCAGGCCAGCTTGGCCTTGCCCGCCCGGTTGGTTACGCCCGCGGGTCTCGGCAGGACCAGGAGTAGGGGCGGGCTTCCACGCCCGCCCGGTTGGCATGACGTAGGGCGGGGGCTGCCTTGCTGGATAGCTCCTATTCAGGCTGACCGAACTCGAAGATCACCACGTTCCGTAGGGCGGGGGCTTGTCCCCCGCCGTCTACGTTGTCCGGGGACCGACGATTTACGCATGGTTTCGTGAAGGGAATGCATCGCGGGGCTTGGCCTTCCGCCGCCAACAAGGTCGCAAGCGGTTTGACATCACCGTGTACGTTTTGACATTGGCGTGGCCGTGCTCCACGCTCGTCTCAGGAGATTCCGATGGTCGACGAGTTCATCCTCACACCTGTCCTCCTTAGCGGCGAGATCGTTCGGATTGACCCAGAGACCCTACTGGTCAAAGGGAGCCAGACCGGCGGACTGCTCGGCGACAGCGGTGGGCGCTACTGGCGGTATGTGCAATCAAACGACCATGACTACGCCACCTTCGAAAAGGCGCTTGGGAGCAAGGGCAATGTGAACGTGGAAGACCTGATGCTCCTCCCGCCCGACGTCTCGACCGCGCACGAGAACGGCGCTGAGTGTGCGGACGAACGAGCAACCGTGGCCAGCGTTCCTAAGATGTACCGCGCCGAGGGCCCCAATGGCGAGCTCGGGGACTTGGCGATCTGGCCGGAAGGTGAGGAGCCACAACTTCCTCGGGCGCTGCAGGGCGCAGACCCAACCATGCGCCCATCCACTCCAGAAAACATTGCCTTGGCCGTGAGGCTATACCAGTCACGGGCCCTGGCCGGATCGGAGCAGTTGAAGAAGCGTTCGCGATAACGAGCTTCGGCGCCAGCAATCCCTAAGCCGGCGCCCCAGGATCCACCACCGGCCCCGGCTCCGCCGCCTTCGCCTTCTTCTTGGTCGCCGAGAAGAAGCTGCCGACCAGCTTGCCCTGCCGCGGAAACGCCGCCGTCAGCAGACCGCGCAGCTTGCTGTGGGCCTCGATGCAGGCCAGCTTGGCCTTCTGCACCGCCTTCTGCGCGTCAGTCAGGCTCAGCTCCGCCTTCTTGGCCGCCTCACCTGCGGCCTGGTAGGCCTTGGTCGCACTCACCACCGCCGCGCCGGCCTTGGCCAGGTCCTTGTCGGTCTTGGGGTCGCCGATGCGGGCACACAGCAGGGCCGCGGCCTCAGGCAAGTCGCGCTCGGACAGGGTCGAGAAGCTGGACGGCGCCTTGGGGAACAGCCGCTGGTACTCATCGGCGGTGCGGCCCTCGTAGGCGGCGGCGACCTTCAGGCCGTACGGCACCACCGCGCCTTCCAGCTTGACGCGGGCGGCGGCGCGCAGGGCCAGGGCCTTCTGATAGCCGTTGGCAGCCAGGTTGCGGGCGGACACGGCCTTCATCAGGGCGTCGTGCGGTCCGGTGATGACGGCGGCGTGCTCGGCCACGCGCGGATCCGCCTCCACGCGGGCGACGATGAAGAAGTTCTCGTTGATGACGTCGCCGACGGGCGCGCTTACAGCCACAGCCATGGTTCTGCTCCTGGCGCCGGGTGAACGGTTAAGTGAGGGACTGCAGTGCAATGGACTGCGGATGCCGGCGCTGGCTTGGAGTATGCCGGGGGAGTTGTGGGGGTCAAGGAATTTGCGCGGCGGTCGGGCGCGGTCCACGTCTCATCACCGTGCAAGGCGGGCATCGGCGGCCAATTGGCGAAGAATATTGAGACTCCATGACCTGCGGCCCGGGCACTCACTGGAACAAGTGCACATGTCTCGCCAGCCACGGCTCGGCAGCCGCTTCGAGCGCGCTGCGCTCACTGGACCACCAGGGACACAGGAACCCAGATGCATCGGGCTGGAGCCGAATTGCTACAAATTCGTCCAGCAGTTGTGCACGCTGGGAAGCGTCGAGGTGCGTGGCCTGGTCCAACTTGGCCAGTAGGTCCACGAACCACGTGTTGACATTGTCCCGGCTGTCCTGGCGTGCTTTGCGCAGACGCTCGCATTTCAAATTCAACAGCGTGACGGCATCAGCGACCCTATCTGGTTGCCGACCTGCGGTCAGGCAGTGCTTCTCATTCACGGTCAACTCGCCGGCGTTGCTGACCTGGATGAGCGCCGCCACCACTGGGTAGCCGCGCGGATCGCATCCTGTCGGGAGGTCGCGGTCGTCCTTGGTTTGGCCGCAGGACGTGTTGTCGCTCCCAGCGTACTTCCGGCTGGTGTCCGCATGGTGCCTGTACGTGCCGCCTCCACACGCTAGCGCGAGGTTGCCCCAGGCGAGCACGCGGCCGGCGCCTTGCGACTTCGCCTGTACATGCTCCACTTGGTAGTCCAGTGGCACCAACGTGCCGTTCGCGTCGACAAGGCGTTGCTCGCAGTAGATGCACAAGCCCTGCTGCCGCTCCACGAGTTGCCCAAGTAATTCCTGGTACGCAGCAACCTCCGCTTTGAAGCCCTCCCAGGTCGCACTCGCCTGAGTCGCTGGTCGAGCGACCTCGCTGGGGTAGTCTGCGCGGTATTGCGCGAGCAGCGGCGGCTCGGCGCTCAGTGCGCGGACATGCTTCATCGCGACCCTCGGATAATCCTGCTGAGCAACTCGCGCTTCTGCATCTCCAGGTCGGCTTGCTGCAGCCGCTCGTCACCGGGCAGCGCTCGATCGAGCTTCGCGCGCAGGGTCTTGGCAGGTCCCGTCTCGCCGTCGCCGCGCTCGACAATAGCCATGTATTCGGCCAAGTCTCGGGTGTTTGAGCCCTCACCGACCGACCCAGCGCGCTCTTTGGCCCCCATGAGTTCGATGAGAATTCGCTCGGAAGTCGCACCTTCGGCAAATGGCACAGATTCGACCAGGACCTCGCCATCGCCTGCCACCAACTTGCGCACAGAGGCCGCCGGCACGGTGCCAATCACCTGCTCGGAGTGGGTGGTCAGAATGAACTGCGCGCGCGGAAAGGCATCGCGCAACCCCTTGACCACGGTGGCCTGCCAGGTCGGATCCAGGTGCAGGTCAATCTCGTCGACCAGGATCACCGCTTCGCTGTTGGTGCCTCGCCGCTCGTCCGCAAGGTCATCGCTTGGGTTGAGCTGCACCATGCGCCGGGCAATGTCGACGACAAGCGCAAAGTGCGTCCGGTACCCATCGGACAGCGCCGCGATGTCGATGGCTTCCAGGGCACCATCGCCATGTTCAAAATCGACGAGCATGCGCAGGCTGGGCTTGGTTTCGATACGCGGGTTCTTACAGTGCAGGCCCGCTCGCTCGATGGCGCCGCGCACCCACTCCAGGGCCGGCAGACGATAGTCGAAGTCGCGCAGGCGCTCGCGTTGTCGGCGCTCTTCGTCCTCGGCAACCACGAACCACTCGAACACTTCTTTGAACCGCGTTCTAGTTCGCAGCGAGGCATCAAGTGCCTCTAGTCGCTGAAACCCCTCTCTAAAATCGCGCCTTCGCAAGGGCACTGCCACCACAGAGCGCTCGGTCCCATAGGCCGCGACAAAGGGAAGCGGGCTCTGGTATTTGGCGCTCTCATCGCCTCCCTCCAGGGCCTCCTTGACCAGGGGGTCCAGGGTCTCATGCAGCTGTTTGAGGCCGATCGCAGGAGTTGGCAAGCGGTCGCCCGCCCAGCGTAGCTTGTGCACGTCCCAGGTCACGCCGTTGGCGCTCATCATCGTGACGCGGGCATAGGCTCGCTCTGCGCCGATTTTCTCGCCAAGGTTGGCACGGTCTTTCCAGGGCACCCGCAGGTCGCCGTGATTGGCAAAGCTCAGACCATTGGCGCGCGGTACCCGAGCCACCATGGCTCCCAGCCCAATCGCCATGGCCTGTAGCAGGGTCGTCTTGCCCGCGGCGTTCACCCCAAAGAACACCGTAACCTGTTCGTCCAGGTCGATGGTCAGGTCGCGCACCCCGCGAAAATTCTCGATGCGAATCGACCGGATTGGAGCAAGGATCCCTTGCGGTCGCGCCTGCGCGCTTGCCGTGCTCATGGCCTTTCGCCTCCTCGCGGGTTCGCGTGTTCTTGGCCGTCGGCCACGCCGTATGGTCCCGGTGACCGCCCAACGACCTGAACCGAAGGCCGCCCGGGTCGCCGGGAGCCTACGCCGGCCACCCATTGCAGTCAACCTCTGGCATTTTGGCCAGTTCACGCGGTTGTCGGCGGGGCGCGCCACAAGCCTCTGCGCAGCAAGATTGGCGCCCGCAGCCGCATAGGACCCGACCCCAAGCCCCTTACAACGCCGCCGCCGCCAGCCAACCCCAACCCGCAGCCCCCAACTCGCCAAGCCTCGCCCGCCGAAAGCCAACCCCAAGCCACTACCCGCCAACCTCCAC
>JBBISH010000191.1:0-7520 GCA_037441385.1 Myxococcales bacterium
GCTCGCTCATTCGGCACCTCTCCACCCTACAGTAATCTATCCGACACCAGGTGTCTCACGTAGGTTGGCAGAGAGGGCAACCCACCGCTGAACTGCCTGAACTCGCGTGCTGACATCCATCGCCCTAGCTTGTCCGCAGCCGAGAACACAACTGAGTACAAGGGAGGAAACGAAGGTTCCGTTCCTTCGTGCACACAACGAGGGACAGCGACATATTTGACCCCAGAAGCCGTGGCACAGATGTACATAGACCAGTAGGGGTCGTCGAGGCAGCACTCCTCGCGGAACTGGCTGAACGTCACGACAACTGTCCCCCCCCCCTCGGCCGGTCGAGAGAGGACGCAAAGGTGTTCTGGTGTCGCAGCCCCGAGCAGCAATTTGTCCATTTCGCCTCGCTCAGCCCACGAACAATTGAGCAACTTCTTGATATTTCCCATGATTACACCTCCTCATCCAGGTAATCGAACTCTCCGTCAACGATTCGACGCAGCACCTCTGCGTCGGGGTGATCTGGTGGATCGGCAGATAGCTCCACGGTGCACCCGTCGTCTTGCAGGACCATCGCGACGAGACGTGCAGGAAACGGGTCGTTGCACGTCAAGTCCGCGACGCAACCGCTGTGAAACGTGACCCGCAACCGAATAACTATCGATTCTGAACTGACTTTCTTATTGACTTTCTTAGGCATGATAGCTGTCCTCGACGACGTTCTCGTCGCCTCGATCGGAATTACGCCAATTGAGATCCGGCCTATTTCTAATTTGTTTGCCGGACCTGGCGGCCGTTTCGGAACCGCTCCGACTGCCCACGACATACGTACGTGCGCGGACGGGACGGCTAAACACGGCCCCTCGGTCGGCGACGAATAATTCTGAGTTGTGGTGGATTATCGAGAGGTTTGTGCCCGGCACAGGCCCGCCGGCCCTTGGCTGCGCCGCTGGTAGGGGCGCGGCCCCGGCTGGTAGGGGACCCCTACCATTTAGGCCCAGATCGGCCCCAACACGGCTACAGTACGGCCCCTAACTACGCTAAATCATTGACCGCACAGGGCCGTACAAGCCCTCCGAAGCCAAGGGTCGCCGGTTCGAATCCGGCGTCGCGCGCTCAGGAATTTCGATTTCAGACTCTCGGCGTGGCCACGGCGTGGCTATTGCAGTCGCGACACGCGTCATCCAAGCGACGCGGGCTGGGGCCACCCAGAGCTACCTCCCCGTATTCACTACCATTCCCTGCTTGCGCCGTGACTGACCGCCCCGGCCCCGCTAGGGTGTGGGGGCTATGCCATTCCACGCTTCGATCACTGCCATTCCCGCCCGCGACTGGGACCATCTGGCCAACCCAACCGGCGCCGAGTGGAACCCGTTTGTCGCGCACGCCTTCCTCGCCGCGCTCGAGTCCTCTGGCTCCGCCACCGCGGCCACGGGCTGGAGGCCACACCACCTGTTCGTGCGGGATTCGTCTGGGGAGCCTCAGCTGGCTGCGCCTTGCTACCTGAAGTCTCACTCTCTGGGTGAGTACGTCTTTGACCACGCCTGGGCCGATGCGTTCCAGCGGGCCGGCGGCCACTACTACCCCAAACTGCAGGTGGCCGTTCCGTTTACGCCGGTGACCGGGCCCCGCCTGCTCGCTGCCACGCAAGCACTGCGCGGCCAGGCGTTGGACCTCTTGCTGCGCGAGTGCGGGGAGGTGGGCGCGTCGTCGGTTCATGCCACGTTTTTGCCCGCGGACGATGCCTGCGAGCTCCTCGCGCCCGGCTGGCTGGCCCGGACTGACCTGCAGTTCCACTGGTACAATCCGGGCTACCGCGACTTCAACGAGTTCTTGGCAACCCTGTCGCACGCCAAGCGCAAGCAAATCCGCCGCGAGCGCCAGGCGGTGGCTGCGGCCGGGGTCAGGCTGCGCTGGGTCCTGGGCCCCGACGTGGGCGAGGCCGACTGGGACGCGTTCTTTGCCTTCTACCAGCACACCGGGGCGCGCAAGTGGGGCCGGCCGTACTTGACGCGCGAATTCTTCAGCATCTTGGGAGCGACCATGCCGGATGCGGTGGCGCTGCTCTTGGCCGAGCGCGGCGGGCGAGCCATCGGCGGGGCACTGAACCTGCTTGGATCTCATGCGCTTTTTGGCCGGTACTGGGGTGCGCTGGAAGACGTTCCGTTCCTCCACTTCGAGGCGTGCTACTACCAGGCCATCGAGCTCGCCATTGCCCGCAAGCTGCAGCGAGTCGAGGCGGGCGCCCAAGGGCCGCACAAGCTCGCGCGCGGCTACCTGCCCATGCCCACCTACAGCCTGCACTTTCTGGCGCACTCGGGGCTGGCGCAGGCGGTCCAGGAGTACTTGCGCGGCGAGCAAGCCGCCGTGGACGACGATCGGCGGCACCTGTTGGCGCATTCGCCGTTTCGGCAGGGGCCGACTGGGCACGCCGCCGCGGAAGTCCGCGGCCCGATGGACTAGGAGCTTGACTAAATACTGATCATTTGTTCAGTATTCAGCCGCAGGCCCGGGCGCCCCGTGCCGGATTCGACGGCCGGTGGGGACGGCGACTCGTCGGGCATAAATTTTTGCGGGAATTGCCCTGTGTGTCCCCAACTTGGCGGAGGTGCGAGGTATGGCGCACATCACTACCGACAAGCTCCGGGTCGGTGCCCTGCACGGCCGCGGTGCCACACTGAACCCGACCGGCCGTTTCGAGGCCGCGCGCACCGAGCTCTTTGACGACGGTTGGCAAACCTTGGGCGCGCCCTTGCCGCCGCTGCCTACCCGCGTCAGCAACGAAAGCTCCCGATCTATCCTTAGTTACAACGACTCGCCCGACCTCGACTTCGATCGGACCATCAATCCGTACCGCGGCTGCGAGCACGGTTGCATCTACTGCTACGCGCGGCCGTCGCACGGCTACCTGGGCTACTCGGCCGGTTTGGACTTCGAGACGCAGCTGCTGGCCAAGCCCGACGCGGCCAGACTGCTCGACGCCGAGTTGCGCAAACGCAACTACCGGCCAGCGCTGGTGCTGATCGGCGCCAACACCGACTGCTACCAGCCCATCGAACGCGAACGCGGCATCACCCGCCAGGTCCTGGAAGTGTTGGTAAACTTCCGGCATCCCTTCGCCGTGATCACCAAATCGGCCCTGATCCTGCGCGACGTGGACTTGCTGGCCGAGGCGGCGCGCCTGGGGATTGTGCGGGTCAATCTGTCGGTCACAACGCTGGACGCCGAGCTGGCGCGCACCATGGAACCTCGCGCAGCGACTCCGCAAAGGCGCCTGCAGGTCGTCGCCGAGCTGGCCAAGGCGGGCGTGCCGGTGGGGGTGATGGCGGCGCCGGTCATACCGGGGCTGAATGACCACGAACTCGAGGCCATTCTGCAGGCATCCGCGCAGGCTGGGGCCAAGCGCGCCCGTTGGCAATTCGTCAGGCTTCCCTACGAGATCAAGGACTTGTTTGGCGATTGGCTGCGCAGCCATGTGCCCGGTCGCGCCGACCGCGTCCTGGCCCAGCTGCGCGACGTCCGCGAAGGCAAGGCCAACGAGAGCGAATTCGGCAAGCGCATGACCGGTGTCGGCGTCCACGCGCAGCTCCTGCAACAACGGTTCGAGCTCGCCGTGCGCCGCTTTGGGCTGGACCGACCGCTGCCGCCCCCATACGCGAGCCAGTTCCGCCTACCGCCGCGGCCCGGCGAACTCCCCTTTTGAGCGCCGTCCAGCGACGCAGCCGTGACGCGAGCGCGGACCCAACCTCGGCCGCACCCTGGGAAAAGCCCGCAGAAAGCCCTACGCTGCGGCCATGCGCTGCCTCCCTGCCCTTGCCTCCGTGTTCCTCCTGGTCGCCTTTGTCGGCTGCGGCGACCCCACGCCCGCAGCCACAGCTGCCTTGGCCGACGCCGGCACCCAGGATTCCAGCCTGGACTTGGGCAGTTTTGCCGACCTGACCCTGGTGCCGCCGCAAGATGTGACGCTGCCCGAGGTCAGCCAAGACAGCAGCAGTCTGGACACGGCCACCACCGCGGCCGATGCCGGCTACGCCTGGACGCCGCTCATTGCCGAGCGCCCGTACGGCTTTCGCTTGCCCGCCCAGTACGACCCCAGCAAACCCTGGCCGCTCGTCGTGCTTCTGCACGGCTATGCCGAATCTGCTGCTTTCATCGACGGTTGGATGCACATGAGCGATGCCGCCGACAAACTGGGCTACGTCTTGGCGGTCCCAGAGGGCAGGCCAGACGCCACCGGCATGCGCTACTGGAACGCGACGGACGTGTGCTGCGACCTTTACGGCGTCCAACCCGACGACGTGGGCTACCTCAAGGCCGTGCTGTCGGATATGAAAGCGAAATTCAACATCGACGCCAAGCGGGTCTATGCCATTGGCCACTCGAACGGTGCGTTCATGGCCCACCGGCTGGCCTGCGAGGCGGCCGACCAAGTAGTGGCCATCGCTGCGCTTTCAGGCGTCAACTACTTGGACGCGAGCAAGTGCAAGCCCACGCAAGCGGTCGCGGTCCTGCAAATCCACGGCACGTTGGATCCCACGATCGGCTACTGGGGCGGCATGCTCCCTGGCGGCGCCTACCCTGGCGCGCTGGCCAGCACCGCCGCTTGGGCCGACCGCGACGGCTGCGAAAAAGGCGCAGAGAACAAGGGATTTTTTGACTTGGATGCCCTACTCTTTGGCCCAGAAACTGCGGTGCAGACCTTCGCCAACTGCAAGGGCGGCGCGGCCGAGCTGTGGAGCGTGGTGGGCGGCGCGCACTTCCTCGCGCCCAAACCAGACTGGCCGGCCAAGGTTTTCGGCTGGTTGCAGGACCACGCCCGGCCCTGACCTCCAGCGCTACTTGCCAATCCAAAGCTCGCTGTAGCCGCCCTCAAAGCCTTCGTCCTCGGGCGCCTTGCGGTAGCCGATGGGAATAAAGGTCTTCATTTCCTCTGGATTAGCACACTCTGCCAAGTACAAATGCCCCCAGCCCACCAGGGCCACCGCCGTGGGCAAGTTGGGATAGGGCGTCATCACCCAGCGGAAGGGACCGCCTTCGTCGTTGGGCTGGGCCTTGGCAAATGCCCGCAGCGCATCGATGGTCGCCTGCGGCGCGCACGGGTGATACAGCAACGCCAGACCGCCGTGCTCCAGGTTGTGCACCCAGCGCTGGGGTGGCAAGTAGCTGTATTCGCCCCACTTGCCCCACACCGGCCGATGCGTACCCGAGCTGGGCGGCACGTCCGAATAGGTAATCGGTGTAGGCAGATCCACGTGGATCCCCGGATACACCGCTGGCACGGTGACCACCGCCGCGGCACACGCCTTGGCCTGCCACGCCGGTTCGGTGCACGTCCAGACCACGCCCGCCAGGTCGATGTTGGTCGCGCTGCCGGCCAGGTCGGCCGTCATCGCATCGCCGGCAGCCATGTCCGCGGGTTGCGCGTCGGCGATTCCTGCATCGGTTGGCAGAGTTTCGTTGTCGCTGGAGTCCGCGCTGAGGTCGCTGGTCGCGTCTCCCGCGGCGTCTGTCACGGCCGCATCCGCCGCAGAAACGTCCAAAACATCTGCGGTTGCGGCCACTTGGTCGGCCACGGCGCCCGCGTCACTGTTCGTGGCGTCGCTGCCTGTGGCGTCACTGTCTGCGGCTTCGCTGTCTGCGGCTTCGCTGTCTGCCGCTTCGCTGTCTGCGAACGCGCCATCCCCTGGGGCTGTGGCGTCGGCCTTGCCATCGGCCAGCGCAGCGTCTTGGGCAACCGCGTCGGCGTGGACAGTGACCGAGTCGGCCGCAGCCCCTGCATCTTTGCCCGCATCGGCTTGGCTCGCGGCGGCGGCGACGCCACCGGAGGAGCTAGAGGTCGCACTGCACCCGGCCACCCAAGTTGCCGCCGCGACAAGTAGAACCAACTTTGGAACCATGGAGCACTCCCACCTGGACGCGGGTAGCCTTGCATATCCCGGCAAGCACGCAAAGCAACCCGCCGCAGAGTCTGCGAAATCACGCGCGACCGCTGGCATCTGGATCGGCGCGCCTCTTCGCGCGTCACAGCCGCAGCCGCCCTTGTGCGGCCTGGACTGCGCCGATGTTCACACGCCAACACGTTGCCACCCTGCTCCTGCTCTCCGTCAGCGCTTGCGCCAAGGCGTCTGCGCCCATGCCCATGGAGGGTGCGCCAGCCCCCGCGGCGGCGACGGCCGAGAAAGCGACCGAGGCCGCCAAGCCCAGCGACAGCAAGCCAGGGCTGACTGCGGAAGTGCCCGCGCAGGCTGGTCGCAAGGTCATTCGCAACGGCGAACTCATGATCCGGGTAGAGGACTACCCCAAAGCGGCCACGGGGCTGCAGGCGGTCGTCGATTCCAGCGGGGGCTTTGTGCAGGATCTGCAGGTGGACCATAGCGTCGACGCCGTCAGCTCGGCGACCTGGATCATCCGGTTGCCGGCCACCGGCCTGGACAAGGCCCTGGACCGCTTGCGCCACTTGGGCCGCGTCACGCAAGAGCACATCGGTGCCGAAGACGTGACCGAGGCCTACACCGACTTGCAGGCCCGCTTGGACAATGCCACAGCCTCAGAGGCGCGGCTGCGGCAGCTCTTGGCCAAACCTGAGCACGAGCTGAAGGATGTTTTGGAAGTGGAGCGTGAGCTCAGTCGCGCCCGAGAAAACGTAGAAGTTCTGCAAGGTAGAAAGCGACTGCTCGACTCGCGGATCGATCTGGCGACGTTGAAGGTCACGCTGTCGGTCTCGGGCAAGTACGTTCCGCCCGTGGACCCGACTCTGCTGGACCGCGTGGAAGAGGCCTGGTGGACCAGCTTGGATGCCCTGGGAAGTACAGCGCAAGCCCTGGTCGTCGTGGTGGTTGCCGTGGCGCCTTGGCTGGCCGTTCTGGCGCTGCTGGGTTGGCTGGCCGGCGTGGCGATCCGCTGGCTGGTGCAGCGTCTGGGGCGTCGCGGCCAGGTGCCGACCACGCCGGTGCCGCCGCCACCCCCAGCGGCTTGAGCGCCGCTTCGCTGCAACTTCGCATCGATCATGCCCGTTTTCTTGGAGCAACCCGCCATTGTCGAACCAGCCCAGAACCGCTAGGATGCCTGGGAGACGTCTCGTTCGCGGCGGCCGATGCACCTTCGTCACTTCCAAAGTCCACAATCCAGGCGTGCGCTCACGGCCACCGTGGCGGCACTGATGCTGACAGCCGCCGTGCCGATTCAGGTCGCGCAGGCCAAGCCAAAATCCGAGTCGCTATCCGAAGCGGAGTCCGTCGCCGAGACGGCCGCCCGCCGCTTCAAAGAGGGCGACTTTGAACTGGCGGCCAAGCTGTTCGACCGTGCCTACGAACTCGCTAAGAAACCTACCCTTTTGTTCAATGCCGGTCGTGCTTACGAACAGGCGGGGCAACGGGAAGAGGCACTAGCCCGCTACGAGGCCTACGCCCAGGTCGAGACCGATCCCGGTGGTCGCGAAGAGGCCAAGTTGCGCGCAGCCAGGTTGCGCGATCAGCTGGCCAAAGAGGGCAAGGGCACGCAACCCGCGCCAGGCGGGCTCAGGGAGGGCAACG
>JBBISH010000192.1:0-7422 GCA_037441385.1 Myxococcales bacterium
TTTTTTCTGCACATACGCAACCCATTGGGCGACGCCGGCCTCGATCTCGGCGGGGGTTTTGCCGTCGGCTTCCTCCACGTCCAGGGTGGGCGGCAGCATGTTGGGCTGCATGGGGCCCATCATGCTGAGCAAGAGGTCGGCCTGCGCCTGTACATCCTGATTCGGACGAAAGAATTGGTAGGCGCCGTAGACGAGCCCCGACCCTTGCAGCGCGCTCCAATAGCCGGCGAACTCCGTGTCTTCCTTTAGGCCGTAGCTCACGCGGGCGACCACGAACTGCTGCCCGTCGGCCGCGACTTTGTCCCAGTTGATGCTGCCCTGCCAGGCCGACACGTCGATGCCCGGTGTGGTGGCGCCCTTGGGGCAAACCTTGGCCAGGGCCGGGCCTGCTGGCAGCGTCAGGGCAAGCAACAGTGCAAAAAGCAAGCGCTTCATCGCCGACCTCGCGGCGTGGGCAACTCGCTCGCGCGACTGGCACGGTCGATGGCCAGCGCCGCCGTCAGCTCCAGGCCACCGTGCACACGGCGCACGAACACGAGCACGTGCTCACCCGGACGCGGCTCGTGGCCCAGCGTAGTCAACAGCCGGTCGGGCTTGAGCACCTGGCAGTGGTCGCGTTTGCCGCAGCGCCGCAGCGCGGCGTACTCGGCGCGCCAGCCCGCCTCGTCCACGTCGATCTGGGGCGGCAACTGGCCTCTCAGCACCTGCTCGACGCGAAAGTGGCGAATTTGCCGCTGGAACGGTCGCTCGCCCGGAATCGGCAGCGGCACAAGGTCGGTCGGGACGTCGGGCACTTGCGCCAGCGCCACGGCGTCGCTTTGTCGCCAGACCTGCTGCAACGTCAGCTCGTGGGCGAGTGCGGGTTGGACCAAGGCGCTGGGCAGCGCCAAGGCGAGCAGCGTGAGCAAGACACCAAGGGCAATCGGGCGCACGAGCGGCTCCAGTTGGCGGGCTCGCAGGGGGCGGCCGCAGCGAAGCAGTCTAGCATTCGCGTGGACGCGGAGCCACGACTTTGGGGATTTCCTATGGCGCTCGTGGGGTTGCCTGATCGAGAAGACAGAGCGATACGCGATAGGAATCTACGGCGCGAACGGGTCGTCGACAAAGCCGACCTGACACATCGGTGCGCTGGTGCAACGGCGGCAGACGTCAAAGCAGCAGTTGCCCGTCGCGCGGCAATCGTCGGCGCACGAACACTCGCCGCTGGCCAGGGTTTTACCGCACATTTTGCTGCACTGCACCGGGTCTTTGGGCGGGGTGGTCGGCGGCGGGGCGCACAGGGGCAGCGTGGTGCACCAACTGCACACGTCGTCGCAGCAGTCGCCGCGCTGGAGGCAGTTGGCGTCGCACGCGCACAGCCCCACCTCGTTGCCGCAGCGGCCGCTGCAGGTGGCGTATTGCGAGCCCATCGCGTTCTTGGGCGCGGGCAGCGCCGGGATGTCGATGACCTGGGTGTCGCAGCCGGCCGGCCCGGCAGTGTCCAGGCCGATCTTGTCGGCGACTGGGCACTTGCCGTCGTTGACGTCGGTACGCAGGATCTTGACTTTGCGCTGCGTCAGCAGGTCGATGACCGGTTTTTCGGGAAACACCACGCTGGCGTACTGCTTGGGTCCCACGCCGATCAGCGCGATCGTCGGCGAAATCGCGTCGATGAAGGCGCTGCGGCTCGACGTCGACGAGCCGTGGTGCCCCACCTGCAAGATGTCGACGTCGATCTCCTTCTTGTGCCGCGTCATCAGCCGCAGCTCCACGTCGCCCACGGGATTGCTCGGGTCGCGCCGCGCGCCAGACTCGGCATCGCCAACGAGCAGCAGACTGGTCGAGCCCAGGTCAACCCGCGCCACGATTGAGTTTTGATTCGCGTCGGCGTGGGCGGTGCCGTCGGCGTTCAGGATGGCGAACGCGGCGTTGTCGTCCAGCTTGACCCGGACGCTGTCGTCGAATTGGCTCCAGCTGACGTTGCTGGGCACCACGATGCTTTTGCCGGCAATGGTCAGGGTGCGATTGGCCGGCACCGGCGCGGCGGTGTGGTAGCTGACGGCCGGCTCGTCGGCGACTGCCTGCACAAACTGGCGGTAGAATTCGACATCGTTGATGGCGCCGGAGTCCCACACATGGTTGACGTCGTAGCAATGCAGCACGTCGGCCAGCATGCTGCCGTGGTCCAAGTGCGGGTGGCTCAAAAACAAATGGTGGATGGTGACGTGCTTGCCGCCTGCGTAGCTGGCCCAGGCCGCGTCGCCCTTGGGGGCGCACTCTTTGCCGCCCGACGGTCCCAGCGTGGCGAACAAGTACGCCAGCAGGCGGTTGTTGTTGCCTGATGCCAACAGGTTGCCCAGGTCGTCGCCGGAACCGCCGTCGAACAGTAGGTTCCAAGTGCTGCCTTGCACCAAGATCGACAGGCCGGTCCCCACGTCGATGTCGTGGATGCGGTAGGCGCGCGCGGCCGGCTTGGTCTTCTTGGCCTGGGCCTGGCTCCGGATAACGCTGAATTTGGGCGCACCTGGGCTGGAAGCCGCGGTCAAATCGTCCGAGGTCTCGCCGGGCAGCGCGGTGTCGGTGCAGGCCGTGGCGGCCAAACCAATCGTCAACGCTGCAACGAACGCAGCTGCCGCGCGCAGATACGGGATGTTCATGTACCAGGAGCCCCCGGCCGCAATGGCCGGCCCACGCAGCGAGTATACCGCGCTTGGCCCCGCTCGGCTAGAGAGCGGATCAATCTAGACTTTCTCCGCGCATCTGCACCTTCGAACTCGGCGCGGCGAGTCGCCGCAGGCGCTCGCTTGCGCCCCACTTGGGGCTGGAGACGCGACCAGAGACGCGGCCAGAAGGGGCAATTACTGAACGAATGAGCAGTAATTGGTCGCGTCTCTAGCGCGACTGGCTAGAATGGACGCCGTTCTCCGGACTTGGCCGAACCGTTGGCCACAAGTCAGGCGCGGGTCAGCGCTTGCCAATTGCATGCAAGAACGCGTCGGTCCCGTCGATCGTCACCGCACCGAGCTCGATGCGCCGCGCCTGCACACCCTGCACGTGCACGTTCTTGAACGTCGTGCCGCGGAAGTTGCAGTCATCCAAGAGGACTTGCTCCATCGTGCAGGCCTCCATCGTCACGCCGTCGATGCCCCGCTTGCGCCAGCCGTCGCTGCTGGTGATGAGCACATTCTCGAGCCGACAACCTTGCAGCGTCACATCGACTAGCCGAGCACTGCGCACCAGGCAGGTCCGCCAAGTGGTCCCCAGTAGCGCGATGCGGCACAGCTGCGAGGCGTCGATTTCTACGTCTTCTAGCGTGCTTGCGTCCACATCCCACGTGTTGACCTGCACTCCGTCGAGCCGTACGTCCAGCCACGCAGCGCCGCCGTGCAAGTGCAGGCCTTTGATCTCGGACGCGCCGATCCGCACCCGCTGCATCTCGCTTTGCGCGGCGACCTGCAGCTTGGTCAGCTCCGACGCGCGGATGCGCAGGTCGCTCAGGACGCTGTCGGTCACCTCTGCGGATTCCAGAGCACTTCCTTGGACCTCAAGCGCGCGAACCGCACCATTGCGGACGGTCAACACCTCCAACTGGCTCCCACCGATGACACTTCCAGTAAATTCAGCAGTTTGCAGCGCAAGCACCACCGACGACATGCGCACCTTGTTGCCGCGAAACGTGTAGTTGTGGCTGTCGTTCACGTCCACGCGCGACATGCGCACATCGTTTTCGCGCAGTTCGCTCGGGTAGACGCCGTGCACATCGGCGCTGCGCCAAGCCGCGTGCAGCGATCCGGTGAGCGATTGGAACAGCGAACTCGTCCAAGCTTTGGGCCGACCGGCTGCGGGTGGCGGCGCGATCGGGCTGGCCAAGGCCGCAATCATCTCGGCGGTTTGCTCGTCGGTCAGCACGCCAGATTTGTTCATGTCGAGCACTTGCTGAATCTGCGCCTTCATCTGCGCCTCCATCATTGGTAGTTACTGTTACTTCTCGCTATCTTGCAGCCAATGCACCTGCCGAATCGCCTCGTCGAAGGTCAGCTCGCCAGCCCGCAACCGGTCCAGCACCGCACCCACGCGGGCATCGGGTGTGGGACCACCCGGCGGGGGCACCGTACCGCGGGCCGGCGCCGCGACGGCCAGCGGTGTCGCAAGTTTGTTACGTAGTTCTTTCAGCCGGTTGCGAATGGTCGGGTAGCTCAGACCCAGCGCCGCCTCCATGTCGCGCACCCGGCCTTCGCTCAGCACAAAGATGCGCAAAAGGTGGAGGTCGTCGCCCGCCAGCGTGGCGAATTCGTTGAACTGAAACGGCCCCTCCACGCGGATTGCGCAAGATTCGCACTCCAATACGTGGGGCACGAGCGGCTGCTGGCAGGCGGGACAGGCGAGGTTGGCGTCGATGCGATTCATGTCGTCACGATAAGGACGCCATTTCAAAATGTCAAATTCGATCTTGATATTTTAAATACACAAACCTCCTCCCCGGAGGCGACCGGCGGGGCGGCCACGACGGCGACCCCAGCGCGGAGGCTGGTGGCTTCGCGGGCGCAAATGCGCAGAACAAACCTAAGCTTGTCCAGTGTCCACAGGCGAGGCCAAGGGCGTGCGTTCGTTCGGCGAGCCCCTGACCGTGCCGGCGTTTTGACCGGAAATTCAGCAGAAAGTCGACGTTGACGCAGGGGTGCTGACGGCGTAGCCTCGGCCCCGGTGGCCGGAAGGTCTGGTTCGGCCGGCCGATGCGGGCGTTGGGGTGGTTGGTCCGCGGCGCTGCGATGACCCGCGCCCTTGGGCCCCAGGGCATCAAAGGAGCGACAAAAGCGCCATGATTCTTGAGAGCAAGCCCGCGGCGACCGACGCGCTCCAAGCCTTTGTCACGGCGCTGGGCCTGCTGTTCATGTACCTGGCGCGCGGCTTTCGCACCGGGGGCACAAACGTGCGGGCCGCGTTCGCGCTTGGCTGTCTGTTCTTTGGGCTCGGCGTGGTCGCGCTCGTCATCGGCGAGTCGCGCACGGTCGCCGTCGACGAGGCTGGACGCGTGATCCGGCTCACCGTGCGGCATCGGGTGGGCGGCACGCGGGTCATCGAGATTCCGTTTGGCGAGGTGCGCGCAGTGGAAATCGGGATGCTCGGACGCGCCGGCACGCGGCACTACGACCTGGTGGTCCAGCGCGTTCGCGGCCGAGACGTGTACCTGTTTGGCGGCTGCGCCTTTGAAGGGCGCATGAGCCGCGACTGGGTGGACGGCCTGCGCAGCGAGATCGAGCAAATGGTCTTCCGCGCGTCGCGCGGGCCAACCGACCACAGACGTTCGCCAGCGCCCTCTTTGACCGCCAAGTAGAAGGGACCATAGGCGGGTGCGCCGACCCCTGCGCGGCGCCGCGATCACGGCCGCCAAGCTCACCATGCAGACTTGCCTGCCCTACCCGACCCGCGGCCGACGTGAAGCGGGTGGGGTTCGCCGGCTGCGCAATCCATTTGAATCGCCCCAAGCACTCCGGCAATTGCCTGGGCCTGAACCGGGGTTGATACGATGGCAGGCCTGCCGCACCTTTCTTGAGCCGAGTCAAGCGGATTGCGCATGAGCCAGCCACCAATCCGCAGAGGCTCAATCAGGACCTGATCAATCAGGACCTGATCGGCGCACCCCAGGCTGACCGAATTCTTTGGGGGGTCAGCCGGTGGCCGGCGCGACAGCGCAAGCGCGGGCATGCACGCGCCCTTGTTCCCCCTGTGGACCCCAGGGGCGGCGGCCGTTGACGCGGGGTTGTCTGGGGCGTAGCCTCGCCGCGTTGGGCCGACGTTCGCGGTTTGGCGAGTGCGCAACGGCCATTTTCGCCAGGCACAGGCTTGGGGTAGTTGGGCGAGGAACCGGCAGCGGCCCGCCCGGATCGGAGGCAAATCATGGCACATCTCCCAACGAATCTGCGGAAGATCGCGCAGTACGTGATCGTCGCCGCGGCGCTAGCTGGAGCGACCCTGGCGTGTGGCAGCAGCAGTTCGGAGGCCGATTCGGCGATTGGCACGGCCGGCGACTCGGGTACCGGCAGCGATGGCGCGACGTTGGACCTGAGTGGTGGCGACGCCGCGCCGGAGGTAGTTGGCAGCGATGGGGCCGGTACCAGCGACGCAGGCGTAGACAGCGACAGCACCGGCGAGGTCGCCGGAACCGACGCCACCGTCAGCGACACAGGGATTTGTACTGGCGTGGGTTGCGCGTGCACCAGCAACGGCGGCTGCGACAGCGGCCTGTGCATCGAGACCGCGGCCGGCCAGGTGTGCGCCAAACCGTGCACCAGCGACTGCTCCGACGGCTTCAAATGCACGCAGACGGTGGGCGTTGGCGGCGACGTCGCGTTCTACTGCCTGCCTTCGCACATCCGCCTGTGCGAGCCGTGCGCTGCGGATGCCGACTGTTCGAACGTCCCCGGCGGCGGCGACAGCCGCTGTGTGCCCTACACCAGCGACAACGGCAGCTTGGTTGGCAATTTCTGCGGCAACGCCTGCGGCGCCAACAACCCGTGCCCAGACGGCTACACGTGCAAAGACACGACCAGCGTGAGCGGCGCCACTGCGACCCAATGCGTGCGCAACGACCTGACCTGCGCCTGCGACGCCCGGGCCGTCGCCAAGCAACTGGGCACCACCTGCAGCAATGCGTCGGCCCTCGGCTCGTGCAGCGGCAAGCGGGTGTGCGGCGCGGCGGGCTTGAGCGCGTGCGATGCGCCGTCCGCACAAGCCGAGCAGTGCAACCTCAAAGACGACGACTGCGACGGGCAAACCGACGAGCCCACGGCCGGCATGTGCGACGACGGCCAGACCTGCACGTACGACAACTGCACCGGCGGCGAGTGCCAGCATCCGCCCAAGACGGGCCCCTGCGACGACGGCAGCGCGTGCACCAGCGGCGACAAGTGCACCGAAGGTCTGTGCGCTGGTACGCCTGTGGTTTGCGACGACGGCAACCCGTGCACCAACGATGGCTGCGACCTGGCCAAGGGCTGCACGACCAGCGTCAGCGACGGCGGGGCCTGCGACGACGGCAACGCGTGCAGCACGGGCGACACCTGCAAGGGCGGCATCTGCCTGCCGGGCGACGCCACGACTTGCGACGACAACAACCCATGCACCACAGACAGTTGCAAGCCCAAGGTCGGCTGTGTGTTTGCCAGCAACACCGCAGCCTGCGACGACGGCAGCGCCTGCACCAACAACGACGCCTGCAAAGACGGCGTTTGCGTCGGCGGCGGCCCGGTCAGCTGCGGCGACGGCAACCCCTGCACCGACGACAGCTGCGACCCCAAGCTGGGCTGCGGCTTTGCCAACAACACGGCCAGCTGCAGCGACGGCAACGCCTGCACAGTGGGCGACACGTGCGCCGGCGGCGTGTGCTTGAGCGCGGGCGTCACGGTCTGCAACGACAACAACCCGTGCACGACCGACGGTTGA
>JBBISH010000193.1:0-7281 GCA_037441385.1 Myxococcales bacterium
CTCCTCGCCCACTTCAGTGGGAGAGGAGGGGTCCCCGCGGTGAGCGAAGCGAGCGAGCCGTGACTCAATTTCACGGCGAGAGCGGGGTCGGCCGCAGGCTGGGGGTGAGGGCCTTCGGCGCTGCGTCAGAGCAGGCAAGCGGTAAGGCAGGCCCGATTCGCGCCTGTACCACTTCACTGACTCGTTGCGCAACTGGCGAGAATCAGGCGGCGACCCCGGTTCGAGCCCGGACCATTGCCGGAGGTTTCGAGCCGCTCCTGACGGATTCCGCATAATGCCACCAAAACTGCAAAAAGTTCATTCCATCGCTGGCATCTGATCCGGGTAATCCGTATCTTGCGCCCGCGCCAATCGAGCACTCGCAGGACCTCGGTTGGCGGCGCCGCGCACGGCTGGCTCCATTGCGCGGTGACCCTATCTTGGCAACAAGTGCCCACTCCCCGGCGACCTCTGCCGCGGCTGGTGGGCCTTGGGTCCTGCGCCACGGGTTGTATGATGAAATTCCTTCGCGCTCCCCTTGTTGCTGCCACTGCAACAGTGGCGATGGCGGCCGCCGTGCCTGCCCAGGCCGAGTACCCTTCGGCTGAACCCTACGTCGGCCTGTTTGGCGGCGGACAATTGGTCACCCGCACCTGGGATATCGGCGATCCTTCGATTTTGCCGCGGCATTATCCGGGCAGCAGCGGCGAGTTTGGCGCGCGTCTGGGCTGGCAGTTGCTCAAGTACGTGGCGGTCGAAGCCGGTGTGGCGTACCTGCCCACCTCGATCGATCCCAAGGGCAGCGCCTCGATCCTTCGCTACGACATCGACGTGCTGTGGCACATCCTGCCCACGGCCAACTGGACCCCGTTCGTCCTGGGTGGCCTGGGCGCCTACCACGCGGTGGGCGGCGATCTGGGCAAGGACGTGGACCCGCAGTACCACCTGGGCGTGGGCGTGCGCGGCCTGGTGTTGCCGTGGCTGGCCCTGCGCGCCGACCTGCGCAGCCAAGCGACCGACGGCCCCGACGCAGGCGGTGCGCACAACATCAGCCTCAATGCCGGTGTGGACGTGTTCTTTGGGTTCCATGCGGCCGCCGACCGCGACGGTGATGGCATCGCCGACAGCGACGACAAGTGCCCCGACCAGCCTGGCGACAAGGAATTCCACGGCTGTCGAGCTCCGGCGGACCGCGACCACGACGGCATTGCCGATGTGGACGACAAGTGCCCTGACCAGCCCGGCGTGGCCGAGCTGCAGGGTTGCCCCAAGCCGGGCGATAAGGACGGCGACGGCGTGATCGACGCCGAGGACAAGTGCCCCGACCAGGCCGGCGACAAGGCCCTGCAAGGCTGCCCCAAGCCCGCCGATCAAGACGGCGACGGCATCCTGGACGCCGACGACAAGTGCCCAGACGTGGCGGGCCCCAAAGAGACGGCCGGCTGCCCGGACAAGGACAAGGACGGCGTCGCCGACAAGGATGACAAGTGCCCGGATCTGTTCGGGACCAAGGACCGCAAGGGCTGCCCCGACCGCGACAATGACGGCGTCTTGGATGCCGACGACAAGTGCCCGGACAAGGCGGGCGTGGTGGAAGAGCAGGGCTGCATGCCCAAGGCGCTGGAGAAGTTCACCGGCGTCATCCAAGGCATCTTGTTCGACACCGGCAAGCACGACATCAAGCCCGAGTCGTTCCCGGTCCTGGAAGAAGTGGTCAAGGTCATGGGCCAGTTCGCGTCACTGCGGCTAGAGATCCAGGGCCACACCGACAACGTGGGCCACGCTGACGACAATCACAAGCTCTCGCACGAGCGCGCCAACGCCGTCCGCGACTGGTTGATCGCCAAGGGCATCGATCACAAGCGCTTGGTGGCCGAAGGCTACGGCGACAAGAAGCCGATCGCCGATAACGCGACCGAAGAGGGCCGCGCCAAGAATCGCCGCATCGAGTTTGTGATCATCAGCAAGCACCACGGCAACTAGTACTACAAACCCGAAGTATGTTCAGGTTCGGGCCTCTCGAATAGTTTGTAGTACTAGCCTTTTCAGTAGGAAATAAGGGGGCGCGCCGCGCACTCTAGGACCCCCGCCCCCTGCGACCCCCGCGTGCGGCTCACGCTGCCTGGTACGCCAACGACTGCAACCCCGAACGAACTTGAGGTTTGGCGTACCAGTGCCTCTCTGCCCGCCGGCGGCCTTTGCCAAAATGCCCGGCCCAGCGTAGGCTTGCGCCACGGCACCGCAGTGTGCAGGGCGAGGGCGACATGGGCCGGCGCATCTGGCAAATCGAGATCCGCGTGTCCGATCTTCAGCGGGCGATCGCGTTCTACTCCAGCGTGTTCGACTGGACGATCACCCCCTTGAGCGACGAGTACGCGATGGCCGACACCGGCCGCGCGCCGATCGTCTCGATCTGGCAGGTCGGCGACTCGGGTATGCCGCTAGGCGTTTGCCACTACGTGCAAAGCGAAGATTGCGTGGTGGATGCTGGCCGTGCCGCGCAGCTGGGCGGCCGAGTGGCGGTCGAGCGCTCGGAGGTGCCAGGCGCAGGCGCTTGGACCGACAGCTTGGACCCTTGGAACAACGAACTGGCTTTTTGGCAGGCCGAGGAGCCCGGCGAGCCCGAATTCTCGGGGCCGGGATCCAACGTCATCAGCTGGGTCGAGTTGGGTGTGGGCGATCTGCAGCAGGGCCGCACCTACTACCAAGAGCTCGTGGGCTGGAATTTCAGGGACGTAGACGGCGTCGACGACTACGCCATCGAGACCGAGCTACAGCCTGGTCTGGGGCTTGTGGGCGGCGAGCGCGGCGGACGATTGCGCGGCCTGACGGACTACGTGCGTGTGGCCGACTTGGCGCGCGCTTGCCGGGCCATCCAGGCCGGTGGCGGCGAAGTCCTGGGCGAGCCTGTGGATGTGGGCGACGGCAGCCTGTTTACGCTGTTCCTGGACCCCGACCAGAATCGCTTTGGCCTGGTGCAGCCGGCCTAGAACACCGATCACAAATCTCCGAGGTTCAGAGCAACGAGACCACTCGCTGACGAAAACTCGTTGATGCTCATACCAGTTCCGTCCGAATCGGATCGAAGACTCGGGCAATTCTTCGGGCCCGAACCGGGGTCCCGCCTGATTCTCGCCGGTTGCAGACCGGGTCAGAGAAGCCGTACAGGCGTGAATCAGACGGGGTTCGTATCAGTGGGTCGCAAGCGGGCCCAACGAACCAGGCACAGCTGCGACCCGCCGCGACGTTTGCCCGCAGGACTGGTTTTCTGATCGGTGCTCCAGAGAGCGGATCAAGTTGAGTTCTTCGCCGCGCCGCACCCGCCGCAATTGGAGCGGCGAGTCCCCAACGGGGCGAGCTTGCGACCCACCTGGCAGCGAGAGACCTGACCAGAACATCCAAGAGCTGAACGAGTGTGCAGTAATTGGTCAGGTCTCTAGAGACGCGACCGGCAGACCGAATTGCAGAACGAATGTCCAGTAATTAATCGCGTCTCTAGTTGCCGCCGCCAAAGAAGCTGGACACCTTGCCCCAGCTGGCCTTCAGGGTCGCCCCGGCGTCGGTGACGGCGTTGCCAAAGGTTTCGCGGGCTTGCTTGGCCTGCGCCTTGACGTCGGCCAGGACGGCACGGCCCTTGGTGGCCACTGCCCCCGCACCGCGCTTGACGCCGGCGTAGGCTTGCTGGGCGCCGGCTTTCACGTCGCCCAAGCCCAGCTTGCCGTCGCCATCGCGGTCCAGGCCTTGCTTGGTGGCTGCGGCCGCCGCCTTGGCGGTGTCGATGGCTTGGTGCGCCGCGGCGCGCGCCGTGTCCACCGAGCTGTGGTAGGCCGCGATCGCCCGCTGCTTCGCCGCCTTGGCCGCTGCCGCCGCATCTTTGCTGTCGACCTTGCCATCGCCGTTGACGTCCAGCGACCGCTCGACCGCCGCCTTGGCCTGCTGCGCTTGGCTCGCCACGGCCTGGCCGGCGTTGTGCAGCGCCGCGGTCACATCGCCTGCTCCCAGCTTGCCATCGCCGTCTACGTCGGCCGCTTGATGCATCGCCGCGCCAACCTTGACGGCCCCGGCAGCAACCTTGCCACCGGCCCACTTGGCACCCTCGGCCACTTTGTGCGCACCGGCCGAAGCCGCTTCGCCCACCTGCTTGCCAGCCGCCACAACGGCGTCTTTGGCGTGGGTCGCTCCAGCCTTGAGGTCGCCCACGCCCAACTTGCCGTCGCCATCCTGGTCGGCTGCGTTGTGGAGCGCCTTGCCCGCGGCCTGCAACGACTGCTGCGCGCCGGCCTTGAGCGCGGCGCCCTCTTTGGCGGCCCACTTGGCGGCACCCTTGGCGCCGTCTACGACCTTTTGCTCGGCCTTGACCAGCTTGTTGCCCACGTTCTGGGCGCCGGCCTTCACGTCATTCAGGCTCAGCTTGCCGTCGCCGTCTTGATCCAGGGCCTTCTTGCCCGCGGCAACCGCGGCCTTGCCGGCGCCGACCACGGCCTTGCCCGCCTGCTTGCCCGCACCCACCACGGCGTCGCCGGCCTGTTGGGCACGCAACTTCATGTCGGTACTGGTGAATTTTCCGTCGCCGTCGGCATCCAGGGCCGCGATGGCCTTGTCCACGCCCTTGTCCACGGCCTTGGCGCCGCCGCGCACGCCCTTGCCCGCCAGCGTGGCCGGGTCATTCAGGGTCAGCCGGCCGTCGCCATCTTGATCCGCAAACTTGTAGGCGATCTTGGCGATCTCGCCGCCCATCTTGATCGCCTGGCCGATATCGAGCTCGACCGAGCCGCCCAGCGACGCACCGATACCCAAAGCGACCGCCGCCTTGGCGCTGATCTTCAGCTTGCCCTTCTCAAAGGTGATCTCGCCTTCCAGCGACGCGCCGATGCCGGCCTGCACCGCGCCTTCCAGCTTGGCGCCCACCGGGCCCACGTGCGCGTGCACATCGCCCTTGGCTTCTGCGCCAGCAAAGCCGCCCACGGCGCCCTTGGCTCCCACGAAGTCCTTGGTCACGCCGACCTTGGCTCCTGCGCCGACCCGCGCGCCCGCAAACGCCTTGCCGGTCGCTCCTGCGCCCGCGTCGGTACCCAAGAACTTGTTCGACGTGACTTCGGCGCTGCCCGAAGCCTCTGCGCCGGCCTTGGCCGATGCGTCCGCGCTGGCCACCACGCCATCGGTGCCGACTTTGTAGCCGGCCTTGGCACCCGCTTGGGCCACCAAGGCTGCATCAGCCTTCGCCTCCGCTTTGCCGTACTTGCCCGTTGTTTCAGCCTTGCCGCCCACGCCCAAGCGGGCCCCGGCAGCGGCGACCGCTTCGCCAGAGGCGAGCTCGGCCTTGGGGCCTTCTTTGCCCAGTTCGACCGCGGGTTTGACCTCGTTCTTGGCCGACGTGCCGGCAAACGTTTGTGCGTACTTGCCACCACCCAGATCGGTCTTGGTGCCACCGGCCAGAATCTCTTTGCTGGGGCCGACTTCGGCAACCTTGGGCAGCGACGGGCCCTTGGGCTTTTCGGGCTTGGCCGCTTCGCCTGGCTTGCCCGCTTCGGTGGCGGTGGCTTCCGGCTTGACCAACTCGACCGTCTTGCCTTGGGCGCGGGCCAGCTTGGCTTCGGCGACGGGTGCCGAGACGGTTGCCTCAAGCTCTTTGCCTTCCCCCGGCTTGGCCGGCACCACCGGGGCGCCCCGCGGCGCAACCGCCTGCTTGGTGGCCGCATAACCCGGCTTGTTCTCTGGTTTGACCAGCGCAGCGCCGTCGGCGTAGTTGGCTCCCGCCACTTTTTCGCGCGTGGCTGCCGCCGAGCCTGGTTTGGCCTTGGCCGCAATCCCTGCGGGAACGGCCCCTTGCGGTGCCGGCGTGGTGCCTTGCGGAGCTTGGGTGGGAGCGGGGGTGGTTTGAAGCGTCGCCATGCGGACCTCGTGCACAAAGTGGCCAACTGCGGCCATTTCGCGCCTATCGGTCGCATGGGTCAAGTCGTACCTTGGTATCGGACCAGGGCTGAGGCATGCAGACACCACCCACCGGCCGGCGAGGCGATCGGTCGCCAGTCACATGGGGCTGTTGACGCAGGAAAGAACAATATAAACAAAGGGATTTGGCTCGGCGCTCGCAAACCAGCCCTGGCGACCCCCACTGCAGCCAGCCAAGTCGCTGCCAGTGCTACGAACCCCACCTGATTCGCGCCTGTACGGCTTTTTTGACCCGCTTTGCAACTGACGAGAATCAGGCGGGGACCCTGGTTCGGGCCCAAGGAATTGCCCGCGTTTGGGCCGCCTCAGACGGATTCTGTATCACGAGTTTGTCATGCGTGGGCCGGTGGGCGTGGACTTGCCCCAGGACCCAACGGAGGCTGGCCCGGTGCCCTACTTGCCGGACTGCTGGTCGCGGACCAGAGCGCGGAGCTTTTCGAAAAGAACAGGATTCTTTCCGCGAAGCCGCGCGATGTCGCCGGCCGAGAAGGTCCACACGGTGCAGTCGGAGTCGGCGATGACCGAGGCGCCGTGATAGCCGCCACCGCTGATCGCCCCGTCGCCAATCAACAAGCCTGGGCGCAGACTGCCGAATTGCACCGGTGACCGTCCAGGCGTCTCGTAGCGCATGTGACCTTGGCCGGCCGCGACGATGCCGCCCGCATCGGCCGGATCACCCTGCCGCACCATGAGGGAACCGGCCGCAAATTGGCGACGCTGCAGAACCGATTCCAGGTCGACCAACTCGGCCGCGGTCAAGCCTTGCGCAACGCGCATTTGGCGGGCCACTGCCCCCAAGTCGGCCTCGGGGCGCAACAGGGGGGTCGCCGGGACGGTGGCCAATGCGGCCGGGCGCGGCGGCAGAGCGGTAGGGGTAGCCGGTACCGGGTTCGCGTCGGCGCGTGAAGCAGGCCGCGCCGCAAACGGATCGAAGGCCCCCGAGCCAGCTGGGCGGCTTGCGGGCCGGGCGGCAAACGGGTCAAAGGCCGAACGGCTCGCGGCCGGGCTGGCAAACGGGTCAACGCCCGGCCGGCTCGACGGCGCAGACGCAAACGGATCGAAGGCGCTGCGGCTGTTGGGTTGAGCCGGTCTGCCGGCCGGCTGGTTCACCGGTGCTGCCGGCTTGGAGGGGTCGCGCTGCGAAGTCAACTTGCACTCCTGGTCACGTAAAGACGCTTGCTGAGGCTACTTTCCCGACCGCCGAGCAGATGCCGCAGCGCCGGGGCCATTCCACCGCCGGTTGCGGCGGCCAGCATCTCCGCGCCAGCACGATAGCGTCCCTGGGCGCGCTGCGCAAATCGTCGTGGCTCGGTGGTCGCCGGGCGATTGGACGGCTCCAGCGGCAACCGG
>JBBISH010000194.1:0-7001 GCA_037441385.1 Myxococcales bacterium
CTCTCCCAACGCTTTGGGCGAGGGGCAATGCAATTTCCCTTTACTCCTCGCCCACTTCAGTGGGAGAGGGGTCGGCCGTAGGCCGGGGGTGAGGGCCATTCGACGTGGCGGCAGAGTAGGCAACCGGAAAGGCAGTAGAAATTGCCCCCCTTGTTTCTCCCGCTTCTTTCTCGGGGTCACTTCGGCGGCGCGGCCGAGGTCAGGCACTGCCCGCTCACGCAGTGGACCACGAACTCGCCGTTGGCCGGCGGATCGCCCACTTCGGCCTTGGTGGGCCCCTGGGCGCACTGGCACTTGGGGTACTGGTCGCGGCACTGGGTCTCGGCGGACTTGAAGGCCGAGATGACCTCGATCCAGGCGCCCTGGGCTAGGGTGTTGCCGCAGCAGTCGGTCTGATGGACGACAAAGCCGCAGTCCGCGTCCTGCGAGCACACCTTGGTAAACGCGGGGAATGTCGGCGGGTTGCCGTCGCACTTGACCGGCAGGACCATGCACGACTGCGGGCCGGTCTGCCAGAACGGGCAGCCGTGTTCGTCGACCTGCTTCTTCCAGCCGACCGGCGCGGCGTCGCAGATCTTCACGCAGCCTTGCGGGCCTTTGGTGCCGCCGGTGTAGACGCAGTCGCAGGCGGGTGTGTCCAACGGGCAGCACTCGACGGCGCCGGTGGTGTCGGTGACCACGTCGGCGAGCACGTCGGCGTCGGCTTTGGTGTCCATTTGGGTGTCGCTTTGGGTGGTGTCCGCGGCGGCCGTGTCGGCGCTTTGGTCGGCGCTACCCTGGTTGGTGTCGGCCCCCGCCGCGGTGTCGGTCACCGAGGTCTTCTCGGCGGAACTGGGCGTGGGTACGGGATTGACGACGCACGCGCCAAGACCGCACAACCACAGGAAGGCCAGCCAAAACGTCTGGGAGCGGCGGCGACCGGCGGGCGCGCGGGCGATGAGTTGGCTGGTGCGCATGGCTGCCTCTCGATGGGTCCGGCGATGGGACCGCTGCGTCAGAAGGCGCAAGAACCGTGCCAGACCCTGACCGACGCTTGTACGCCAACTTGGCCGCCTTGACCAGTGCCGCACGCCCCACCGGTGTGTACTTTTTCAACATCGCTATCCGCCAAATGTGGATTTTCTCGACACAGGCCACCGCCAGACCGACAGAGTCCGTTCCCAGCGACTACCACTGTCACCGCTTCGCCACGAAGGCCAAGAACCACCGCCGATCCGACGCTCCTGGCATTGACATCCAAGGAGGCTGGCGCAAAAACCCAAAAGCAAGACGCATGTATGCGGCCAGGGTGCAAAACCGATGACGCGGTGGATCCTACTAGTAGCAGGCGTGCTGCTGCCGGGGTTGGCGGTGCCCCTGGCGGCCAGCGCAGACACAGACCTTGCCACGCCGGCGACCGCAACGAGCGACCCCGCCGCGGCACCTCAGCCCAAGCCCGCCGAGCCTGCCAAGGCCGACGAGCCGACGCCCAAGTGGGTGCTCAACCTGAACCCTTTCGACAAGGAGCCGCTGGGCTCGGTGCAGTACGCAGTCGGCGTGGTCGAGATCGGCGTGCTCGCGGGCTATTCGCCGATGGGCGGTGATATTGTCCCAGGTGTTCACTACGTCGAGCGCGGCAGTCTGCTGGCGCAGATGCTCATGAACGCGGGTTCGGGTGCGGGCGCCGGCGCGCGGGCCTACACCACGGGCAAGGACCAGACCTACACCATCGACACCAGCCCGCGCAGCAACGCTGGCGTAGGCGTGGACCTGGGCGGCGGCAAGATGAATTTCGACCTGTTCTACGGCATCCCGATGGGCAGCGACCGGACGCCCTGGGTGCTGGACTTTGGTATGACCTTTGGCAGCTTCGCCGGCCGCACGCCAGCGGCGACCAAGGCGGACCCATCGCCCAAGACCCCGTCCCGAAGCTACTTTGGCTTCGTGATTGGCGCCGTCATCCCGGTGACCAAGTGGGCGCAAGTGGAGCCCGGTATCCGCCTGGACATTTCGGCCAAAGAGGCCGCTGACTTGGTGTTTCCGCATGTGGCCGCGGTCGGCAACATTGGCAACCGCTTCTACGTTCGGCTCGACGGCACCTACATGCAGGGCCTGGGCTTTACCTTTGGCACGGGGGTGCGGCTATGATACGGAATCCGCCCGAATCGGATCGAAAAGCGCCGCAATTCGGCGGGCCCGAATTGGGGTCCCCGCCTGATTCTCGCCGGTTGCAAGACGGGTCCCGAAGGCCGTACAAGCGTGAATCAGGTGGGGTATATATGATTCGGAACTTCCACATCCTTTGCCTTGCCGCGCTGGCGGTGGTGGCAACTGCGACCCTGGCTCACCCGGCCGCGGCGGCCGACAAATGGTCCGCCGGGATCATGAACGAGCCGTTCACCTGGAACATGATTGGCCTGGAATACACTGACCGCGCCTTTGCCGGCATCCCGCAGTACGACAAGGACGGCAAGGAGATCAGCGGCAAGGCGGCCCAGACCATCCATCAACACACGTGGTCGGCGACGATGCGCGGCACGCTGTATTCGCCATGGAACCGCACCGCGCTGGGCCACACGCCGGGTATCAACTACGACCTGCAAGTCGGCAGCTACAGCGAGGCCACCATCCCCAACAAGAAGTACGTGGGCGGCGAGGGCGGCTTCATTTTCGGCTTCAAGACCGGCTACCCGTGGGCCCTGTACGACAACGACTGGCTCCGCTTTGGCGCCGGCTTTGGCTTTGGCATCATGTACCACATCGGCGTTTTGAACCCGGCCAACGCCAACTACGAGGGCCTGGACTTCGACGGCTTTGGCACTCTGCACGCCGACTTCAAACTGCCCGCGGCCATCAAAGTCCACGCCACCTACGAATACGCGCCGTTCAACGTCGCCTTCAACAACCAGCACCGGGTCAACGCCACCGTCTCGTGGACTTGGCTGGCCGTCAGCTTGCGCTATGCGTACTCGCTGCTCGACGAAAAGAAGGACATGACCCTGACCAATTTCGGCACCATCGTCGGCATCGCCTTCTAGATTCCCGTGTACTTCTGTATAGTAGAAAGTGGCTGCTGTTCGATGAGCAGCCGTGTGGCGGGCTTTCATGAGCTATCAGCGTTGGTTTGTGGCGTGCGCGGCGCTGGCCCTGGCGGCCTGCGGCACGGCGAGTACCTCGGGCTCGGCGGGCCCCTCGGACGTGGCCGTGGGGGGCGTGGACTCGGGCGCGCGCAAAGGCGAAACCAGCGCGGGCAGCTCGACCGACGCGGCCGGGCAAGACGCCGACGCTTTTGACACGAGCGCTTGGTTTGGCGATGCCGACGTCCCCGATGCCGACGCCTGGGATGTGGATGCCGACGCCTGGGACGTGGACAGCGACGGGTGGGACATCGACGCTTGGGACATCGACGCCGACACCGGCTGCGTGCCCAGCTGGGAAGTCGGCTCCAACTCGCTGGATTTGGTGGGCGGTAGCATCAGCTGCGAGAAGATGTGCAGCCACATCGAAGCGGCGGGCTGTTCGTCGGACTTGCCCAAGGCCATGTGCGTCTCGGCGTGCCTGGAGATCGCCTTCAAGGCCCCGGCAGGCTGCGAGGCCCCGTTGGCCGCCTACGTCGAGTGCATGTCCAGCACCGCAAGCAACTGCAACGCCTGCAACAAGATGAGCGCAGCGGCCTGCAAGGCGCCGTGGGACCAGTACCTCACTTGCGCGTGCGTGCAGCCCAGCGGCGACCCCGATCCCACCTGCCCGGCCGCGCCGGCCACCTGCCCACCGGCCGCCTGCAGCGCCAGTACGGGCACACCCACCACCTGCGGCTGTTCGCTGGCCTGCCAGGGCCACGACTACGCGATCGACTGCGATGATCAGCACTGCAGCTGCACGGTCGACGGCAAAGTCGCGGCCAGCGCGGCAACCACCAACGGCTGTGCCAATCCAGAGAAGCTGCTCAAGACGCTGTGCGGGGCGCCGTAGCCAGCGCAGGCCTCGCGCCAGCGGATTTCGCTTTGCACGGCGACTGCGCCCCGGCATACTGCGCTGGGTCTGGGACGACATCGAGCGCGCAACCGCGCCGATCCCAGGGAGAAAGCACCAAGGGGGGGCGCGCCGCGCACTCTGGGCCCCCGCACCAGCGACCCCCGTGTGCGGCCGCAACCGCGGCCATGGCGTTCAACCTGTTGAATTGCACGAACGCCGGGCACCCGATGAGCATGTCGAACGAAGAGGTCTTGCCGTTTGTCCGCTGCCACGACCGGTCCTGATTTTGCCCCCGTGCCACGCGGGTCTTTGCTCCAGCGTCTCGCTCCGGCGGCGCCGGCGTGGCGCTATGCAGCTGCGACCACGGTCCCGCTGCTGCTGGTGACGGCGGGCTGCAAGCTGCTGCAGATGCGCGCGCTGCTCGACCGGCAGCAGGTTGCCTTTGCCGTTCAAGATTTACGCCTGCTGGCCAACGACGTGGCCCTGGCAGCGATGTGGGCGTTGGCCGCGACGTGGCTCCTGACCGTACAGCCGGCGCGGTGGCGCCCCTGGGCGACGTTGGCGCTGCACGCCCTGACCGGACTGGGTCTTCTGGCCGCGGTGGTGGACCAGGCCTACTTCTTGGCCACGGGCGCGCCGCTAGACGGCGACATGCTGCTGTACGGCCTGCTGCACCTGCGCATGTTGAGCCAGGTCTTTGCCAGCGAGCTGACCGCGGGCCGCCTTGCCGCTCTGGTTGCGGTGCCCCTTTTGGGCGGGCTGGCGCTGCTGTCGCCCGGCATGCGGCAATGGCGTCGCGGCAGCGGGACAACGGCAGTTCCCGAGCGAACGCCCATCCCGTCGATGGGTCTGGTGGCGGTCGCCGCCGTGGCTGGCGCCGGATGGCTGCAGGCCATGCCGCTCCCTGGGGCGCTGCAACCGCTGGCTCGCTCGGTGCAATGGCAGTGGCTCGGTGCGCTGCCCGCGGGGCTGGTCAACCAGGCCGACGCCGCCGCCACGGCCCGGCCGCTCACCAAGCTGCAGCTGGGAAGCCAAGACCCAACGCGGCGTTACAACGTGGTCACGGTCGTGCTCGAGTCGGCGCGCTGGAAGTCGACCACGCTCGCCGATCCGAACTTGCCCACCACGCCCTTCTTGGCCGAACTGGCCCGGCGCGGCACGCAAGCCCGGCAGGCGTACACCGTTGTGCCGCATACCACCAAGGCCCTGATTCCCATCCACTGCGGCTATCCGCCGCGCATCTCGCCCGAGTACGACGAAGCCGATCACGGCGGTCTTCCGGTGCAGTGCCTGCCCAGCTTGTTGCGCGGCCAGGGCTACGCAACCGCATTCATGACCCCGGCCGAGGGCTCGTTCGAGCTCAACCGCACCCTGGCCGAGCAGATGGGCTTCGACACCGTGGTGACTCGCGAAACTCTGCGCGAGCGGTATCCCAACTCGATCGCGGGCCACAGCGAGGTGAACTACTTCGGCTACGACGACGCGGTGGTGCTGGGCCCGGCACTGGATTGGGTGGCGGCGCAGAAGTCCCCGTTTGCGTTGACGATCCTGACCCTCAACAGCCATCACCCCTACGGCGTGCCCAAGGGATTTGCCCGCAGCAAGATGGGCGACGGCGCGCTGGACGACTACCACAACAGCCTGCGCGCCACCGACGACTTCCTCCGCGAGCTCATCACCGGTCTGACCGCGCGCGGCCACGGCAAGGACACGGTGGTGGTGGTGCTGGGCGATCACGGCGAAGGCTTTGCCGAACATGGGCTTTGGCAGCACGACGAGATTCCGTACGAAGAGGGGCTGCGGGTGCCGCTGGTGGTCGTGGGGCCCGGGGTCCCGGTGGGCGTGGCCGAGGGTCTGCGGCAAAACCTGGACATCGTCCCCACCGTGCTGCAGCTGCTGGGCCTACCCGTGACCGCGGGCGAGCTGCCAGGCAAGAGCCTGCTGGAACCGACAGGCCACGAGCGGCTCTACATGGCCGTCTGGCCCAAAGACCGGGCCGTGGTGGTGCGCGAGGGCCCGTGGAAAGTCATTTACCACGGCGGCAAGCGCGACCCCGAGATGTTCGACCTGGCAGCGGATCCCAGTGAAACCAAAGATATCTGGGCCCGCGACGCCGACACGCGCGCCCGCGCGGCCAGCCTGGGTCAAGCCGCCGAGCAGTGGAAAGGCGAGATCAACGGCGTCTATGCGCGCCAGGCCCAGCGGCGGCTGGACGGTCTGGTTCTGAGCGAGTTGCCCAGCGGTACGCAGCCTGTAGACGTGGCCTTTGACAATGGCGTCCGGCTGGCCGGCTGGCAGATCGAGCGCACGCAAGTCCACTCGGGGGATGCGATTTGGGTCACTGCGGTCTACCGGGTCGAACGGGCGCCGGGTCCCGGTTGGTCGATGTTTGTCCATCTGGTGGGGCCCGAAAAGTACTTTGCGCGCTTTGATCACGTGCCCGCCGAGGGGGCCTGGCCGGTCAGCGCGTGGCGATCGGGGCAGTATGTGGTCGACCGCTTCCGCGTGTCGTGGCCGCACACCGCCCCCACCGGCAGCTACAAAGTCATGATCGGCATGTGGAACAGCAGCGACGGCGACAAACGCGCGGCCACCGAGGGCAAGGGACGGCGGCTGGACCGCGACAACCGCGTGGAGCTTGCCGAAATCGCCGTGGACAACCCTGCGCGCCCCGCCAGCAGCGTCAAGCCCCTGCGCGACTTGTTGACTGGCGAGCACAAAGCACAGGTCTACGACGTGCCGGGCCCAGTGACGCCGACCGTGGATCTGGTCTTTGGCGACGGCAAGGCGCAGGGCCGCGTTCACCTGATCAAAGCCGAAGTGCCCGCGACCATTCGCCCCGGCGAGCCGTTGGTGCTGGGCTGGTGGTTCCAGTGCGACAAGTCCCTGCCCGCCTACACCGACCTTTTCGTCCACTTGCACGGGCCCAAGGACCACTACCTGAACGCGAGCCATGCCACCGTGGGCGGCGACTACCTGCCCGAGGCGTGGCGCCCTGGCGAGGTCATCCACGATCTCCACGACTTCAACCTGCCTGCCGACTGGCC
>JBBISH010000195.1:0-6867 GCA_037441385.1 Myxococcales bacterium
AGAAACTCTTTCCATGTCGTACACTTGGCCCTCACCCCGCCGCTGGCGCGTCTGCCCCTCTCCCAAGGCATTGGGCGAGGGGCAAGGAAATTTTCCTTTACCCCTCGCCCACTTCAGTGGGAGAGGGGTCGGCCACAGGCCGGGGGTGAGGGCCAGAAGCTCGGCGCAAGAGTAAGCAAACAGTATGGCAGGCAAGGACCGGGGTGTCAGGTATTGACACTTGACCCCAGTTCCGTCCAAATCAGATCGAAAACTCGGGCAATTTTTCGGGCCCGAACCGGGGTCCCCGCCTGATTCTCGCCAGTTGCAGAACGGGTCAGAAACGCCGAACAGGCGCGAATCAGGTGGGGTGCGTATGACACCTTTCCCCGAGGCCGGAGCCCGATCACTGGGCCAGTTGGACCCGAACCGCGCCGCGCTGACGGGCCGGTGCGTTGGCCGCCAGAGAGGAGTGCCGATGAAAGTGGTGGTCACCGGTGCCGCGGGCTTCATTGGCTCGCACCTGTGCGAAGCGCTGCTCGACCAGGGACACGACGTCGTTGGTCTGGACAACTTCGATCCGTTCTACGCGGCGTCCGAGAAGCAGGCCAATTTGGCCCAGGTTGCGGCGCGCGCGCGGGACCTGGAGCGGAAATTTGTCTGTCACGATGGCGACATCCGCGATGGCGAGGCCGTGCGTCGCGTGCTGCCGGGCGCGGATGCGGTGGTGCACCTGGCGGCGTTGGCTGGCGTGCGGCCCTCGCTCGAGCAGCCCGAGCGGTACGTCGCGGTCAACCTGGACGGTACCGCGAACCTCTTGCAGCAGGCGCAGTTGGCCGGTGTCCGCCGGTTCGTCTTTGCGTCCAGTTCCTCCGTGTACGGCAATAACACAGAGGTGCCCTTTGCCGAGCACCACGCCGTGGATCACCCGATTTCCCCCTACGCCGCGACGAAGAAGGCGGGCGAACTGCTGTGTCACACCTGGCATCACCTGTACGGCATGAATATTGCGTGCTTGCGGTTCTTCACGGTCTACGGCCCGCGGCAGCGCCCGGACTTGGCCATCCGCAAGTTCTGCCAGGCCGTCCTACAAGACCAGGAGATCACGCTGTTTGGTGACGGATCCACGAGCCGGGACTACACCTTTGTGGCCGACACCGTGGCCGGCATCTTGGGCGCCCTACGCTGGACCGGCGGGGACGGCAGGCGCTTTGAAGTGTTCAACTTGGGGAATTCTCACCCAATCTCGCTGGCCGAACTGGTGCGCGCCGTAGAGGTAGCCACCGGCAAGACGGCACGGGTCCGCCGGGAGCCGATGCAGCCCGGCGATGTGGAGCGGACCTGCGCTGACATCCACAAGGCTTCGGAGTTGCTGGGATATCATCCCGCGACTCCCCTGGACCAGGGCATGCTGCGGGTTGTGGAGTGGCTGCGCGGTCGTTCAGTGCCAAACTAGGCGCGCCTGATGGATCGCCAGCAAGTCCATCGTCAGCGCCACGCCATAGTGCACGGCCACGCCCAGCCAGACGGAACGGTGCTTGAGCGCGAGCCAGCCGAGCACCGTGCCAGCGGCGATGGCGCCAAGGGTCTCGGGCAGCGGTTTGCCAAAGTGCCCGCAAACATACGGGACCAGCGCGAACAAAAGGGCGTGCGGGCCCAGATCACGCTCGGTGCCAAAGGCGAACCAGCCGCGCCAGAAGAACTCGCCGCTCACAAACACCAGCGAGTAACTCGCCGCATAGACAACGAATTCCAGGACATCGATGCCCCCATCGCGGATCAGCGCCCGCGCCAGCGGATAGCGGGCCTGGAACGCCGGCGTACCCGACGCATACACCACCGACGGCAGCACCACCAGGTACAGCAGCAGGTAAAGTGGCCAAACCTTGGGAGTTTCCTTCTGCGGCGGCCGCATCAACCCCAGGCTACCCACCCCGCGTCCCAGCAGTCGCCGCGCCAGCGCGGCAGGAAGGAGCAAGCGGAACCCCACCGCGCCAGCGACGAAGTAGGCGAACGGCATCACGCTCAGCATCGGCCAATCCGGCGGCAAGTGTGGCGCGACCCAGCGACCATACGAGTCCATTCGCCCAAGATGCCAAAATAGCAGCAGAAACACGTACCCCGCGCCCAACGTCACCCAAGTCTGCCGCGACCAGTTGGCCAGATAGCCGGGGCCGTAGGCCAGCCGCAGTGCCGCCAGCACCAGCGCCCAACCGGCGGCCACGTGCACGCCCAGCCACGCCTCGGGGAACAACATTCCCCGATAACGCGCCACCACCTGCGCCGCCAGTGCCAGCGCACACACCACAAACACCCACAGCTTGGGCTTGGGCAGGTCGCCGCGCTGGCCCGGGGTGGCCGGGTGCAGCAGCCACAAAACCCAGTCCTTTCCAGCGGTAGAAAAAGGGGCCATTTTCTAGCGCCGCAGGAAGGTGGGCACCGGCGCGTGGCGCTCGCCCGCCACCTTCTTGCGCAGGTTCAGGGTGAGCCGCGCCGGGTTGTAGACCAGCAGGTTGTGCGTCGTGGGGGTCGTGATGATGAACTGCGCCCGCGTCACGCCCAAGAAGCGCGCCACTTCGTCGATGCGCTCGACGGAGAGGTGGGCAAAGGGCTCGTCCAGAATGAAGAAACCGCTCGCGTCACCGCCCTCTTCCATCGTCAGGGCCATGAGCAGAATCAGCGACGCCACCACCGACTGCCCGCCCGAGAGCTTGGGATCGTCCACGGCTACCGGCTTCTTGCCGTCAAAGCCGATCCGCACCTCCAGCCCGGCCTTGGCGAGCAGCTCGTCGCTCTCCTCGCGCAGCACCTCGGAACCGGGCACTTTGACCTGTACGTCCACACGGCACAACTCGCCCAAACGCATCACGTTGTTCCGGTAGCGGCGGATCGTCTCTTGCACCACGCGCTTGTAGGCCTGTCGCGCCAGCTGCAGTTCCTCGGCGCCACGATCCAGCCGGCCGCGGTGCAGCGCCATCGCGCGGGTGTGCTCGGCCAATTCTGCGCCAGCGCGCTCGAAGATCTGCACGGCGCGCGGGTCGCGATTGCCCTCGAACTTCTGAATGCGGCTGCGCACTAGGTTCAGTCGCTCGATGAGCTGCAGCTCCGGCTCCAAAAGCTCTTGCGCGGCCGGCGTTTGCAGGTCCGGCGGCACTTGCTCCGCCAAGTCGTCGCGCTCGCTCTGCAGCCGGGCCAGCTTCGCCTGCGCCGACGTGTGTTGCGTGCGGGCCCGATCGCGCTCGATGATCGCCTCGCGGTGCCTATATTCCAGCTGCGAGATACGCCGTTCGCGGTCGACCACTTGCACGTTGTCCGCGTCGATCTCGGTCAGCAGTCCCATCAGCCGATCGGTGGTGGCGCGGCGCTGTTCGCCCAACTCGGCCACGCGCTCGGCCAGCGTCGCCGGGTCGCCGATCCGCACCATCAGGCGATCCTTGACCTTTTCCGCCACGAGCTGCTCGTCGATCTGCGCCACCCGCCGCGAGGTCGGTGCCAGCGTGGCCTCGATGCTGTCGCGCATCTGGCGCAACCGCCCCAACTCGTTCTCGATCTGCGTCTTGCGGTGCCCACCGGCCGACGAGCCGCAGTACAGCTCGTGCACGCCCACAAAGATACCGCCGCGCGTGTCCTGCCGATAACCGTCCGGCGTGATGCTCGTCTGCCGGCCCAGCTTGTGGCCTTCGTCCACCGACTCGACCAGTTGCACCGACCCCAGCTGCGAGACGATGTGCTCGGGCAACCGGTTGTCCGTGATCTGCACCGCCGACAGCGCCGAACCCGGCCGACTCGCGTGGCGGCGCGACGGCTCGAACGCCGTGATGTAGTTCCGATACTTCAGGCGCTGACCGATCTTGCGCCCCGCCAGCTCGTGCTCGGGATCCACCAGCACCGTGAAGCGCGCCGAACCCAGCACCGACTCGACTGCCACCTGCCACCGCGGTTCGATGATCTCGATGACGTCCGAAACCAGCGTGCCTTCAATGCCTTCGCGGCGCAGCTCGCGCAATACCTGGGCGGTGGCCTCTGGCGGCGGCCGCCGCGAGTTGCCCGAGTCCATCGTCGACAGTTCGGCGCGCAGGTCGCTGATCTGTTCCAAAACCTTGGACATTTCCTGCCGGGCCTGCGCCTCGCCCGCCACCAGCCGGCTCCGTTCCTGGCGCAGCTTCTCGGCCTCGTCCGCGTCCAGCAGTCCGCCCGCGGCCCTCAGTTCGGCCAACTCGGTCTCGAACCGCTTCAGGTCGCGGAACTGCCCGTCGAGCCGCTCCTTGTCTTTCATCAGGTGGTCGTACTGCGTGCGCTTGTCGGCGATGCCGCGCTGCAGTGCCGTCACCTCGTCGCGCAACCCCTGATTCTCGCCCGTAAAGCTCGACAGGGTCGCCTCGGCCGCGCGCACCACGCCTTCGGCCCGACCCACGTCGCCGCGCAGGTCGTCCAGCTCCAACGTCAAACCCTTCAAGCGCGACGCCGGGATCCGCACGTCGCGGATGTCGGTCTCGCTCGTCAGCAGCTCTTGCAGCTCGCGGTACTGCTCGGCGTCGCGGCGCAACACATCCACGTGCAGGGCCTGGCTCTGCAGGCGCCGCTCGAAGTCCTCTAGGTCGCGCTGCCCGGCCAGGTATTCGGCCCGCGCTTCGCCATAGCGATCCAGCACTTGCTTGTCGCCCTGCAGCTCCAGCACGTACTCCAGCAACTGCTCGGGCGTGCGCGACGCCAGCTTGTGCGTCTCGCCTTGCTCCAGCGCCAGGATTTTCAACAGCGTTCTGGGGACTTGCGCCTCTTCCAGCGCCCGCGCGTACTCCTCGGGACCCATGCCGTGCGGCGCCGCCTTCAGCGTCTCGATCGAGGCATCGCCCGGCAAAATGTGGTAGCGCCGCTGCCACTGCCCTTGCTTGCGCTCCAGAATCACCGCCAGCGTCGCCTCGTCATCAAACACGCCCCGCGACGAAAACGGTCGCTTGCCGGTGCCGCGCTTCAGCGGGTTCGTCACCACCGCCTTGACGATGGCCACGCCCGTATCATCCCGCAAGTACTGGGGCATTTTGCGCGAGGTCGACAGCTTGCGCGCACCCAGCAGCACCCGTGCCGCGTCCAGCAGGGTCGTCTTGCCCGAGCCATTCGGCCCCGCAATCAGCACCACCTGCTCGTCCATCGGCAGGCGCACATGGGACCAGAAGTCCCAGTTCATCATTTCGAGCACTTTGAAGGTGAACATCAGCGTTCCTGGTACCTTGCGGCGGAGTCCCTGTCCTTGGTGGAGCGATCAACCTTCGTAGTCATCGTCGTCGTCCGCGCCGTCGTCGCTGCCCTCGGTCACCGCGCCCAGGCCCTTGTCCAACAGGTCCCAAAGCACTGAATCCCGTAGCTTTTGCGACATCTGCACGCCGTCGATCAGCAAGTCGAGCAGCGGCCCCTCGCGCAGATTCCCGGCGCGGTCCTCGTGCACGAAGCCAGCGGATTTCAGCTGCCCCAGGTAGCGGGCAAAGGCGGTCTTGCCAAATTTGCGCCCAAATTCCGCGTACAGCTGCTCGCGGCCGATGGTGGGCGCCGGCACTGGCTCGCTCGGAGCCTGGCCGCCCGCCGGCACGTCAGGCTCCAAGCGCCGTGGCAGGATCAATTTGGCCCACAGCACCACCAGCAGCGCCACGGCCCCGCGCGACCAGCGGGTGTTGGTGGCCCAATCAAAGCTGATATCGCCCTCGACCGAGCGCTTGAGCCGTAACGCAAAGTAATCCGAAGTAAAACTCTCGACCAGCTCCAGACCCACCATGCCCACGCGACGCTGCACGGCCGCCCGCAGCTCGTCGTCGAGCAGCAAGTCGCGGTAGACCCGCTTGCTGAGCCAGCGCTCGATGAGCAGGTGGCTGCAGATCTCTTCGGCCCGGGCCTCGCGCTCCAAGTCGCTGCGCGGCGACGCTGGCCCTAGTTCTGCCGTAGTTTTAGCTAGTTCACGTTCTTCCATAGATTCCAATTCGTCGGCGCGCCGCCAAGGTCGGCCGCGCAGCTACAGCCATGATCTGGGACGCTGGGTTCGATGTTTGCGGAGCCCACGCAGCGGCACCCTCGCGGCTCAGGCACTGCGCGTGGCACAGGCGCCGTGCGCGGCTCAGTTGCGGATATCCGCAGCCAGATCACCCAATTGCGACGCCAATTCGTCCCATTCGTTGGCGAAGCGTGCCCGCACGGCGGCCAGCTCGGCCTGGGCGACCACATGCGCTGCTTCCGCCGCCGCCAACCGGGCGGCCAGCGCGCGATTTTCGGCCTGGAGCCGGTCCACGGTCAGGCTGGTCTGCTCCAACTGGGCTGCCGCTTGCAGCAGCTCGGCGGGCGGTTCGGCCGCCACCACAGTTGGCGCGGGCGCGGCTGCGGGGACCGGTTCGCTCAGGGCGCGCTTGGCCCCGGCGATGGTATAACCTTGCTCGTACAGCAGTTGCCGCACCTTGAACAGGCGCTCGGCCGCCGGCCGGCTGAACAGCAGGCGCCCCGAGTCACTCCGCTCGGCGCGGATGCCCCGGAACTGCTGCAGCCAAAACCGCAGCACGTGCGTCTGAACGCCCAGCAGATCGGCCAACTCGCCGATACGCAAAAGTTTCTTGTCCGGCCACTGCGCCAACGGCACGGCCGGCTGCACGGTGCTCGGGTTGATTTCAAGGGCGGACTTCTCGGCCACGGAGTCCTCACTGCTGGGGGCTGGCCCGTCCACGGTGGACTGTAGGCGCCGCAAGGATGCTCACAAGCTCGCCGCAAAGCAAGCGCTGCAGCCGCCCCCGATCCGCCGCTTTGGGCGCAACTCGGCGTTGCTGCGTCGTCCCAGCTACGGGTTGCCCCACTGGGGCGACCCGTTCACCCTTCGGGCGACCGCTGGGGCCCTTCTCCCTGCGGCGACCGCTA
>JBBISH010000196.1:0-6615 GCA_037441385.1 Myxococcales bacterium
TGCTCTTCCGATCTCGTGCCAGGTCCACAGGCCCACCGCCGCGCCCGCGACGGCGCAGAACACCGCGATGTTGCCGGCATGATCCCCGGCCGCGTACAGCCCGGCCATCAGCAAATCCGCCAGCCAGTCCACGTACAGCCAAGGTTTGCCGGCAAAACTGTGCGAGAACGGGTCAACGCGCGGGATGCTCCGGTGCTCGGCGATCCAGGCGCCTGTCTCTAGATGCCAAAAATAGTCGGGATCGTAGATCGGCGTCGCGCGGGCCAGCGCCGTGCCCAAACCGGCGAGCAGCGCCAGCCAGCCGATCGCTCGGCCGTGGGAAGGGGCGTCGTTGGCGGCGGCAGTCGTCATACGAACCCAACCTAGTTCGCGCTCGGGCGGCTTCCGGGACCCGCTCTGCAACCGTTGAGAATCAGGAAGAGACTCCGAAGCACTGCCCAAGTCTGTTCGAGCCGACTCATACCAGTTCCGTCCAAATCCGATCGAAAACTCGGGCAATTTTTCGGGCCCGAACCGGGGTCCCCGCCTGATTCTCGCCAGTTGCAGAACGGGTCAGAAACGCCGTACAGGCGCGAATCAGGTGGGGTGCGTATCAAACCGACTTCGCGCCATCGGCGGCGCCACCCAGCCTACCCCCGCGGGCCCAGCGCCGGCAAGGGGCAGGGATTGTCCACTCCAGGTGAACAGACCGGTGCGCCTGGCCCCCCTTGCCGTGCCGATGCGACCTCCTACCTTCCCCACTGCTGCGCGGCGCAGCGATCCCCATTCCCATGCAAAGGAAAGTACAGATGACGCAGATGCTCTTTGGTTCCTATCGGCTCGGTCGCCTTACGCTCGCCAACCGGACGGTCATGGCGCCCATGACGCGCAACCGCGCCCTGGGCAACGTGCCGGGCGAGCTGGAAGCGGCCTATTACAGCCAGCGCGCTTCGGCCGGCCTCATCGTGACCGAAGGGGTGTCGCCGTCGCCCAATGGCCTGGGTTATCCGCGCATTCCTGGCCTGTTCAGCGCTGCCCAGGTCGACGGTTGGCGCAAAGTCACCACCGCCGTGCACGCCGCCGGCGGCCACCTGTTTGCCCAGTTGATGCACACGGGCCGGGCTTCGCACCAGGCCAATCTGCCGGCGGGAGCCAGCGTGGTTGCCCCCTCGGCCGTGGCGCTTCCCGAGTCCATCTACGTCGATGGCCAGGGCCCGCTCGCGGCCAGCACGCCAGTCGCAATGACCGAAGCGCAGATCCAGGCCACGATTGCCGAATACGTCCTCGCCAGCCAGAACGCCATCGCCGCCGGCTTTGACGGCGTAGAACTGCACGGCGCCAACGGCTACCTGATCGACCAATTCCTCAACACCGCCAGCAACAAGCGAACCGACGCTTGGGGCGGCAGCGTGGCTGGCCGCATCCGCTTTGCCGTGGAGGTGGCCCGCGCCTGTGCCCAGGCCATCGGCGGCGATCGCGTGGGCATCCGCTTGTCGCCGTACGGCGTCTTCAACGGCATGACGCCCGACGCCGACATGCAAGAGCTGTACTTGACCTTGGTGGCGCAGTTGTCCGACTTGGGCCTGCTCTACGTGCACATCGTCGATCACAGCGCGATGGGCGCGCCGGCCGTGCCGCAGACCATCAAAGACGGCATTCGCGCTGCGTTCAAGGGGACGTACATCTTGTCGGGAGGCTACGACGCCGCGCGCGCCGAGGCGGACTTGCAGGCGGGTCGCGGCGAGTTGGTGGCCTTTGGGCGGCCGTTCCTCAGCAATCCCAACCTGGTCGCCAAGTTGCAGTCCAGCGCCGCGCTGAATCCGCCCGACTTCAGCACCTTCTATACGCCGGGTGCCAAAGGCTATCTGGACTACCCCGTCTAGCCGTACATTCGCCTAGATTGCAAAGAAGTCCCGGATTTTGGAGAGCATGGCGTTGTTGCGCTCGGCCGGCGGGACATGCTGGCCGGTCGACTTGGCCGACTCGCGCTCTAGCTCGCCCTGGCGCAGGACCAACATTTCGGACATGCGCACCGCCACGTCGGGCGATTGCTGCAGCACCTCTTGGAAGGCCGCCTTGTCCACCACCAAGAGGGCGAGATCCGTCGCCGCTCGGACGGTGGCGGTGCGCGGCGCGCCGGTCATCAGGCTCATCTCGCCAAAGAACTTGCCTTGGCCCAGGCGCGCGACCTCGGTGGCCTGGCCGCCGGCTTGTTCAACCACCACGGCCACCTCGCCGTGCTCGACCACGTACATCTCGCCACCCGCGTCGCCCTTGCGCAGCACGTACTCGCCGGCCGCGAACCGCCGCGTGTGCACGAGCCCGGCCAGCACGTCGATCGATGCGTCGGGAAGGACTTCAAATACCTCGACCTGACGGAGGGTTGCGCGACGCTCAGCCAGCTTGGAAAGGCGGCTGTGTTCCGCGTCCTCGGCGTGAACCGTGTGTTGGAACACCTCGCGCACGTCGCGGGCAAAGGGCACCCCCGCCCGCCGCAGGGCGTGCCAGATGCGCTCGCGCACACGACCATCCACGGGGTGCACGTGTTCCGCGTCGTTGGTGAAGTAGCGCAGCACGTACAGCAGTCCGTCGGGGTCAAAGTCGCCGACGATCACGTTGGGCTTGGGCTCTGGCAGCACCCCGGGCGTGCCATCGACCGCCGCTTCCAGCAGGTTGCGTACGTGCGCCGGTGCAAAATCGCTGGGCACCATCACCCGGATCTGCCGCCGCAACAAGACGGTTGGTTTGGAGAAATTGCGGATCGGCGTTCTTGCCAGGTTGGCGTTGGGCACCACGATCTCAACGCGATCGGTGGTCAGCAACTTGGTGGCACGCCAGTTGATCTCGACCACCCGCCCCAGGGGCTCGTTCGAGTCGGCCAGTTGCACCCAATCGCCGACCTCGAACGGGGTCTGCGCCTGAATCGCCAAGCCGGCGAACAGGTTGCCCAAGGTGTCCTGCAGCGACAAGCCGATCACGGCGGTCAGCAGCGCCGACGTAGCCAGCAGCGAGCTGGGTTCCACGCCGATGCTGTGCAGGACCACCAGGCCCACGCCAAAGTACACCAGCATCTGGATGATATCGCGAAAGATCTTGGGCAGCAGCCAGCGCAGCCGGTGGGCCAGCAACCCGTCGATCACCAGCATGGGCAGCGACTGCGCGAGCGCGGCCCACACGAACAGGAGGCCAAAAAATTCCCACGGGCGTCGCGCATTGGCCGGAACCAGGTGCTCCACGCCCAGCGCCGCCAGGTGCAGGATCAGGAACAGCACCGGCAGGCGCAGGCGCCTCCGCTCGGCGGCGGGCAGCGCCACCCAAGCCAGTGCCACGGCCAAAAAGCCCAGCAGTGTCGCGGCACCGCCTTGGGCAGCTGCCGTCACCGTTGTTGCAAGGTTGTCGCCCACCGCAGCTCCCACAGGCGTTGCGCCTTGGGCCAGAGTCTAGCGGATTGGGCGGAAATTGGCAGCGATCGCCGGACCTTCGTGGCCGATGATCTCGACCTGTTTGCTCGCCGGCTGCCCGCCGGCCATGGGAACCGCCTGAGTCGGCTGGACCAAGCGCTGCATGCCAAGATCGGTCAAATCCGCGCGACTCAGCTGGCGCTTGTCGTGGGCTCTTTGCAGCCACGGCGCCGCGTGTTCACCCAGGGCCGCCGCGATCTTGGACTGGCTTTGCAGCAGCGTCCGAGTCAGGCGCACCGCCACACCCTGCGGCATCGTGCGCAGGCGCTCGACCTGTTCGCGCGGCAAGGCCAGGGTGCGCGTGTCCGACAGCGCGCGCGCCCCCAAGATCGGCGGGGTGTTGTCAAACGCGCTCTCTGGCGCGATCCAGTCGCCCGGACCCAGCACCACGACGGCCAGGCCCATGTCTGCAACTTCGAACAGAACCTGCACTTCGCCGCTGGCGATGAGCTGCGGGCCCACGCACGGTTTGCCGGCCTCTACAACAGCTTGTCCGGCGCGGATCCAACGATCGCCGCCGGCCTGCACCAGCCCAGTCCCCTCGGCGTCCGTGACCCTTTGCCAACCCGGAAGGGCGCGCAATTGCTGCACATTCATGCTAGGCCCCCTTGCCCGTCAACTTCGAGAACAAGCGCCCGATCGAACTGCCCTCGCTGCTGGTGGGCTCGGCAGGGGGCACGGCAGCCAGGCCCAGGGCAGCTTGAGCAATGTGCGTCATCTTGTTGGTTTGCAGGCGCACGCGCCGCATCGACTGCTCCACCACCGCCGTGGCCATCCGCGCGGCCATTTGCGGCATGCGCTGGGCCAAGTTCAGCAAATCGTCGCGCTCGCACGCGAACACGACCACGTCGCTCGCGGCCACGATGTTGTGGGCGTGGCACTCGTCGCCAGAAAGCACCGCTTCGCCCGCCCAATCGCCTGCGCGCAGGGCTGCGGCGCCCAGCGGGTGGTCGTCGCTCGCCAGTTCCATGCGGGCAAAACCGCTGGCCACGATGTAGGCGACCAGCGCGGGCTGCCCCTTGACGGTCAGCGCTTGGCCCGGAGACAGCGTCATCCGGCTACAAATTGCAGCCAGTTGCGCGATCTCGACCTCGCTGGCGGGCTCGCGGACGAACAAAGCGGCAAAAGCCTGGATGGCGTCGGCCTGGTGTGGGTAGACGTTGGCGTCGACCACGCCGGAGTTGGATCCGCTGGCCGACGACGCGGCCACACGGGTCGTGCGGCTGATCGACGTGGTGCCCAACCAGCCGTGGCGAGCCTCGGCGCGCAGACCTGTGCTGCTCGATCCGCGGCCGGTCAGGTCAAAGCTGGCGCTGCTCTCGGGCCGCCGCAGATGGGGCTGACTGCCGGGCACCGCGCTGAAACCCGACGAATTTTCGCGATGACGCACCATCGGCGGCGGCGGTCGCACGGGAGCGTGCTCGGGTTCGGGCGGCCGGGTCTGGTCGGGGGGCGGCAGGGGATGCGAGCCGGTGATGGGCCGCGCGGCAGGCGTCGCTGGCCGGAACGGGTCGCGCATGGGGGCGGACTCGGCCCGAGCTTGCACGGGTGCCGGTGCAGGCGGCGGAGCGGCCGGCACAACAGGCCGGCGCGCAGCAGCCAGCCCCCCGCCGATCGGCTCTGGCGCCACGGCTTGGCTGTTGTGAAGGACAGGCCGAACGCCGGCCATGGGCGAACCGGGTGGAGCGTAGGGCACCTGGGCCCCACTTGCCGGGCGCGGCGCTATGCCGCCCGAAGCGCGCACAGGCAGCACATCGTCCGCAGTCACCACACCCGAACTGGCACGCGCGGTGCTGGGCAGGCGCGGTGCTGGAGTCGCCGGGGGATTGCCTGTAGGGTTGGAGTTGCTGCCCAAAATCAAGACCAAAACAAGGACGCCCGCCTCGCCTTTACAATAACAAACGGGTGGCCCCCCAAGCAACTCCAATGCGACGAACTGGTCGCCAAGGCCGCCATGGGTGCTTGCGCAGTCCTCTTGCGCGGCGCGACTCCCCGGCTAGGCAGTGCCGCCGCGGGCGGATCGGCGGCCGGCGCCCCGGACCAAGGCGCCCAGGACCAAGGCGCCCAGGGCCTGGCGCCACGGCAATCACGGTGCCGCGACCGGCCCGCGCCAATTCATGCGATGCAATGCGGCTGGTTTCCCACACCTTGACGCACAACGCCGTCGGCCGCCACAGCGCCCGCACGGTCCAAGGCGCCGCACGGACCGAGAGTCTCCGCTGCAAAACATAGTAAATCTAACCAGATGGGTGCGACTGCCCACTCTTGGAGCCGTAGCCCCGGCACGGGCGGCGACGACGTGCCTAGAAAGTGTAGCGATACCGTGCAGTTGTGAATGATCCTTGTAGTTCTACACAAAAAGCTTCGTACGGGCGATCAGGTTGGCGCTGGCAGCCCCCTCCGGCGATTGATCCACGTCAAACGAATATCCGGTAACCTATTGAAATTGCATAGAGCCAATTTCGGCCGCGTCATGCGGCTGTCACGTCAAGGGGATCCGGCGCTTTTGCCCCTCGCGCCAGGAGTACACTTGCGCCGTCAGCCTGCCGTGCGGAAATGGTTCCGTATGGTGCGTTGAGCTGGAACCGACCACCGACCACCCTCGCGAAGCTTTCGTTCATCCAGGCCTGGACCCTCGCCGACCTGCCTCGATTCGAGCTCTGCACCGGCTCCCCGATCGTAGCCGACCCGGTTTCCGCATACAGGAGAACAGCAATGAAATCAGACACTACCAGAATGCTCGCGCGAGCCTCGTGGGTGGCGATGGCTCTGAGTCTCGCCGCTTGCGAAGGTGCCAACGGCACTGACGGCAAAAACGGCAAAGATGGAGCTTCGTGCACCCTGAAGGACAACACGGACGGCACCAAGACCTTGAGCTGCACCGACGGCACGTCGGTCGTCATCAAGAGCGGTGAGCCCGGCAAAGACGGCGCCAACTGCGTGGCCGCCGACGACGGCAAGGGCAACAAGACGATTACGTGCGCCGACGGCTCGAAGCTGACCATCGCGGATGGCGCGGCGGGTAAAGACGGCGCCGCCGGCAAGGATGGCGCGGCCGGCAAAGACGGCGCGGCCGGCAAGAGCTGCACCGTCAAGGACAACGGCGATGGCACCAAGACCATCAGCTGCGAAGACGGCACCACCGCTACCGTTTCCGACGGCAAGGCCGGCAAAG
>JBBISH010000197.1:0-6560 GCA_037441385.1 Myxococcales bacterium
CTTCGCCCAGCAGCTCCACCCCACGCCGCGGCCGCCGGCCCGTGCGATGACGGCAACGTCTGCACCAAGGGCGACGCGTGCGCCAGCGGCAAGTGCAGCGGCACGGCGCAGAACTGCGACGACGGCAAAGTCTGCACCACCGACAGCTGCGACCCGGCCGCAGGCTGCAAGTACGTGGACAACCTGGCGGCTTGCGACGACGGCGACAGCTGTACCACCGGCGACCAGTGCAAGAACGGCAGCTGCGGCGCCGGTCAGCCCAAGATCTGCGACGACGGCGACAAGTGCACAAGCGACACCTGCAACCCGGCCGACGGTTCGTGCAAATTCACCGGCATCCCCGGTTGCGGCATCTATTGCGCCGGCTCGGCCGACTGCGACGACAAGAACCCTTGCACCGACCAATCGTGCCAGGGCGGCAAGTGCGTGTGGGTCAACAACACGCTGAGCTGCGACGACACGAATCCGTGCACCGTGGGCGACGTGTGCAGCAGCGCCAAGTGCGTGCCCGGCGCCGCCAAGAACTGCAATGACAACAACGCCTGCACGGCCGACAGCTGCGACACCGGGTCCGGCAACTGCGTCAACACCTCGCTGCCCGCCACCGCCACCTGCGACGACGGCAACGCCTGCACGGCGAGCGACGTGTGCGGCGGCACCGGCCCCACGGGCAAGGCCACCTGCGTGGGCACCGCCAAGAACTGCAACGACGGCAACGCTTGCACCACCGACAGTTGCGTGGTCGCCTCGGGCGGCTGCGTGAACAGCAACAACACCCTGCCCTGCGACGACGGCAATCCGTGCACTCCGGGCGATGCCTGCGCGAGCGGCAAATGCGTGGCCGGCAACCAGCTGACCATCGACACCTTGGCCGGCTCGGGCAGCGCCACCTATGCCGACGGCACCGGCACGGCCGCGTCGTTCTACTACCCGTACGGCGTGGCCGCCGACGCCAGCGGCAACGTCTACGTGGCCGACACGTACAACAACCGCGTCCGCAAGGTCACCCCTGCGGGCGTGACCACCACCATCGCCGGCAACGCCGCCCCAGGCTACACCGACGGCAAGGGCACGCTGGCCCTGTTCAACCTGCCCTTTGGCATCGCCATCGACAAGGCCGGCGCGCTGTATGTGGCCGACTACAACAACAACGTCATCCGCAAGATCGCCACCGACGGCACCGTGACCACCCTGGCCGGCACCGGCGCCGCGGGCTACGGCGATGGCGCCCCCGGCGTGGCCAAGTTCAACCACCCAACCGGCGTTGCGATGGGCCCGGGCGGTCTGCTGGCCGTAGCCGACTATGCCAACCACCGCATCCGTTTGGTCGACGCCAAAGGCAATGTCAGCACGCTCGCGGGCTCGGGCACTGCCAGCTATGCCGACAACAAAGACGGCAGCAAGGCGGCGTTCTACTACCCGCTGGACCTGCGCTTCGACGCCAGCGGCACCCTGTACGTGGCCGACCAGTACAACCATCGCATTCGCACCGTAACCCCCGATGGCGCAGTCGGTACCTTGGCGGGCAACGGCGTCGCGGGCATCCAAGACGGCGACGCCGCCAACGCGCGCTTCTACTACCCGTGGGGCGTGGCGGTGAGTCCCGACGGTGCGGTCTTCATCGGCGATCGCTACAACCACCGAATCCGCAAGATCTTTGCCGGAAAGGTCTCGACCTTTGCCGGTACCGGCGTGGCCGGCTGGCTCGACGGCCAAGCGATCCTGGGCCGCTTCCAGTACCCGGCGGCGATCGCCTTTGATCCCGCGGGCTACCTCTACATCGGCGACGGCAACAACCACCGCATCCGCCGCATCCGCGACGGGTCGGCGTGGTGCCAAATCGGCAGTCAGTGCAGCACGGCGGGCTGGCCCAACCCCACCAATTCGTGCCAGATTTGCGATCCAACCGCGACGCAGAGCAAGTGGACCACGCTGGCTGACGCGTCGGTCTGCGACGACGGCGACCTGTGCACCCAAAGCGACGCGTGCACTCAAGGCAAGTGCGCTGGCTCGCCCACGACGTGCAACGACGGCGACTCGTGCACACTGGATTCGTGCAACAGCGCCAGCAGCCTGTGCACCTTTGCGCCCATCGTCGGCTGCGGCGGCAACTGCACCAGTGCAGCTGATTGCGACGACAAGAACCCGTGCACAACCGACAGCTGCACCAGCGGCAAGTGCGCCAGCAACAACAACATCCTGGCCTGCGACGACGGCAACCCCTGCACGCTGGGCGACCAGTGCGCGGGCGGCTCGTGCGTCGCGGGCACCCAAATCGTCGCCTCGACCCTGGCCGGCTCGGGCACGTACGGCTACAAGGACGGCCCTGGCGCGCAAGCGCAGTTCAAGCGCCCGCTCGGCCTCGACTTCGACAGCAGCGGCAACTTCTACGTTGCCGAGTACGAGGGGCACGTCATCCGCAAAGTCGCGCCCGATGGCACCGTAAGCCTGCTCGCGGGCAGCGGAACTGCCGGGTTGGCCGATGGCAAAGGCGTCGCCGCCAGCTTCTACTACCCCACCGACGTAGCCGTGGGCCCCGGGAGCAAGGTCTATGTGGCCGATCGCTACAACCACCGCATCCGCGTCATCGACCCCGATGGCACGGTCGCCACCCTGGCCGGTTCGGTGAGCGGCTACTTGGACGGCCCGGCGGTTTCGGCCCGCTTCCAAGAGCCGATCGGCCTGGCCGTGAACGACGCCGGGGTGGTGCTGGTGGTGGAATACGCGGGCCATCGCATCCGCCGCATCCAGGGCGGCAACGTGACGACCTTGGCCGGCAACGGCACCGCAGGCTTCAAAGATGGCACCGGGACCAACGCCATCCTCAACGGCCCGATCTCCATCGCCTTGGACAGCGCCGGCAACGGCATCTTTGTCGACTACTTGGGCAACCGCGTCCGCAAAGTCACCCCGAGCGGCGTGGTCACGACCTTGGCCGGCACCGGCGTGGGCGGCTACTTGGACGGCGCGGCCAGCTCGGCCATGTTCCTGTATCCTTGGGGCGTCGCCGTCGACCCGGCCGGCACTATCTACATCGCGGACCGCAGTAATCACCGCATCCGCACGCTGTCGGTCTCTGGCGTGGTCGGCAAATTCGCCGGCACCGGCGCCGCCGGGTTCAAAGACGGCGCCGCTGGCGTGGCCCAGTTCAACGCGCCCACCGGCATCGCGGTCGACGCCCAGGGCCAGGTGTGGGTCGGCGACGACCAAAACGAGCGGATTCGCAAGATCGTCGACTCGACCAAGCCGTGCGGCGTGGGCGGCCTGTGCTACGCCGCGGGCATGCCCAACCCCGCCAACGATTGCGAGATCTGCGACGCCAGCAAGTCGGCCACTGCCTTCAGCGTCGCGGCCAACGGCAGCCCCTGCAGCGACGGCAAGGCTTGCACGGCGCCCGACGCGTGCACAGGCGGTTCGTGCACCTCGTCCGCGGTCACCTGCGACGACAGCAACACCTGCACCACCGACTCGTGCGACAGCCAGACCGGCGCTTGCCTGAACAAACCCATCTTGGGCTGCAACGGCTACTGTGCGCAAAACACAGACTGTGACGACAGCAACCCCTGCACGACCGACAGCTGCGCCAGCAACAAGTGCCAGTTCGCCAACAATACCCTGCCCTGCGACGACGGCGACGTGTGCTCGGTGGGCGATGTCTGCAGCTCGGGTACCTGCGTGCCGGGCGCGCAAGTGTGGATCGACACGCCGGCTGGCTCGGTCGCCGGGTACAAGGACGCAACGGGCACGGCCGCGCAGTTCAACGTACCCCTGGGCGTGGACGCCATGGACGACGGCACGGCCTATGTCGCCGACACCAACAACCACCGCATCCGCAAAATTGCGGCGGATGGCACGGTAACCACGTTCGCCGGCTCGGGAAATGCGGGCATGCTCGATGCCAAGGGCACTGCAGCCTGGTTCAGCTCGCCGGCCGACGTAGCCCACGACGGCTTGGGCAACCTCTACGTCGTCGACCGCGACAACCACGCGGTGCGCAAGGTCGCCGCCGACGGCACCGTGACCACGCTGGCGGGCTCCGGTGCGCCCGGCATGGTCGACGACAAGGGCGCCAAAGCCAAATTCAACAATCCGTACAGCTTGGCGGTGGCCCCCACGGGCGTGGTCTACGTAGCCGACTCGGCCAACCATCGCATCCGCAAGGTGGCCGCCGATGGCACGGTGACCACTTTGGCCGGCTCGACGGCGGGCTACGCCGACGGAACCGGCGCCGCCGCCAAGTTCAACCAACCGATCGGCATCGCCATCGACCGCACCGGCGTGCTGTATGTGGCCGAATACGCCGGCCACCGCTTGCGCAAAGTGACCCCCGAAGGCGTAGTGACGTCGCTCGCGGGCACGGGCGTGGCCGGCAGCAAAGACGGCGACCCAGCGGTGGCCAGCTTCTACTACCCGTGGGGCATCGCGGTCGACAACAACGGCGTCGTCTATGTCGCGGATCGCTACAACCAACGGATCCGCCGCGTCGAGCCGGGCTTGGTGTCCACCTGGGCCGGCACTGGCGGCGCCGGTTTCAAAGACGGCATCGCGCTGCAAGGCCAGTTCAACTACCCGGTCAACCTGGCGGTGAACGCCCAAGGCGCGGTCTGGGTGGCCGACGGCAACAACTCGCGCATTCGCCGCGTACGCAACACTGCGCAAAGCTGCAACATCGGCGGTCTATGCTGGTCCAGCGGCATGGACAACCCGGCCCAAACCTGCCAGGTCTGCAACGGCGCCGCTTCGCAGAGCAAGTGGAGCACCAAGGGCGACACCAGCGTCTGCGCCGACGGCAACTTGTGCACGAGCAACGACACCTGCGGCAGTGGCCAGTGCAAGGGTGTCACCGCCTGCGACGACGGCGACGCCTGCACAGCTGACAGCTGCGACAGCGCCAGCGGAGCCTGCAGCCACGCGCCGATCAGCAACTGCCCGTAGCGCCGAGAGCCGCCAAGGCCACGGTGACAATGCGATTGTGAGCCAGAAATCCCGTCCGTTGACGCTGGGGGGCCGCGCTAGTAGGCTGGCCGCAGGCGGGGCGGAGTGCAGGGCTCCCGGGCAAAGCGCACATCGTGCACTCGGTCTGGGTGATCGCCGGCCGCCCAGAAACGGATGGTCCCCAGATGAAGAATTGGACGCTTGGGTGCACGCTGCTGGCGCTGCTGATGGCCGCAGCCGCATGCACCCACGAGGTGCTTCCCCCCGAGAAGTTTGCCAGCGCCACCGGCGACGCGGGGAAAGACGGGTCCTTGCCGGCCGACGGTGAATCGGGCGACGCCCTGGGGCCCGAGGTGGACACGCAAGTGGCGACCGAAGACAGCGCCGACGTGGAGCAAGACACGCCCCCCGACGTGGGTGAAGACAGCGGTGCAACCGACGCTGGCCCCACCGACGCTGGCTCCACCGACGCGGAGCCCCAAGCGGACGGCAACGCCAAGGATGCCGAAGACATCGCCGGGGAGGACGGCAGCGGCGGGGACGGCGGTCCAGGGCCAGATGGGCTAGGTGCCGACGGAGCCGCTGACGCCGCAGACGGGGCCACCAGCGACACCGCTGCGCCCGACTGCGCCAAACTGTGCGACGACGGCAACCTGTGCACGACCGACGATTGCGATGGCGAGTCATGCATCCATACTGACAACACTTTACCCTGTCAAGACGGCGACTTGTGCACTGTCGGCGACGTGTGCGCTGGCGGCGGCTGCAAGCCCGGCACACCCAAGGACTGCAGCGACGGCAACGTGTGCACCGACGACTTGTGCAAGTCGGCAGTCGGTTGCGCGCTGGCCAACAATGCCACCTCGTGCAGCGACAACGATCCCTGCACGTTGGGCGATACTTGCGGCGGCGGCACCTGCAAGGCCGGGGTGCCCAACTTGTGCGACGACAACAACGACTGCACCAAGGACGCCTGCTATGCCGGCAGCGGCTGCAAGCACAGCAACGTCGGCGACTCCTGCGACGACGGCGACGCCTGCACCGTGGGTGATAGCTGCGCCAACGGCAAGTGCACTCCCGGCAGCAAGAAGACCTGCGATGACGGCAACCCTTGCACCAACGACGCGTGCGATCCGACTGCAGGTTGCACCGCGGTGCCCACCACAGCGGTGTGCGACGACAACAATAAGTGCACAAACGGTGATGTGTGCGCCAACGGCAGCTGCAAGCCGGGCGCTCCGGCCAAGTGCGACGACGGCAACGTGTGCACCACGGACTCGTGCAACGCCAACAGCGGTTGTGCCAACACCGCCACCACTTCGCCCTGCGACGACAACAACAAGTGCACCACCAGCGACACCTGCAAGAGCGGGGCCTGCGCAGGCGGCGCCGCCCCCAACTGCGACGACAGCAACGACTGCACCACGGACAGCTGCGTGCCGGCCACGGGCTGCGCCCACACCGCCCTGGCCAACGACACCGTCTGCAACGACGGCAACGCCTGCACCACCACCGACAAGTGCAACGGCGGACTTTGCGTCGGCAGCGGCGGCAAGGACTGCAACGACAAGAACCCGTGCACGCTAGACACCTGCGCCAACAACGTTTGCGGCAATCAACCGACC
>JBBISH010000198.1:0-6228 GCA_037441385.1 Myxococcales bacterium
AGTTGAACCCGCGGCGGTGCAGGTGGACGCGGGCTCGCACTTCGTGCTCGCCGCGATGCTGCCGCGCCGCCCTAAGCGCTGTCGCGCTTGCGCCTCCAAGTATTCGGCGCCGGGCGGCTTGCCGGTCCCGGTTTCGGCTTCCGGTTTCGAGCGGGGGCCCGGACAGCGGCGCGGCGCGCCGGCCGAGTAGGCCGCGCGCTTGCGCCCCACCCAGGGTGCAGTCCCGTCCGCTCCGCCAAATACGCAAGGCCGCAACGAGAGATCGTTGCGGCCTTTTCGTTTTTGGATCGCGGCGACGGACTTGAACCCGCGGCGGTGCAGGTGGACGCGAGCTCGCACTTCGTGCTCGCCGCGATGCTGCCGCGCCGCCCTAAGCGCTGTCGCGCTTGCGCCTCCAAGTATTCGGCGCCGGGCGGCTTGCCGGTCGCGGGTTCGGCTTCCGGTTTCGAGCGGGGACGCGCGTCCCGCGTGTCAGGTTCCGGCTCACCTTGCCGCCGGGCCGCGCCTAAACCGCCTGCAGACTGGTCGCGTAGATGACAGTCGGCTTGTCGCTGTGGGCCGTAGGCAGGCTCGCCAGGCGCACCAAAGCGCGACGACCGGCCCACTTGGCCACGTGCTCGTCTACGCGAACCTGAGTCAGCGGGCTGACATGCATGAGGTCCAGCGGATCCAGGCCGCTCCCGTAGGGCATGCCGATCGCGGGGATGTCGGCGACCACGGCCGCGCGCATTTCAAGGCGGGGCTCGGGAATCCGCGACAGGTGGCCCTGCATCGACGCGAGTACGTCCAGCAGGTGCGACACCACGCCGCGTTCGTCGCCGCCGCACGGCAAGAAGACTTCCAGGTGCGGCCCAGCCGGACCTTGCACCGAGGCGCCGACCTCGCGCAACTCCTCGATCGAGCCAGCGAGCACGTGCCGCGCGATTTGCTCGATCGCCTCCGGCCCGTAGGCCACGCCGGTATGCGACTGCACCTGGCGAATCTCGATAAGCGCGCGCACGGCCTCGACATTCGTTTCGTGGCGCGCGGGCAGGGCGTTGCTGGGCGCGGCCGGGGCCCGCACCAGCCCGGCGTGGATCGGGCGACGCAGCAGGGCGGCACTGGGCGGCCGAACTGGCCGATGGGCTTGCGCGGCCAGCGCATTGCGGTGCGCATGGCGGATGACCCGCAGTTGCTCGCGCGCTTGGCGGGCGCCAACCGGGCGCATTGAAGGGTCCTTTTCCAGTAGCGGCATCAACCAGGCTTCAAAGCCGGGCGGAATCGGCTCGACCAACTGCCGGCTATCCAGCGCTGGCGGCTTCTGCAGCATTTGCGCGTGGCACAGCTCGATGGGGCTCTGCTGGGTAAAGGGCGGCTCGCCGGTCAGCAGTTCGTAGGCCACGCAACCCACCAGATACAGGTCAGTTCGTCCGTCGACATTGGCGGCCCGCACCTGCTCGGGGCTCATGTAGGCCGGCGTGCCGATGACGCCCACGTCGTCGCTTTGGTGGACCGGCCCTGGCGATTGAGCCACGCCAAAATCGACCAATTTCATGGGCGCGACGCCGCCGCTCTTGGGCAGCATCAAGTTCTCGGGCTTGATGTCGCAGTGGATCACGCCGGCCTCGTGGCACGCACCCAGGGCCGCAAGGAGTTGATCCAGCACGGACATGGCCGAGGCGAAGTCGAAGCCGTGGCCCTGACGCAGTACGCGATCGCGCACCGACTCGCCGTCCAACAGCTCCATGTCGATGAGGAGCGTCCCGTTCTCGGTCCGGCTGAAGCGGTGCAGGCCTACCACCGACGGGTGGCGGATCAAGCGCAGCAGCTTGGCCTCGGACAAAAAGCGCTGCGCAGAAGAGGCGTTGCTCGCGTACTCGGCGCGCAGGAGCTTCAGAGCCACGTCGCGCTGCGTCAGCTGGTCGTGAGCGCGGTACACGGTGCCCATACCGCCTACGCCAATGGTTTGCAGCAGTTCGTAGCGGCCGTCCAGCACGTCGCCCGCCTCGCCGGCAAACGGAGTCACCAGTTCGAGCGGCTGTCCGTCGGTGGGGCACTCGCGGCGCTTGCCGCGGAAATGCCGCCGACACTGCCGGCAGAACAACAAGTCAGGCTGAAGGTTGGTGTTCTTCATGGCCATCGTTGGGCTGGGCCGGCTCATTCCGGCGATGCGAACTTGCCCCGACTCGACGGTAGTGCGCCTGCGCCAAAGCGCAAAAAATTCGATCGGTCTGTCGTGCGGTCCGCCACAGTCCGGCGCCGCTTTGACATCCGCTTCGCGTTTGGCTACACCCGCCGCCTGCAGCTTGTCCCCGGCCCGCAGACCGTATCTTGGAGTGTCATGCGCTTTCTGATCACCAACGACGACGGCATCCACGCGCCCGGCATCGAAGTGTTGGCCCGTGTCGCCAGCCACTTTGGCGAAGTCCGGGTGGTGGCGCCCGACACCGAACGCAGCGGCGTCTCGCACGCGATTACGCTCTACAAGCCCTTGCGGCTCCGCGACATTCGCCCGGGCTGGACCATGTGCGACGGCACGCCGACCGACTGCGTCTACCTGGCACTGCACCAGCTGGATCTCAAACCCGATTTTGTGCTGTCGGGCATCAACCCGGGCCCCAATCTGGGCCACGACGTGCTGTACTCGGGCACGGTGGCCGGGGCGCTCGAAGGGGCGCATTGGGGCGTGCCCAGCCTGGCGATCTCGCACTGTTCCAGCGATGAGGCCGAAATTGCCCAGTTCGAAAGCCAGCTTACGACCCTGTTGCCCAAGCTGCTCGACGTGGCCAAGACCGTCGGCGGCGCCATCAACGTGAATTTGCCGCCGTGGAGCAAGGGGCCGTGGCGCGGCGTCGTCGGCACCCGCATGGGCCAGCGCTTCTATTCCAACGAGGTCATCAGCCGCAACGACCCGCGCGGTCGACACTATTACTGGATCGGCGGCGCCAATGTGCGCATGCCCGACATCGAGGGCAGCGACTGCAACGCCATCCGCGATGGCTACGTCAGCATCACGGCCTTGGGCGACGATCTGACCCGACCGGCGGCCCTGGCCACCATTTCCGCGCATCTGGACCGGCACCAGATCGAAATTCCCACCACTTAAGGGCGGTTGCGCCGCGGCCGCGAGGTATCCATGACCAGCTCCAGCCTTCAACCCTACGAGCACCTGATCCGCAACGTCCCGGATTTCCCCAAGCCGGGCATCCTGTTCAAGGACATCACGCCGCTGCTGCAAGACGGCCCGGCTCTGCGCGCGGCCATCGACCAGTTGGCCGAAATCACCAACGATCTCAACGCAGACTTGGTCGTCGGCGTCGAGTCGCGCGGCTTCTTGTTTGCGGCTGCGCTGGCCTACGCGACCGGGCGAGGCGTGTCACTGGTGCGCAAGCCGGGCAAGCTGCCGGCCGACAAGGTCCGCCTGGACTACGCGCTCGAATATGGCAGCGATACCATCGAGATGCACTCGGACGCGGTTCAGCCGGGCCAGCGCGTGCTGGTCATCGACGATGTGCTGGCGACGGGCGGTACTGCTGGCGCCACGGTCGCGCTCATCCAAAAAGTGGGCGGCCAGGTGGTCGGTGCGGCGTTCCTCATCGAACTCGGGTTCCTGGCCGGCCGTGCGCGTCTGGGCGACATCCCGGTGCGGTCGGTGCTCACCTACTAGCGTCGCCGCGCCGGCCCAAAATCGCCGCAGTCGGTCGTTGACAGGCTGCCGCGGATCGGGCATAGCGTGGTCCTGCGCCAAGCGCCCAGCCCGCACGGACGGGCCGAGCTACCGACCGGGAATTCGCGACCCCTGCCTGTTTCGCGCCGTTTCCCTGTCCCCCTTGTTTTGTGGAGTCCGATGAGCCAGTTCGAGGTCATCCGCGATGTCGGCGAGACCCTGAAGGACCTCCTGAAGGAGACCTTCAAGACGAACGGCTTCACGACCGTGAGCGTTTCGACCGACCGCCCCAAGAAGGACAACATCAAGAACCTGCCGATGGTGAACGCTTTCATGTTCCACCTTGGCTTCCACGGCAATTACCGCGAGCGTACCGAGTCGCTGGTGTCCACGCACGACAAGCAGGGCAACGTCGTCGAATTCTTTCGCGATGCGCCCGTGTACATGAACGCGCACTTCTGCATCTCGGTGTGGGGCAACTCGCCCGGCGAAGAGAACTTGCTGCTGGGGCTGGTGGTCAAGACGTTCCTAGAGAACACCATCATCACGGGCGAAGCGCTGCGCGGCGACTCGTTCTACCCGGACGACAAGCTGAACATCTATCCCAACTTGACTTCCGACCACAACGACACCATGTCGTTCTGGCGGTCGATGAACGAGGAGCTGCGGCCGGCCCTGTTCTACTACATCCGCTTCCGCGTCGAGTCGGATCGCCGCTCGAACGAGGTCAAGCGCGTCATCGGTCGCGAGTTCGCGGTGCAGCGCTAGCCGCTGCCCAAAGGTCGTGGGGATCCGCGCGATCCCCGCCAAGACGCGGTTCTGTTGAACCGTCAGGGACTTCGGTCCCGCACAGATGCTCCGTCGCTGCTTTGGGCATAGGGCCCAGGGGGCGGCGAGCTTGCCACTGTCGCACGAACGGGCCGCGCAAAGCAGCGGTCGCATCGGCAAAGCGGGTGGCGCAACCGGGGGAACGCGCAGGCGTTCTAACCCAGGGGGTGTGTTCCAATGGCTACTACGTACCTGTCGCCTGGTGTCTACGTCGAGGAAGTGGATCGCGGGACCAAGCCGCTCGAAATGGTCGGTACCAGCACGGTCGCCTTCTTGGGCGAGTGCAACGTCGGTCCAGTCAACGAGCCCGTGTTCTGCACCAACTGGTCGCAGTTCACCAAGCACTTCGGCGACTTCCAGAACTCCGAGTACCTGGCTCACGCCGTCTACGGCTTCTTCAACAACGGTGGCGCCCGCTGCTACATCCTCAACGTCGGCAATTGGGACGAGATCAGCAAGCAAGAGCCCAAGGACGGCAAGCCGAAGCTGGCCTCCAAGGCCGCGCTGTACATCGGCAGCGACAACGGCCCCGGCACCCGTACCGGCCTCAAGGCCCTGGAAGACGTCGACGACATCAACATCGTCGCCGCGCCCGGCAACACCGACCCGGTCATCCAGGACGCCGTTCTGTCGCACTGCGAGAACATGCGCTACCGCTTCGCGGTTCTGGACAGCCCGGAAGTCATCGAGAAGGGCGGCGTCGACAAGCTGCCCAAGCCGCGCGACAGCAAGTACGGCGCCTACTACTTCCCCTGGGTCGAAGTCTACGACCCCTTCAAGGGCAACATCTTCCAGCCGCCGAGCGGCTACATGTGCGGCATCTACGCCCGTAGCGACAGCGAGCGCGGCGTGCACAAGGCCCCCGCCAACGAGATCGTGCGTGGCGCCATCGGCCTGAAGTACAACATCACCCGCGGCGAGCAGGACCTGCTGAACCCCAAGGGCATCAACTGCATCCGCACGTTCCCCAACCGCGGCATCCGCGTGTGGGGCGCCCGCACCATCAGCTCGGACGCTTCGTGGCGCTACGTCAACGTTCGCCGTCTGTTCAACATGGTCGAGCAGTCGATCGAGCTCGGCACCCAGTGGGTCGTGTTCGAGCCGAACGATCACCGTCTGTGGAAGCGTGTCACCCGCGACCTGGGCGCGTTCCTGCTGCGTCTGTGGCGCCAGGGCGCCCTGTTCGGCAAGACCCCGGAAGAGGCCTTCTTCGTCAAGTGCGACGACGAGACCAATCCCCCGGAAGTCATCGACGCCGGCCAGATGATCTGCGAGATCGGCATGTGCCCCGTGAAGCCTGCGGAATTTGTGATCTTCCGCATCGGGCAGATGCCGGCTGGTGGTGACGTCAGCGAGTAGTCTGCTCCGGGAGTGAGAGGTAGAGCGTGGAGGGCCGGCATCTGCCCGCCACGCCGACCCCTCACCCCGCCGCTACGCGGCTGCCCCTCTCCCCGACGCACCGGGGAGAGGGGCGCTTGCGTTTTTGGGGACTTGTAGGGTGTCGCGGGGTCGGGCAAGGGGGAGGTTGTGCGGCACGCGGGCCTTTGGCCCTGCGCCTTCGGACTACGGGAACCTGAGGGGTGGAAAGAAGACACATTCTTCGTCAAGTGCGACGACGAGACCAATCCGCCGTGGGCCAAAAAGGCCCGGCACGGATCGACGCCGGCCAGATGATCTGCGAGATCGGCATGTGCCCCGTGAAGCCTGCGGAATTTGTGATCTTCCGCATCGGGCAGATGCCGGCTGGTGGTGAC
>JBBISH010000199.1:0-6215 GCA_037441385.1 Myxococcales bacterium
TGCCAGGGTCTTGATGCTATTGGACTTTGCAGTGGATGGCCTGCTCGTCCACCCTGACCAGCCTCCGATGCGATTTCTGTTCGTCAACCCGCGGTTTTGCTCCACGCTTCCTCCAGACCTCGCCTCGCGGCGACGCCCTTGCGCTTCACTAGGGGTTCCCAGCATCAGGGTCCCCAGAGGTCTTTCACCTCCTAGTCGGCGTTCATGCCGGACGCACCACCCCCGGCCTACGGCCGACTCCTCTCCCACTGAAGTTGGCGAGATGTAGATGGAAATTGCATTGCCCCTCGCCCAAAGCGTTGGGAGAGGAGGGGGCCCCGCGGTGAGCGAAGCGAGCGAGTGGCGCCAGCGGCGCCGGGAGAGCGGGGCTGCCGCTGCAGGCGGCGGGGTGAGGGCCAAGTGCCAAGGATCGCACAGGTTTCCAACACACTTGCGGCGTTAGTAGCCATCCGGTAGGGCAGGGAAATTGCCCCCAAACCCTTTTTGGCTCGGGTCCAGCGGCTAGATGGAATGTAGGCAGGGATAGCGAGTGCCCAGGTCGTCGCGGCTCAGCGTGTCACGTTGCTGGTCCGGCGACCACACCACCTCCAAGGCGACATAGTCGTCCGTCGCGAAGATCGCCAGCTGCTCCAACAGCTTCTGCAGACCGACGCCGTCGCGGAGGTACGGGGGCGGTCGCCACGGCCGGGCGACCAGGATCAGCGACACCACAAAGAACTCACCACCTTGCGACTGGCCTTCCTGGCGGCGGACTCCGTCGCGGTCGCGCTTGGCGCGCTCGGCCTGCCCCCACAGTTCGAACTGATCTTGGGCCTGCGCCCCCGCTAGGTTCAGCAGACTCTGGATCGCAATAAATTCAATGTCTTCCTGGTTGACCAGCAACTCTTTGGCCAAGGCGCGCAGGGTCTGGGCCCGCGCCGCCACGTCGCGCGCATCGATGCACAAAGCCAGGTTTTCCCACCGGTCCTGCATGGCTCTGGCCCGTGCTCGCACGCCGAACTGCAGTAGCGTTGCGTCGCATTCCAACACCGGCTCACTGGGTCGAGCGTAAGTCCCCGCGCGGTCGAGGGTGACCCTGACGTCGTCGAGGAACTTTCCCCAGAGCCAGGCCACGGCATAGGCAAGGAAGAGGCCAAGCATCAGCCAACTGCCAACATCGCCCATCGTGGTGGAGCTGTGCGAGTGGCCTGAGCCGAACGAGAAACTGGAACTGGATGAGCTGTGACTTGAACTGTGGCCGAAGCCGCCGCCAAAGCTGCCACCCGAGCGGGCCAGGGCGGCTGCGCTGGTGAGCGCAAGGCCGGCGACCAGCAGCAGGGCGGCCAGCCAGACCAAGCGGCGGGGGGTCGGAGTCGTCATGACCGAGAGCGTACTCTGGTTTGCGCGGTTGCGGAACTGGCCCAACCGCGGCCCTCTGCGGCCGGCGCGCAGGCGTGATGAACAGCGCGGAATACGGGCTGATCTCGGGGTCAAACTTCACCCCGAACGGCAACACCCTGATCAAAGCGGTCAGCTCGAGCCCCACTACGTCGCGGTGGTGGGTGTGGGCGATGGGCTGCCGCGAGGCGTTGGGCAACTTGACCGTGAACAACCCGTCGCACGGCAGCCAGCACCAGTTGGCAGAGTCGTTGCCGCACTTGCCCTTGCCGTCACCACAGGTCGCGCCGGCCGCCTTGTCGGTGCAGTCTTCCGAGCAAGAGGCGCCCGTGCCGCTGCTGGCGCAACCGCTGGCGGCCGCCGCTACCAGGACTGCATGGCCACGGTGGACAACGCCACGCGCAAGGTGGGGCGGACGGGCATGGCAAAACTCCTTGTGCGGCCTAGTACATCAAATCTCAAGTGCTTTCTTGGGTTGCCGATGCCGGTGTACCAGGCGGCGCTAGCCGCACGCGGGGGTCGCAGCCCCCCCTTTGCTTACTCAAAACGCTAGTACTACAAACCATTCGAGAGGCCTAACCCTGAACGTACTTCGGGTTTGTGGTACTGGCCGATCGGCCGGGCAGCGACCTGCACTTGAGCGGCGCCCAAAGCGGTCACGGTCGGGAGCGCGGTCGGTTTTGACCGCCTACTTGAGCGCAAACACCGCGGCGATGCCGGCCGGGGTCAGCGGCGTGTCGTAGATGCGAACCTCGGCCAGCTTGCCCAAGAAGTGCGTGTTGCCGTCTTGGCGCGACTCGGGGCCGCCCCCTTCTTCGGCATCGGCGCCGATGATGAGCGAGGCGTTGGGGTAGGCGTCGTAGTCGATGGGGGCGCTGCTGCCTTGGGCAAGGGCGGCCGGTGCGCCGTCTAGGTAGAAGCGCGAGTCACCGGTGGCCGCGTCGTAGGTGCCTGCCAAGTGGTGCCAGCCTGGGGCGAGCGCGCCCAAGTACACGCCCGACTCGCGGTACGCGCCGTCGACGTACGACGAAAACACCAGCTTGCCGTTGGTCTTGGCGTAGATCGACCAGCCGCCCACCTCGGTCGTCGAGACCAAGCTGCGGTCTTGCGTCTTGCCGTTGCCGGCACTCGTTACCGCCTTCCAGTCCGGCGCAAAGGCCCAAAAGGCGACGGTGACCGCCTCGCGCGGCTTGAGGGCCTGGAGGGCCCCGCGATCGCTCACCTCCAAGAAGTCGCCGGCGGCCGAGTTGGGCAAGCCATCAAACTGCAAGGCCCCGCCTGCATTGCCAAAGGGCCCCTCGGTCACCTTGGGGTTGAGGTCGCCGCCAGGCATCGCGGCGTGGAAGCCATGCCCACTCTTGTCTTGGCCGTCGCCGTGCAGCGGGTAATACGCAACCAGGTAGTCGCGGGTTGGATCGCCCGTGAGTGGCCCTGGGTCGCGCCGATGCATGCCGCCGCAAGCGGCTGTGGCGAGCAGCAGTGTGGTCAAAGCGGTCCTTTTCCATAGGTGCATGGTGGCTCCAGCGGTGCCGCACCGGCGGCGTTTGTGCGCGACGCACCCAGGCGCTTCGCCGGGATGACGTTCGAGTCATGCACCGCACGCTGCACGGAAACACGCATCGCGTCAAGGTGGGGGTCGCCCGGCACCGGCTTTCTGCCCGGCTGCGGCCATCTGCTGGCCCTTGGCGCGCCCAGTTGGTCCCTGCAATCGGCGTCGCCTTGGCAATCCCGCGCACCACTGTGGAAGGGCAGGTGTCGCCCGCGGCCATCCGCTGCGGCTCGTCGAGAAGGCGGCCGCTCCAAAACAGCAAACGAATACCGCGCTTGCGCTGCGTTGGAGCCAACCAAAAGGACGGGTTCGCGCCCAGCCCACTGAACAATTCAGAACACGGGCTGATCTCAAGATCGAAAAGGCACTCCAGTGCGCTTTCCGCAGCACCGCGCGGGCGGTGGCGTGCGCGTAGGTCGACGGGCACGTCAAACCGTGGCCACAGTTCGGTTGACCACTAAAGATCCCGCTGGCGTTTTGGCTGTAAATTCAGCCTTTGCGGGCGTTGACGCGGATCGGCGGGGAGCGTAGGCTGGTTGGCGGTGGCCCAGAGGCCCGGTTTGGCGAGTGCCCTGTGGGCGCTGCGGGGGTCAAGGTGGTGGGGCAAAGGCGGTTGCGCCCCCCGCGCGCTCGCGACCTGTGCGCCGTGGGGTGGGCTGGTCGCGGTGATGCTCGGCTGCGGCGACGCCCCACGGCCCCGTGTGGATGCGGCGAGCGACGCGGGCGAAGTCGTCGCCACACCGGCTACTTGCACGGCTCGCGCCGACTGCTTGCCGAGCATCCTGGCGGCCGGCGGCGAAGGGAGCTACGCCGATTGCCTGCCCGACCCACTGGATCCGGCCAGCAAGCAAGCGTTGGCCTTGTTCCAGTGCGCGCACCACGACTGTGAGCTTGGGACCTGCCAGGCCTCTGGCACGACCGCCTGCCTGGACCGCTGCGTCAAGGAGCGCTGCACCAAGGAGTTGCTGATACACACCCCACCTGATTCACGCCTATACGCTTCTTCTGATACGAACCCCGTCTGATTCACGCCTGTACGGCTTCTCTGACCCGGTCTGCAACCGGCGAGAATCAGGCGGGGACCCCGGTTCGGGCCCGAAGAATTGCCCGGGTTTTCGATCCGATTCGGATGGAACTGATATGACCTGCATCGCTACGCCGATGGAGCCGACCGGCCACTTGGGCTGCGCGACCTGGGCGGCGTGCCTGCAAGACGGCTGCAGCTTGACCGAGGCTGGGGCCGCGACCTGTTTGTCCAAGCGCTGGCAGGGGTTGGGCACATTGGCCCGGCAGCGAGCGGTCGCCTGGCAACAATGTCTGTCCAGCGGCGGTGGCCCGTACGGCGACTGTGGTGCCGAGCAACTGGCGTGTCATACCAGTGCCGTCCAGATCAGATCGGAAACTCGGGGAGAAAATGGGGGGCATTTTCTGAACCCGACATTTTCTTCTGGGCGACCCAACCTCACGGTCACGCCCGCCACCACCGGCGCCGTGCGGCGATCGCGATGGCGGCCAGCGCCCACCAGCCGCCCAAGGAACCCGCACCGGGTGTTGCACCACACCCGGCAGGCGCAGAGCCACCGCCGCCGTAGGCACCGGTGGTGGTGGCATCCTGGGCGAACGGCAGCACCGCGCCGTCTGCCAACCCGCCCGGCGCATCGACATCGGCCCCTGGTGCGGTGTCGGGCGCGCTGCTGTCGCCGGCCGTGGCGTCGGCGGTAGCGGCGTCCGCGCCCGAGTCGGCGCTGCTGGCGTCGGCGTCGCAGGGGCAGTCAAAGCTGCAGGTGTCGCAATTCTCGCCCGCGCCGCAGAGTCCGTCGCCGCAGACCACCGCGCAGCCATCGCTCGTGCACGACGCGCCCCCGCCGCACGGGCAGTCCAGGCAGCAGTTGTCGGCCGTTTCGCTGCCGTTGCACACGCCATCGCCGCAGATCTGCACGGTTTGGCAGCCGCTGCCGCCAGTGCATTCGCTCCCGGCCGGGCAGCCGCAGTCCAGGCAGCAGGTGGCGGGGCTTTCGTTCGCGTCGCAGTTGGCGTCGCCACAAGTGGGCGCGGGGATGCAAGAGCCCGCTTCGCAAACCCATTCCATGCCGCAGCCGCAGTCGGCGGGGCAGCTGGCGCAGGTCTCGCTGGCGTTGCAGGCGCCGTCGCCGCACGTCTTGGGCGGCGCGCCACAGTCGAATGGGCAGTTCAGGCTGGTCTCGCCGCCGGCGCATTTGCCATCGCCACAGTAGGGCTTGGCGACGCAGTCTTTGGCGCAAGTGGTGGCTGTTTCAGGGCTTTGGCACTTGCCATCGCCGCACACGGGGCCGGGGGGTTTGCAGTCCTGGCTGCAATTGGCGCTGGTCTCGCCGGCCTGGCAGGTGCCGTCGCCGCACACCGCCGCGGCCACGCAGGCCCCCGCTTTGCACACGCTGGCGCTGTCGCAGACCTGCTGCTGGTCCAGCACGTTGCCGCAGCCGTCCACGCCATAGACTGCGCTGCCCTTGCACAGCGTGCTCTGGCTGGGAATGCACCAGTTTCCGCCATCTTGTGCGGTGCAGGTGGTGCCCGCGGGGCAGCTCCCCGTGTCGCAGGCGATGGCACAGAAGGTGACGTTGGTGCCTTGCCACTGCTCGCAGAGGGCGCCCGCGATGCACTCGTTGCCTTGCGGACAGGGCGCACAGCTGCCGCCGCTGCCGCCGGTCGGGCAGGTGGCGGGCGGGGACTTGGCCAAGCTGTAGGCGCCGCTCGCTTCGGCATAGATTTTGAGGAAGTAGCTACCCTTGGCCTTGGCCAGGCTGCACGCACAGCCGCCGGGGTAGGCGTCGTTGCGCACATAGCCCTCGCTGCCGCCGGGGACCAGTTCTTGGCCGCCGCTGTCCAAGATCGCGCACGAACAGTCAAAACCGCTGGCCGCCGCCGTGGTCGTGCTCGAAAATGCGCCGCACCCGGCAAAGCTGAAGTAGTCGGTGTCGCCCTTGGCGCAGGCGATGCCGGCATAGGGGCTGGCGCTGGTGATGGCTTTGGCGGTCGCCAGCGTGTCGTAGACCGGGGTGCAAGTGGGGGGCGGAGGGCCGCCCCCGCCGGCGAAATCCTGCAAGGACGCCAGGTTGCCGTTCCACACGTCCATGTCGCAGTCGCCACTGATGCCGGGGACGCTGCCCTTGTCGTCAAACTGCCAGATCGCCCAGTCCGACCACGCCGCGGGCACCGCCGCGCAGCAATTGGTGCAGTAATTCGAGGTCCATAGCGGCAGATTGGCTTGGGCGCTGCTGGCCACCTGCGGATCCCAGAACCACGCGCCGGT
>JBBISH010000200.1:0-6199 GCA_037441385.1 Myxococcales bacterium
ATCAAGGCGCAAGGAGCGGAGCGACTGAGGCGACCTAGCGGTCGCCGCAGGGAGAAGGGCCCCAGCGGTCGCCCGAAGGGTGAACGGGTCGCCCCAGTGGGGCAACCCGTAGCTGGGACGACGCAGCGACGCCGAGTTGCGCCCAAGCGGCGGATCGGGGCAAGCCGCCGGCCTTGACCCCCTTGCCCGCCCAGCGCACTGTACCGGCGCCACGGCCCTTGGCGTGCGGTGGCCCACGGGACGTTGGCGACCATGCACGAGTGGTTGAATCTGCGCGACACGGCCTTGGCCATCGCGCGCGAAGTGAGCGAAATCCCTGCCAGCGCCCAGCCGCGGACTTTAGCCGCGCGGACCTTGGCTACGGCGACCAAGTCGTCCGAGCTCGATCTGGTCACCGAATTGGACCAAGCGACCGAGCGCGCCATCTCCCAGGCCATCGCAGAGCGCCGCCCCGGTGACGGCCTGTTGGGCGAGGAAGGTGCGGCGTCGCCCTCGACTACGGGCTACACCTGGGTGGTGGACCCGATCGACGGGACCGTCAACTACTTTTGCGGCCTGGGGCATTGGGCCATCAGCTTGGGCGTGGTCGATGCCAGCGGCGAACCGGTCGCAGGCGTGGTGCACGCCCCTGCCCTGGGCGAAACGTATGTCGGTGCCAAGGGTTCTGGTGCGCACGTGATCCTGGGCGATCACTGGCACCCACTTGGGCCCCCACCCGAGGTGGCTCTGGAGTTGGCGTTGATCGCGACCGGCTTCAGCTACGACCGCGAGCGGCGGCGGTCGATGGGCGCGGTGTTTGCCGATTTGGTGCCGCGCGTCCGCGATTTTCGGCGCATGGGCTCGGCGGCCTTGGACATTTGTGCGGTGGCAGCGGGGCGCATTCACGGCTACTACGAACGCGATCTGAAGCCGTGGGACCGCATCGCAGCGCAGGCGATCGCAGCGGAAGTAGGCTTGACTGTTCACTTTGTTGGGGCGCCCCAGGGCCACAACTTGACCGTAGTTGCTCCCCCGCGGTTGGCCGCGACGCTGCGGGCCGAGCTGGCGCGCCTGGGTGTAGTGGACTGATCCGAACCCCCCAAATTTCGGCGGTTGCAGTCGAGTCTTGGGGAAGCCGCTCGGACCCACGCCAGGCAAAGCTAGCCCGGTGAATTGGCGGATCAATTTTGAGCTACTGGGGTAACCCTACTCAAGAGGTTGCCTCCGCTTGACCGGCACGACCGCCGGGTGCAGAATGATCGGGAACGCAAGTTCAGAGAGTAGCAGACCCCGGTGAACGCGGACTGCGGTCCGCGCTGCTTGAGCAGATGGATTCCGGGCAGCGTGGACGGGCGGCGATGGCCCCCTGGACCACAGTCTGGCTCCTGACACGGCGCTCCGAGGCGCACATGACTGCCGCTGGCGTCATCCTGGTCGTGCAGAGCAACGGTGCGATTTTCGCCCGCATTCACAGTCAGTTGCAGCGCTGCGGCCGCGACAGCGCCTGTATCCAAATCGACACCCCCGCGGCGCTAGAGGAGGGCCTGAAGCGAGCGCCCTGTCTGGCCGTACTGGCCGACGTCGAGGTGCCGCAGCTGCCCATGTCCGCGATTCTAGAGGCCGTCCAACGCATCGCCCCCGCCACCCCGGTGGTGTGTGTGGCGCGCACGGTGCCCGAGGAGGAAATCGTCCAGTGGGCGCGTTACGGCCTGACCGGCGTCGTCACCCTGGCGCATCTGGACCGGCTGGACGCCGTCTTGGCTTCTGCGGCCCCGCAAAGCACCGCGACGCCGCGCAGCCCTAAGTGCGACGAGCAGTTGCAGAAGGCCATGGCGGCGCTTCGTCTGAGCGAGGAACGCCTGAATCTGGCGCTGCAGGCGAGCCACGACGGCTGGTGCGATTGGGATCTGGTCAAGATGACTGGGTATTTCTCGCCTCGCTGGAAGTCGATGCTGGGCTACGCGGACGACGAGTGGAGCTCGACGGCCCAAGAGTGGGCGCAGCTGGTAGACCCAGAAGGTGGGGCACGCGCACAGGCCCTGTTTCGCCAGTGCCTGCAAGGCGATCGCGACGGGTTCGAAGTCCAGTACCGCATGCGGCACAAGCTGGGTCATTGGGTTCCAATTCTGGCCAAGACGCTGGTGATTCGCGACGCGGACGGCAAGCCCGCGCGGATGGTGGCCACCCATACGGACATCAGCGAGCGTTTGGTGGCCGAGCGCGAACTGGCCCAAGCGCAGCGCATTGGCAACTTGGGTCACTGGACCCTGGATTTGCGCACGGACGAATTGAGCTGGTCGGATCAAACGTTTCGCATTTTTGAGCTCGAGCGCACCGCATTTACGCCCACGCTCTCCTCGTTCTTGGAGCGCGTGCACCCAGACGAGCGCGACGCGGTGGCGCGGGCTTATGCTGCTCACGTCGAGGCGGGCGTGCCTTACGAGATGCACCACCGCGTGGTCTGCCCCGACGGCCGCATCAAGCACGTGCTGGAGCGCTGCGAGACCGAGCGGTCGGCCGCCGGCGTGGCGCTGCGCTCGCTTGGCACGGTGCTCGACTTGACGCAGCAAAAGACCCTGGAAGCGGGCTTGCGCAGCAGCGAGGCCCGCGTCAATGCCATCTTGGACAGCCTGCCCGATACCGTGCTGCTCACGAACGAAGAGGGCCAGATTCTTCGGGTCAACCAGCAGGCAGAGGCGATGTTTGGCATTCCTTCGGCCGAGTTGCACGGCTCCAGCGTGACGACGTTGCTGCCTGGTTGGTCACTGCGACTCGCCGCGAACGACGCGCGCGAGCCAACGCCTGGCCTGGACGCCTCGCAGGTCCAAGACTGGTCGGCCCGGCGCCACGATGGAACGACCTTTGCCGTAGAGGTCTGTACCACGGTCCTGCGCGCCGAGCTCGAGGGCCAGCGCATCGTGACGATTCGCGACGTGACGGAGCAGCGGCAGTACCAGCAGGGAATCGAGCAGGACCGCGAACGGCAAACGGCACTGCGCGCGATGCTAGAGGCGTCGCTCGCGGGTCGACCGCTGAGCAAGACGCTGGAGGTGTGCCTGAATCGCCTGCTCAGCCTGTCGTGGCTGGCACTCTTGCCGCGCGGCGCGGTGTTTGTGGTGGCCAACGAGGGCTGCACGCTGCAACTGGCGGCGTCCCACAACTTGTCGCACCAGCTGCACGAACTGTGCGCGCGCGTCGCCTTTGGCCGGTGCAATTGTGGGCGCGCGGCGGCCTCTGGGCAGGTGCAGTACACGGCCCATGTCGACCAAGGCCACGACATCCGCTTTGACGGCATGGCGGACCACGGCCACTACAGCATGCCCTTGATTTCAGACGGGGCGGTGGTAGGGGTCTTGGTTCTGTATCTGCCGCCAGGCTTTCCGCGAGACAGCCGCAACGAGCAGTTCTTGGCCGACGTGGCCAACGTGCTTGCCGGCCTGATCAAGCGCGATCGTGCCGAGCAAGCCTTGAACGACTACCAGGCGCACCTGGAAGAAAAGGTGGCCCTGCGGACCGCGGACCTGGAAGACGCACGGCGGGTGGCCGAGCAGGCGGCCCGCATCAAGAGCGAGTTCTTGGCCAACATGAGCCACGAGATCCGCACACCGATGAACGCAGTGCTGGGAATGGCGCGGATTGGCCAGCGCGACTCCAGCTCGGATGCCTCGCGCCAAACGTTTGGCCACATCCTGCAAGCTGGGCAGCATTTGCTGGGCGTGATCAACGACGTACTCGATTTCTCGAAGGTCGAGTCGGGAAAGCTGACCATCGAGTCGCGGCCTTTCCAGGTAACCGAGGTGGTTGGCCAGGTGTTCCACTTGATGCAGGACCGGGCGCGCGCCAAGGGCCTGCAGCTGACGCTCAGCATGGCCCCGGGCCATCCCGAGTGGGTGTTGGGCGACCCCCTGCGGCTAGAGCAGGTTTTGCTGAACTTGCTGAGCAATGCGATCAAGTTCACCAGCGAGGGGCAGGTGTGGCTGGCCGTCGATCGCCACGAAGACGCGACCGTGATCCAGGTTACCGACACGGGCATTGGCATCGATGCCGATTTGCTGCCTCGCCTTTTCAATGCCTTTGAGCAAGCCGACGCCTCGACGACGCGGCGCTTTGGCGGCTCGGGGTTGGGCCTGGCCATCAGCCGCAAGCTGGTGGAGCTGATGGGCGGCGACATCGAGGTCCACAGCCAGGTCGGCGTGGGCAGTTCGTTCCGGCTGAGCCTGGCGCTGCAACCGGCGGCGTCTCCGGCGGCCGCGGAACCGACTCCGCACGCCACGTCGGGGCCCAAGCTGGCAGGCGTGCGCATTCTGGCGGCCGAAGACGTGGCAATGAACCGTCTGATCCTGCAGGATCTCTTGGAGCACGAGGGGGCGGCGGTCGTCTTTGCCGAGAACGGGCTGCAAGCGGCACAACGGGTCGAGGCCAACGGCGGTGGCGATTTTGACGTGGTGCTGATGGACGTGCAGATGCCAGTGATGGACGGCTACGCGGCCACCCGGCGGATTCTGGCCACGGTTCCCGACCTGCCGATCATTGGCGTGACGGCCCACGCCCTGGCCGAAGAGCGCGACAAGTGCCGGGCGGCGGGGATGGTCGACCACGTGGTCAAACCCATCGACGCGGTGCAGTTGGTCGGCGCCATCTGCACGCAGTTGGGCCGACCGATGCCGCAGATTTCGCAAGCGGCTGCAAGGCCGGGCTCTACGCCCAACGCCGACGACCGGCCGCTGGATCTCGCCGTGCTAGTCAGCCGAGTTGGCAGCGATCAGGTTCGACTTGCGAAGTACGCGGGATTGTTCGTCAAGACGGCTCGCACAACCGTAGCTGAGATGGCCAGCGCCGTGGAATCGGCCGATTGGACGACGCTCCGAGCGCTGGGGCACCGGCTGAAGTCCCCGGCCTACATGGTGGGCGCCATGCGGTTTGGCGCGATGTGCGAGCAGCTGGAGCACCTGCATGCGCCCAATGCCGCAGTGCTGGCGGCAGAGCGGGTGCGACAGCTGCAGGCGCTTTTGTGCCGCGTGGAGGAACAGCTGGCCCAGGCGGGGCTGATGCCTGCGCGTCCGGGTGCCCACGTTTAGGGGCGTCTTGATTCATCGGCTCTCATGGCTGGCAGCGACGGCAAGCACGGCGGAGCACAGTGCCCCTATTGCCCTGAAGCCCCGTGCCCAGAAGCGTCATGGCTGGCCCACAGCGCGGGCCCGCACCAGCGCCATGCCGCGGTCGGCCAGGCCAAGTTCGGTTTGCAGGCCAAGGTCTTGCAAGACCTCGCACAGCCACGCTGGCCGCAGCCGTAGCTTGCGGTAGGCGCTGACTTGGAGCTGCCAAGTGTCGCCGTGGCGGTGGTGGAGCAGATCGTGCACGGTCACGGCGTCGTCGCCGTACTCCAAAAAGCAGGTCAGGATCCGGTCTTGATCGCTGCGAACCGGGATGAAGCGCGCCGTCCCCTGCAGAGGCGGCCGGGTGTAGTCGCGCAGCGTGGCGACAAACTGCCCGCCGGGAGCCAGGTTGCGAGCCACCACCTCGAGCAACTGGACGACGCGCTCGGGCGACTCCAAATGCGTCAGCGTGTCGCCCAAGCAAAGGACGAGTTGGGCCGGCTGCGGCATATCGGCCTCGAACCCTGGAAGATCACAGCAGAGCGTCTTGATGGGCAGATCGCCGCGCCGCCCGTCGAGCTCGTCGAGCAGCCCCTCGCAGTTGTCGACCGCGAGCACCTGACAGCCTTGTTCCGCAAGAGCCACGGTCGTCGCGCCAGAACCCGCGCCCAAGTCGACGGCAAAGATGTTTGGCCCCACAGGCACTTGCAGGGTCTCCAGCTCGGCCTGGGCACGCGCCAGGGCGTGCGGCCAGTCGCCCAGCATCCAGGTGTAGATGGGGCCAAGCAGGCGATCGTAGTGGTCTTGCGAGGTGGACATGGCAGATTGGCTCCCCAGCTGATTCGGGCGGATTGGGCCGCACCGCTCGTGTCTGTGCACACGTCGACAGTGGCGCGGCCGGGCAACGGCGTCAAGAGGCAGATCCAGCGTGGCGCCAGCGACGTCGCCATCGGTCATCGGTCAACGGTCAACGGTCAACGGTCGCAGGGAGTCCAGGATCCACCACCGAAATTCGCCCCGACCGACGATTTGGGATGCAAATCAAGGCGCAAGGAGCGGAGCGACTGAGGCGACCTAGCGGTCGCCGCAGGGAGAAGGGCCCCAGCGGTCGCCCGAAGGGTGAA
>JBBISH010000201.1:0-6156 GCA_037441385.1 Myxococcales bacterium
CGCCGCCGGGCAGGCCGCCGGGCAGGCCGCCCAGGCCGCCGCTCATGTCGCAGTCCGAGCCGGCCGCGGCGTTGCAGAACGCGGTGACGCCGTCGCACTTGCCGCTCTTGTCAAAGCAGAGGCCGCTCTTGGTGTCGCAGGCCAGGTCAAAGGTGCCGTTGGGGTCGGCCGGGCAGTCGGCGTCGCTCTTGCAGGTGCCGGTCTTGGGGCCCACGCCACCGCCGGTGGTGCCGGAGCAGCTGTAGGTGGCCGACGAGCAGGTGCCCTTGCCCTTCTTGGCGCAGTCGTCGTCGGTGCTGCACTCGACGCAGGTCCAGGTGCCGTTGATCTGCACGCAGCCGGGGTAATCGCCGCCGCACACCGAGCATTCGCCGGTGCCGGTGCTGCCGCTCTTTTCGCACAGGTTGCTCTGCAGGTTGCACTTGGGGCCGACCGTGCTGCCGACGCAGTGGGTGTCGTTCAAGCACTCGACGCACTCGCCGGTGGTGGTCTTCTTGATCTTCTTGGTGGGCGCGTCGGCCGGCGGGCAGGTGGCGTTGGTCACGCAAGTGTAGGTGTTTACGTTGCAAGTGCCGCCCGAGCAGTCGGCGTCCTTGGTGCAGCCGACGCACTGGCCGGCGACGCACTTGTCGGGGCAGCTGGCGCAGCCCGAGGTGCACGAGGCGCCGTAGCAGCAGGTGGCGGCGCTGAAGGCGCAGGCCTTGGTGGCGGCGGTGACGAAGGGCACGCACATCGAGCCCGCGGGGCAGGCTTGGCCGGCCGAGCAGTCGGGCACGCAGACCTTGCTGGCGCCGAACTTGACGCAGCGCAGACCGTTGCCGCACTCCTTGTCCTGCACGCAGGTGGAGCATTGGCCCTTGGCGTCTTGGCAGGCGGGCGGGTTCACCTTGTAGTTGCACTGTTGCGTGCTGGGGCAGCCGTCGACCGCGCAGCCCTTGCAGTCGTACGTGGGCAGGACGCAGTACTTTTGCGCGGCCGAGGTGGCCTTTTCGCAGCTGTAGCCGGCGGCGCAATCCTGAACGGCGGTGCACTTCTTGCTGCAGAACGAGCCGGAGAGCAGCGGCACGCAGTCGAAGCCATCGCCGCAATCGCCTGCGGTTTTGCAGACATGGCAGCTGTTGTCGCTGCTGGGCTGCACGCTGGTGTCGGCGGTGGCCGTGTCTTTGACGACGGTGCTGTCCAGGTTGGGGCTGGTGTCGCCGCCCGGGGTGCTGTCGCTGCCGCTGCTGGCGTCGGAGCCGCCCGCCACGTCGGTCGTCCCGCCGTCGCCGTTGAAGGCCGCGACGCACATCTTGTTGCTGCAGACCTTGCCCGCGCCGCACGAGATTTTCTTGTCGTCGTTGCACTGCTCCACGCACTGCTTGCTGGAGATGTTGCAGTAGCCACCGCTCTCCGAGCAGTCGTCTTGGGTGGCGCAAGCGCCGAGCACGGTGCCGGCCGAGGCGCTGGTCTGCGGGTCAGAGCCGCAGGCAGCGAGCAGCAGGGCGGCCGTGAACAGAGCGCCGCGCAGTACTTGGCCAAGGTTGGACGGTACATGGGCGGCTTTACAGGGGATCAAGGCGGGCGTGGACATGGGTGCTCCGAAGAGAGTGGGCCCCGCGCCGGGGCCGCTATACTGTAGGCAATTACTCCCCCCAACCGCAAGTAAAACGTAACGCAATCGCGCGGAGACGTGGCGCGCAGCCCCCGGCCTGTGGCAAGCTGGGCTGCCATGACGACGCTGCATGACCAGAGAGCCATACCCTTTGCGATCTTACGCGAGTTGTCGCCGGGTGCGGCGGGCCGCTGGCAGCAGGCGCATCCGGGCTGGGCGGTGGCGCCTTGGGGACCGCTGTGGCTGGGTCTGCCCGCGGAGGCGCAAGATCAAGCGGTGCGCGAGAGCGCCGATCGCCGGGCGACGGGTATCTTGGACGGCATCGTCCTAAACGATCTGCAGGTGGCAGAGCGCTGGCGCGTGCGGGGCCACGAGTTGGCGGCGGACGATCATCGGCAGCTGGCGATCGAAGAACTGGGAGCTCACGGCCCGCGGGGACTGAGCGATCTGCGCTGGCACGGCGCGGCGGCGGTGCTACATCGGGCCCAAGGGGTGGCGTTGCTGGCGCGCGATCCCGTGGGGGTCGGCTGGCTGGGCTATGCCGCCAGCGAGGAACTCCAGATCTTTGCCTCGGATCCGCGCCTAGAGGGCGAGCCGGTGCCGCCGGGGCTGGCGCTGCGTGTCGACGCCAAGGGTTGGGCGGCGCAGCCGTTTCGAAGCGCGGCCGAAAACCTGCCCTACTTCCGCGAGATTCCCGATGAATTACGCGAAGGCGGCCTGGCGGCGCTGCGCGAGGGGCTGCAACGGCGCCTGCAGGCTACGGTCGCGGCGGTGCGGCGCGGCGTGGGCGAGCTGGACTGGAGCTGCGCCGGCGGCGTCGGAGGCTGGTGCGCGGGCGCAGCCGAGACAGTGCAAGTGGCGACAGCGACTGGACTATGCTCGCCGCTGGGGTGGGAGAGTCTGGCGCCGCTGGACTGGCCGGAGCCCGGGCCGCGGCCGCGGTCGGTGGCGATGCCGGCGGTCGATCCGCCCGAACCGGTGGTGTCCGCAGAGGTCGTGGACCGCAGAGCGCGGATTTGGCGGGGTACCCAACTGGTCGACCGCGATCTGCGGCAGGCGCGCGCGCGGGCGCTGGACCAGGGGCGCTGGCTGGTGTTGCCGCACTTGGATCCGGCGGTGCTGGCTTGGTTGGGGGCGATCGATCGGGTGCGGCGGATCGAGTTGCTCGGCGCGACTTGACAGCGCGGGACCTACGGGGTTGGATGCGGCGGGCTCTGCTCCCAGCATTGCCCCCGCCCTGTGCACCTGCCAGAGGACCGCGCCATGACCAGCACGCCTGCCGCTTCTCCTTCGCTCAAGGGCCCCTACCCCGCGGACTGGCCGGGACCTGGGCCGATCGATCTGCAGAAGCACGACGGGCCCCATGCCTCGTCGACGACCGAGTGGTGGTACTTCAACGGACACTTTGAAACGCTGGCCGGGCGAAAGCTGAGTCTTTTTGCATCGTTCTTCCGTATCGTCAAAGGACAGGACCCGGTCACCAAAAAGCTGCAGTACGCGCACTCGGTGACGTGGGCGCTGACGGACGCCTCGGCCGGCGAGTATTGGAGCGAGTCGCGGATCGACAAGGACTCGCCGCGGCTGGGCCTGCAGAAGCTGGATCGCGGCGAGGGGACTCAGGATCCGCGGATGCGGCGGGCGATTCGCGAGCTGCTCGAGCGCGGTCAGGTGCCGTATCCCGATCAAGTGTTCCAGGGCGACGTCTACGTGGATACGCAGCGGCTGGACTTGGATTTTGACGGGCAGCGCTTCTGGAAAGACGAGTCGGGGGCGTATCACCTGTTCTTGCGGCACGCGCACCTGACGCTGGGCGCCGAGCTGGTGATTCGGCCGGAAAAGGGCCCGGTGCGGCACGGCCAAGACGGCGTAGTCAAAGGCGTTTCTGGCGAGGATATGTTCTACTACTTCCTGCCGCGCTGCCAGGTGACTGGCACGCTGCTGCTGCCGGGCGGGGCCGAGGGCGTGAGCCAGGGAAGTGGCTGGTACGACCACGAATTTGGCCTGCATCAGGGCATCACGGACGAGAAGAAGAAGGGCCAGGACATCGGCTGGAACTGGGTGGGCCTGCAGCTGAGCGACGGTCGCGAGCTGTCGGCGTACCGGATGGTGGACGAGGACACGGGCGCGGTGGTGGGCGAAGGCGCGATTCTGGTAGACGAATCCGGCGCAGGGCAGCGGCTGCAAGACGTGCAACTGGACGGCGACGCGATCTGGACCAGTACCCGTACCTTCCACGACTATCCCACGCACTGGCGCCTGCAGGTGCCCGGAGCGCAAATCGATCTGCAGCTGCGCGCGGCGGTGGACGATCAGGAGTTCATCACCGTGATCAGCAAGCCCGCCTTCTGGGAAGGGCGTTGCACGGTCGAGGGCGTGGTGGGCGGCAAGACCGTGAGCGGCCTGGGCTACATCGAGCGCAGCGGCCAGGGAAACATCAGCAATTTGGACGGGTTCTTTGGCGCGGTCGGCCGGCAAGTGCGCAAGTCGGTGGACGCGATCCTGCCGCACCAGCCCACGTACGAGCAGACGCGCGATCTGGTGGCGAGCAAGGACCGCGAGCAGAACATGCGCGGCGTGGACATCGAGCAGTTGGCCCGGACGATGGTCAAGCCGGTGCGGACGATCGTCGACCGCGGCGGGAAAAGCTGGCGGAGTTACGCGGCGTTGGCGTGCTGCGACGTGGTAGGCGGCGACTCGCGCCAGTACGTGCAGTGGCTGGCGATGCCCGAGTTGATGCACGTGGGGTCGCTGATCGTCGACGATGTGCAGGACAAGAGCGACGTGCGCCGCGGCGGGCCGACGGTGCACAAGATCTTTGGCGACGCGATCGCCATCAACGCCGGGACGGCCTGCTACTTCATGGGGCAGAAGCTGCTGGTCGGCAAGGAGATGAGTGCCGCGAAGAAGCTGCGGCTGTACGACCTGTACTTCGAGTCGCTGCGCGCGGGCCACGCCGGGCAGGCGCTGGACCTGGACGGCCTGGACCACATGATGCCCAAGGCGGTGGCGGAGGGCGGCGGCGATTGGCTGGAAGAACGCGTACTTGCGGTGCACCGGCTGAAGACGGCGGCGCCGGCGGCCTCGCTGGCCCGGATGGGGGCGCTGGTGGGCGGCGGGAGCGAGGCGCAGATCGACGGCGTGGGGCGGTTTTTCGAGTCGGTGGGGCTGGCTTTCCAGATCGTGGACGATGTGCTGAACCTGCGCGGATTCAAAGGGAACCTGAAGGATCGCGGCGAGGACATCCGCCACGGCAAGATCACGCTGCCGGTCGCCAAGGGGCTGGCGCGGCTGGGTGCCGAGGATCGCGCCTGGCTGTGGCGGGTCGTGCAGAGCCACACGGACGATCAAGGGCTGGTCGAGGCCGTGATCGCGAAACTGGAAGAGTGCGGCGCGATTCAGGCTTGCGAAGACCAGTCGCGCGAGATGATCGAGAGCGCCTGGCAGGCCCTGGACCCGCTGGTTGAGCCGTCGATGCCCAAAGTCATGCTGCGTGCCTTTGGCTGGTACGTGCTGGAGCGGCACTACTAGATTGAGCTCCAGGGACGTGGCGTGTCGCCGGCAAAGAGGCTCCTGGCGTGGCTGAGGGCGGTGCCGCGGCGCGCGCCGGTCAACCGTGTGCCAACTTGGTGTGCCAACTTGGGGGGCAATTTCTGAAGTCGCCCTGGCGCGGGCCGGCGGACGGCTGGAGTAGCGAGAAGGTCCGGATTTGCGGTCGGTTTGCAGGACTCGGACCTCCCGTGAACAACGAGCGGCAGCGCTTGTGGGAGACCAAGTCACGCTGTTGGCGCTGCGCATTGCGCCAAGGGGCCGCGGCGAAAGACGGCCGCAGTTGACGTAGATGTGGAACACTGTTGACGAAATAGCGCAGCGGTGGCGACCAAATGCGGCGGCGAGTCGGGCCGTAGAGGGGCGGGTGCGCGACGGACTGGTGCGCGGCTGGACGAGCGTGGCGGCACCGGACCTGCAACTCCTGGTCCAAAGAGAACTGAAGTGCGAGGGAATCTCGCTTGACGGCGCGGACGGCTGGGTGCCGATGGCGGCGTACTTGCGGTTGCACGAGCACATCGCGGACCTGGACCACAGCGGCGACGGCAGGGCCTTTGCAGAGCGGTGGTTGCGGGATGTGGAGCGCCAGGTCCCGGCGTTGGCGCGCTGGCCCCTGAAGGCCCTGGGACTGCGGCGAGGCCTGGATCTGCTCCAGCGGCTCTGGCCTGAAGCCTGGGGCACCCCGGCGCCCACGGTGCGGACCGCGGACGAGTCCTGGTATATCGAGGGCTTTACTGGTCTACCCGCTGACAACCCCACATTTGTACTGCTCCTGAGCCTGCAGTTCGAACTTGCCGCGCGGCTGCTGAGCGGCAAGCGAGCGGGCGTCCTGGTCCGGTCCGGGGTCGCGGGGGAGATGGCTGTGGTGCGGATCGCCGGGTGACGTGATCAAGCCCCACCCGCTCCACTGCACGTTGGGGGGCAATTTCTACTCGTTGAAATTATTGATGTCATTCTGGTGCGGCAGGCCCAGTTGGCATGTGGAGGGAACTATTTTCAGCGCACCCCGCGGCAAA
>JBBISH010000202.1:0-5927 GCA_037441385.1 Myxococcales bacterium
AGGCAGCCGCCGGCGTGGTCGCAGCTGTCGTCGGTGCAAGGGTTGCCGTCGTCGCAGACGATCGTTTTGCCCGGCACGCACACGCCGCTCTTGCAGGACTCGCCGGTGCTGCAGGCACTGCCGTCGTCGCAGGGCAACGTGTTGGCGGCGTGCACACAACCCTGGGTGGGGTCGCAGGCGTCGGTGGTGCAGGCATTGCTGTCGTCGCAGTTGAGCGCCGCACCGGGGACGCAGGCGCCGGACTGGCAGGCGTCGCCGCCCGTGCAGGCGTTGTTGTCCGAGCACGGGGCAACGTTGTTGGTGAATTGGCAGCCTTTTTGGCCGTCGCAAGCGTCGTCGGTGCAGGGATTGCTGTCGTTGCACACGATGGGCGCGCCGGCTACGCAGCTGCCGTCTTTGCAGGTGTCGCCTTGGGTACACAGATCGCCGTCGCTGCACGGTGCGGTGTTGTTCGACTTGGTGCAGCCGCCCGCGGTGTCGCAAACCTCTGTGGTGCACGGGTTTTGGTCGTCGCACGGGCTGGCCTTTTGTGGCGTGCAGATGCCCGCTTTGCAGGTGTCGCCCTCGGTGCACGAGTTGTAGTCGTCGCAGCCCTTGGTATTGAACGGGAACTGGCAACCCTGCTTGGGGTCACAGGTATCGTCGGTGCAGGGGTTGCCGTCGGCGCACGTCAGGGTGGCGTCGTGGCTGCAGACCCCGCCCACGCAGTGGTCGGCGATCGTGCAGGCGTCGCCGTCGTTGCAGCCCAGGCTGTTGGCGGGTGCTTGGCAGCCCTTCTGCGGGTCGCAAGCGTCTGTGGTGCAAGGGTTTGCGTCGTCGCAGGTGGTGACGGAGCCCGGCAGGCACACCCCGTCTTGGCAAGCATCGCCCACCGTGCAGGCGTTGTCGTCGCTGCAGGCAGCGGTATTGTCGGGGCTATTTTGGCAGCCCTTTTGCTTGTCACAGCTGTCGGCCGTGCAGGGCTTGCCGTCGTTGCAGTCTTGGGTTGCGCCGGGGACGCAGGAGCCGGCCTTGCAGCCATCACCGCTGGTGCATGCGTCGCCGTCGTCGCACGGTTGCGTGTTGGGCGCGTGGTCACAGACGCCTTTGCTGCACAGGTCGTCGGTGCACGGGTTCTTGTCGTCGCAGTCCATCGGCACCGCGCCCACGCACGCGCCGGCCAAGCAGCTGTCTTTGGTCGTGCAGGCGCTGCCGTCGTCGCAGGGCGTGCCGTCGCCGGCCAGGTCGATGCCGCATACACCAGCGTTGCAGGTCGCCACGTGGCACGCGTCGCTGGGCAGTGGGCATTGGCTCGCGTCGGTGCAGCCCGCGTCCACGCTGCCGTCGCTGGCGTCGTCGCTCAAGACATCAGCAAGGTCTCCAGTTTGATCGGCCGCGGAGTCGCCGGCCTGATCGGCGCTCAAGTCCTGCATCAAGTCGGCGCCGGACGAGTCAGCGGCTTGCGCGGCGGTGCCGGCCGTGTCCCCCACGTTGTCGCCGCAGGCAGCCAAAGCGGCCGCCACGGCTAGAGCCAAGACCAGGGAAAATATACGGGAATAAGCCGCGCTGGATGCGTGCGTCGTTGGGCGAGACATTGGCCCCCTCGTTCGCGTTGGCGAAATGCCAAGCAGAGGATATCCCCACCTCTCTGCAAAAGCCACACGCGGCGGCCAATACTGCAAACCCGAAGTCCGTTCAGGGTTGGGCTTCTCGAATGGTTTGTAGTACTGGCCTTTTCAGTAGGCAAAAGGGGGCGCGCCGCGCACTCTTGGACCCCGGCCCCCTGCGACCCCCGCGTGCGGCTCACGCCGCCTAGGAGCGTGTCGGGATAATCCCGGCACAATCCTAGCGCCGCGTCTTGCGCGGCGGCAACTGGCTGAAATCGCACGAATTCACTTCGGGCGATTTTCGGCCAGTTGGACCAACGAATAAGGCTAGGAGACTGGCGGCACCCAATAAGATCATAATGTATAACTAAATGGACATGTAGCGTCGCTCATTTTGCCGACAGGCTCGTAGTACGCCAACGACTGCAACCCCGAACGAATTTGAGATTTGGCAGACGAGTGGGCCCGCTCCCAAGTCCTCCCGGCCACAGCGCGGGGCTTGCGAGCCGCGAAGTCCGCCGACGCACCGCTGTGCCTGGCGTCCTGCCGTTCCTTTTCCCACGGGCTGGCCGCTCCCGCGGTTCGCCCATCGATGCGTCCAATTGCGCTCTGCGCGTTGGGCAATTGGACGCTCTGGTCGCGCCCATGGACCGCCGACCAGAAGCCCGGTCGTGCCGGCCAACGTCGGGGCGGATCGCGACAGCGCTGGGCCGCGGAGCGCCGCTGGCGACCGAAGGAGCTTCAACGCGCCTTGGCCGGCGAATGGCTTCGTCGCTCAAGACCTTGGAGATGCGAAGTTGGTGTTCAAGAGACGCGACCAATCGCGGCTCATTCGTTCAGCAACGGCCGCTTCCGGTCGCGTCCCATGCCGTTGGTGAGGGCGCAAGCGATCACCTGTGGCGACTCGCCGGGCCGAATTCGGTGACGCGGATGGACCTGGAAATTCTAAATTGATCTCCACTCAGGTCCGCCCGCCGATCTGCTTCGACGGCAAGTGCCAACTGGGTACATGGAATCACAGAGACGACCTGTGAGCGCTATCGCTAAACAAACGTGTAGTAATGCAAACCCATGTGATATGCACCCCACCGGATGCACCCCACCGGATGCACACCAACACGGTTTCTGTGACCCGCTCTGCAACTGGCGAGAATCAGCTGAGTGCCCCGACTCGGGCCCAAAGGAAGGCCGGAATCTTCGAGCCGATTCAGACGGATTCCGCATGACTATCAACTAGTTTCCTGAGCGGGCTCCTTGTTGGCTCAGAACCTTGGAGATTCCCGATTGGCGTTCCGTCCGACCCGTCCATGCTGCATGATACGAACCCCGTCTGATTCACGCCGGTACGGCTTCTCTGACCCGGTCTGCAACCGGCGAGAATCAGGCGGGGACCCCGGTTCGGGCCCGAAGAATTGTCCGAGTTTTCGATCTGATTCGGACGGAACTGGTATGATTCCTTGGTTTTGCTGACTACCGCCGCGAGCGCGGCGACGACGCGTCGAACTCGGTGGACAGGTCGAACGACGCACCGCTCTGCACACCCGACCCGCCATCGGTCAGGGCGGGCAACAGACCGGATTGGGGCTCGCCGACCGCCAAAGCCCCCGCGCCCGCGGCCTCAAGGGCCCGGCGCATCTCAAGTGCGGAGGCAAACCGCTCGTCTGGAGCCTTGGCCAACGCGCGATGCACCACCTCGACAAACTGCGCCGACAGCATGGTCCGCGTAGCCTCGCCAAGGGCAGGCGGTGGTTCGCTGAGGTGCAGCGCCACCGTGCCGACTGGCGAACCGTCAAAAGGCGGCTTGCCGGCCACGCAGCGGTAGAGCACCAAGCCCACCGAGTACAGGTCGGTGCGGCCATCGATGGCCCGGCCAACGCATTGCTCGGGGCTCATATAGGCCGGCGTGCCGATGGCGCGTCCCGGCCCCGTCAGCGTCGAGTGGGCGATCCGCGCGATGCCAAAATCGACCACCCGCGCGGTGGGCGCCTCGCCGTCGACGTGCTGCAGCATCACATTGGCAGGCTTGATGTCGCGGTGGATGATGCCCAGCGAGTGGGCCTCGGCAACGGCGCGCAGAATCTGGCTGCCAATCTCGATGACCTGCGCCTGGGTGGGCACGCGCTCTTGGCGAGCCAGCGCCCGCAGCCAGGCTTCCAGGGTCTCGCCCTCGATGTACTCCAAGGCAATGAACAGGTAACCCGACGGGTCTGTTCCAAAATCATAAAGGCGGACGGTGTTGGGGTGGCGCAGCCGCGAGATGGTCTGGGCCTCGCGAACGAACCGCTCGGTGACCGTAGGGTCCGCCCCCTTGGCGTGGGTCAGGGCTTTGATGGCGACGAGTTGCCCCGTCGCGAGCCGCTCGGCCAGCCACACTTCGCTTTGACCGCCGCGACCAATGAGGCGGAGCAGGCGGTAGCGGTCCCCCAGCTCGATGTTCGGCGCAAGTCCCACCGCTTTCCTCCGGTTGCCGTGACCGTACGCCAGGCGGGCAGACATGGCAAGCACTTGCGCGACTGGGCTGACTCGCCGCACGCGCGGCCGGGGCAAGGCCGAGCGGGACTTCGGGCTCGCGCCCGCGCTCAATACCGCCGGGATGCGACCCAGCGCGCCGTCAACTCCGCGCGGCATTGGGCGTCGCACAGTCTGCCCAACCACGGCACGGATGCGCGGACTTGGCTTGCGCACTCGGTTTTTCTTGACCGACGTGCCCACCGCTGGGCGGAGGAGTGGCCGCCGCAGTCGACCAAGCCAAGAACAACACACACGCGGCCACCAGCAACGCCGGCTCCACGCGCCGCTCGTACCACAGCAGCCAAGCCGGCGTGGGCGGCCGCTGCAAAAGCGCCTGCTGGGCGGCGGCCAGCGCCTGACTCGCTCGTGCCGGGGCCAGCTCGGCCAGCGGCAACGCCGCCAGGTCGCGGTCCAGCGAGTCGAGGCGGTCGCCGTGACCGCCGTGCGGTTGCCCATGCTCGCGGTTCATGGTTCCCCCGGGCTGTCGACGCCAAGCGCCGCCCGCAACAGCACTTTGGCGCGACTGACACGCTTGCGCAAGGCCACATGCGAGATGCCCAAGACCTGCGCGGCACTCTCGGGCGCCAACTGCTCCATGGTCACCAGCAACAGCGCCTCGCGGTACAGTTCGGGCAAGTCCAGTAGGGCCGCCTCCAGCCGCCGCTGCTCCTCGCCCACGGCGAACCAGGTGTACGGCGTCGCGGGCGGAGTATCCAAAACGTCGCGCAAAATCGGCAACCTGCGCAGCCAACCCACTTGGCGCCGCTGCTCACTGCGGTACAGGTTGCGCGCCACCGCGAAGAGCCACGGCAAAATCGGCACGTCGGCCGCCAGCTCGCGACCGTGTTGACCCAAACGAACAAAGGTCTCTTGCAGCAGATCCTGGGACTGCTCGGGTTGCCGCGACAAGCGCAGCAGAAAGGTGTACACGCGCCGGTGGTAGCGCTGCCAAACGGTGGCCATGGCCCGCACATCGCCCGCGCGCAGCCGCTGCACCAGTTGGGCATCGGTGGCGGCGTCGTCCTGGCTCGGGTGGCGTGGCGTCATACTTCCTATACGCCCGAGCGGCGGCGTTGTGACCAGCGCCGGCAAAAAAATCTTGGTCACAAATCTGGACGTGCCGCGTCAAGGGGGATGCGGTCCGGTTCACGGACGCTTTCGCGAGGTTCCCATGCTCGATCTGTTCCGCGCCGGTGGCGCTCCCATGTTCTTTGTCGTGGCCTTTGGTCTGATCGCGCTGGTCAGCTCCGCACGGTTCAGCGTCCGACCAGCCGAGGCCAACCGGCGCACGCTGCAGGCGCTGGAGCGCGCGGTGCTCTACTCGGCGCTGGCGGGGTTGGTGGCCGGGCTCGCGGCGGTGGGCTACCACGTGCCCGACAACCCCACCTGGGCCAAGTCGCCCGACATGCCGCTGATCGTCATGACCGGCATTGCCGAGTCGCTGTCGGCACCGATTTTTGGCTTTACGTTCCTGGCCTTGAGCGCCATGTTGCAGGCGGTTGGGCTGCGCAAGCTGAGTCGGTTGGGCTAGCTTTGGGGGGAGCTTGGCCACGACCGCGCGACTCGCGGCGGATGCTCACTGCCCTTGCCACGACCTGCCCTTGCCACGCACCTGCCCTTGCCACGCACCTACCCTTGCAGAATCGGCAACAACGGCTCGTTCAGGGGAAAGCGCGGGGCCAATTCGGTGCCTTCGATGCCGCCAGACATGGCCCAGGATCCACCACCGAAATTCGCCCCGGCCGCCGATCCCCGCTGAAAAGCAGTCCACTGGACTGCTTTTCTGGCCTGCGGCCACCACGGGGACCCCTGGATGCAAATCAAGGCGCA
>JBBISH010000203.1:0-5909 GCA_037441385.1 Myxococcales bacterium
CACGTCGTCCGTGCACGGGTTGTTGTCGTCGCAATTGAGCTGAACGCCCGAGCACTTGCCTTGTTTGCACAGGTCTGGGCCGGTGCAGGCGTTGCCGTCGCTGCAACTGGCGGCGTTGGCCAAATTGACGCAGCCGGCCTTGGGATCGCAGGTGTCGTCGCTGCACGGGTTGCCGTCGTCGCAGGCCAGCGGTGCGCCGCCGTTGCACACGCCGCCCTTGCACGAATCGCCTTGCGTGCACGGGTTGCCGTCGTCGCAGGGCTTGGCCTCGGGGCAGGTGGGCTGCACGTCGCCGCCGGCCGTGTCGGCATCCCCAGCCGTGTCCGTGGGTTGCGCGATGTCTTCGCCCGCGTCGGTGCCGGTCGTCTGATCGTCTTGGGCTTGGTCGGGCAGTGTGTCCGCGGCCGCGTCGTCGAGAATTGTCGTGTCCGAGCCCCCGTCGTCCGTCGGGTTGCCGTCGACCCCTGCGACGTCCTTCGCGCCGACATCGGCCGCGTTGGTGTCGGCCACACTGGTGTCGACGACCGCGGCGTCGCTCTCGACCCCGGTGTCTACCGCACCGCCTACCACGATGGCGTCGTCACCGCCGCACGCGGCCAGCCACGCCGAGATGGCCAGGGCGAGCAGCCCACCTACACTTCTCTTCATGATTTGGCGGCGCTTAGGCGCGGGCACAAGGTGCGAACTCGACATGGCGTACTCCTACAGCGATCGCTGTGAGTATCCCACCTTTTGGCGAGCCGCACCACCCTGCAAATGGAGAGGCGGAATATGCCGCAAGCTGGCTCTGGCCAACCGCCTGGCAACGAAGTAAATTCCGCCCATGACCTCTGGCACCGCCCACCCCGCCGCCTTGCGCCTGGACCCGGTCGACGCCCGCGTCTTCAGCGGCACCGGCAACTCCCTGGTCGCCGCGCGTTGGTTTGCCGAGCCGGGCGGTGACGTGCGGATGGTCGAAGCGGCGGGCGCCCACCTTTTCCGCGAAAACGCGCTGCTCTTGCTGGCGTGCCCCACCCACGGGTTCACGGCGCCCATCGAGATGCTGCGCTTTGTGCGTCACTTGCCTGCGGGCGCCGGCCGTCCCGCCGCGGTGCTGGTCACGCGCGCCGGCATTCCGGTCGGGCGTTGGCAGCCGCCGGGGCTGGCCGGCACGGCCCCCTTTGCGCTGGCCTGCTGGCTGGCGTGGCGCGGCTACGCTGTCCGTGGTGCATTGGCCGTCAACATGCCGTCGAATTGGCAGGCTTTGCACACCGGCTTGAGTCCGCCCGCTGTGGCCCGTGTCGCTGCCAAGAGTCGGTCGGAAGTCGAGCAGTTTGCTCGCCGAGTTCGCAGTGGGCGGCGCCAGTGGCTGACGCTGAACCTGCTGTACGAACTGATCTTTGGCGTGCTGTTGGCGCCCGTGTCGCTGGTCTACCTTGTGGCCGGCGGGCGCCTCTTGGGGCAATGGTTCTGGGCCACAAGCCGCTGCACCAACTGCGGCCAGTGCGGCTTGGCGTGCCCGGTAGGGGCCATCACCATGACCGGCCACCCGCCCAGGCCCAGTTGGTCGCTGGACTGCACCAGTTGCATGCGGTGCATGGCCTACTGCCCGCGCCGGGCGATCGAAGGCAACTGGGCTTGGGCGCTGGTGTCTACGGCTCTGAGCGTCGTTCCGCTGCTGTGGGCCTGGCCGTACTTGAAAGGCGGTTCGCTGGCCGTGTTGGCGCTGGTCCTGACGGTCGGGCCGCTGTGGGCCATGCCGCCCGTCACGCGCGCGCTTCTGCGCTGGGCGCGACGTCCGGCCGTTGAGCGTGTCCTGCTGGCCTTGACGCCCACTCGGGTCTGGCGGCGCTACCGGTACCCAGAGGCGCGTTTGCGCGAGCTGGCGCCGCACATGCGCAAGGGCCACACGGTCCAGGATCCGGCGTAACGACGCTTGGACGCGCCAAGGGTCCAGACTCGCGACCGCCGGCAAGTCCCCAGGGCAACTGCCGGCCAGGGCCTTTTCCTTTACAACCCTTAGCAGGTCTCTCTGCCGGCTGGCGCGTCGCAGATCTGTGCCGCGCTGCGCGGCCGGGGGAGAACGGCGATGCCGACGAAGTCCAAGCTGATACGAGTGGGCGTGGTAGTGCGCGGTGCGCTGCTGTGCGAGCGGGTTGTGGATGCCGAGCACGGTCTTAGCGTGGGTTCTGGGCCAGAGGCGACCCTGCGGCTGGCGGACCAGCCTGGACTGCCGGCCAAGCTGGAAGTCTTGCACGCGCGGCGGGGCAACTTGGTGGTCCAAGCGCCAGGCGAGGGCGCAGGACGCTTGCGGATGCGCCGCGGTGGCGAGGGTCATCTGGTGCCCGCCGGCGAGGCCGTTGTGCTCCGCGACCACGGCGGTTCGCTCGCGGTGGGCGAGGTCTTGGTTCTGTTCCAACCCACCGCACCAGGCGCACCCATGCTGACGCGGCGTGAGCCGGTGGTCCACATGGGGCTGGTGTTCGAGGATCGGTTGATCGACGACCGCACCTGGCCGCTGCAGCAGGTAATCCGCGTAGGCTCGGCGCGTCGCGATACCGTGGTGCTGCCCACGGCGGACTACGCCGGGCCGCCCTTGACCCTGACCCCGCAGCGCGACGGGTCCACGTTGCTGACCGCCCCGCTGGCGGCGGAATTGCGCTTGGCCGGCCCCGAGTCGCTGCCGCGCCCGCAACAAGAACTGCTCGAATCCGGCGCGGCGCGCCAACGCGGCGAACTGGTCGAAGTGCGCATGCAAGTCGGCTCGCGCGCTCGGCTCCGCATGGGCGCCCATACGCTGCTGGTGCAGGTGGTCATGCAGACCGTGACGGTGCCGCAGTGGCCGCGCCATACCTTGCTGGATCGCTTGGTCGCTGGCGTGTTGGGCGAGCCGGCTTGGTGGGCCTCGCTTGCGGCGTCGCTGCTCCTCATCGGCGGCCTGGCGGTGCAGGCCCACCGCACCTACGCGGACCCAGGGCTGCGCCCGCCGGCCCCGGTGGAGGCGAGCGACGACCACACTGACTACGTGGTGGAAGTGCCTATGCGGGAGCCGGAAACGCAGCACGAGGCCGAGCCAGTCGCCGCACCCGAGACGGTGCCGCCCCCTACCACCGCTCCGTTGACGCCACCGCGCGCTCGCCACGAGCGCTTGGCCACCGGCCCGCAGGTGCCCGTCGCGCCGGCCGAAGCCAGGCCAGGGCGTCGGCCGCTGGACGCCCAACAATCGATTCGTGAACGAACTCTGGCCGGCACGCCTGGGCTGGCCGGGCCGCGCATCTACGCCGACGCCGCGGACGGCAGCGAAGGTGCCATGCCCAAACCGGTATTTGGCGGCACCGCCGGCAGCGACGGCGAGCCCAACGCCGCGCCGGCACCAGGGCGCTCGCCCGTCGCCGTCAGCGCTCCCCAGCGAATCCACAAGGAGTCCCAAGATTTTGGCCCGCGCGATCAAGACGCCACCCGCAGTGCACCGCCCAGCCATCGCGAACGGCCGCTGCCGCCCATGCCGCTGCCCACCGGCCCGGACATCGAGGAGAAACCCGAGATCGGCCGCGTCATCGCCCGCAAGAACGCCGCGATTCAGCGCTGCTACGATCAGGCGCTCCGCGAAAACCCCAACGAAGGCGGCAAGATCCGCGTGACCTTTACCGTGGGGACAGAGGGCAGCGTGACGGAAGTCTCGGTCGCGGGCGGCTCGCCGGGGCTGGCTGCGTGTATCGAGGCGCGTTTCTTGGCTATCCGCGGCCTGCCGTTGCTGTCGGCCCAAAAGATCTTTGTCCAGACCTATGTGTTGAACCGGGCGGAGTAGGGCCCTCCGCACACCCTTGACCCACCTGAACCCCAGACAGAAAATGCCCCAGCCAGGTTGCACGCCGTCGCACCGCTGCCTGGCCAGGAGGCAAGATGTCGCCCCGCCCACACTCTGCCAAATCCACAGCGCCCAATCGCCGGCGCGTTCCACGCGGACGGGCCGTTGCCGCTGCCGTATGCGGGGCGCTAGCCCTGGCCGCGACCGCGTGTATCCCACCGCAGTACATCGAACGTCCGTATGCTGCGCAAGACGACAGCCTGGCGATCCGCCTGGAGTGGCAGCCCACCGACGACCTGCGCGACCTGGACAATCGACCCGTGCCGCGCGGTCCGTGGCAGGCGCTGCGCGTCGACCCCTTCTTTGATCGGCGGCCCAACACGCAGACCGTGGGCGAAAATGTCCAGCATGGGCGGCCCTTTCCCATCATCACGTCGGACTTGGTGGGGCCGTTCGCCGCAGCGGGGGTGCGCCAGGTCTTGGCCGCGCAGGGCGTGCACGCCGACGCCGCGGACGCCCAACGCATCTTGCGCGGCGAAGTCGTCCAGTTCTTTGTTCGCGAGGACAACACGTACAACGCGGACGTCGTCTTGCACGTGCAAGTTCAGGCGCAAGACGGCCGCGTGCTGTGGGATGCCACAGTGGCGGGGCGCTCCAAGCGGTGGGGCCGGTCGATGTCGCCCGACAACTATGCCGAGGCCTATGGCAATGCTCTGGTCGAGGCGGCCAAGAACCTGTTTGTCGACCGGGGCTTCCAGGCTGCCGTGGCCACGGGCGAGCCGCCGCCGCTGCCCGACGCAGGGGGGCCGCCGCCGCCGGTTCCGCGCTAGGACTTGGACCGGCCGCGTCAGCAGCCCTCGCCAAGCCGTTCGACCAGCAGTGGCACGGCCACTGGCAGCCTGCGCGGTCACGGCGCTTGTCGATGATGGTCCAGTGACAGCGCGCGGCCCGTGCTCATTGTGTTGCCGGCGCTCTAGGGCGTACAATTCCGGCATCATGGGATGCTTTTGAGGGGTGCATGCACTACGCCTTTGACTTGGCCGGAATTCGCGCCGCCACCCTTGCACTGGCAATCACTGGCTTGATCCAGGTGAACTGTCGTTCTGAACTGCTGCCAGAAAGCGTGGAAAAGGCCTACCTGGCTGCCGGCAGCGACGTTCACGAGGTGGCGGCGGGCGATCCGGCGGCTGACGCCCAAGCTGCCGATGCCGCGCAGTCGGTCGATGCGGCGGTGGACGTGGCAGCGGGCGACCTTGCGACCGACGTGCCTGCCGATGTCCCTCTGGCCGACACCACCGCCCCGGATGTGCCGGCCCAAGACGCAGTGGCCGGCGATGGGGCTGTGCAGGACATCGGCACGCAGGATACAGGCACGCAGGATACGGACACCCAGAACACGGGCACGCTGGACACAGGTACGCAGGATACGGGCGCGCCCGATACCATTGAGCCGGACGCGCCAGCGCCGGAAGTTGCCGCCAACGATACTGAAACAGATACATCTGGTTGTGCGCAGTCCTGTCAGGACAACAACCCCTGCACGGACGACCAGTGCGAACCTAAGTCCGGCCAGTGCGTGCACACCAACAACAGCGCCCCATGCGACGACGGCGCGGAATGCACCGGCCCCGATGTCTGCAGCGGCGGCAAGTGCCAGGGGCCGGCCAAGGACGGTTGCTGCTCTAGCGATGCCCAGTGCGACGACAAATCCGCCTGCACCGTGGACGTCTGTAAGTCCGGCGGCAAGTGCAGCTCCATCCCCCAGGCCGGGCCTTGCGACGACGGCAACGCCTGCACGGGCGGCGACGCCTGCGACGCCAAAGGCACCTGCGTGGGCACCGTGCTGCCGTGCGGTGACAGCAATCCGTGCCTGAAATGGGCCTGCGACAGCGGCACCGGCTGTGGATCGGTGGCCATGGCCATCACCGCCCCCTGCAGCGACAACCAGTTGTGCACGGTCGGCGACCACTGCGACGGCAAAGGCGCCTGCGTCGGCAGCCTAAGCTCGTGCGACGACAACAACTCCTGCACCGTGGACAGCTGCGAGGCATCGTCTGGCCAGTGCCAGCACACGGCCGCACCCGGCCCGTGCGACGACGGCAAGCCCTGCACGGTGACCGAC
>JBBISH010000204.1:0-5899 GCA_037441385.1 Myxococcales bacterium
TTGCAGAACAGCGTGCCGTTGCACAGGTCGCCGTCGTCTTTGCCGGCGCAGTCGGCGTCGCTTTTGCAGATGCAGGTGTTGGCGGTCGCAGCGCATTGGCCCTTTTGGCACGAGTCGCCGGTGGTGCACGGATTGCCATCGTCGCAGGCCTTGCCGTCGCTAGCCGGGACCATCGCGCACGCGCCCAGCTTGGGGTTGCATTCGTTCTTGGCGCAGGTGGTGTCGTCGACGCTGGGGCAGCTGACCACGGTAGCCGGGTTCAATTGGCAGGTTGCGGGGCTCAGGGCCTTGTTGCAGAACAGCGTGCCGTTGCACAGGTTGCCGTCGTCTTGGCTGGCGCACTCGCCGTCCGACTTGCAGCCGCAGAGGTTGTTGCTGCCCGCCAGGCACTGGCCGCTTTGGCAGTGGTCCACGGTGGTGCACGGGTCGCCGTCGTCGCAGACAAAGAAAGTCCCGGCTGGGTCACTCGAATTCTTGACCAGCCAGTCACAAATCGCACCCGCGCACAATTGCTTGGCGCCTTCGATGGGTACGGGTACGCAGCTGCCGTCCTTGGGCTGGCAGGCGTTCTTCAGGCAGGGGGTGTCGAAGCTGCCGGGGCAGTGCACCACGCTGGCCGGGTTGACGCTGCACTTGGGCGCTTTGGGATCACTTTTGTCGCAATACAGCGTGCCGTTGCAGGCGTTGCCGTCTTCTTTGGCGGCGCAGTCGTCGTCGGTCTTGCAGCCGCAGACGTTGGCGCCGGCGGTGCAGCTGCCCGACTTGCACACATCGTCGGCCGTGCAGGGGTTGCCGTCGCTGCAGCCGGTGCCGTCGCTGGCCGGAGTGTGGCCGCAGCCGGTCTTGGGGTCGCAGCTGTCGGCGCTGCAGGCGTCGTTGTCGTTGCAGTCCACGGGGGCGCCGGCCACGCACGCGCCCTGCTTGCACAGGCCCGACACGGTGCAGGCGTTGCCGTCTTCGCATACGGCGCCGTCGCTGAGGATGACGGTCACGCAGCCGACGTTGGGTTGGCATGAGGCCGCGCGGCACGGTTCGACCACCGGCAGACAATCGGCGCTGGTCACGCAAGGCTTGTTGCCGCTGCTGCTGCTGCCGTCGCCGCCGCCGACTGGCGCGTCGTTCTTGCTGGTCGCGGAGTCGGCTGCGCCGTTGCCGCCGCCCACGGTCGAGTCCTCGCCGCACCCGGACAGGATCGCGACGGCCACCCAAATCGGCCACACCCCGCGTCCGCACGCCCAGAATCGCCGCCCTAGTCCTCGTTGCATGGTTCGCCTCGTCGCCTGTGCGGCCGCGACGGCGCAGGGCCCCAAGGTCGCCCGCGCTCGCGTGGTGATTTCGCGCACTGCCGGTCGAGTGTAGGCGCGATCGCGCCTCGGCACAACGCAGACGGTGACAATTACTCGACAATACAGGCGCCGCCCTGGCACACCATCCCGGTCCCGCAAGGCTCGGCGGGCCCCGGCGGTTGGCCCGGCGCCAGCGGCGCGTAGCGACACAGGCTGACGCTGGGATCGCACGTCGCGATCAGGCGTTGCGTCTGCTCCTTGGGCAGCTTCTGGCATTGGCCGGTGCTGGGTGCGCAGACGGTGCGCCAACATGGGCCGTCGGCGCCGGTGGGGCACTGGACCACGGTCGCCGGGTTGACGACGCAGACGCCGCTGGCCTTGCTGCAATAGGGCGTGCCGTTGCACAAGTCGCCGTCATCTTTGCAGTCGGCGTCTTGCTTGCAGGCACAGACGTTGGCAGTGGCGGTGCATTGCCCGCTGTGGCAAGTCTCGCCCTGTGTACAAAAATCGCCGTCGTCGCAGGCGGGGAACACCGGCGTCTGCCCTTGGGGAATCGGCACATACGCGCAGCCAACGCTACAGGTGGGGTCCGCTTTCTGCGTCAGTTCGTTGGGGAGTTGGGTACACACCCCAGTCTTGGGTACACACAGGCTGCGCAGGCACGGCGGGTCGAGTCCGGTGGGACACACCACCACGCTGGCCGGGTTGACCTGACACGCTGGCGGGCTGACCGAGAGGTTGCAGAACAGCTTGCCGTTGCACAGGTTGCCGTCTTCTTGGTCGGCGCAATCGGCGTCTTTCTGGCAACTGCACGTGTTGGCGCTGCCGACGCACGCGCCCTTGGCGCAGTAATCGCCGGTCGTGCACAGGTTGCCGTCTTCGCAAGGGGTTGCCGGGTTGGCCGGCCCTTGCATGGCGCACTTGCCCGTCTTGGGGTTGCACGTGTTGACGCCGCAGACCGTGTCGTTGGCCGCCGGGCAGGTGACCACGGTGGCCGGGTTGAGCTTGCACAGGCCGCCGGGCACGGTCGCATCGCAGTACGGCACGCCGTTGCACAGGTTTCCGTCGTCGGCGCAGGGTTTGCCGGGGCCGCAAGTGCAGGTGTTGGTCCCGCCGCCGCAGGCGCCGGCCGTGCAGGTCTCGCCAAGGGTGCAGTCGTTGTTGTCGCTGCACGGCAGGTTCAGCTTTTCGGGCACGCCGGGGGGCAACGCCTTGTTCCAGCACGTTTTGGGGGTGGCGGGGTCGCAGACTTGGGTCGTCTTGCCGCGCGGGTAGAGTTGGCAAGTGCCCGTGCTCGGGTTGCAGGCGGCCACCAAACACGCGGTGTCGTAGGTGGTGGCGCAGTGGACGTCTTGGTTGGGACTTGGCGTACAAACGGGCGGAAATACTTGCAGATTGCAGTAGGGCACACCGGTGCACAGGTCGCCGTCGTCGGGGCACGGCTTGCCGATCCCGCACACGCACTGCAGGTTGGGGCTGCCCTTGCAACTGCCCTGCGTGCAGACGTCTTCGATGGTGCAGGGGTCGGCATCGTCGCAGGCCGTGCCGTCCGCCGCGGGCGCCGTGCCACATAGGCCGGCCGCGCAGGTCGCAACCAGGCACGCTACTTGCGGAACCGGGCATGCCGCCGGGCTGTCGCAGCCGCCGCCGTCTAAGCTGACGTCGTCGTTGGTGGGCGGCGTTGCTGTGTCCGGGCCGGCCGAATCGGCGGCGGCGCTGTCCACCGCATCGGCCGCAGTGTCCGGGGTGGTCTCTGCACCCGTGTCTGCGGCTGCGTCGTGGGCCGGTGGCTGCGTCGAGTCCGCGTCTAGTGCGGCAACGTCCGCGGCCGCCTTGGGGTCGCTGCCACAAGCGGCTGCCAACCCAAGCGCGACCCAAACCCATGCCGTCTGCCCAGCCAAGCGCCGGCATCCAGCCCACGCAAGCGCGCCCCAGCGCAACTCAATTCTCCAGCGGGCCCATGTACTCCACGGTCAAGCGGCTGTGGGCGCCGTTGGCGTTCCACGCGTGCCAGTCGTAGACGTTGCCGCAGCCGTCGTGGTACAGCTGCACGTAGAACGTGTCGCCCTTCTTGAATGGATACTTCAAGTTGGCGCTGTGTTTGATCCACTGGCCGCTGGACGAATCGTTGATGGTGTGGGTGTAGGTGCGGCCGGTGCCGTTGACCACGATGTTGATGTCTTGCTGGCCACAGCCGTGCTGGATCGCATAGAAGTCGATGTAGTAGTAGCCCGAGTGCTTCATGGTCACGGTGCCGTTGGCGTTGATCGACAGGTACTCGCCGGCCGTGCTGAAGTCGCTGCCGTCCAGGCAATACGTGTTCCAGCCGCTTTTCTGGTTGTGCGATTGGCAGCCTCCTGACCAGAGGATCGGCGCGGCCTTGGCAGCCTTCCACGCGTACTCTATGCTGGTTCCGATATCTTTTTCGCAGGCTTGCAGGCCCCACTTGGGGTCGTAGCGCAGCGCGCCCAGGTTGGCGGCGGTGCAGGTCGCAGTGTCGTTGCCCACCGCGACGGAGCCCGTGGCCGCCACGTTGCCGGCGACCAGCAAGTTGCCCTTGGCCTGCACCTTCTTGTTCGACAGGGTTTGGATGGCGATCGACCAGTTGTACTTGCCGTCGCTGGAGCCGCTCTGGTTCTTACTGAAATCCTTGACCACCAGCGACCAGGCGCCGGCCAGGTTCTTGCCCTGCCAGTCCTTGTTCAGGTCGCCAGTGGCCAGTGGCGTGTCCGAATTGTACTTGTGCGACAGGGTAGTGCCCTTTTCGCTCTGATCATACAGGATGTAGGGCGTGGCCATCCCCGGCGCAAACAGCTCGATGCGCATCTTGCCGATGTCCGAGTTGGTCAGGTCGACCTGCACCCACAGCTTCTGCGCCAGGCCAATGTCCGGGAAAATCAGCGAGTCCGAAGTACCGGCCGAGATGCCGTCCAGGATCGCCACGTCCTTGGTGCCTGGGAAGCTGTCAACGAACTGGGTCGACAAAAGGCCGTTCGAGACCTCGTCCAAGCCGTCGGCCGGAAGATCGCCCTCGACCAACGCGCGGCAGTCCAGGCTACCATCTGTCTTGTAGCCCTGCAGAATCAGGCCAGTTCCACAGGCAGCACCCAGCTTGGGCGAGGCCGGCTTGCCAGTCAGGTCACCGTAGGCGCCGGTCAGGGCCACGTCTGAAAGCTTGGGCTTGTTGGCCAGATCGTTGTAGTCGCCCGTCGCTGCCACCGGCGAGAGCGCCGCGGCCTTGACGTATTCGCCCAGGTCGGTCGACTTGGCGTACGCCGCCAGATCCACGGACTTGGCAAAGGGCTGGAGCACGCTGCCTTCCAGCGCGCCCGCCTTGACGCAGCCCGAGCACTCCAGAGCCTCGGCCACACTGGCGCGCAAGGCCGTAAGCGTTGAGCCGATCGGCCGGCGCGGCAATTCAGGGTCCGTCCCAATCGTCACGCCTAGCCACAGCGCGCTGCCGTTCACCACCGCCGGGCTCAGCGGCGTCTTCTGGCCCAGCACAAAGCTGAACTGCCCGCCTTTGACGGCCAACGTGACCCCCGCCTCGGACCAAAGGGCGGTGCCACCCTGCTCTGCCGTGTAGATCGCCAGGGTGGCCGTGTAGTTGCCGTCTGTGGCCGGCTGGCCGCTGGCCGAGGTCAGGGCGCCCACCGCGACCGATGTGGCGGGAACGGCGGCCTGCAAGGTCGTGGTAGTCAGGGCAAGGCTGAGTGGCAGCACAACGGCGGCATAGACGGCAAAGTTCAGCAAGGTTCGCATGTTCACTCCGGCGGCGCGAGCGCTCGAGTTGGACAAGGGCAAGTTCGTGACGCGCTTCCGGCAATTTGCCCGGCCGGTGGGCAAGCGTCAAGCGTGCAAGTGGGCCAGGATCCACCACCGAAATTCGCCCTGGCCGCCGATTTGGGATGCAAATCAAGGCGCAAGGAGCGGAGCGACTGAGGCGACCTAGCGGTCGCCGCAGGGAGAGTAGCGACGCAGCAACGCCGAGTTGCGCCCAAAGCGGCGGATCGGGGTGGGCCTGGCGGCGGCCCAAGCGCGGGCGTCCTGCCCAATCCGCGACCGGCACCGGCTTGGGTGAACGAACCGCGGCCAGCGACGACCGGGGCCCGAACGACAGACCAGAGCCAAGGGGCCCCACGCGCCCGCAGGGATGGGCGAGCCCGGTCGACTCGGCCAAGTGGGGACCGAACCCGAACCGTAACCTGTGGTTACGGAAGGTCAGGCATCTCTTGCCCTACGGCACGAAACTCCCCGCCCCAGCGTCGTACACCCGGCCGGCCGCCGACGGCTTGTTGCCGGTCAGCGTGCCGTAGAACAGCTTGATGGTGCCGCCGTTGCTCTTTTGACCGTTGCCGCCGCGCGAGCTGATGGCGTTGCCGGTGGGCAGCAGGGTCAAGCTGGCGGATTCGAACAAGATACCGCCGCCCGCGCCCTGACCGCCGATGCCGCCCACGCGCGCCGAGTTGTCGTCGTTGGAGGCACCGCCGCCGCCCGCGCCGTTGGCCAGGATCTTGGCGTTGGCGCCTACGGCCAGGCTGACTTTGCCCACCAGCTTGATGACGCCGCCGCCGGCCGCGCCGCCGCCGCCCGCCGCCTGCGACTCGGAGCCG
>JBBISH010000205.1:0-5824 GCA_037441385.1 Myxococcales bacterium
GGGGCGCGCCGCCCCCTGCGACCCCCGCGTGCGGCTTTCGCCGCCTAGTACGCCAAGGAATGCCAACCCACCGCGAATTTGCGACTTGGCGTACTAGCATGACCAACAGCGCCTACTACTGCCTGGGCGAAGGCATCATCAACAACGAGCGCGGCGCCTACAAGAACGCCACGGTCTACAACACCATGTGGAACAACAACTCCGCGCAAATCAACTCGATCACCATTAACCCGCGGTGGGCAACTTCACGGCCGGCAGCGAATTGCGCGTGTGGGGCATGAACTAGGCGCGGTCGATTCGCCGCCTTGCCGGATGGCTGCCAGGGCCGCGTCGAAGTCGAGAACCTTTGCAATGACCGCCACTTGGCTATCCCCTCGCATTCGGCCACAGGCCAGGGGCAAGGGTTTTTGCACGGCGTCGGCGCAAGCAAGCGGCAGGGCAGGCACGGGGGCCAGGACAGGGTGGACGCAATGACGGTCAAGCGGGACGAGTGGCTCATTGGCGCGGCGGCGCTGTGCGTGAGACTGATCTACGTGGTCTTGGCGGTGTCGACGACCACGCTCGAACCACCCAGCACGCTGAGCAGTATGAATTTCCTTGCCGGCTACGGCATTGCCCATGGTCTGGGCTATACCGACACCGACCGGGGCACGCCTGCGCGGACCTACTTGGCCGAACTCGCCCGCCGCATCGAATCGGGCGAGTCGACCGAAGCGATGGGGCCGATGCCACGCGACGGCGCGCGGCCCTACACGCTGCATCCTCCAGGGCTGGCGCTGCTGGTCGCCGGGGCCCACGCCGTCACCGGTGGACCGGCGCACCTTTGGGTGGAATTGCTCGGCGCCTGGGTCGACAGCCTTGCCGCCGTCTTGTTGTTCTGGCTGGTGCGGGCGCTGTGGGACGATCGTTTGGCGCGATGGTCTGGATATGCCTACGCATTCTACCTGCCGCTCGCCTACGCCGCCACGGGGGCAGAGGCCGCAGACGGATTTTGCGCCGTGTTCGTACTTGGCGCGGCCCTGCTCATCGTGCACGGCATCCGAGCGACCGGTCGCGCCGCCTGGCTTTGGTACGCCGCCGCGGGCGTCGTCACCGGCCTGGGCATGCTGTTCCGACCGGACTACCTGCTCCTGCCGCTGTGGATGATTCCCGCGGTGGCCTGGCTCAGTCGGCGCTGGCGCCATGCGGTGGCGGCGATGGTGGTCGTGCAAGCTTGCGTCTTTGTTCCATTGACCCCGTGGGCTCTGCGCAACCAGCAGCAAATTGGCCGCCTGCTCTTCACGTCGACGAGCGCCGGGACGACGCTGATTGGCGGCCTGGGCGAATTCAACAATCCTTGGGGCTTTGGTGTCGAAGACGCGGCCCGCTTCCAACTCGCCCAACAGCAGGGGATCGCTTCGCCTTGGACGTCTGAGGCCGACCTCTATTTCCGCAAGCTATACTGGCAGTCTGTGGCGTCTCACCCCGGTGCAGCCCTGTGGGCCGCGGTGCGCCGCGTTCCGTTGGGGATTGCGTCGCCCCAGTCGTTCGGCTACGTCAATCCGAACAAGACCGTGCAGTTTTCGCAGATCCGTGCCACAACCGGTGAAGATCGCTATCAATACATGTTCCACCATCCCTGGACTGTGGTCGAGCGGTACTGGGAGATGCTGCTGACGGCGCTGCTGTCGTTGGTCGCCACGGTGGGTGGTCTGCTGTGGTTCCGCTCTGCCGGGCCCCGCCGCGACGCCGTGTTCTTCTTGTGGAGCGCGCACGGGTACGCCGTCTGCTCGCACGTGGTGGTGCACATGGAGCCGCGCTACCTTTTGCCAAGCATTTTTCCGGTGTTGGCGACGCTGGTGTGGATGGCTTTGGCCTGGCGCGATCGACGGCGCGGCGCACAGCTTCCGCACGCGGTGTAGGCGCTGCGGCCTGGCCATGCACCGGCTAACCACTGGCCAACCACTGGCCATGCGGCCGCCCGGCACGGCATACTGCGCAGACGCGTGGGGGCACTGGGCTCCCATTTCCACCGCGGTCGGTTGCGCCCCGACCCGGGCCAGAGGGGTGGATTCAGCGACGCCGGGCGCCCTGCGTCGCTTGCTGACGATCAGTTGGCGGTCGTGTGGAAGCGCACGTACGACCCGCTTACCGATGTCGCGGCGGCTGGCATCGTGGCCGTGGATGGCGGTCTGGCCATCGTCGGCTCGGGGCGCCCCACTGCCTCTGCGGCCCTGGATGTGCTGGGTGTGCGCACCGACCTATACGGCAACTTGTTGTATTTTAGGACAGAAGCTCTGGACAAGGATCAAACCTTGGCCGCGGCGGCCGCGCTGCCCGATGGTGGCCTGGTCGCCGTGGGCACTGCAGCGGCTGCCGTGGGTGCCGATGTGCTGATCCTGCGCACCAATGCGTGGGGCTACGGCTTCTGCAGCGCGCTGGGCGACTGTCTGACCACTTCGCCCGCCAGCTGCGACGACGGCTCGCCGTGCACGGCCGAGAATTGTACCGCCGCCCTTGGCTGCCAGCACAACCCGCTGGTGCAGGGTGCCATGTGCAGCGACACGGGCAAGTGCTCTAGCGGCAAGTGCTTGTAGAACGAACCACACTGGATTCGCTCTTGTCCAGTTTCTCCGACGCGTTCCATGGCCGGCGTGAATCACGTGGGCTGCGTATCGTCGGTCCCCGTATCGATGGGCGCGCTGGCGCAGCTACATGTCCGCCAGAATCTGCTTGGCCGTCAGCGCCTTGGTGTAGATGCGGACGTCGTCCATGTAGCCGTTGAGCGGCGCGTAGAAGCCGTCGTTGCCCAAGTAGAGGACGCCGGGTCCGCCCTCGGTCGGGCTGCCCAGGTTGTCGGTATTGACCAAGATGCCATTGATATAGAGGAGTTGTTGGCCGCCAGCGTGGACTGTGGCAAAGTGCGTCCAGGTGGCCAAAGGGATCGCCCCGGTGCCGGCCGGCGAGTAGTGGTTGGGGTCGGCCTGGGTGCCCATGACGCTGATCAGGTTCATCTGCCCGGGGTAGAAGAACTGGGCCGGCGCGCGCTGGCCGGTGACGCAGCAATCGCCGCCCGTGGCGTTGCTTTTGTGCAGGGGCGACACCCAGTTGCTTTGCGGGGCGACGACGTAGATCCAGTATTCGATGGTGTAGTCGGCGTTGGCATTGCCCCAGGCAAAACCAGAGCCCGCCGTGGCGACCTTGGCGATGGCGCCGCTAGCGAACGAAAGCGCTTTGCCTTTCTTTCCGGCCACATATGTGGCGTTGTGGCTGCCGTCGTAGCCGTGGCCCGAGCTGTCCAGGAACTTGGTCCCGCTGCCCTCGTCAAACGTGTACCAGGCGAGCAAGCCTGACTGGACGCACGCGCCCGCTTGGCAGGCCCCGCCCGTGCAGGTGGCGCCGTCGGGCAGGTTGACGTGGCCGCAGCCGGACTTGGCGTCGCAGCTGTCGCTGGTGCAGGCGTTGGCGTCGTCGCAGTTGACCGCGGTCCCGCTGCACGAGCCGCCGCTGCAGGTGTCGCCGCTGGTGCAGACGGTGCTGTCGTCGCAGGGCAGGGCGTTGGCCACGGTCTGGCAGCCCTTTTGTGCGTCGCAGAAGTCGGTGGTGCACAGCTTGCCGTCGTTGCACGCGACGGGCTCGCCGGCGCAGCTGCCGCCGCTGCACACATCGCCGCTGGTGCAGGCGTTGTTGTCGGTACAGGTGGCCGAATTGGCAGGGAAGACGCAGCCCTTCGCGCTGTCGCACTCGTCGCTCGTGCATGGATTGCCGTCGGCGCAGGCCACCGCGGTTCCCGGCTTGCAGGCGCCGGCCGCGCACGCGTCGCCCACCGTGCACACGCTGCCGTCGTCGCAGGGCAAGCTATTTGGGCTGCTCTGGCACCCCTTGCTGGGGTCGCAGGTTTCGGTGGTGCAGGCGTTGCCGTCGTCGCAGACCTTGGCGGCGCCCGATAGGCAGTTGCCGCTGTTGCAGGCGTCGCCCACCGTGCACAGGTTGCCGTCGTCGCAGGGTGCGCTGTTGTTCACAAAGACGCAGCCCTTCTGCGTGTCGCAACTGTCGCTACTGCACGGGTTGCCGTCGCTGCAGGTCACCGGCTTGCCTGGGCTGCACGCGCCTTGGGCGCAGACGTCGCCGCTGGTGCAGGCGTTGCCGTCGTCGCACGCGACGGAGGTGGCCGCAAACACGCAGCCGGCGGTGGGGTCGCAACTGTCCGCCGTGCAAGAGTTGTCGTCGCTGCACACCTTGGGCGCGCCCGCGCTGCAGCCGCCGGCCTTGCAGGTGTCGCCCACACTGCAGCCGTTGCCGTCGTCGCACGCGGCGCTGTTTTGCTTGAACTGGCAGCCACTGGTCGGTTCGCACGCGTCGTCGGTGCACGGATTGCCGTCGCTGCAGGTCACCGCGTTGCCCGGCGTGCACCCGCTGTTGGCGCACATGTCACCTTGGGTGCATGCGCTACCGTCGTCGCAGGGCAGGGCGTTGGGCACGTTCTTGCAGCCGATGCTGGGGTCGCAGGTCTCTGTGGTGCAAGGGTTCTGATCGTCGCAGACCGGCGGTATGCCGGCGCTGCACACGCCCAGCTTGCACACGTCGCCGCTGGTGCAGGCGTTGTTGTCGTCGCACGGCGCGCTGCCGGCGACAAAGCTGCACCCTTTGGACGGGGCGCAGGTGTCGTCCGTGCAGGGGTTGCCGTCGTTGCAGACCGCCGCGGCGCCCGGCTTGCAAGTGCCCGCGCCGTCGCAGGTATCGCCCACGGTACAGGCGTTGCTGTCGTCGCAAGGTGCGGTGGTGGGCTCCCAGGCGCAGCCCTGGGCGGGTTGGCAGCTGTCCAGTGTGCAGGGGTTGCCGTCGCTGCAGGCGACCTGCGCGCCCGGTACGCACGCGCCACCGCCGCACAAGTCCCCTTGGGTGCAAGCGTTGTTGTCGCTGCAGGGTGCGCCGTTGGCGGTGCTGGTGCAGCCGCTGGCCAGGTCGCAACTGTCCGTGGTGCATGGGTTGCCGTCGCTGCAGACCACGGCTTGGCCGCCTACGCAACTGCCGCCGCTGCAAGCGTCGCCGCTGGTGCACGCGTCACCATCGCTGCACGGCAGGTTGTTGGCGGTGTGCGTGCAGCCGTCCGCAAGGCCGCAAGCATCGGTCGTGCAAGGGTTCTGGTCGTCGCAGCTGGTGGGTGCGCCCGGCAAGCACCCGCCGTTTTCGCAGGTGTCGGCGCTGGTGCATGCATTGCCGTCGCTGCACGGCGCGCCGTCGGCCGATTTGTTCAGGGTGCATGCGCCTTGGACGCAGGCGGCCACATGGCAAGGGCCGGCGCTGCAGTCCCCGTCGACGCTGCATTCGGGGGCGACCGTGTCGGCGTCTGGGCCGCCAAGGTCGTCCCCGGAAGTGTCTTGCAGGTCGGCAGCTTGCACGTCGTCCTGCACCTCGACTATCCCGTCAGCAACGGTGTCGCCCGCCACCTCGGCACTCGCGTCGGCACTCGCGTCGGCAAGGGCATCGGTCCCGGTCTTGCCATCGGCGGCCCCGTTGATGGCGCCATCCAAGCCGGCCCCACTGTCGGTCGCCGCGCCGTCCGCGCCGTCCGTGGCCGCGCCCACCAAGACGGAGTCGTCGCCGCAGCCCTGCAAGGCGAAAAGCCAAGCCAAAACAACAAAAACGGCCGAGCAGGTGCGGGCGGCCGGATGGGAATTGTGCAGGTTTTTCATACCTGCAACGTACCGGTGAATTCCCGTCGGCGCAAGCGGCGTTGGCCACCCCGATCCGCCGCTTTGGGCGCAACTCGGCGTTGCTGCGTCGTCCCAGCTACGGGTTGCCCCACTGGGGCGACCCGTTCACCCTTCGGGCGACCGCTGGG
>JBBISH010000206.1:0-5599 GCA_037441385.1 Myxococcales bacterium
GTTACGCGTAACCGTAGCGTCGGCCAATCCATACATACACAAACACCCCCAGCAGCCCATGGGCAACTGGCGGGCGAATGCGAGCCTGTGGGATGCCGGCCAACAGCGGCGAGCGCTCCATGCCGTTACGGGACCCCACACCCCGCGCAGAACCGGCGGGCACGGAAGCCACCACCCTACATCTTGGCCAAGACGGGCAACAGCAGCGGTCCCTTGCCATTGCCGAGCTGGCCGAACTCGTTGTAACCCCAGCACCAGACCGTGCCATTGCTGAGCACGGCGCACACGTCGCCGGGGCCGGCGTCGATGTCTACGGCCGAGGCGGCCAACGGCACCACGGTGGGCGGCTTGCCGCCTTCCCAACCGCCGGGCACCTCGCCGCCCACGCAGACGACCTTGCCGCCGGTGATGGCGCAGAGCATCGCATTGCTCAAGGCGATATCCGTGGCGCCCACCAGGTTGGGCACGGCGCTGGGCGGCAGCGGGGCGGTCTGACCGGTGTGGGATTGCCCTCCCTCGCCCCAACAGACCACGCTGCCCGACTGCCGCCGCGCGCAGGCACCGTGGTAGTTCAAAACGACTTGGGCAACGCCGTCTTGCGGTCCGTCCGCCAGCGTAACGTCCGTCGGGCTCGACACAGCCTCTTGGTCCGTGCTGACGCCGGCCTGAGCGCCATTGTTGCGCCCCCAGCAGCGCACACCGCCGCTGCCAAGGATCGCGCAAAAAGTCTGCCATTTGCCTGCAATCGCGACGGCCGAACTCAAGCCCTGGACCGGCACAACCGCGTCCCAGGGCCCGGTCTGGGGGCCGTTGCCCAGGCTACCGTAGTCGTCGTTGCCAAAGCAGAAGCCGTTGCCGCCCAGTAGCGCGCAAGTGGTACCGGCGCCCACCGCCACCGCGTCGGCCTGGGGCAAGCCCGCGACCCCGGCCGGTGTCAGGGAATCAACCAGCACGCCTCCGCCCCAGCAACTCAGGGTCGTAGGGGTGGAGGTGCCGCAAGTCAGCCCCTCGCCTGCACTAATCTGCAGCCCTTGCGCCAGGCCGCTGACCGCTGTCGGCTTGAGTTGGGTGGCAAAATCGCCGTTGCCCAGGGCGCCGTGGCTGTTGTCGCCGCTGCACCACGCGCCGCCGCCCTGCCGCAGCACGCAAACGTGGGTGTGGCCCACCGCGACCGCCTTGGCATCGCTGATGGTCCCCATCGCCACCGGGTTGGGCTCGTTGTCGCTTTGATCGTTGCCGGTCTGGCCTTGCTCGTTGCCGCCCCAGCACCAGATCTGGTCGCCGGGCAAGCGCGCGCAGCTGTGGTTGACGCCCACGGCCACGTCAAGGACTCCCGTCAGGTTGGGCACTTCCACCGCGGTGCCGCTGCGCTTGCCCTTGCCGTCGCCCAGTTGGCCTTGCGCGCCCTGCCCCCAGCACACCACCTTGCCTGCCAGCGTGACGGCGCAGCCGTGTTCGCCGCTGCCCAGGGCGATGCGGTTGACTTTGCCAAGCGTGCTGGCCACTTGTAGCCCGTCGTGGGGCGTATTGTCGCCCAGGCCCAGCTGGCCCAAGCCATTGTCGCCCCAGCACATCGCCGTGCCGTCACTGGCAAGGGCGCAGGTGTTGAGCCCGCCCGCGGCGACGTCGGCGGCCGGTTGCGGCAGGGCCACAAGGGCCGCCTCCAAATACGGTTGCTTGGCGGCCACGGCTTCCCAGCCTGCGCCGAACTGGCCCCAGCACCAAAGCTTTTGGGTGGCGGTGACCGCGCACGCGTGCTCGTGGCCGGCAGCCAGAGCTTTGGCCGCGGGCAAACCTTTCACCTTGGCGGCCTTGGCGCGGCTGGTCTGGGTGCCATCGCCCAATTGCCCCACGTTGTTCTCGCCCCAGCACCACACCGCACCGTCGGCATCCAGCGCACAGCTAAAGGCCGTGCCCGCTACGATAGCGGTCGCCTTGGTGGGGATGGCCACGTTGACCACCGCCGAGACTGCGGGTTGGCCGTCGGCGGCGCCCGTGCCGGCTCCGCCCCAGCAGACGACCTTGCCGTCGCCGACCAAGGCGCACGCGTGATCGATCGAGGCCGCCACCGCTGTTGCCGTGGGCACCAGCTTGGCCAAAGTCGGTTTGTGCGCGGTTTCCTTGTCGCCCGTCGCCAGTTGGCCGTTGTAATTGATGCCCCAGCAGCGGGTGGCTCCGCTCTCTAACACCGCGCAGGTAAAGGCTTCGCCCGCAGCGAGCCGGCCGCCCACCCACGGGCTACCGCCTGCCGTGTCCTGCTTGTCGTCGACGTCGGCCGTGGCACTGCCCGTATCACTGTCTGGGTCGCTGCTGGTCTCGCTGGCGGCGTCGCTGCTGTTCGCGTCGCTGACGGCATCGGATCCGCCCGAGACGACGCTGTTGCCGGGCCGGCACACCCAATCGCTGCACGTCCACTTGGCCGGACAGGTGCCGCCGTTGCCGCAGCGGGGCGCGCACACCGACTGGACGCAGACGCCGCCGTTGCAGCCCGAGTCGTTGACGCAGTTCGCCGTGCAAAGGCCTTGATAACACAGGTTGCCGGCGCAGTCCTGGGCGCTGCCGCAGCTGGCGAAAAAGCGCCGGTCGTTCTTGGCCAAGACGCACGAGCTGGCCGACGCGGCGATCCACGCAAGGGCGAGCCCAAACATCAGCCGCGACGCGGAGATCCAAGGCGTCACCCGGCGGCCGGTTCGCGACCAATGCCAGTGCTGCGGCAGGGAAACGATCATGGCTGGGCTCCGGGCGAAAAGTCCTTGCGACGCCTAGTTTCCATGATTGCGCGGGGGAAGCAAAGGCCGGGCCGGGCGAGGCGCCACTCTGGCCCACAGCGGCTTGCTCGTTGGCGAAGTTGCTCAACTCCTGGCAATGTAGACGACAGGCCGTTCGCCGTCGCGAGCGCGGCTCGCCCACCCCAACCAGCAGGACGCCATGCTTCGCCACTTTGCCCTTGCTTTTCCGATGAGTCTTGCCCTGAGCCTGGGACTGGCGCCCGGGTTGGCCCGTGCCGCGAACCTCCCGCCCCAACTCAAGCTGCCGGAAGTCGCGGCCGAGCTCAAGGCCCAGGTGGCGGCGCTCAAGAAGCCGGTGCACACGTTCGCCGCGACCTGCTTCAGCCACCCGATCGACCGCAGCGATTCACAAGTTCCAGAGGAATGCAGCAAGTTGGAAGCGGACTTGCGGGCAGAGCTGGCCAAGGTGGATCGCGTGGTGGCGACGCATGCACTTTTCGTGCACGGCGTGCTGTACCTGGTGCGGGCCAACGAATCGTCGGATGAGCCGTGGGATTTCCCGTGGCGAGGCAGCGAAGACAACAATGCCAAGGTACTGGCGGCTCTGCTCGCCGACGGCGACGCCAAGTTGATCAGCCACTACGCGGTGTTCGCGATGCGGATGGCGCAAGACAGCGCCGGGGACGGCAGCGAAGGGATGGAAGGCGACCGGGTGCTGTGGCTGTCGCAGCTCATCGTGCAAGCGACGAACGCGCCGCTGCCGCCGCTCAAAGGCGTATGGAATGGCGACATCGTGCCGGCCGGCAAGCTGGCGCACCACTGGCGGGCGTGGTGGGCGGCGAACCAAGCCAACTCCATGGAGCAACTAAGGAACGCCGGCTTGGCCCAGACGACGGCGGCCCTGGCCGATGCCGACTTGACGGTGCGGTTTTGGGCGGCCCTGGGCGTCTTGACGGTGCCCAATTCGCCCGCGCGCCTCCAGGCGATTTGGGCGGTGCGGGGCACGTTGCTCGAAGGCAAGCTTGCCAAGCCGGCGCGCGAAGGCTTTGACGCGCTGGCGATGCGCTTTCCAGAGGTCGAGCTGCTGTTGCCCGCGCCGCTGGCGGGCCAGGCCCTGGTGGTGCCCAACCCTGCGCCGCCGCTGGTCGTCGACACGGTGGACCCGCTGGACCAACCGCTGCCGCCGACGAGCCTGCCAACCGTGCCAAGCGCCGCCAAAGCGGACGCGGCGCGATTGGCGCCACTGTTTCGCAAGATGGCCAAGGTGTGCTGGGCAGACGGTCTGGCCGGCGACGCAGACGGCTGGCCCGCGAAGTGCCAAAAGCTGATCGACGCCGTCGCCGCTGGCGAACCGCCTCCCACGGACACGGCCGTGTTTTTTGGAGCGCTTACGGGCCTGTTCGTGCCCGCCGCCGAAGGCAAGCTCAAGCTGCCCGCCAGCCCCCTGCCCGTCACGCCGGCTGCGGCCATGCAGTACGCCTCGAATTCGTCGAGCCCGGTTGACGATGGCGTGCTGAACCGGGCCTTTGCCCATCTGGTCAGCCTGATGCTGGCCCGGCCGCAGTGGACGGCGGGAGAGGCGGCGATCTACGACGATCTGAGCATGAATCTGCCCAGTAGGGAGCTGCGGCCGCCCTTGGTCGAAGCGCCGTGGCTGCCCAAAGCCCCGGACGAGCTGCGGCGGGCAATGGTGCGGCAGGTCGCCCTGTGGCAGTTGCGCAACGAGGCGGCCAAGACCAAGAAAAGCCAGCCTTTCCGCGTGGTCAGCGCGAAGTTGGCCCACAGCGGCCACCTGGCCACGCGCTTTCGGCATGTGTGCGACGACACCTGGGTGGCGAGCAAGGCGGATCGGGCCGAGTCCCTCCGGTTGGTGCGCCAAGTGCTGCTGTCCGACACGGTGCCGCTGCAGGTCCGCCGCGTCTTTGTTCCGCCCAGGTGCCAGTTCGAGCGACACGAGCTCCTCGTTGGCTCGCCATGGCCGGCGCCTGCTAGTGCGCCGGGGGGCGCGGCCGTGTCAGGAGTCGCGGCTCCGCAAGCGGCACCAGCGGACGCGGCGGTGGCGCCCCTATCGTGCCGGCAGGCCCTACAGGGTTGGTACTCGCAAGAGGCCGTCCAAGCGTGCGGGCCGATGGCCAACAGCAACGGCGAGCCGCGGCCCGACGCGCTGTGGGCGCAGCTTGACGCGAAGGCAGACGCCAGCAAGATCGCTGGGTTGATAGAGCCGTGGCTACCGCGCAGTCAAGGAGCGACCCTGGCGGCGCTGCGCGAGGTGTGGGCAGCGGCGGCGACGGCGACGGGCCAGCGGGCCACCGTGACCGAGCGGCTGCAGGCCTGGGTCGCGGCGGACGCCAGCTCGCCACTCGCCGACCGCTTGGCGCTGCTGCAAGGCAAATCGGCCTCTAGCCGCTGGTGGCGCACTGCAGCGACCGGTGCGGCGTGCCTGGCTCAGCGTGGCCAAGAGGTCGATGCGGCCTGGTTGGCCCGCCGCGGCTGGGTGGCGTCGGTCGCGGAATTCGCCAGAGCGCGCAATGCCCTTGGCCCCGTGCTACGGCAAGAAGTGGCCCAGCGCGTCGCGCAGTACTGCCCGGCCCAGCTGCCGGCTGCCGCGCCAGGACCCTAGACGTTGGATCGTCAAAGACTTTCTCCGCGCATCCGAGCCGTCGAAATCGGCGCGGCGAGTCGCTGCAGGCGCTCGCTTGCGCCCCACTTGGGGCTAGAGGCGCGGCCAGAAACGACAATTCGAGTCGATTGAGCAGTACTTGGCCGCGTCTCTAGACGTTGGATCGTCAAAGACTTTCTCCGCGCATCCGAGCCGTCGAAATCGGCGCGGCGAGTCGCTGCAGGCGCTCGCTTGCGCCCCACTTGGGGCT
>JBBISH010000207.1:0-5593 GCA_037441385.1 Myxococcales bacterium
GGCGGCCGGTAAGACCGGGACCGACAAGCCTGCCGCAGACAGAGCCGCAGCCAAGACTCCGGACGAGAATGCCCCGGAAAACAAGGCGGAGCCCAAGGCCGACGAAAAGGGCGCGCCCGAGGCGGCCAAAGAGGACGGCAAGGCCAAGCCCGAGAAAGATCCGGGCGGCGCCCTGATGGATACCGTCGAAGCCAAGCTGTCCGAGGGCAAGTACGAACAGGCCCTGCCGATGCTGGAAGCGGCCAAACTCCAGAACCCCGGCAGCGCGCCAATCGCGGCGAAGTATGCCGAGGTGTCGCGTCTGGTCGAGTTGAAGAAAGACCTGGACAAAGCCGAGAAGAAGCTCGAGACCGATCCGGCGATGGCGCTGGAGTTGGCCACGGACGTGCGCGGCAAGGCGCCCAAGGGCACGCCGCTGTACGACGGCGCAGACTCGATCGTCGAGATGGCCAAGAAGAAGCTGTCCGGCAAGGTGGCAGCGCCCGCCAAGGTGACTCCGCCCAAGGAAGATCACCCTGCGGCCAAAGTCGACAAGCCCAAGGAAGAAAAGCCAAAGGAAGTCAAGGTCAAAGAAGAGAAGCCCAAGGAGACCGCGCCGGCCGAAGGCAAGAGCAGCAAGGACTTGTACGACGACGCCCGCGAAGCTCTAGGCGCTGGCGACTACGACCGCTCGATCGGCAGCGCCAAGCAGGCCCTGAAGGCCGGCTACAAGAAGGCCCTGACCGTGCTCGCCAAGGCCTACTGGGGCAAAGGCGACAAAGCCAGCTGCCTCAGCTACGCGCAGAAAGCCATCGACGCCGGCTTCGACGATGCGTCCATGCAGAACCTCGTCAATAAATGCCAGTAGCGTTGCTTCGGGACCGCCAGCTCTGGATCGGCTTGGGCGGGAACCGGGATTCAACCCGAAATTCGTAGGTCTGGAACGTTCTTGGGCCCAAGGTTCGGTTGGAGCGTGGCCTACGGCCGGCCGACGGCGTAATAGGCCAAGCCAGCGCCCAGTAGGCACGTGGAGCCGGTGGCGGTCGCGTACAGCATGGCATCGCCGATTCGGCCTGCCTGCAGCTGCCGAAGCAACTCGGTGTTGAACGTGGAATAGGTGGTAAAGCCGCCCAAGATGCCAGTGGTCAGGGCCAGGTAGAGCACGTCGGCCATCGGCCGCTGAGTGTGCCGGGCCAGCAGCGCCCCAAACAGGGCGGACCCGGCGAAATTGACGAACCACGTGGCCAGCGGAATCCCTTGCCAGAGTCGTCCGGCCAGGTTGCGGGCGATGGCAAATCGCGCGATGCCGCCCGCGGCGCTGCCCGCGCCCACCGCGAGATAGAGCCAGAGGTTACGCATGGTTGGCTAGCTCAGCCGCCACCGGGGCACAGCACAAAGAAGCACTTGGGCGTATCGCCGACCAAGCCGCACGTGTCGCACCAGCAACTGGTGGGTTTGTCGCCGGGCACCAGGATGCACTTGTCGGTCGGTTTGCCGACGCATTTTTGGGGCGGGCACTCCTCGCGCGGCTCGGCGCACAACTTACTGTTGCACCAACACTTTTTGATAGGATCCATCTTGGTGCAGCCGCACCAGCTGGGCGGCTCTTTGTTGACGTAGGTGCAGCTATCGCGCTGGACGCACTCCAGGCCCGTGTACCCCGCGCACTGAGCCTCGCTGCAGAGCGGCGTCTTGCCCTGGCTTTGGCAGAGCTCGCCGCACCAGCACTTGGGCGCGGAGGTAGGACAGAGGCTGGGGTCGCACTTGGGCTGCTTGTCGGCGGCGCACGTGTCGCCGCAGTAGCACTTGCCCAAGGTCGAGCACTGCTTGAGGAACGAGCACTCGGGGTCCTTGGCGGCAAAGCCGGCCACCAAGGCCGAGCCTGCGCAGCTGGCCTGCGGCCCTGTGTCGGCCGCGGCGTCGTCGCTGCCCAAGGTGATCGTGTCGACGGCGCCCAGATCGCTGCTGCCACTGGTGTCGCTGCCGGTGGCCACGCCTGCGCTAGAGAGCTTGGCCTCGTCCCCGGTGCTCGAGCAGCCGGCTGTGGCAAGTACGCTGACCGCCGCGACCCAGCTCAACCACGACGAACCCCTGGGCTGCATTGCGACTCCGCAGGGCCATCGGCCCATGGCGCTACAGGGTACACGCCGTGGTGGCCGGCGCGCAATGGTGCGGGTCAGCGGTGGCGGCCAAACGGGCGGCTTGCGTTGAGCCCGGGAAGTGCCGATGATGGATCGGTCGGCTCGGCAACGGAGGCCCCAGACATGCACAGCAAGTTCGTCAGGTTTTGCATGGCCGCAGCGCTGGTCGCCCAGGCTGGCTGTGGTAGCGACGATACCCCGCCCCTGCAAGTGGGCACATCGGCCGATGGTTCCAGCAGCGGCGCAGACGGCGGCTTGAGCGGCGATGCGGCTAGCGGCGATGCGGCTAGCGGCGACACCGCGACGACGGACGGCCAAAGCGCCGCCGACGCCGTGGCAGACACCGTTCAGACGGGCGGCGACGCCACTCAGGACGGGGCCGCTCAGACAGGCGGCGACGCCACTCCAGACGGGGCCGCGGACGCAAACGTCAGCGACGTGGCTGCCAAGTACCCGCTGTGCAGCGAGTTGGTCACCTGCGTCGCCGTGGCCTGCAGCGGGACCTGGGCGCCCGGTTGCGCCAAGCCGTGCCTTGACGGCGGGTCGAGTCAGGCCAAATCCGGGCTACAGCCGTATCTGGACTGCGTCGACACCTACTGTAGCAAGGGCGTGTGCGCCGGCAATTCCACGGCAGGCTGCATGGACAAGTGCGCGGGCGACAAGTGCTTTGCCAAGATGGTGGCATGCGGCGCCAATGGCGCCAGCGGCAATTCGGGCTGCTCGTCAGCCTTTGCCTGCCTGGAGGGATGCAAGAACAAGGGCTTGGCGTGCTACTTCGACTGCTATGCAGCCTTGAGCAAGGCGGGCCAGACCCAGTTTGACGCGCTAACCAACTGCGCTCAGGCCGCCGGCGGCGCCGATCCGTTCAGCCAATGCCCTGTTCAGTCGCTCACTTGCATGTCCGACGGCAAGACGGGCGCGGGCGACTGCAAGTCGATGTTGCTGTGCACAGCCGAATGCGACGCCAACGGCAAGAACGACAAGGGCGTGTGCATGGGCGGTTGCTGGGCCGGCGGGTCAGCAGAGGCGCAAGGCGAATGGCTGACGGTCCTGGCGTGCGACAGCACCCCTACCGCAGGGTGCGCCGACGCGTTTGCCAAATGCATCCCTTCTACCGGCAGCAAAACCTGTCTAGACACCTTGGGTTGCTGGAGCAAGTGCGGTTCGTCCAAGACGTGCCCGTTTGACTGCGTCGCTGCGGCCAGCCCGACCGAGGGCAAGAAGGTCGCGGATCTGATCTTTTGCCAAAACGCCAACTGCAAGTACTGCGCCGGCGACTCGGCTTGCGAGGACACGTGCCGCAAGACCAAGTGCACTGGCCCGTGGACAGCCTGTCTGGCGCCGTGATGGGTCGCTCGTGTGGCCGTGTGAATCATCGGCGGGCGCTTGCACTAGCCTGCGAATTTGGTACTGTTTTGCGGTCGGCACCCGGGCCGATCCACATCTTCTGCGGCACCTGCGCGCTGTCACCCTTGTTACTACGGAGATATCATGAGGAAAATCTTAGCCGGCGCGATCGGCGTGGTCCTGGCTGCGTGCGGCGCGTCGGCCAGCAGCGGTGGCACCATCCAAACCCACGGCGGCGCAGAAGGCACCGAGTGCAATCCCCAGTACTTCAGCGGGGGCTGCTACGGCCTGGACCAGATGAAGTGCGCCGCGGACGCCAGCGCTACCCAAGGTGGCAAGTGGCAGAAGCTGGGCTCGTGCACGGCCAACGTGACCTATTGCGAAGAGAAGTACGCGGGCACCGCCATCAGCGCCGTCTGCACGCCTCTGGCCAGCAGTGCCACGCCCACGGCCGACACGGTCTCGGGCGGCGATGTGAGCGGCGACACGGGTGGCTCCAAGGACACGGGACCGTCGGTCGGTGAGATCAAGGCCTGCGTACAGTCCAAGTGTGCCTCGCAGCTCAGCGCCTGCATGGCCGACTCGGCCTGCGCCGCGGCGGTGGGCTGCAACATCAACTGCGCCGACGCGGCCTGCCGCGACAAGTGCCCGTCGATCTCGGGCGACAACGCCGCCGGCATGGCTCTGCTCGGCTGTATGATGCAGCAGAACTGCATCCCGACCACCCAGCCGACCGACACCTGCGGCGACGGCACTTGCGGCTCCAGCGAGACGCCCAGCTCGTGCCCACAGGACTGCAAGACCACCGCCAATCCGGTCTGCGGCGACGGCAAGTGCGAGGGCAGCGAAGTCGAGACCTGCCCCGCGGACTGCCAGACCGGCCCCAAGTGCGGCAACGGCACTTGCGAATCCGGCGAGAGCAACAGCACCTGCCCGCAGGACTGCCCCGCCGCCAACAAGTGCGGCAACGGCACGTGCGACAGCGGCGAGACCAAGAGCACCTGCCCGCAAGACTGCGGCAGCACGACGACCGCCAAGTGCGGCGACGGCGTCTGCGCCTCTGGCGAGAGCTGCGCCATGGACTGCTCCACGGCCTACGCCCCCACCATCCAGTGCGGCTGGAGCGCCTGCAAGTCGCAGATGACCGCCTGCCAGAACTCGGCCGATTGCGTAGCGTTCTTCAACTGTGCCGCGAGCTGCACGGACTGCAACCAGTCTTGCCTGCAAGAATGCGTCATGGGTCCAGGCATCAAGGCCCAGTCGCAAATCACCGCGATCAGCGACTGCGCCAAGGCCGCCTCGTGCCCCAACCCGTGCCCCACTTCTGGCCCCGTGTGCGGCAACGGCACGTGCGAGAGCGGCGAAACCGCCAGCAACTGCGCCAGCGACTGCGGCACCCCAGCCAACTGCGGCAACGGCACCTGCGAATCCGGCGAGACCGCGGCCAGCTGCCCCATCGACTGCGGGTCTGGCGGCGGCCACTTCTGCGACTCGCACTGTGGCAGCAGCGGCAACGGCTGCTACTGCGACGCCAGCTGCAAGAAGTACGGCGATTGCTGCACGGCGGCCGGCGCGGCGCCCGCAACCAAGACGTACAGCTGCACCGGCTCGACCTGCGCCGACTGCAAGTAATCCCACCCCACGACTGGCAGATCTAGGCCTGGCTCGGGTTCCGGATTCCGGGATCCGGGCTTGGGCTTGGGCTTGGGCTTGGGCTTGGGATCAGGATCAGGATCAGGATCAGGATCAGGATCAGGATCAGGATCAGGGGGCCGGCGGCAGGCCGCGCAAGTGGGCGAAAAACGCTGCGGCCCGCCCGGATTGGAGTCCGAGCGGGCCGCGGTGTTTTTTGAAACCCGGGAACTAGGGACTAGTCGACGGGGGCGCTGCCCTCGGGGGCCTGGCTGGGAGCCGCAGCCGGCCGATCGCCACGGCGGTCGCGGCGACGCTCTTCGGCCGCATCGTTGCGCTCGCCACGGCCACCGTGCTCGGCGCCACGCGCCGGCGCGCGGTCGCGGTTGCGGTCGCCACCGCGGTGATCGCGATCGCGGTGGTGGCCGCGGTCGCCACGGTCGCCATGGTCGCGGTCGCCGCGGGGCTCACGCTCGCGACGCTCGCCGCCGCCT
>JBBISH010000208.1:0-5326 GCA_037441385.1 Myxococcales bacterium
CCGTCTGATTCACGCCTGTACGGCTTCTCTGACCCGGTCTGCAACCGGCGAGAATCAGGCGGGGACCCCGGTTCGGGCCCGAAGAATTGCCCGAGTTTTCGATCCGATTCGGACGGAACTGGTATGACATGGCGACGACTTGCGGCATGGTGGTTGGCCAAGCGCGAGTATAACTGGGTCGCGGCTGGGCCGTACGCCATTTTCTGCGTGAACGCCGCCGCAACCGGAGGTGCGGTCGCTGGCCAAGGCGGCATGGGGCCTCGCCGGCCTTTCGGCCCTATGCGGGTTCCTCATCGGGGAGAGCAAACGCGAGGAGTCCTCCACCACGTGAAGTAGCTCCGAGCTGGCCCAGTGGCGGCCATTCTCTACCCGTTGTTTTTAATAGGCTTCTTGGGCCAGGGCCACGGCGACCTGCGCAGCCAGCTCGGCGTTGTTGCGGATGAGCGCGGTGTTGCTCGCCAGGCTGTCGCCGTGGGTGACTTCGGCGATGCGCTTGAGAAGAAATGGCGTAATGTCCTTGCCTTTCTTGCCCTGGGCCGCCGCCTCCGCAAGCGCTTGGCCAATGGCAGCCTCGGCCACCGCCGGGTCGAGCGCCAGCTCTGCCGGGACCGGATTGGCGACGATCAAGCCCGACTGCAGCCCCAAACCCCAGTGATGGGCACAGATTTTTGCCACGGCGCCCGGCTCGTCGGCGCGGGCGTCGACCGGCAGGCCGGAGTCGCGGCTATAGAAAGCTGGGAAATGCTCGGTGGCATAGCCGACCACAGGAACACCCAGCGTCTCCAGGACTTCTAGGGTCAGCGGCAGGTCGAGGATGCTCTTGGCGCCTGCGCACACCACGGCCACCGGCGTACGCGCCAATTCGGACAAATCAGCACTGATATCAAAGCTTTGTTGAGCGCCACGGTGGACTCCGCCGATACCGCCGGTGGCAAAGACGCGGATGCCGGCCAGACGGGCGCCAATCATGGTCGCCGCGACGGTGGTGGCGCCCAGGCCGCCTTGCGCCAAACCGATGCCCAGGTCGCGGCGACTCAGCTTGCGAACCGGCTCGGCGCCGCGCGCCAACCGCTCGAGCGCGGCATCGTCCAACCCTACGTGCAGCGCCCCGTCCATCACCGCGATGGTGGCCGGCACGGCGCCGTGGGCGCGGACCAGCGCATGCAGCGCCAGCGCCGTCTCAAGGTTGGCGGGCCAGGGCATACCGTGGGCGATGACGGTCGACTCCAGGGCGACGATGGGCAGGCCCGCCGAACGGGCGGCCGCCACCTCGCGACCCAGGATCAGCAGCTTATCGAGCGAGGGCATGGAAACCTCTGGTACTGGGACCCATTCAGGGCGCAGCGAACAGGTGTGGGCCGATGGCCGGGCTGACCGACCGCGCGCTGGCGCAAGCAAGAGCCGCAGCAAGGCGGGCGACCTCAAGGGCCCGGTCGACCGGGCTTCCGCGCAGCAGTCCGAGCCAGGCCGCGGCAAACAGGGCATCGCCGGCGCCCGTCACGTCGACCACGGTGGTCGGCAGCGCGGCCAAGTGGGCTACGCCGTCGCGACTCGCCACACACAGACCATCTGGACCCAGGCTGACGACCGCCACCGCAGCGCCGCGCTGGTGCAGGTCGCGGGCACAGTCCAGGCCCTGGGCGATGGTGCGGCACGGCCGCCCCGTGAGCGCTTCGGCCTCGCGGCGATCGGGTTTGATCAACTGGCAACCGGCAAGCGCGCCCAGCAGGCGGGTGCAGCGCTGATAGGACGTAGTTTCGAGGGCATAGGGCACGCCCGCCGCTCGGCAGGCGGCGGCCACGCCTTCGATGCAGGCCGCGCTGAGGTTCGCGTCGATCGCCACCCCCGCGAACTGCCGCAGATCCCCAGCCGCCGTCAAGACCTGCTCAACGCTCACTCCGTCGAGCTCGCTCTGACAAAAGCCGCGCTCCAAGCCACCGTCGGCGTGGAGCAGGGCCAGGTAAACACCCGTCGCCCGGCACGGCCACGTCTGCAACTCGATGCCCAAGTCGCTCGTGTGCTTGCGCAAGAACTGACCGAGGGGATCCGCGGCGATGCCCGTCAGCAGGGTGGTTGTTGCGCCGAGGCGCTGCAGGTTTTCGGCGACGTTGCGGCCGGCGCCCCCGGCGTCGATGGCGATGGCCGCGTCGTTGCTCGCGTCTTCGGCCACGCCGGCCAGAGGCCGCGCCCGCAGGTCGACCAGCGCGCCACCCACGACCAAGAGCCTCACCGAGTTTCCGCCCGCAAGTCGTTCAAACGCTTCATGAACGCGGCGACGCGCCGTGGATCGATGGCCCTCTGCCACTGGCCGCCCTCTTTCCAGTCGCTGCCGACGATGACGGCGTGGGCCGTGCCGAAGTAGCGGTCGAGGTTGGCGGCCGACACCCCCGAGCCCACCAGCACGGGCAGTCCGACGGCCCCGCGAACACTGGCCACCTCAGTCGGGTCGGTGGGCGCGCCCGTCGCGGTACCGGTGACGATCACGCCGTCGGCGCCAAAGAACTCGGCCGCCTTGGCCGTCTCGGTCAAGTCGACGTCGGCCGTGATGGCGTGGCTGCTGTGCTTCTTCTTGATATCGGCGAAGATTTGCACAGCGTCGGCGCCGATTTGCCGGCGGTAGCGGAGCAGGTCGCCCGCGCAGCTCTCGATCAGTCCCTCGTCGGCCACGTGAGCAAAAACGAACCCTTCGACGCGCACAAAGTCGCAGCCGGCCGCCTGGGCCACCGCAAGGGCGGCGCGGTTGGCGGCAGCGAGGACCTGGACGCCTACCGGCAGACCGCTGGCGCTTTTGACCGCGCTGGCCACTCGGGTCATCGCCGCGGTGATCTCGGGGCCGACGTTGCCGTTCAAGTAGGGCGTGTCGTGCATGTTTTCGACGACGAGGCCATCCACGCCCGCGCGGCACAAGACCTCGGTCTCGCGCAGCGCGCGCTCGACGACGGCTGCCAAGCTGCCCGCCCAACGCGGCGTGCCGGGGAGGGGCAAGACATGGATCATCCCGAATACAGAGGTGTTGCCGGCAGTGAGGTCCAGAGCCATCGGCAGTCCTCGACCGCAGGTCAGGGGCGGTCGCCGGCGACAGGGTCGCCGAGGTGCGCTGTCACTGCAAGGGGGCCGCGCTGGCCACGGGCAGTCGCCGCAGCCGTCCGCCGGGGCTGGACCACCGCCGCGAGCTCCACATGCTGACCGAATTCGAAGGTCACCACGTACCGTCGCCGCGCGGCGGCCGAATGGGACGCGCGCTTGGCTCCGCACCCAGCCCGAGGAACCCACCACTGCGCCAAACCGATGGCGTTGGACATTGGTCAGGCTGCATACAACCGCGCTCCCGCACAGCGAACCAGGGGGCGCGCTCAGATCCCGCCAAGCGTGCACTTGGTGCCGTCGCCCGTGTAGCCGGGGTTGCAGGTGCAGGTGTAGCTGCCCGGCGTGTTGGTGCAGGTCGCGTTGGGGTCGCAGGCCCCCGCAGGGAGCGTCAGCTTGTCGATCCACACGCCGCTGGTTCCGTTGGCGATGGAATCGACGCTATCAAAGGCAAAGCGCACCTGGACCGTCTTTCCGGCCAAGCTACTGAGCGAGGCCGAGTACGCCACGTAGGTGGTACTCGCGAGCAACGTGGTCTTGTCGAGCAGGACGCTGGGCTGGCCGTTCACCAGGGCCACGAGCGTCAGCCGATCGAAGGTCGAGCCCGATTCGACGTCGTTCTTCAGCAGGAACTTGACTTGGCTCCCGGTGCCAGGCGGCACGACAAACGGCGGGCTGGTGACACTGCCGTTGTTGGTCGAGCCGCTGTCGAAATTGGTGCCCTGGGCGTTGCCGTAGTACAGCTTGCCGCCCAGCGCGCGCCAGCCGACGGTCGCGGTGCTGTTGATGGCGGTCCACGCGCCAAGGCCGCTGGCAAAGTCGGCCGGCACCGTTCCGCTCAGGCATTCATTCACGTCGGTGCAGGTCTTGCCGTCGCCCGTGTAGCCCGGCTTGCACGCGCACTGGAACGAACCTGGCGTGTTGGTGCAGGTGGCCGCGACCGCACAGCCGCCGTTGGCCGTGGCGCACTCGTCGATGTCCTGGCAAGTCTTGCCGTCGCCGGTATAGCCCGCCTTGCACGCGCACGTGAAGCCGCCAGCCGTGTTCGTGCACTGCGCGGTCGGATCGCAGCCGCCGTTGTTGGTGGCGCATTCGTTGACGTCGACACAAGCTGGCGCAACGCCAGGGTATTGATTGCAGGTCCAGGCCGCGGCGGTGCCGCAGCCGCCGTTGTTGACCATGCAGCCGTTGGCCGTAGTGCAGACCGCCGGGTCGCCCAAGTATCCGGTCGGGCAACTGCAGGCCACCGCACCAGGGGTCGCCGTGCAAATCGCGCCGAGCTGGCACGCCAGGGGCAGCTTCAGGTCCTGGATGGTCACGCCGGAGGTGTCGTTGCCAACGCCGTCAACCGTGTCGAAAAGGAAGCGGATCTGCACAGTCTTGCCGGCAAATGCGTCCAGGGACGCCGAGTACTCGACAAAGGTGGTCGAACTGAGCAACTGGGTCTTGGTCAGCAGGTTCGGGGTGCCCGTGTCGGTGACCACCTGCAGCGTGAGCACATCATAGCTAGTTCCGGCCTCGACATCATTCTTTAGCGAAAACATGATTTTTTGCCCAGCCTGCAGCGGCACAAAGAACGGAGCGCTGGTCACGGTGCCCGAGTTGGGGCCGCCGGTGTTGAAGTTGGTCCCGCTGGCGTTGCCGTAGTACAACTTGCCGCCCAGCGCGCGCCAGCCAGCGGTTGTGGCGCTGTTGGCGACATTCCACCCCAAGAGGCCATCTTGCATCGCGACGGCCATGGGTGTGCCTTGCTGGCACAGGTCGCCAGGTTCGCAGGTCTTGCCGTCGCCGCTGTAGCCCGAGTTGCACTTGCAGGTGTAGCTGCCGGTGGTGTTGGTGCACGTCGCGGCCGGAGCGCAAATCGCGGTACCGTTTGCGCATTCGTTGATGTCCACACAGGTCTTGCCGTCGCCGCTGTAGCCGGACTTGCACTTGCAGGTGTAGCTGCCGGCGGTGTTCGCGCAGGTTGCCGCGTTGTTGCAGATTGCGCCGCCCGTGACGCATTCGTTGATGTCCTGGCACGTCTTGCCGTCGCCGCTGTAGCCGGTCTTGCACTGACAGGTGTAGCTGCCGGGCGTGTTGCTGCAGATCGCCGCTAGGTCGCAACCCGCCGTCCCAGTGGCGCATTCGTCCACGTCCTGGCAGGTCTTGCCGTTGCCGCTGAAGCCCGCGTTGCAGATGCACGCGTAGCTGCCAACCGTGTTGGTGCAGGTCGCCGCCAGGTCGCAACCCGCCGTCCCGG
>JBBISH010000209.1:0-5263 GCA_037441385.1 Myxococcales bacterium
CGGCGGAGTAGGCAACCGGTAAGGCAGGGACTGACTCCTGCCGTACCGTTTGCTTACTACGGAGTAGTAGGCTAGTTTTCGCCGCTGTCGACAAGGGACTTTACAAGCACACCTGGGTGCACCCGAACCCGGACCCCGCAGCGTTGGCGCGGGCGCAGGGGTTGCTATGATGGTTCTGCTGCCGCTGCCGGGCGAGAAGATTTGCAGGAGGTTGAAATGACAGGGTACGCATCGAAGCGCAAGATGCTTTCCGTTGATCAGATTGATGCAGCTATCAGCGAAGTTGGCAACTTGGCTAGACAATCCGGTGTTCGCGTGATGCTTGTCGGTGGCGTCGCCATGCACCACTACGGCAGCGACCGCTTTACCGCCGACATTGGTTTTGTGTCTGATGGCCCGGTTCCAGAATTGGCGATGGAAACTCCACTTTCTTTCGGCGGCTATCAGTCTCACACGCCAAGCGGCGTGCCGGTGGACTTGATCATGCGCGACGACGATTTCAAAGCGATCTTTGAGGAAGCGTTGCTGTACCCGCGCCGAATTGAAGGCGTTGACGTACCCGTGGTTAGCCCAGAATATCTCGTGCTAATGAAGATGGTTGCGCGGCGTCCCAAGGACGAATTGGACCTGGAAGCGCTGCTGGGTCTGGGTGTTGTGGACGTTGACAAGGCTCGCAAGATGGTACGGAGGCTACTTGGTGCCTATGCCGTTGCGGATCTCGATGCGGCAGTGACTAGGGTGTCAGGTATTGCCACTTGCCACATCGACGCGGCTGTCGGGCAGTGCGCAGCGTCGACGCGCGGCCACTCGACTGCCGGCTAGGGCTACACCGCCCGGCCCGCCGCCCGCAGCAGCACAAGGGCCATCCCCATCAGGCTCTCGCCCGCGACCAATCCAGAAGCGACCGGCAGCCGAAACGCGTCGTCCAGCTCGGGCGCCCGCCGCCGCAGCAGCGCTGCCAGGGTCGCACCCACGAACATGGCCACAGCGCTGGGACCCGGCAGCAGGAACGCGATCCCCAGCGCGGTCGGCGACGGCAGCCAGGTTCGCCAGCGTCGCGGCAGCTTGGCCTCGGCTACGGTCAGCAAGGTCCCCACCGCCGCACCGGCTGCTGCGGCCCACTGTCGCTCTGCGGGCAGTCCGCCCACCCCGCTGACGAGCATCCGCGACACCGACGCCCACACCTGCACTGCGGGTGCCGGCAACTCGGCCGTGCCCAGCGCCGCCGCCGACGGCACCAGCAAGTTGAAGGCCGGCACTACCGCCAGCGCGCCAATGGTGATGCCAAAAAGCTGAGCCCACAGCTGTAGTTTGGGGGTCGCGCCCAGCACCCAGCCACACTTCAGGTCGCCCAGCGTGTCGGCCGCGTGCAGCCCTACGCCGCCCGTGACGTTGGCGCCCATCAGGTTGGCCGTCAGCGCGCCGGGCCGCAAAGCGCCGTACATGAGCTGAGTTACCGGCCCAAGCGCCTTGCTGGGCGTCACATCGGTCTCGCCGGTCACGCGCGCCGCCACCGCCCCCAGCACCAGCGCCACGGGCAGCGACAACAGGCCCAGCCACCACGGGATGCCGAACAGCGCGCTCATCAGCACCACCAGGAGTGGCCCCAGCACGGCCACCGCCGCGGCAAACCACCACAGCGGCGCCTCCGGGTCGTGGCGATCGGTGGAAGAGGACCGCAACCCTTGGCGAATCCCTTGTTGCAGCCCGTCCATCAGGCCCTGCAGCGCCCGCAGGCCAGTGTGCCACTGCAGCGCCAGCCCCACCACGCCCGAGGCCACCATCAGCCCGGCGCCCGGCCACAGGTTGAACTGCAGCAGGCTGCGGTAGTCGCTCCCGGCGACCCAGTGGTGGGCAAGGGCCCAAGGCGCCAGCCCCAAATGGGCGACAAGCGCACCCAGCAGCACCGCGGCGGCGGTCCGCCAGGGCATCAGCGCGCCGCCCCCCAGCAGCACCGGGCTCAGGTCCACGGCCAGTCCGCCCGCCAGCGGCAAGCTGCCCGGTGCGTGGAACGGCAGCGGCTTGAGGTCGCGCAACAGCGCCCACAGACCTGCGAAAATCGCCGCGATGGCCAGGCGCTTGGGCGCGCGGGTGGGCCGGGACGGATCGTCTTCGCGGCCGGCGTGCATCGCGGCGATGGTGTGGGCGGCCGCCACCGACGACGGGAAGGGTAGTTGCTCTTCGTCGATCAAGGGTCGCTTCAGCGCCACCGCCAGGAACGCCCCCAAAGAGGCAATCGTGGCAAACCACAGCACGATCAGCCAGCCCGCCGGGCGCTCGCCCGTCAGCAGCAGCAGGGCCGGCAGCGCCGCCATGTTGCCGCCGCCCGTCATGAACGCGGCCGACGACGCCACCGACGCGACCATCACGTTTTCCAGTGGCTGCAGGCGTTGCCGCACCAACCCCACGGCGAACAACGCCTGGAACACGCCAAAGGCAGCGATCGCCGAGACCAGGGTCACGCCCAGGCTCCAGCCGGTCTTCAGCGTCACGTACAGGTTTGACAGGCTGAGTACGCCGCCGATGGCCATGCCGGTGACCACGGCCCGCACGGTGAGCTGCGGCACCGGGCCGGCCCACACGTGACGGCGCCACTGTTCGCGCTGACTTTCGCTAGGCATGCGGCGACTGAACTTGGGCGTCGCGGCCGGCCTCTTGGGCGATCGCCATGGCGGCGATGGTCCCGTCGCCCACCGCCGTGGTCATCTGCCGGAATTTCTTGCTGACCACGTCGCCTACGGCCCAAACGCCGGGCAGGTTGGTTCGCATGTCGGCGTCCGTGCGGATGTAGCCATAGGGGTCCAGCTCGAAGACGCCGGGGAACAGCTCCAAGTTGGGCGACATACCGGCGAACACAAAGACGCCGTCAGCGTCCAGCACATATGTGGTGTCGCGCTCTAGGAGCCCGTCGGAGATTCAAGCTAGCCGCCAGCGTTGCCAATGGATCGATCGACAAGGCGCTGATTTCATAGTACGATCTGGGCATGTCAAAGCCCTTCCGCCCCTACAGTATGGACCAGCAGTTCCTCTTGCCGCCAAGTCTGCATGACTGGCTACCGGAGGGCCACTTGGCGCTGTTCGTTAGCGACGTGGTCGAGCATGGCCTTGATTTGTCAGCGATTTACCGTGACTACCAAGGCGATGGCCGCGGCATGCCGCCGTACGACCCGCGGCTGATGGTCAAGCTGCTCGTGTACGGGTACTGCACCGGCAAGACCTCGTCGCGCAAGATCGAAAAGGCAACCTACGACGAGGTGCCGTACCGCGTCCTGGCGGCCGACCAGCATCCCGACCACGACAGCATCGCGGCGTTTCGCAAGCGGCACTTGCCAGCCTTGGCCAGCTTGTTCAAGCAAATCCTCAAGCTGGCCAACGAGATGGGGCTGATTCGGCTGGGCCACGTCGGACTGGACGGCACCAAGCTGCTGGCCAATGCATCCAAGCATAAAGCCATGAGTTACGGTCGGATGTGCGAAGCGGAGAAGCGCCTGGACGCGGAGGTGCAGAAGCTCTTGGCCGAGGCCGAGCAGACCGACGCTGAAGAGGACCGCAAGTACGGCAAGGGCAAGCGCGGCGACGAATTACCAAAGGATCTTGAGCGCAAGCAATCTCGGCTTGAGAAGATCCGCGAGGCCAAGGTCGCCTTGGAGCAGCAGGCTCGCGAACAGGCCGCTGCGGAGGCGGCGGAGGTGCGGCGACGGCTGGACGAGCGCGCCGAGCAAGAGGCCAAGACCGGCAAGAAGATCGCCGGTCGCGTACCACAAGTGCCTGATGAAAGAGAGGTAAAGCCCGAGGACAAGGCCCAGCGGAACTTCACGGACCCGGACTCGCGGATCATGGTCGACGGAGCAACCAAAGGCTGGGTGCAGGGTTACAACGCACAGGCGGCGGTCGACGACGCGCACCAGATCATCGTGGCGGCCGACCTGGTGCAGGACACCAACGACAAGCAGCAACTCGTGCCCATGATGGCCCAGGTACTGGAAAACATGGGGCGACTTCCCGACAACGTGTCGGCTGATGCCGGGTATTTCAGCGAGCACGCCGTGACGGACGCGTCGCTACAGGGCACGTCACTGCACGTACCGCCGGGGCGTCAAAAGCATGGAGAACCATTGCCCAATCCAGAAGGCGACGTCGAGAACCTGAGCGTGGCGGACAAGATGCGCCGCAAGCTGGCGAGCGAGGCGGGCCGGGACATCTACAAGATGCGCAAGGCCATTGCCGAGCCGCCGTTTGGTCAGATCAAACAGGCCCGCGGATTCAGACGACTTTCGTTTCGCGGCACGGTGGCGGCCAAGGCAGAGTGGCTGCTGGTGTGCGCCGTGCACAACCTGCTGAAAATCTTCCGATCAGGCGTCAAACTCCGCCTCGCGGCCACGTAGGCCCCCAACCGGGGTGCCCAAGACGGCGCCAAACTCCGCGCCAACCTGCACATCCATCCCAGGGGCGACCGTTTCGAACCGATGATGGTCCTACACGCCCGGCGAACACCGCTGCATCCGGCAGAGGCCGCACCGGGCGCAATCGCGCCGCTTGTGCCTTCGGGTTTTTCCGACACGCTCCTAGGTCATGCAGGCGCACGCCATCGACCGTGCGGCCGTTGCGGGCCAAGAACTCGCGCGGCTCGGTGCGGAACAGCACCTCGATCTTGGGGTGATGCAGCACCTGCTCCTGCACCGACTTGTGGGCCGTAAGCGCCTCTAGCTGGTGCACCATCGTGATCCTGCTGGCAAACTTCGCGATGAACAGGCTCTCTTCGGCCGCCGAATTGCCTCCGCCAATCACGACGACATGCTTGCCCTCGTAGTACTTGGCGTCGCAGGTGGCACAGTACGAGATGCCGCGGCCCTTGTATTCGCGCTCGCCCACGACGCCGATGACCCGCGGCGACGAGCCGGTCGCCACCACCACGCGCTTGGCGCGCACGGTCTCGATGCCGTCGAGCTCGACCCAATGTTCCGCCAAGTTGCAGCGCGTCACCTCGGCGGCCAAGCGGGGCAGGGCGCCCGCGTTTTTCGCTTGCTGCAGCATCTGGTCGGCCAGCAAGTAGCCCGGCTGCGGCTGGGGAAAGCCAGGGAAGTTAGACACTTGGTGGGTGATGGCCAGGTTGCCGCCGCCCAGGCCCACGTCGACCAGCACCGTCTTGAGCTTGGCCTGCGCGCAGTAGATGCCGGCGGTGATGCCGGCCGGGCCGCCGCCGAGGATCACCACGTCGGCCTGCGTCTCGACCGGCTTGACTCGCGCCTCGAGCTCGTCGGCC
>JBBISH010000210.1:0-5028 GCA_037441385.1 Myxococcales bacterium
AGCGAGTGCGCTGCGGCGCCAAGCCCGCGCGGTCGTGGTAATGGCGGGGGATCTGCCCCCGTCGCAGGCTGCAGCTTGGTGCGCGGCCGTTCGCGCCGCCGGGCTCGTGGCGGGGATTGCCGTGGCGCCGGACGAGGTTGCGCAGGTCACCGCCGCCGCCGGCGCCTGGGGACCGCTGCTGCTGGCGCTGCGGGCTGGCGACGGCGATCGCCGCGATCTGGCGGGTGCGGTGAGCGTGCTGGCGCGCCAACGCTCGGCCACCCTGCGCTGGGCCACGTTGGACGTGCCGTTGTGCTGGCTCCCGGAGGCCGAGCCCGATCTGACGCTGCTCCCGGCGACGCGTACGGGCGATCCCCGCTGTGCTGCGTGCGCGGAGCGCCAAGCCTGCCTGGGGCCCGCGCCCCAGCATCCCGTGTGGCCCGTGCCCGCAGCTGTGAGCAACCAGTTCGATCTGCAGCTGGGCGACACCGGGCCGATCGCGCTCGCCGTGGACGGTCGGCAGGTCCGCGGGCAGGTCGTGGGCCGCACGAGCGACGACCAAGTTGCGCTCGCGTTGGCCCGCGGGCAGCTGTACTTGGACCGCTCGCAGACGGCCCGTATCGACGACTTTGCTAACCAGATTCAACTCTTGCAGCGTGACGATCGCGGGTGTTGGCGGCCAGCGTCGGGGCAGCCGTTCGACCGCGAAGAGGCCGTGCTCCGCCAAGCCCTGAGCGGCCTGCGCGGTCTGGTGGTCGACGTGGGCGCTGGTCCGGTACGCTACATCGGCGAGCTGCGCCAGGCCATGCAGACCGGACAGTTGCAGTACCTGGCCGTCGAGCCCGACCCCGAGCACCTGGCGCGCAGCCGCGCCGCCCTGCCCCAAGGTCGCTTTGTGCGCGGCGTGGGCGAGGCGTTGCCCATGGCCAGCGGCAGCGCCGACGCGATCCTGTGGCTGCGGAGCTGGAACCACCTGCGCGACCCCGAGCGGGCGGTGGCCGAGGCCCTGCGCGTGGCCAAGCCCGGGGCGACCCTGCTGGCGGTGGACAACGTGGTGTTCGGCCTGGCTCGGCAGCCCGAGCAATTGCAGCGAGCCCACGCGATTTCTGTGGAGCAGACGCCGTTTGAGCATTTCCGCAACGATTGTGCCACCGAGGCCTTGCACCGCCTGCGCCAGGTGGCCGGCGACCGCCTTGAACTCGTGCAGATGCAAGAGGTTGGCCCGGACACTTCCAACCAGTGGTTGCTGCAGCTGCGGCTACGGTCGCCGGGCCGAATCCTTGAATGATCCGCGCCTACGCGCTAGCCTAAGGGGTTGATACGGCCGCGCCCAGCTTCCCGCTTGGCGGTCCGCTCCAGGGGTCGATCTCGATCCCGACACAGGATTCGCGTTGCAGTATTCGCACCCCGACCTCGATGCCACGTCAGCACGGCCGGCGCTCGCCTTGGGTGGCACCGAACCGCGCGCCGAACAGGCCCGTTCGACCCTGCGCCGCGTCTTGCTCACCTTGGTGGCGACGCTGGCCCTGACCGGCTGCTACACCACGGAATTCAACCCCGTCGCCCCGGCGGGCAACACGGACGTGGCGGCCGACGGCAGCGACAGCGCCGGCGCCGACAGCACGGTCGACGCGGTGGTCGACACCGCCCCCGATGGACAGGTGGATACCACGGTGGCCGAGCTGCCCGACACGGCGAGCGAAATCGCCGAGACCGATGTCGCAGACACGGTCGACGCAGTGGAAGACATCAGCGATGTCCAAGATGCGACGCTGGTCGACACCACCCCCGACGCCGACGCAGCGGCCGAAACCCTGGACGCCGACGTGGGGCCGGCCCTTTTGCCGCTCGGCCACACCTGCACCGCCGACGATCAGTGCGAGACCGCCATCTGCCTCACCGTGACCGGCTCGCCCAAGATCTGCTCCAAGCCCTGCACCGGCGAGTGCGCCCCGGGCCTGCGCTGTGGACTGGACCTGGCCACGGGCTCGACCAGCGTGCCCTATTGCCTGCCCTTGCCGAACGACCTGTGCAAGCCCTGCGAGCTGGACACGGACTGCTCGGGCGGCGCCTGCGTGCCCCTGACCGCCAGCAAAGAGTCGCTGTGCGGCGTCACGTGCGGCCCCGGCGGCACCTGCCCCACCGGCTTTGTCTGCCAATCGTTCCTCTCGGGTGAAGTGTGCGTGCCACAGCTGGGCACCTGCACCTGCTCGCCAGCGCTGGTCGATCAAGCTTGGGCTTGCGAAGTCAGCAACTCCAAGGTCGGCAAGTGCTTGGGCGTGCAAACCTGCACCGGAACCGGCTGGTCGCTGTGCAGCGCCGCCATGCCCATCCCCGAGCTGTGCGACGGCCAAGACAACAACTGCAACGGCCTGACCGACGAGTCGTACACCGCGCTGGGCACGCCCTGCGGCATCGGCCAGTGCGCTGGCGGCAAATTCATCTGCTCCACCGACAAGAAGAGCGTGGTCTGTTCGTCCGAGGCCAAGAAACCCGCCAAGGATCTGTGCAACAACGGCCTGGACGACAATTGCGATGGCAAGACCGACGAAGGCTGCCCGCCCAAGGACACCGACAACGACGGCACCCCCGATCTGCAGGACTGCGCGCCGTACCTGGCCGAGATCCATCCCAAGGCGACCGAGGGTTGCTGCCTGGCCTTGCCGCCGGCCGTGACGCCCACCGAAGTCGACGTGGACCCCAAGACCAAAGCCTGCGACGCCAACTGCGACGGCAAGATCCTGCCCTGCAGCACCCTGGACACCGATGGCGACGGCTTCCTTCCGCCCGCCGACTGCAACAACCAGGCGCCCAAGACCTACCCCGGCGCCCCCGACAAGTGCGGCGATGGCATCGACCAGGACTGCGATGGCGCCGACTCCGTCTGCGATCTGGGAAACGACCAGGACGGCGACGGCTGGCCCGTTCCGTTTGACTGCGACGATTCGACCAACAAGATCTACCCGGGTGCCAAAGAGGCTTGCAACGGCTACGACGAGGACTGCGACGGCGTGGTCGACAACGGCAACCCGTCGGGTGGCGCGGCCTGCGGCGCGTCGATGGGCGCGTGCAAGGCCGGCACCATGGTCTGCACCGTGGTCGGCTTGGCCAAGGCGGCCACCATGTTGTGCGTCGACGCCCAGGGCGGCGAGCCCGAGATCTGCAACGGCAAGGACGACAACTGCGACGGTCTGACCGACGAGACCTTCTTGGACCAGGGCCTGGGCGCCAAGTGCGACACCGACGACAGCGACATGTGCAGCAATGGCGTCAAGATCTGCCAGGCCGACGGGATTTCGCTGACCTGCTCGGCCGAGTCGGTGTACGACCTGGTCGAGACCTGCAAGTCGCCCGGCGTTGGCAACGGCCAAGACGAGGACTGCGACGGCCAAACCGACGAAGCCTGCTATCCGGCCGACTTGGACGGCGACGGCGTGGTGGGCAGCGCCGACTGCAACGAGTACGACGCGGGCTACTCGCCCAAGATCAAAGTGGAGCCGTGCTGCGATCCGGCGCCGGGCGACACGCCGCAGCAAAAGAAGCTTTGCGACAAGAACTGCGACGGCCAAGTGGTGTGGTGCGATCCGGCCGACTTGGACCACGACGGTTTCGTCGAACCCGAAGACTGCAACCCGCAAGACCCCACCAGCTACCCGGGCGCGCCCGAAGCCTGCGGCGACGGCATCGACCAGGACTGCCAGAATGGCGATCTAGACTGCGCGGGACTGAACGACGACGACGGCGACAAGTACCAAAATCAGGTGGACTGCAAGCCGTTGGATCCCAACGTGAATCCGGGCGCCAAGGAGATCTGCAACGGCAAGGACGACGACTGCAACGGCATCACCGACGACGGCAACCCCGGCGGCGGCGTGGCTTGCGGCAGCAATGTGGGTACCTGCAAAGCCGGCATCTCGGTGTGCACCAAGGTGACGTACGTTGCGCAAGTGCTGTGCGTGCCGCAAAAATCGGCGACGCCCGAGCTCTGCAACGCCCTGGACGACAACTGCAACGGCAAGACCGACGAGTACTTCGTCGAGTTGGGCACGGCTTGCGACGGCGACGACAGCGACAGCTGCAAGAACGGCACGTACACGTGCGCGGCCGACGGCAAGAAGGCGGTGTGCGTCAACGAATCCGTGCAGAACCTGGTCGAGTTGTGCGATGGCATCGACAACGACTGCGACGGTCAGACCGACGAGGGCCTGAACTACTTTGGCACGCCGATCGGCGGCAAGTGCGACGGCCTGGGCGAGTGCGGCGAGGGCACGGTCGTGTGCTCGCCCGAGTTGCAGGTTCCGGTGTGCTCTACGGATTTCTACGGAACGGCCCCCGGCGGCGGCGCCGAGACCTGCAACGGCAAAGACGACGACTGCGACGGCCTGACCGACGAAAATCAGATGTTCGCTGGTAAGCACATCGCCGAAGCCTGCACCGGCCCGGGCGCCTGCGCTGGCCTGCCGGGCAAGGTCGAGTGCGGCCCCAACGGCAAGGCCATCTGCTCGACCATGAGCGGCGGCAGTAAATTCTCAGGCAAGGCAGAGACTTGCAACAACATCGACGACGACTGCAACGGCCACGTGGACGAAGGCCTGGGCGTGGCCGACTCGACCTGCAAGCAGACCGGCGTGTGCACCACCAGCAACGTGGTCGCCAAGTGCGTGCTGGGCGTGTGGCAGTGCAGCTACTCGGGCGTGGTCGGCTACCAACCCGACAAGGAGTACAGCTGCGACGCGCTGGACAACGACTGCAACGGCCAGACCGACGAGAACTTCCTGGTCGGCAAGCCCTGCGACGGCCCCGACAGCGACGAGTGCCAAAACGGCACCTGGAGCTGCAGCGGCGATCACGGCGGCAAGGAGTGCGTCAACGAAACGGTCAAGGACATCGTAGAGCTCTGCAACGGCAAGGACGACGACTGCGACGGCCAGACCGACGAGATCTTTGACGTAGGCGCCCCGTGCGACGGCCCGGACACCGACGCGTGCAAGAACGGCCAGAAAGAGTGCACGGCCGACGGTGCCGGCACGGTCTGCGGCAAAGAAACGC
>JBBISH010000211.1:0-4588 GCA_037441385.1 Myxococcales bacterium
GGTCCCCGCGGGCACTCCTGGCTCGCTGATCAGGTGATCGATGCGAGCGCGAGTTTTGCCGCGGGGTGCGCTGAAAATAGTTCCCTCCACATGCCAACTGGGCCTGCCGCACCAGGATGACATCAATAATTTCAACGAGTAGAAATTGCCCCCCAAACTTGATCACTGCGATCGCGGCGCTGGGCCGCCGCGATTCCGTGACGCGCGCCGGCCTGAACCGGTTGCGTTGCCTCGGCGCCGTGCCTAGGCTGTGCAAGGGCCCGACCGCACGGCGGCGGGCGGGGTGGCGCGTGGCAGAACCGACAGCCGATCCGCAACTTGCAAGCGTCGTCCGCAGCGCCATGCAGCTGCGGCCCGGCGACTTGGTCGGCGCGCTGCAAGCCATCCAGGCGCACTGCGGCTACCTGCCCAAGCCCGCGCTGGCGCAGTTGGCCGCCGAGACCGGGCGAACGCTCGCCCAGCTGTACGGAGTCATCAGCTTTTACGCGACCTTCTCGCTCGAGCGCCGCGGCCGAGTCGTCGTCCGCGTGTGCACGGGGACCGCCTGCCATGTGCGCGGCGCCGCGCGGGTCACGGACGCCCTGGTCCAGCACCTCGCCATCGAGCCAGGGTCTACCACAGAAGACTTTGAATTCACGCTGGAGACCGTCGCCTGTCTGGGCTGCTGCAGCCTCGCGCCGGTCGTCACCGTCGCCGGCCATACCCACGGACGGGTCGACGGCCCCCACGCCGTCGCGGCGCTGGCCCAAGTCTTCGACAACGCGGAGGAACTGCCGTGAATGGCGCGTGGCGAGCCACCGTCGGTGCGGGCAGCTGCGGACTTGCCGCGGGCGCGGTGGCCACACGGCGGGCGCTCCAGAAGGCGGCCGAGGCCCTTGGGATCGACCTTGAGCTGGCCACGACCGGCTGCATCGGCCTGTGCGCCCGCGAGGTCTTGGTCGAGCTCCGCGGTCCCGACCAGTCGACCTCGCTCTACGGCGAAATCTCGGCCGAACGCGCGCCCGAACTCCTGCAACGCCACGCAAAGCACGGCGAACCCTGGACCGAGCGACTCGTCTTGCGCAACGGCGTCCCCGTGCACGACCACGACTTCTGGCAGTTGCAGACGCGGCGCATTCTTGCCCGCTGTGGCGTCATCGACCCCGAGAATTTGCAGCACTATCAGGAGCATGGCGGGTACTCGGGGCTGCGCAAGGCGCTGGCCCGGCCGCCCGAGGAACTCGTCGCCGCGGTGGCGGACGCGGGCTTGCGCGGCCGCGGCGGTGCCGGCTACCCCACCGCGAACAAGTGGCGGGCCTGCCGCGAAACCCCCAGCGACGTGCGCTACGTGGTCTGCAACGCCGACGAGGGCGACCCCGGCGCGTTCATGGACCGCAACCTCCTCGAGGGCGACCCACATGCCGTCCTCGAGGGTCTGATTCTGGCCAGCTACGCCGTGGGCGCCCAGGTCGGCCTGGTCTACGTGCGCGACGAATACCCGCTCGCCGCCAAGCGCATGCAACGGGCCATCGACACTGCGCGCCAGGCCGGTCTCCTCGGCGACCACGCGCGCGGGCCCGGTCAAGCGTTCGACGTAGAACTCCGCCGCGGCGCCGGCGCGTTCGTCTGCGGCGAAGAGACCGCACTCATCGCCGCCATCCAGGGCGAGCGCGGCATTCCCGAGCGGCGTCCCCCGTTCCCCACCGAGCGCGGCCTCTGGGACAAACCGACCAGCATCAACAACGTCGAAACCTACGCCAACATCAGCTGGATCGCCGCCCACGGCGCCGCCGCCTTCCGCAGCCACGGGACCGCGGCCAGCCCGGGCACCAAGATCTTCTCGCTCGCCGGGGATGTGGCGCGCGGCGGCCTCGTCGAAGTCGGCATGGGCACCACCATCGACCAGGTCCTCCACACCATCGGCGGCGGCGGCCGCGGCGGGCGCAAGCTGAAAGCCGTGCAAATCGGCGGCCCATCCGGCGGGTGCCTGCCTGCGGCTCGCTTCGGCACCCCCATCGACTTCGAAGCGCTCCCTGGCGAGGGGGCCATCATGGGCTCGGGCGGCCTCGTCGCCCTGGACGACACGGCCTGCATGGTCGACGTCGCCCGCTACTTCGTCGGCTTCCTCCGCGACGAAAGCTGCGGCCGCTGCTCGGCCTGCCGCGTCGGCACCCTGCGCATGCACGAGATCCTCACCCGCATCTGCGGCGGCGGCGGCGTCCTCGGCGACCTCGACGAACTGCAGCGACTCGCGCAAGCGACCGGCGACCTCTCCGCCTGCGGACTGGGGCGGTCGGCGCCCAACCCGGTCCTCTCGACCCTCCGCTGGTTCCGCGACGAGTACCTTGCGCACATCGTGGAGCACCGCTGCCCAGCCGGGCGCTGCCGGACGCTCACGCAATTCGTCATCGATCCGTACCTTTGCGACGGCTGCCAGCGCTGCTACCGCCAGTGCGGCTATGGCGCCATCGCCCTCCTGGGCCGCGGCGTGGCCATGCAGATCGCCGGCGACGCCTGTGGCAGCTGCGGCGGCTGCCGCGACGTCTGCGGCTTTGGCGCCATCCGTGTCGTCTAGGGTCGTGTCGGGATACTCCGGCGCGCTCTCAAGGCGACTGACGGATCGCAATAGCAACGGGAAGCAACACCAAATCGGCATGTAGATTGGGCGCATTTCTCCAGCCGGCCCCTAAAGCCGGTCACGCCGCCTCCCTACGGAACAAAAGCCGCTGTGGGCGTGCTATACAGTCCCATCGCGCGGCGGCAGTCTGCGCCCTGGCGGTCGCGCGTGAACGAACCCGGCAAGTGGGCAGCGCTTTTTGATCTCGACGGCCTCCTCATCGACAGCGAGCCTCTGTGGCAGCAAGCCGAAGTCACGGTCTTTGGCCGCCTGGGCGTGCCGCTGACCCGGCAAGATTGCGCGTCGACCATTGGTTGGCGCATCGACGCAGTGGTGGCGCACTGGCACCGCCGCCACGGTTGGACCGGCCCCAGCGTCACACAAGTCGTCGAGCAGATCGTCGCCGAGGTCGTTCGCCTCGTCGGCACGCAAGGCCAGGCCCTTCCTGGGGTTTCTCACGCGCTCGACGTGTGCCGGCAGGCCGGCCTGCGGCTGGCGGTGGCGTCCTCGTCGCGTCAAGTGATCATCCAGGCGGCGGTGGAGGCCCTGGGCGTTGCCGCGCAATTCGAGCTCCTGCAGTCGGCCCAATCCGAGCCGTTCGGCAAGCCGCATCCGGGCGTGTTCCTGCAGGCCGCCGCGCGCCTCGGTACCGAACCCCATCATTGCATCGTGTTCGAGGACTCGCCCCCAGGGATCCTGGCCGCGAAGGCGGCGGCCATGGCCTGCGTCGCGGTGCCCAGCGAGCATTCGGTCGAGCCGCACACGCTTGCCGTCGCCGACCTGGTCCTGCCCGATCTCGCCGCGCTCCGCGTCCATCACCTGCAAGCCCTGATGCATCCGGCCGTTTGCCAGGTACGTCCCGCCCGGCAACAGGATTGGCCCGCCATCGATCAGGTGGTGCGCGCTGCTTTTGCCCAGCCCGACGAGGCCGACCTGGTCCGGGCGCTCCGCAGCGAGGGCAGTTCCACCGGCGAGTGGGTGGCGTTGGCACAGGGCCAGGTCGTAGGCCACGTCCTCTACACCCGCCTGGTGCTTGCGGAAGCGCCAGAGCTGCGGCTGGTAGCCTTGGCGCCGCTCAGCACGGATCCCGCCTGGCAGCGGCGCGGCGTGGGCGATCTGCTGCTACGGCGCAGCCTTACGGCGCTGAGGCTCACCGGGGTCGACGGCGTGGTGGTGCTGGGCGATCCCCAGTTCTATGGGCGCTTTGGGTTCACGGTCCAGGCGGCGAGCGAGCTGCACTGTCCCTTTGCCGGCCCGCATTTGCAGGCCCTGGTCTGGCGCGCCGGCCAAGAGCCTTTGGCTGGCACGGTCCGCTACGCTGTGCCTTTCTTAGGCTGACCACAAGCACGGATCTGGGGCCATGCTACCTTGGGCACAATTGTTGCGGCGAGGTCGACCATGCCCAAGCACCCGGTTCTGCGCTCTTTGTTGTTGATTATGCTACTGTTTGTCGCCATCCAGGCCGTGCCCTACGGCCGCGACCACAGCAATCCGCCGGCGGTGGACGAGCCAGCCTGGCCCAACCCAGAGGTGCGGCGCCTGGCCGAGCGGGCATGCTTTGATTGCCACAGCCACGCGACCCGTTGGCCGTGGTATGCGTCGGTGGCCCCCGCGTCGTGGCTGCTGCAGCGCGACGTGGACGAGGGGCGGCGAAAACTCAATTTCTCGAACTGGCGCGCCTCGAAAGAGGATGCCGGCGAGGCCGCCGAGGAGGTGAGCGAGGGCGAAATGCCGCCGTGGTTCTACCTGCCCCTTCACCCCGCGGCCAAGCTGACCGACGCGGAAAAAGCAACGCTAGTCCAGGGTTTGCAGGCCATGGCTGGCTCGGGCGGCAGGCCCCACCCCGGCGAGAAGACCGAGCGCGACCGCGACGACTGATGCGGAATCCGTGTGATACGAACCCCGTCTGATTCGCGCCTGTACGGCTTCTCTGACCCGGTCTGCAACCGGCGAGAATCAGGCGGGGACCCCGGTTCGGGCCCGAAGAATTGC
>JBBISH010000212.1:0-4542 GCA_037441385.1 Myxococcales bacterium
TGGGTGTCGGGGCAGCCGTCTTCGTCCTGGTACTTGTTGATGTTTTCGGCCTTGTTGGGGCACTTGTCGGCGGTATCGGGGATGCCATCCTTGTCGTTGTCCAGGTCGGGGCAGCCGTCCCAATCCTCAAAGCCGTCTTTGTCCTCGGCTTCGGTCGGGCACTTGTCGGTGGCATCGGCCAGGCCGTCGCCGTCGTTGTCCAGGTCAGGGCAGCCGTCTTCGTCCTCAAAGCCGTCCTTGTCCTCGGCCTCGGTCGGGCATTTGTCGCTGCTGTCGGCAAGGCCGTCGCCATCGGTGTCGGTGCCGTTGTAGACGCGGAAACCGATGCCCAGCTGCAGCTCGGCGTTATGAGCCAGCGCCATGTTGGGCGTACCGCGGGTCGAGTAGTACACCGCATCCACCCGGAAATTCAGAAAATCGCCCGCCGGAATGTGCAGGCCCGCGCCCACCAAGAACGACGAGTCGGTGTCCGCCTCGGCGCCCAGCACCGTCTTGGTCAGCATCTCGCCGCCGGCACCCACGCGGAAAAACGGCTGCAGCGACCCCGGCGTACCCAAGTCGTAACGCAGGTAGCCGCGGAAGCCCAGCAGCGGCGCCGAGTCACCCGTGCTTCGTAGCGACGACAGCGCGTAGCGCGCTTCTCCCTCCAGAGCCCAGTTGGTCACTGGCCAGTAGGTAAAGCGCGCACCGAACAAGGGCGCGTTGCCCGGCACGTCTTTGGCGCGCCCCGGTAGGTAGTAGGCGTTGCCAATCTCGGTGGTCTCCGAGATCAGCGTGTATCCGCCGAACACGCCAAGGTCGAATTGGCCCGCGTGCGCGACCGACGGCGACAGGGCCAAAGCGGCCGTGGCGAGCAGGAGCGGTCGAAACAGACGATTGCTCATGTTATATTCCTTGATGGATATGTAGAATGTCGGCTGGACTAGTCTAGAAGTGCTGCTCGTCGACCTGCATCGTGGACAGCTCGGACGCTTCGACCTGCTTGCGGGCCAAGGTCAGCGCGGGCAGCACGTTCTTGCACCACCACTTGGCCGAAACCACCTTGCCGGCATAGTAGTTGCGATCGGCGCCCTTGGCCGCAGGTAGCTTGGCCAGGGCGATCTCGGCGTGATGCACCAGCAGCCAGCCGACCACCAAATCACCCACGGCGAGCAGCACCCGGTTGCCCTGCAGGCCCACGTGGTACGGCGATTCGCCCAGCTTGCCAAGCAACGCGGCAAAAATGCCTTGAATCTCGCCCAGGCCGCGCTGCAGGGCCTTCTTCTCTTCGGCCAGTTCTTCGCCGCCCGCCGGGCTGGTCGCCGTGGCCAGGGCGCGGCCCATCAGCAGCTGCAGTGTCTTGCCGCCGTCGCGGGCGATCTTGCGGAAGATGAGGTCCTGCGCCTGGATGTGAGTCGTGCCCTCGTACAACGAGTCGATCTTCTGGTCGCGGATGTACTGCTCGAACGGGTAGTCCTGGATGTAGCCCGAGCCGCCAATCAGCTGCAGCGACAGCGCCAACTGCTCGTAGGCCCGCTCGCTGCCGTAGCCCTTGACCAGCGGCAGCATCAGGTCGTTCAGCCGGTCCAACTGGTCCGCCTCGTGCGAGCCGTGGCCGCCCAGGATCTCGACCTGATCCTGCAAGTGCGCGACATAGAACGCCAGCGCCCGCATACCCTCGGCATGGGCCTTGTTCGACAGCAGCATGCGCCGCACGTCGGGGTGCTGGATGATCCGCACCCGCGGCGCCCGCTTGTCGGCGGCCTGGGTCAGATCGGGGCCCTGCACGCGCTCCTTGGCGTAATCCAAGGCGTTCAGATAGGCGGTCGACAGCGTGGCCATCGACTTCATGCCCACCGCCATGCGCGCCTGCTCGATCACGTGGAACATCTGGCGGATGCCGTCGTGGACATTGCCCATCAGCAGGCCGCGCGCCGGCGTCTCTTTGCCGTCGGGCGTCTCGCCAAAGACCAGCTCGCAGGTGGCCGAGCCCTTGATGCCCATCTTCTTTTCCAGCTTGCTGACCCGCACGCCGTTGTGCGCGCCCAGCTTGCCGTCGGCCTCGACCCAGTACTTGGGCACGATGAACAGCGACAGGCCCTTGGTGCCCACATCCGCGCCCTCGGGCCGCGCCAGCACCAGGTGGATGATGTTGGGCGTGGTGTCAAAATCGCCGTTGGTGATGAAGCGCTTGGTGCCGGTGATGTGCCACTCGTCGCCGACTTGCACGGCCTTGGCCCGGCCGGCGCCCACGTCCGAGCCCGCATCGGGTTCGGTCAGCACCATCGAGCCGCCCCAGCGGTGGTCGATCATCGGCTGGATGAAGCGCTGCTTCTGCTCGGGCGTGCCCAGCCGGTCGATGATGCGCGCGATGAAGGTGCCAAACAGGTAGAACGCGGCGGTGGGATTGGCGCCGGCGACCAGCTCGAACGCGCCCCAAACCAGGCTGGGCGGAGCGCCAAAACCGCCCATGTGCTCGGGCAGTTCCAGCAGATGCCAGTCGGCGTCGAAGTAGGCCTTGAGCGACTTCTTCAGCGCCGCGGGCAGGCGAACGCGGCCCTGATCGTCCAGGACCAACGGCTCGCGGTCGGCCGCGTAGAACGAGGCCGCGATCTCGGTACGCGCCAATTCGTCCACGCCCTTCAACACGTCGCGGGCCTGATCTTCGTCCATGCTGCCAAAGGGTTGCTTGCCCAGCACCGTGGCGCCGATGTTGTGCACTTCGAACAGGTTGAACTGAAGATCACGGAGATTCGACTTGAAATGCATGGCGTTGCTCATGATTGCGGCCTCTGGAAATGCCGACCGGCCTGGCGGCAAAGGTGCAAGAGGATGCCAAATTCGGCAGGGATTGCGCAAGCGGCGCCACAGGTTTCCGGGCGCGTCGCGTGGATTCACGCCGGCAAAATGGCTATGCTACGGCGGCGCGCTGGCCGCCCGGGGCCACGGCAAAGTCCATCGAGGTAGGGATGATCGCGGTTGATTCTTGGTGTGCAAAAGATGTCGGACCGGCCAAGCGCTGGCGAGCGGCGCTGTGGTCCGCCTGCGGTCCGGTTGCACTTGCACTGCTGGCAGCCGGGTGCGGTGTGCCGTCGGGCGGCGGTGGCGGGTACTACTACTACGATCCGGATGCCACCGGGGCAGACTTTCTTAGCAGCGACGGCGCGCCGATCGACGACCTGACCAGCGGCGAGGACAGCACGCCGGGCGGGGACAGCACGCCGGGCGGGGACAGCAGTGCGAACGACACCGATCCTGGGCCCGACGGCAGCGGCACCGACGCGGCCGGCGGCTGCAGCGCAGCGGGCGATTGCGACGACGGCGACCCCTGCACCAGCGACAATTGTGCAGACGGCACCTGCAGCCACGCAGCGATCGCCGGCTGCGGCGCCATGGGCGCGCCCTGCGACGCCAAGAACCCCTGCAAGACCGGGCTGTGCGACGACAGTCGCCACGTCTGCGTCGAGTGCAAGGCCAGCAAGGACTGTGGGAGCGGCAAGCTGTGCGCCGGCAACCTGTGCGTGGGCGGCACCGGCTGCAAATCCGACGTGGACTGCAAGGCCAGCAGCCAAGTGTGCAACAAGACAGTGGGAATCTGCGTCGACTGCAACATCGCGGCCGACTGCGGCGCCGACAAAAGCTGCGTCGAAGGCAGTTGCATCGCCAGCCCGGCCTGCGCCAGTTCGAAGGACTGCGCCAAGGTGTGCGACACGGCCGCGGGCGTGTGCGTCGACTGCCTGGCGCACGAGGACTGCCCAGGCGGCCAATACTGCAACGCCAATCACATCTGCAAGCCCGCAATCTGCAACTCGAACTCGTGCGGCACGGGCAACAGCTTCTTTGTGTGCGCACCGGGCGGCGGCGCCTACCAAAGCGGGGTGGTGTGCGAAGACAACAACCCGTGCACCAACAACAGCTGCACCACCGACAAGGGCTGCACCCTCAAGTTCAACACCCAGCCGTGCAACGACAATGACAAGTGCACGGACGCCGACGCGTGCTCGGGCGGCAACTGCCTGGGCAAGCCCGTGGTTTGCAACGACAGCAACGCGTGCACGCAAGACACGTGCCTGTCGTCGAGCGGCTGCCAGTTCACCGCCGTGGGTGGCAACTGCAACGACGGCGACGTGTGCACCATCGGCGACAACTGCCAGGGCAAGACTTGCACCGGCTCGCCCAAGAGCTGCGACGACGGCAACCCCTGCACCAGCGATAGCTGCGACTCCAAAACCGGCTGCAGCAACAAGCCCAACACGCTGATGTGCACCGACAACAACAACTGCACCGACAACGACAAGTGCCAGCAGGGCACCTGCGTGGGCGCAGCCAAAAGCTGCGACGACGGCAATCCGTGCACGACCGACAACTGCAACCCCACCACCGGCTGCGGCAGCACGAACAATTACAACGCGTGCGACGACGGCGACCCGTGCACCGTGGGCGACGGCTGCAGCGGCGGCACGTGCTATGCGGGCTCGCCCAAGTTCTGCGACGACGGCAACCCGTGCACCAACGACGCGTGCTCGCTAGGCACCTGCACGTCGGCCAACAACAACCTGTGCG
>JBBISH010000213.1:0-4478 GCA_037441385.1 Myxococcales bacterium
CCGCTTCGGCCGAGTCCGCCGGACTCGCCCGATGCCTTCGGCACCGCGGGGCCCCTGGTATTCGGCGCCGGCTCCCTTGCCCCTCGCCTACGCCGCCACGTCGTCCAGCGGCAGTTCGTCCACGAAATCAATCCCGAAGTCCTCGTCGACGGCCAGATCCTGTCCGGTCTCGGCCACGTCCTCGGGAAACACCTGGCCCGGCGGGCCGCGTACGCGCCAGACCGGCTGGGTTTCCTTGAGCACAACATCCGCAGGTAACCCCAGGTGCCGTAGGATCTTCTTGACGACCTTGGCCGGGGTGATCACCGCAATCAGCCGGCGCTTGCCACCGCACGGGCAAGTTAGCGAATCTAGGCCGAAGCTCACGCGCAAAGCCTCTGACCACGTAAGCTTACGAGATCGCTCGTGTTCCGCCGACACCACCCGCGCCAGCTCCTCGGCCTCGCTCAGCGGCGGCGCGTTTTCGTCCCGCGCCAGCTCGGTCGAAACCCGCTTGCGCCGACCCGGCGCCCGGTCGCCGGCCAGCACGACCTTGGACCGCCACTTGGCGCTCGGCCCAAACGCCCACAACAGCAGCAAAACGACGACAATTGCCCACGCGGGCACTTTCTGGCGCGGTTCGGTCACCGCCGTCGGCGGGGGCGGGACGGTGGGCGGAATCGGCGGCGGCAGTGCGGCGCGAACCGTAGCGGGTGCGGGCGGTTGCAACGGTTGGGGCACGGGTTGGGCCGCGACAACCGCCACGACAACCGGCAGGGGCCCGGCCTTTGGCGGCTCGGGATGCCGGCGCTCCCAGGCCCGCTGGCGCGCCCGCCGCGCGCTTCCGCACCCGCGTTGCCAGGACCTGGACCAGCCCTTGCCGCGCCAAGCGGAGCGCTTCGGAGCTCGCATCGCGGGGCAGCGATGGGTCAAGGGGGACCTGCATGTTACCTCGGGGTGGCTCCGCGGTCGCCGACTTGGCCGTGGCCACCCCGGTCCGACTGTGGCGCAGGTGCCTTCGGCACGCAAGGCGCGACGCACGGCGCTTTGAGCGGCACATCCTGGGCCGACTTGCCGTGTGGGTACCTGGGACCGGTTTGCCGCGGGTTTGCCGGCGAGGCCTACCGCCAGCCGCGGTAGCCATAGCCGACCGGGCCGCGGTACCACGGCGCGGGGTGGCCAGGCCAATAGCTGTAGCCGTACGAGTAGTGCCGGTACGGCCGCGGCACGTAGCCGTAGGGCGCCAGGCAGCCCGACAGCAGCGCAGCAGCGGTGAGGAGCAGGACCAGAAGCAGCGTGTGGCGGCGGATCATCGGGTTCTCCTCGGGCGACCCACGCCGCCCTTGAGGGAGCAACGCGGGGCGACCGCCCGGGATTCACCTGTGGCGAGCGGTCGCTGCAAAGGTCACCCGTACGCACAGCCTTGCTGGCATTGACTGCGCCCGCGGTTGCCGTTCTTGCCATCCGCTGGCCACCGCTCGCAGCCCGCGCGCTGTTGCCAACCTGTGATGGTCTGCACCTTCCCAGCGTTCGCAAGAGGGTAGTACTCTTGGCGTATTACTCGGCCTGCATGGCCGGAGTCTCCGACGACGCGTGAGGCGACCATGGCGACCGCGACGGCTGCGGTGCAGCGTATTGCGCTGACCCTTACTGCTCTTGTGCTCCTTGCTTCCTGCGGCTCGCCCGCCGCGACGACCGCGCGCACCGACGCCGCCGGCACCGCCGACACGGACGCGGCGAACGGCGACCAGAAGACCGGGGATACGGCCGTGGTCGACACTTCCGAGGTCGACACATCCGAGGTCGACACTGCCGCAGCCGATGCCGGGGCCGACGCCGCGCCAGGATCGGACGCCCAGGATACGGTCGACAGTGCGGGCGCAGACGACGCCGAGGACGTGGTGGACGGAGCAGCCGGGGCCGACACGGGCGGCAACGATGCGGCCGATGCGACCGGACCTGCACCGTGCACCGCGGATACGGATTGCCAGGTCGCCGCGGCCTGTTTGCTGGGTGTCTGCGGGCCCAAAGGCGTGTGCCAATGGTCGCCCAAGGCAGATGCCAGCCCGTGCGACGACGGCAACGCCTGCACGACCCAAGACCAATGCCAGGCCGGGCAGTGCCAAGGCGGCGGCACCCTCAACTGTGACGACGCCAACCCTTGCACCGCCGATCAGTGCAATAGCATTGCCGGGTGCTTGAATCTCCCAGTCGCCGCGACGCAAGACTGCGAGGACGGCGATCCGTGCACCCAGGGCGACACCTGCCAAGCCGGCGCCTGTCAGCCGGGCCTGACGGTGTGCCAGTGCAAGACAACCAGCGATTGTGCCAAGTTCGAAGACGGCAACCTGTGCAACGGCTCGCTGTACTGCGACAAATCGGGCGGGTCGCCGTACACCTGCAAGCTGAATCCGGCCAGCCTGGTCGTGTGCCCGGCCAGCCAAGATTCGCCTTGCCAGAAGAACACCTGCGTGCCAGCCACGGGCGAGTGCAAGCTCATCTTGGCGCCCGGCAACACGCCGTGCGACGACGGCGACAGCTGCACACTGGGCGACTTCTGCGAGCAGGGCCTGTGCTTGGGCGGCACGAACACCTGCTACTGCAAGCAAGACGGCGACTGCGCTTCGTTCGAAGACGGCAACCTGTGCAACGGCACGCTGTTCTGCAACAAGGCGACCAGCCAGTGCCAGATCAACCCAGTCACCGTCGTCACCTGCAAGACCGTGGACGACACCTTCTGCTCGCGCAACACGTGCAGCCCCAAAGACGGCAAGTGCTACATGCTGCCCGCGCACGAAGGCAAAGCCTGCGACGACGGCAACGCCTGCACACCCAACGAGCTCTGTACGTCCGGCGCGTGCACCACGGCCACCAACACCTGCGAGTGCCAAAACGACGTGGACTGCAAGAAGAAAGACGACGACAACTTGTGCAACGGTACGCTGTACTGCGACGTCGCCAGCAACTCCTGCAAGGTCAATCCGGCGACCGTAGTCAAGTGCGACACCGACGGCGACCCGGCCTGCTTGCAGAACACGTGCGACCCCAAACTAGGGAAATGCCAGCAAATCGCCTTGCCCAAAGACGGCACCGCTTGCGACGACGGCAACGTGTGCACGCCCAGCTCGAGCTGCAGCGCCGGCAGCTGCGTCGCCACCACCAACACCTGCCAATGCCAGACCGACGCCGACTGCGCCGCCAAAGAAGACGGCGACTTGTGCAACGGCACGCTGTACTGCAACCAAGACAGCCACACTTGCGCGGTCAACCCGGCTACCGTGGTCGAGTGCCCGGCGGCCTTTGACGACACCTGCCTGGCCAACACCTGCGACAAGGCCACCGGCGCCTGCGGCATGCACCCCGTCCATCAGGGCAACCAGTGCGAAGACGGCAGCGTGTGCAGTTCGGGCGGCTGGTGCAACTTGGGCACCTGTGAAATCGCTGTGAAAATGGCCTGCGAGTGCACCTTGGACAGCGACTGCGCCAAGCTGGACGACGGCGACCTGTGCAACGGCACCCTGTACTGCGACGTGGGCAAGGCCGGCAGCAAGCCGCATTGCGCCGTCAACCCCGCCACCGTGGTTGCGTGCCCAACCGTGGCCAACACCGCCTGCGCGCAAAATGTGTGCCAAGCCACCACCGGTAAGTGCGCGATGACCGCCGTGACCGGGAGCTGCGACGACGGCTTGGCCTGCACCCAGCAAGACAGCTGCGACGCGGGCGTGTGCAAGGGCTTGGAGCTCGGCTGCAGCGATGGCGACGCGTGTACGGCCGATAGCTGCATCGAGCCGCAGGGTTGTGTGCACTTGGCCCTGGCCGCCAGCGCGTGCGACGACGGTCAGGCGTGCACCGGCGACAGTTGCGACAAGGCGCTCGGCTGCGTCCATGCCCTAAAGACCGGCGGTTGCGACGACGGCAAGCCCTGCACCAGCGGCGACCAGTGCAAAGATGGCGCCTGCCTGGGCAGCCCTACCGATTGCAGCGACGGCAACCCGTGCAGCGACGATAGCTGCGACCCGCAACAAGGCTGCCAGCACGCGGCCAACAGTGCGCCGTGCAGCGACGGCAACGCGTGCACCGACGGCGACGCGTGCAAGGCCGGGCAGTGCCAATCGGGCGCCGCCAAGAACTGCGACGACGGCCTGATCTGCAGCGACGACAGCTGCGATCCCGCCAAGGGCTGCGTGCACGTGCTCAAGACGGGCGGCTGCGACGACGGCAAGCCGTGCACGACCGGCGACCAGTGCAAAGACGGCGTGTGTGCGGGCGCCGTGGCCGACTGCGGCGACGGCAACCCGTGCACCGACGACAGCTGCGACGCGCAAAAGGGCTGCCAACACCTGGCCAACAGCGCGCCCTGCAGCGACGGCAGCGCGTGCACCGACGGCGACGCCTGCAAGGCCGGCACCTGCGTCGTCGGCGCCGCCAAGACCTGCGACGACAGCAACCCCTGCACCGACGACGCCTGCGACCCCAAGACCGGCTGCACCACCAGCAAC
>JBBISH010000214.1:0-4227 GCA_037441385.1 Myxococcales bacterium
TAGCGGTCGCCGCAGGGAGAAGGGCCCCAGCGGTCGCCCGAAGGGTGAACGGGTCGCCCCAGTGGGGCAACCCGTAGCTGGGACGACGCAGCAACGCCGAGTTGCGCCCTAAGCGGCGGATCGGGGGAGTTGCGGCGCGTTGACGCCCCCAGCCCTGGAGCGTAGGCTCGCCGCAGCCGCACGGGATTGCGGCGGGTACCTTGGAGCCCGGTGCGCACCGTCATCACCGCTCAGACCGTCGAAGAAGCCTTTGCCGCCGGTCACGCCTCGGTGGCCGCGCCGCGCGGCGAGTGCGTGGTGACGCCGGCAGCGTGGTCGCGCGCGGGCGAGTTACGGGTGACCATCGACCAGGGGCCCAGCCAAGTGCCAGGCGCAAGTGGCCGTCCGCACACGCAGAAAGTCGGAAGCGACCAGCCGGGCCAGGGCAAATGCGAGCGCATCGTCGATCCGTCCGGGCTGGTGGTGGTGCGCGGCCGCTCGGTGGAACTTGGCGAATTTACTGGCGCGGGCCCCGGTCGGCACATCGGCCTGACGGACGTGGTCACCGGCGGCGACGGCGCGCCGATGGCGGCCGGCTTCATGGCCTGGAACCGCGAAGACAGCTTTCCGTGGTCGCTGGACTACGCCGAGATCGACTTGGTCCTAGAGGGGATCCTGCACATCACCATCGACGGCCGCACCTTGGAGGGCCGTCCGGGCGACGTGTTCTACATCCCCAAGGGCAGCCGCATCGTGTTCGGCACACCCAGTCGCGTTCGGTTGTTCTACGTCACCTACCCGGCGAACTGGTCGGGCGGCGCGCCGGGCTGAGCCAGACCCACCCGACCGCTCGCCGTGTGGTGGTCTACAGCGCGTCGACGACCGCGTTGAAGGTCGCGCTGGGCCGCATCGCCGCGCCAGTCTTGATGGGGTCGGGCAGGTAGTAGCCGCCCATGTCGACGGGCTTGCCCTCTACAGCCTTGAATTCGCCGACGATCTTCGCTTCGTTCTGCGTCAGCGCCGCCGCCACCGGGGCAAAGCGGGCCTTGAGCTGCGCGTCCTTGTCTTGGGCGGCCAAGGCCTGTGCCCAGTACATGGCGAGGTAGAAGGTGCTGCCGCGGTTGTCGATCTCGCCGACCTTGCGCGAGGGAGCGCGGTCGAATTCCAGGTACTTGCCGATGGCCTGATCCAGCGTTTCGGCCAGGACGGTCGCCTTGGCGTTGCCGGTGGTGGCCGCGACCTGCTCGAACGAGGGCACGATGGCGTTGTACTCACCCAGCGAGTCCCAGCGCAGGTGGCCTTCTTTGACAAAGGCTTCCACGTGCTTGGGCGCCGAGCCGCCGGCGCCGGTCTCGAACAGGCCGCCGCCGTTGAGTAGGGGCACGATCGACAACATGCGCGCGCTGGTGCCCAGTTCCAGGATCGGGAACAGGTCCGTGAGGTAGTCGCGGAGCACGTTGCCGGTGCACGAGATGGTGTCCAGACCCTTGCGGATGCGCTCGAGCGAGAACTGGATGGCCTGATCGGGCGCCAGGATGCGGATGTCCAGGCCCTTGGTGTCGTGCTGCGGCAGGTACTGGTTGACCTTGGCGATGATCTGCGCGTCGTGACCGCGCTTTTGGTCGAGCCAGAACACGGCGGGCGAGCCGGAAGCCCGCGCGCGCGTCACCGCGAGCTTGACCCAGTCCTGGATGGCCGCGTCCTTGGTCTGGCAGGCGCGGAAGATGTCGCCGGCATCGACGCTTTGCTGCAAGAGCACGTTGCCGGCCGTGTCGACGATGCGGACCGTGCCCTTCTGCGCCACGATGAACGTCTTGTCGTGCGAGCCGTACTCCTCGGCCTTTTGCGCCATCAGGCCCACGTTGGGGACGCTGCCCATGGTCGACGGATCGAACTGGCCGTTTTTCTGGCAGTCCTCGGTCATCACCTGGTAGATGGTGGCGTAGCAGCGGTCCGGGACCATGGCCACGGTGTCCTGCAACTTGTCCTGGGCGTTCCACATTTTGCCGCCGTCGCGGATGACGTTGGGCATGGACGCGTCGACGATGACGTTGTTGGGCACGTGGAGGTTGGTGATGCCCTTGCTGGAATCGACCATGGCGAGCGCGGGTTGCTCGGCGTAGACCGCGGCGATATCGGCCTCGATCTCGGCCTTCTTGTCCGCGGGCAAGAGCGCGAGCTTGTCCAAGACGCCCTGCAGGCCGTTGTTGACGTTGGCGCCCACGGACTTGAGCGTGTCCGCGTGCTTGTCCAGCGCCTTGGCGTAGAACACCGAGACGGCATGACCGAACATGACGGGGTCCGAGACCTTCATCATGGTCGCCTTGAGGTGCAGCGACAGGAGCGTGCCCTCTTGCTTGGCGCGGGCGATCTCTTTGGCATAGAACTTGCGGAGTTCAGCGACGTGCATCACGGCCGAGTCCAGAACCTCGCCGGCCTTGAGGCTGAGCGACGGCTTGAGCACGGTGACGGTACCGTTGTCGGCGACGAGCTCGATGCGGACGTCGGCCGGTTGGGCGAGGGTGACGGACGTTTCGCTGCCGTAGAAGTCACCTTGATCCATATGGGCGATGCGGGCTTTGCTGCCCTCGGTCGGCCAGGGCTTCATCATGCGGTGCGGGTTCTTCTGGGCAAACTTCTTGACCGAGGCCGAGGCGCGCCGGTCCGAATTGCCCTCGCGGAGCACGGGGTTCACGGCCGAGCCGAGCACCTTGGCGTAGCGGGCCTGCACGGCCTTCTCGTCGTCAGTCTTGGGGTCCTCGGGGTAGTCGGGAACGGCGTAGCCCTTGGCCTGCAGTTCTTTGATGGCGGCGATGAGCTGGGGCACGGACGCGCTGATGTTGGGGAGCTTGATGATGTTGGCCTCGGGCTTCTTGGCAAGGTCGCCCATCTGGCTCAGGTAGTCGGGGATGCGCTGCTCGGCGGTCAGGTTCTCTGGGAAATTCGCCAGGATGCGGCCGGCGAGCGAGATGTCCCAGTCCTCGACGACGATGCCGGTGCCCTTGGTGTAGGCCTGCATGATGGGCAGGAGCGCGTACGACGCCAGGGCGGGGGCTTCGTCGATGTGCGTCCAGATGATCTTGGAAGAAGTCATGTGAGTTCCTGCGGTTGCACTGGGTCCGTGCAGTACTGCCGTGCAGCGGTGCGGGGCGAGAGTGCCGGGCAAGCGTGCCGTGCGAAATTCGCGTTCGCGGGCGGGGTACGGCGGGCGTGGTGCCCACTATCCCGTGCGGGCCGACTCGGCTCGCGGGCTGCCTCATAGTGGAATTTGGCTCGCTTGCCAACGGTCCTGCGTCCCGTCCGTGTCACGGCGCGTCACGGCAGCAGACTGCGCGGAGGCTAGACGTGGGTGATCTCGCCTTGCTGATCTGGGAATTTTCCTTGAATATCGCGGTAGAAGGCGGCGATCTTGGCGAAGTCGGCGTCTAGGTCGCCGCTGGGGTGGATGCACGGGCCAAAGCCGCCGACCTTCTTGGTGTAGTCCAGAAAGCCGAGCTGAATCGGCACGTTGGCCTGGACCGCCATGTGGTAGAAGCCGGTGCGCCAGCGGCCCGCTTTGGAGCGGGTGCCCTCGGGCGCGATCGCGACGATCATGCGGTCGGCCTTGCGGATGGCCTCGGCGACTTGCCCGGATTGGTTTTGGCCGGCGCCGCGGACGACCGGGATGCCGCCGCCCCAGCGCGCCAAGGTGCCAAAGGGCGGGCGAAAGAGGCTGTCTTTGCCGACCCAGTGGACCTCGAAGTCGAGGGCGAAGGCGATCTCGAGCATGATGACGAAATCCCAGTTGGACGTGTGGGGCGCGCAGAGGAGGATGAACTTGGGCTCGGTGGGGAGGTCGCCTTGGAGGGTCCAGCCGCCGCGGTCCAAGAGGACCTTGCCGACCCGGCGGCGAAGGCGACCGCGGAGCGAGGTGCGGAGCTCCGGCGTGACGGCTGGGCTGTGCGAGGCGGCGGGGCTGAGCGGAGCGGCCGGGCTGAGCGGGGCGGCCGGGCTGAGCGGGGTGGCAAGGGGAGGTACGGGCGGGTCGCGGTCAGTCATCGGGTGGTCCCCCAAAGGCAGGCCTGCAGGATAGCACGGGGTTGGCGCCCGACAATTGGCGACGGCCACCCCGATCCGCCGCTTTGGGCGCAACTCGGCGTTGCTGCGTCACTACTCTCCCTGCGGCGACCTCTAGGTCGCCTCAGTCGCTCCGCTTCTTGCGCCTTGATTTGCATCCCAAATCGACGGCCGGGGCCAATTTCGCTGGTG
>JBBISH010000215.1:0-4203 GCA_037441385.1 Myxococcales bacterium
CCGACAGGGTTTAGGCGACCGCGGCAGTCTGTCACGGGCTGCGCGGCGGAGCTTTGGCCGGGCGGGCGTTTTGGCTGGAAATTCAGGGGAAAATTGGCGTTGACGGGGGTCTGTCGCGGGCGTAGAGTCGCTGGCTGTGGCCGCAAGGTCCGGTTTGGCGGGTGCGATGTGGGCGTTGCGGTGGTCGGTGCCGGGGGTGGAGAGGGTTGCGCTTCCCAGGCGTAGATGCCCATGATTCCTCGACAACTGGTGGTGGGGCTGCTGCTGTGCCTCGGGGTCACCTTGGCGCTCCCAGGGTCCACCCAAGCCAAGGTGGCGCGCCGGCCGGAGGCCGTGCGAGTTGAAGGGAGAGTCCAGAAACCGCGCTGGTTTGTGGTGTTGCCGCGCGCGCCGATGCCCGACACGCCACCGCCAGCCGACGCGGCGGCCGTGGATCCACGCCTGGCCGATGGGGTGGCGCGGTGGCGCCGTGCTGAGCGGAAGGAGCAGTTGCAGCGAGATGCCGCGGTTCGGAGCGGCAAGGCTGTATCCAGGAGTCTGGACCCGAGCGAACTGGCCATCGCTGTTCAGAAAGCTCTTGAAGACGCGCTCTTTGGCGGCGGGCCGCCGCCTCACCTGCCGGGCTTTTACCTGCTGACCCTGGTGGAGCTGCGCCACCGCGCCGAGCTGGACCGCGCCGAAGCCGAGCGCAAGATCTACGAAGAAGAGCTGGCGAGGGGCGGCGCGACGCCGCAGCCGCCACGGCCCGTCGACCTGACCATACCGGCGCAGTGGCTCGAGACCTTCTTGCTCGACTACGGTCGCCACCTGCTGCGGCCGTGGGCCTTGTATATGCGCGCGAGTGTTGAAGAAGACTGGCACGGTGAGGAAAATCCGGCGTATGCAGGCGCGCTGCAGAAGCTGGTGAGCGAGTATCCCAAGCACACCCTGGCCGGCGAGGCCCTGCTGCGCTTGGGGAAGCTTCACAACACCAGCGAAAGTCCCAAGGTGTTGCGCCAAGCGAGGAGGGAGTTGCAGGCCGCCGTCGCGCTGCTAGCCGACCGGCCGTTGCAGGGCGTGGCGCTGTGGCAGTTGGGCGTGGTCGAACTGCACATCGGCCAGTTTGCCAAAGCTGCCGAGCGTGCGCTGGCGGTCATGCGCCATCCAAGCTCTATCGGCTTGGGTCCATGCGACCTCGCCACGGCGGCGTGTCTATTGCTAGGCGATGCCGCGCTGGCGCTCCGCAACGATGCGGTGATTTTGGAGTCGGACGTGACCGTGACCGCCAAGAGTGACGCTGAAGGCGCGGCGGGGCTAGCCGCTGGCGAGGCGGGTGAGTGGAGTCTGTCCGAGCTCTGGCTTGCACGCGCACAGCAACTCATTCCGCTGGCGCCGAGGGTGCCCCTCTGGGACCGGCGACGCATCGATGCCTTGATTCACCTTGGCCGACGCGACGAAGCCGTGGCGGCGCTGCTCCTGCGGCCGACGCGCTTCGGGCCGGGGTCGCCATGGGGCACCGTGTGGGAGCAGGCCGCAAGAATGCTCGAGCCAGAATTTGCAGACGACGCCGCCGAGGCCAAAGCACTTGGCGCTCCCTGAGGGGCGCTCTACCGTCAGGGCGCTCGCCCTCGTGGTGTACACTGGCCGGATTGAATCGTAGCTGGCTTGAAGAATGCTCCACGCTGGGCCAAGAGTCGCAACCCGACCAGGCTCCCCGGCCAGGCCTCGCGAGCAGCCCGGTGTAGTGCATCGTCGTCGGGCAGGCGGCGGTCCTGGCTACGCGACGGCCGCGGTCGATCGCGGGCAGGGTCGAGGCTGGGCGAGGCAGTCGCCATGCCCAAGCGATGGTTCGGACGAGTCATTTTGCCGCGCCCGGGCGACTGTGCCTGTGGTTTCGGCGCCCCACGCTCGCCGAAATCCAATTCCTCGCCCGCGGCTTCCTTGAACCCCAGGCGAATCCGCTGCCGGTCGATTCGTTGGGTCCGGTCGTGCAGCACCTCCTGCACCGCCAGCTCGCCCAGCGGCCGGGCGTCGCGCCGAACACGAAGCTGCCCGCCCTACCCTGTCCCGCCATGCCGGCGCAAGCCGGCACCCAGACAGGAAGCCCTGATGGTGCAAGCATCCTGGCCCTGAAGGACTCTCTGGAAGTCGGCGCGCACCTCGGACCACACGTCGCGCCCGGTCGGGCTGCGGTGTTCGAGGAGTTGTCGTCTCTACGCATGGCGCAAGTTCTTCTTCCGCTGGTCGCGCGCGATGGCGGTGTCCATGCGCACAGGGCGCTCGTGCCAGACCAGCGTCGAGACGTGGTGCTTGGCTGCAGACCCTGGGAAGATTCGGAGCTTGTGGCGTACGACTCGGCGCAGCAGATTGCTGGCTACACCCGCGTAGAACGTGCCGTTGCGCTCGCATACCAGAAGCTGACGGCGGGCCGGCTGGACTTGGCGATCATGGAAACGCCTTGAGTGTCTATCAGTTTGGGGCCCCTCTGCCCAGCAATCCCGGTGCGCGTTCGGTGCGGACTTGCTGGGTGCCGGCTTTCGCCGCTGGGACGGTGGGTAGGGAACTGGTTGTGCGGCCAGTGGAATCGGCCGTGCGTGTTGAAAGAAGCACTGGCAAGGCGGCGGGTGCGACCCGCGATCGTCGCCTCTGAAGCATGAACCAGATCGTGGCGGGGCTGGAGCTCCACGCTGTGGGCGACGGCGTAGCCGACCCGGGGCATCCCGTTCCGATTCAAGCCGCAATACGAATACGCTGGCGCCAGCGCACCAACCCAAGGTGGCCAGCGGTCTCCAGGTTTGCGCGCAGACGTCGACGTCGCATTTCCTGGCATTTTCCTACCTGGGGCGCCTTCCCGGCCCACGGACAGGCCCCCGACCGTCCACGGTCCAGACCACCTGACACCTTCAGCCGTACAAGCAAAACCTGGCCGCCGAGTCGAGCCGAGCAACCAACCTGACACGCCGCACGATTCTGCAATTGTCCAGATAGTCCACCTACTGCGCCCCCCGGTGCGCCTTGGCCTTGCGCAGGGCCGCTTCGATCCGCGGTCGCTCGTGCGCGGACTCAAGGGCGTTGTCTGCCGCGAACTGCCAGGTGCCGGGCCCGCCCACCAGCATCACGATCCGCGCGGGCCCCTTGGGCGGTCGATCGGCCGGGAACGAAGGCGAATACTCGCGATAGATCGGGATCTTCCTGACTCCCTCGACGTGGTAGCGGCCGTGCACGCCCAGGCGCATCTGCCATTGGGCCATATCGACCTCCAGCACCTGGCCGACCATAGCCGGCGCACCCAGCAGCACCTCCTGCACCAGCCAGCGCTGCCGAATGCGTAGGTACGGCGGATACTTCTCTGGATCTGGGCGCACACCCACCGGCGCAATCTCGATGGCGTCGACACGCTGGCTCGGCGTCGCGGGCACGGCAAGCACCACTGCGGTCGCGGCCTCGATCACCCCTTGAAGCGGCACGTCTTCGCGGCCTTGGCTGGCCTGGCAGGGCTGGGGGTGCGCCGTGGCCAGCGCCAGCAGGACCAGGGTGGCGAGCACGAAGTGGAGCATTGGCATGGGTTCCTCGCTGGTTGGTGGGCGATCGCTCGCAAGCATAGCTAACTGGCGGGCGGCTGCACGCATAGGCAGGTGCGGAGCGCGATGGCCCGCTTGAAGTCCACGACACTTCTGTTGGCGCCGCCAATGCAGCTACTTCAAGCTTACCACCGGAGTAACGCAGATCGCCTTGGCCACCGCAAGCGCCTCAGCCTGGGTACCGCGGATCAGCTCGAACACCCAGTGGCGGCTGGCACTTTCGGGCAGCGTCTCGTCCTGAAATGTGAAGCTGCCGCTATCGGGCGCCACCCGCACCGACAAGTGCGAGGTGGCGGTGTGCTTGATCAGCGGCACCCCCTGCGGCGAAGGCGGCGTCTGCACCGCCGGCACCTGCAGCCTGGGCACCAGCCTGAACCCCGCGCCCAGCTGCTTGGCGATCCTGACGGCGGCGCCCAAGTCGGCTAGCGGCCTGTATTGGCAGGACTTGGACGGCAGCGACCCCGCCATCCAGACCTGGTGCGAGATGCAGTGGGGCGGCGGCGGCTGGACGCTGGTCGCCGTGATGGGCACCGACGGCCGGCCGACCAAGTGGAGCGGCGGCCTGTACCCGCGCCCCGGCGCCACCTACTATGGCCCGGCGGCCAACATCGCCAACCTGGGCAACCTGTTGGACCCGGCCAAG
>JBBISH010000216.1:0-3888 GCA_037441385.1 Myxococcales bacterium
GCTTGGTCGACAGCAAGGACAAGTGCCCCAAAGAGCCTGAAACCAAGAACAGCTACCAAGACGAAGACGGCTGCCCCGACGTGGTGCCCGAGAAGCTCAAGAAGTTCAGCGGCGCCATCGCCGGCATCAACTTCGAGACGGGTTCGGCCAAGATCCTGCCGTCGTCGTTCAAGATTCTGGACGCCGCGGTCGCGGTGCTGGTGGAATTCAAAGACACCAAGATCGAGGTCCAAGGCCACACCGACGACGTGGGCAAGCCCGAAGACAACCTGAAGCTGTCGCAGGCGCGGGCGGACTCGGTCAAAGAGTACTTTGTCGGCAAGGGCATCGCGGCCGAACGCATCGCGACCAAGGGCTTTGGCCAAGACGTGCCGGTCGCGGACAACAAGACCAAGGCCGGCAAGGCCAAGAACCGCCGCATCGAGTTCAAGCTGATGTAGGCTGGACCGAATCGGTGGCCGCAAATGGGCCGCCAGGCGAATCCAGGGGCCCGGTACCGATCCTTGCGGTTGGGCCGGGCCCTTGCCTTTCGTGCGCGAAGCGTGCAGGTTGCATCCCCGCGGTCGCTGCGCGCCGGGCGGACCGCCGTGCGGCAACCGGCTGTTGCTCTTGACGATTTTCTTGGTGTTTCTATGCACATCCTGGTGGTGAGTCAGTTCTTTCACCCAGAGATGGGGGCGCCAGCGGCGCGCTTTGGCGACCTGGGCAGTCACTTTGTGCGCGCCGGACACCGCGTCACGGTGCTGACCACGTGGCCCAACTTCCCCAACGGACGCATCTATCCCGGCCACACGCAGCGGGCGACGGCGCGCGAGTACCACGGCGGGATCGAGGTGATCCGCACGCCCATCCTGGCGCTGGGCGGTGCCGGCGCCAAACACAAGGCGCTGTTGTACGCGAGCTTTGTGGGCAGCGCGGCTGTCCAAGCCTTGCTCCAGGGCGCGCTGGGCGGGCTGCGGCCGGACATCGTCATCGGCACCACCCCGCCGCCCACTGTGGGGCACCTGTCGCTGCTGCTGGCCAAGGCCTTTGGCGTGCCGCATGTGTTGGATGTGCGCGATATTTGGCCAGAAGCTGTTGTCGCCTCGGGGCGGGTCAAAGCTGGGGCGGCGGTGCGCGTGCTCGAAGCGCTGAACGCCGTGGTGCTACGGCAGTCGGCGGCGGTGACGACGGTGAGTCAGGGCAAGCGCACCCGGCTGGCCGAGCTGGGCGCACCGATCGACAAGGTCCACGTGCTGCCCAACGGCGTAGACCTCGAGCGCGTCGATGGCGAGGCCGACGCTCAGGTGGAACCGGCGCGGCAGTGGCTGCGCGAGGTTGGCGTGCCTCAGAACAAGCACATCGTCTTGTATGCGGGCGTGTTCAACCCGGCACAAGGGCTGGATCTGGTGCTGGACGCCGCCCGCGCGCGCCGCGATCGGCCGGAAGATACGGCCCATTTCGTGCTGGTAGGCGACGGCAGCATGCGTGCGCATCTGCTCGAAAGGATTGCCAAAGAAGAACTGCGCAATGTGACGCTGGCCGGTCCGGTGGAGCGAGCGCTGGTTGCGGGGCTGTACCGGTGTGCTTACGTGACGTTGGTGATCTTGCGCGCACGCAAAGACGAGCACACCGTGCCGAGCAAGCTCTACGAGGCGATGGCCTCGCGGCGCCCAGTGGCGCTTTCGGCCGACGGTGAGGTGGCGCGTCTGGCGGCGCAGGCGGGTTGTGGCCCGGTGTCGGCGGCGGGCGATCTCGAAGGGCTTGGCCAGGGCCTGGACAGCTTGCTGGGTGATGCCGAGGCGGCGGCGCGCCAGGGGGCGGCTGGCCGTGACTATGTTGAGAAGCATAACGATCGAGCCGTCTTGGCGACGGAGTACCTGCGCTTGCTCGCTGCCGCCGTCGATGCCGCTCGGGGTGCCTAGCGCCATGGCCCGCGCGTTGACTTGGGCGCGGACTTTGCGCCCCATTCCCACCCAACAGCACGTCTTTCGGGCCGCGACCGAGTTGCGCAAGCGCGCTTGGCGGCCGGTTTTGCCCACGCTGGTGCGGCATTGGCGCTCGCAGGCCAGCCAGCAGGTGGCGCACATGCGCTCGACCCAGCTGGACGGGCTCGCTCGCGCGCTTGCGGTGGCCTTGGGGCCCGCGAATCGGGCGCCAACAGGGCTGGTCTTGGCCGGACGCGACGTTGGGCCGGTCGAGAGCCTGGACTGGCGCCTGCCGGGGTTGTCGCCGCTGCAGGTCTACGAGGCGCATTACCTAGAGTGGGCGGTGGATTTGGCCCACGGCGACGAATCGCGCCTGGATGCCGCGCTGTCCCGGTGGGTGCAGGCCAGCCCCAGCGCGCGCCAGGCCTGGGAGCCCTATCCGCGGGCGCGGCGGGTCCTGGCCACGCTGCGGGCGGCGGCATTGGTGCAGCGGCCTACACTGCGCCAGCAGCTGTTGATCGAGGCGGCCACGGCCTGGCAGGGGCTGGACTGGCTCATCGAGCGGCATCTGGACGGCAATCATCTGCTGTTGGACCGGGTGGCGGCGGCGGCGGGCGAGGCACTTTTCGACCGCGGCACTGTGCGCATGGAGCGGCTGTTTGGCGAGCTGGACCGGCAATTCGACCGCGAGGGCGGCCATTGCGAGGCCTCGCCGATGTATCACGCCGTGGCTTGCGAAGACCTGCTGACGCTGGCGGCCGTGCTGGCCGACGGGGCGCAGAGGCAACTGCTCGGCATCGAATTGAAGCGTTACCTCGCCTGGTTGCGCGGTGCCGTGCACGCCGATGGCAGCCTGCCGGCCTTTGGCGACAGCGACCCCGGCGCTTTGGACCACCTGCCGCTGTGCCGGCGCGAGTTGGCGGCGGTCGCGGTGGATGGCGTGCGCTTGGACGGCCTGGGCTCGGTTTGGTCGTGTGCTGCGCCCGGCGAACGGCTGGTGGTGCACACCGCGCCGCCCGTCTGGGCGCCGCAACCTGGCCACGCGCATGACGATTCGCTGGCGCTGGAATGGAGCTGGGCGGGACAGCGCTGGCTGGCCGACGCGGGCTTGGGCGGCTACGAGGGCGACCCCCATCGCGGATTGTGCCGGTCGAATTGGTCGCATTCTACGGTCACGGTCGAGGGGATTCCGTCCTTGGAGCTGTGGGGCAGCTTCCGGGTTGGCCGGCGCGGCGAGACCAAGCCGGTGCGGCGCGGCTCGGCCGATGGCTGGCGTTGGATGCACGCCATGCACATGTGGCCGGCTCTTCCCCACTACCGTGGCCACGTGGTGCACCACCGCATGGTCGGCTGGCGGCCCGGCGTGCTGTGGGTGTGCGACCGCGTGGTCCACAAGCCCGACGGCTGCCCTCTGCAGGCGCAACAGCGCTGGATCGTCGCGCCTGGCACCGAGCTGTACACCAACGAGGTTTCGCGTGCCCAGCTGCGCCGTGGCGAGCACCGGCTGTGGGTGAGCAGCACCACCGAGCTGCGCGCGGCCCAATCGCCCCGGTTTGCCCAGCGCCAGCGGGTGGCAGATGGCCCGTGCCTGGTCGTTGACGTGGACGACGGCGGAGTTTGGACCGGATTTTCGTCTGACGAAGAGAACTTGCGCAGTGTGCCGCAGCCGCTGCGCGCGCTTTGGCTGGCGACTTGAGCTTGCCCGCTGGCGAATGCCTTCTACGCACTCGACCTGAGTCACGCCCGTGCGGTCTCCGTGACCCGGTCTGCAACCGGCGAGAATCAGGCGGGGACCCCAGTTCGGGCCCGAAGAATTGCCCGAGTTTTCGATCCGATTCGGACGGAACTGGTATTAGAGGGTGTGTACAAAAATTTTGACAGATCGCCGGACCGTGCGAAACCACCGCCAGACGAGCGGAGGTCAACATGGGCAAGGCGTACACGCAGGAGCAAAGGCAGGCGGCCCTGGCCGCGGTCGATG
>JBBISH010000217.1:0-3885 GCA_037441385.1 Myxococcales bacterium
ATATGCACCGCAGCAGGCCACTGCAAGAACAGCCAAAACGAGAGGGAGTAGACGCACGAATTCCTCGGCGGTAGGGCTCGGCTGGCCAGCCAAGGGGCAATGGCACCGTGGTCGACCTGGCCCAAGGCGAGCCTACGCGGGCAGTTGGGTTGCGTCAACGCGGGCGAAACCGCGCGCGGTATCGCTTGCGCTGGCTGCTGGAGCCGACGACACTGCCAAGGTCGCCCACCGCGACCGCGAGTCCGCCCATGCTTCGAACCAGATCCAGTCTCTTGGCTTTGCTGTGCACCGGCCTTGTCGCGGCCGCGGGCTGTGGGAGCGCCGCCGCCACGGCCGCGGGTGACGCCGTCGCGGTCGATGCCCTGGGCGACGCCGCCGGTGCCGCGGACAGCGGCGGCGATCCTTGGGCAGGCGCCCCGCCCGCGGTGTGCAAACCAGCCCAAAGCTGGGATGGCAACGGCAAGATCTTCAAGGACACGACCGCCACATCGGGCATCGTCGAGGCCGGGGCCACCGGGATCCGCCTGTCGACGGCCGACCTGGACGGCGACCTGCTGCCGGAACTGTTCGTGCGGAGCATGGCAAACTCGGGCAAACGCGAGAACTTTGGCGCTGGGACGCGCCGCCTGTTCCTGCTCAAGGCCCACCGCGACCCAAGCGGCGCCTTTCATTTCACCGACGTGACCCAGAGTTCGGGCATCTTGCTGCCGCGCGACGCCACCGAGGGTTTTGGTCGGCAGGCGCACATCGTGGTCTACGGCGATGTCAACAACGACGGCAACGTGGACGCGTTCTGCGGCAATTCGGTCCCCATCGACACCAAGACCGACCTGTTCCCCCAAGACTCCTCGGAGTTGATGCTGGGCGATGGCAAGGGTCACTTCAGCGTCGTGGCCAACAACGTCTTTGCTGGCACAGACTTGCGCCGCAACCTGACCTCGGCCAGCTTGGTCGACTACGACCGCGACGGCCAGCTGGATCTTTGGCTGGGCTACGCCACCTGGGGCACGCCCGGCAAGGACACGCCCAGCCCGGATCACTTGGTGCGCGGCGACGGCACTGGGGTTTTCAGTGTGGTCACGACCGAAGAGGGCCTGATGACCAAACCGGCCACCACGACGGCGGCCATCGAGAACGGCACGGCCCACCGCCACACCTGGGGCACCGCCGCCTGCGACATCAACGGCGACGGCTGGCCGGATCTCTTGGGTGTGACCTATGGCCGTTACTTCAATTCGCTATGGATGAACGGCAGTTTGGGCTCGTCGGGTCTGCGCTTCGACGACCTGAAAAGCCAGACCCACTTTGACCGCGACGACAACGACGACTGGACCACCAACTGGAACGCCCAATGCTATTGCTTTGACAACCCCAAGGCGGCGGAGTGCGACAAGGTGCCACCGCCCGAGGTGAACTGTCCGCAACTCAAGGCGGCTTTTGGCGGTTTCTACCGCTGGAATCACGCGACGGACCGCAAGCCGTACCGCCTGGGCGGCAACACGGGCACAGTGGCGTGCGCCGACCTGGACCGCGACGGCGACCTGGACTTCGTGTTCGGCACCATCGTGCACCCGGACGTGGGGCCGTCGAGCGATCCGCTGCGGGTGGCCGTGAGCGACGGCGCCAAGATTCCGACCCTGACCCACCTGAGCGAAGACGTCTCGGGCCTGGGCCACCATTTCCCCAAGGGTCAAGGCGACGACGTGGGCGACATGACCTTGGCGGTGTTCGACTTCGACAACGACGGCCGCCTGGATATCTTGGTCGGCGGGTCGGACTATCCGGGCACCAAGGCTTTGCTGTTCCAGCAGCAGGAAGACGGAAAATTCTTAGACGTCACCTTGGCTTCGGGCCTGGACCATCCGCACGCGCACGGCATCGCGGTGGCCGATTGGGATCGCGACGGCGACCTGGACATCGCCCTGGGCCACAGCCTGGCGCGCTGCAACCTGTCGCCCAAGGAATGCTACAAGTCCGAAGAAGTTCACGTGTTTTCCAACACAGCGGCGCCGTCGGGCAACTGGCTGCAGGTGCAGTTGGTCGGCGGCCCCGGCAGCAACCGGTCGGCCATCGGCGCGGTGATTCGCGTGACCGCCGCGGGCGTGACCCAGACTCACGAAGTGGGCGGCGGCTATGGTCATTTTGGCATGCAGCAGGATCTGGTGGCCCACTTTGGCTTGGGAGCCAGCTGCAGCATCGACCAGGTCGAGGTGCGCTGGCCCGATGCCGCCGGCACCACTCAAGTATGGAAAAACATTCGCCCCGGCTACTTGGTACGCCTGACCCAAGGCGACCCCAAGCCGGCCTACCCGCTGTGGAAATAACGGCGCATCGGCCGGCATCGAATCAAGAATTGAGGCCGCAGCGGGGATGGGCGCCGCCTTGCCGCCAAAGCAGGCCGCCCGTATGCTGTGTAGACTTGTGCTCTCTCCGGGGGACCCTTTCGATGATCATGACTTCCGTACGTCCGACTCGGCAAGCGCTGGCCGGCCTGGCCTTGGCAGTTTCCGCTTGCCTTGCGGCAGCTTGCGACAGCGGCACGGCACCTCCGAGCAATTCAACTGGGGCCACGGACATCAACTTCGCGGTGGATGTGAGCGCTTTGCCGGACACGCCCGTCGATCAAGGCAGCACGCCAGACGAGCAAACGCCGGACCTGTCGCCCCTGGACACAGAGTCGCCACCAGACGGAGCAGTGGACACAACCGTGCCGCCCGACAACGGCAGCACGTGCACAGAGGGCGGCTGCGCCTGCACCGAAAATTCGCAATGCGCATCGGGCTATTGCCTGGACGATGCCGGGGCGGGCACCTGCGCGGTGGCCTGCAGCACCGGGTGCCCCAGCGGCACGGCCTGCAAGACCATCAAAGCCGGCGCCGACGACGTTGCGGTGTGCATGCCCAAGTTCCCGCGCCTTTGCGACCCCTGCAACAGCGACGCGGACTGCCAAGGCGGTGCGGCCGGCAGCGCGGCGGTGTGCGTGGACTACGGCGACGGCAAATCGAGCCCCGGCAAATTCTGCGGCGGCATGTGCGACGATCAAAACCCATGTCCCGTGGGCTATTCGTGCATGAACGTCACCTCGGGCAGCGGCGCCAGCGTCAAGCAGTGCAAGCGCGACGACCTGACCTGTTCTTGCAGCCCGCGCGCCCAAAAACTGGGCCTGGGCACAAGCTGCTCGTCCAAGAACGAGTTTGGCACGTGCGGCGGCAAGCGCTTCTGCGACAGCAAGGGGCTCAGCCCGTGCAGCGCCGCCCCGGCCAGCGCCGAGGTGTGCGACGGCCAAGACAACAACTGCAACGGCCAAACCGACGACGCGGCCTGCGACGACAAGAACGCGTGCACCACCGACGCCTGCGACCCGATCGCCAAGAAGTGCACCAACAGCAACTCGGCGCAACCTTGCGACGACGGCAGTGTCTGCACCAGCAAGGACCTGTGCGTCGACGGCCAGTGCACCGGCACCAACAAGAACTGCGACGACGGCAACCCCTGCACGGACGAGACCTGCGACCCCAAGACCGGCTGCAAGTACACGTTCGCCAGCGGCCCGTGCCTGGGCGACAACCCCTGCGAGATCGGCGCCACTTGCCAAGACGGTCAGTGCCAAGGCGGCAAGATCAAAGTGTGCAACGACAGCAACCCGTGCACGGCCGACAGCTGTCTGGACGGCAAGTGCGTCTACAAGCAGACCGCCGCCCCGTGCGACGACGGCAACGCCTGCACCGCCAACGACGCCTGCGACGCCGGCACTTGCGCGGGCACGACCAAGAAGTGCGACGACGGCAACCCCTGCACCGACGACGTGTGCGACCTGAGCAGCGGCTGCAAGTCGACCGCGACCACCGCGCTGTGCGACGACGGCAACGCCTGCACCATCAAAGA
>JBBISH010000218.1:0-3527 GCA_037441385.1 Myxococcales bacterium
TCCGCGGGCGGGGTTAGCACAACGAGAGGTACCCCCTTTCTTTGTTTTCGCAAGTTGTCGTCCTACCGCGCGTTGGTCCCGGTTTTGGGATCCTCACCCGATCGACACCTCTAGGATCGACAGAGGCCGCGCACTTCCCTACACTTATCGCCCCCTGTACCAGGGGCCCCGTGCTGCCTTGGAGACTACGATGCCCGCACCTGCCCAAGTACCCCAGACCGTTGCCGAAATTCGCAAGGCTTTTCTCGACTTCTTTGCCGAGCACGGCCACGCCGTGGTGGCCTCGCACTCGCTGCTGCCGCCCGCGGACCCGACGCTGCTGTTCGTCAACGCCGGCATGGTGCAGTTCAAGGACTATTTCACCGGCGCCCGCGCCGCGCCCTACAAGACCGCGACCAGTACCCAGAAGTGCCTGCGCGTGTCCGGAAAGCACAACGATCTAGAGAACGTGGGCCGCACCCGCCGCCACCACACCCTCTTTGAGATGTTGGGCAACTTCAGCTTTGGCGACTACTTCAAGGAAGGCGCCATCCGCTTTGCCTGGCAGTTCCTGACCGAGTGGCTGCGCCTGGACCCGTCGCGGCTGGTGGTCACATGGTTCGGCGGCAACGACTCCCTGCCGGCCGACACCGAGGCGCGCGATCTGTGGAAGGCGATCTCGACGCTGCCCGAGAGCCGCATCCTGCCGCTGGGCGAGAAGGACAATTTCTGGGCGATGGGCGACAGCGGCCCGTGCGGCCCATGCACCGAGATTTACTACGATCTGGACCCCAGCCAAGGCGCGGCCTGCACGCTGTACGCCGACGACGGCCGCTACATGGAGATCTGGAACTGCGTGTTCATGCAGTACGATCGCCAAAACGGCCACCTGACGCCGCTGCCGGCGCCGTGCGTGGACACGGGCATGGGCCTGGAGCGCATCGCCTCGGTGGTGCAGGGCCAGAGCTCGAACTACGCGACGGACCTGTTCCTGGACCTGATCGGGGTAACCGAGCGCCTGGCGAATACCAAGTACTGCGGGCAGTTCGACCCCGAAAACGTGGTGTCCGGAAATGCCGACATCGAGCGCGACGTCGCGTTCCGAGTGATCGCCGACCACGCCCGTGCCACCGCGTTCCTGATCGCCGAGGGCATCTACCCTGACAGCGAGGGCCGCGGCTACGTGCTGCGCCGGGTCATGCGCCGAGCGATGCGCTACGGCCGTAACCTGGGCATCAAGGGGCCGTTCCTGTGCGAAGTGGCCGTGAAGGTGGCGGATCTGCTGGGCGGCATCTTCCCCGAGCTGCAGACGCAGAAGGCGGTAATCGAGCGCGTAACTCGCCAGGAAGAGGAGCGGTTTGGCCAGACCCTGGAGTCAGGCCTGCGAGTGATCCAGAGCGAGATCGCGCGGATCGCGGGCGAGGGCGCGGCCAAGGTGCTGCCCGGTCAGACCGTATTCCAGCTGCACGACACCCACGGCTTCCCCACCGACCTGACCGCGCTGATCTGCGCCGAGCAGGGCTTTTCGCTGGACATGCCCGGCTTTGACGCGGCGATGGCCGAGCAAAAGGCCCGCGGCAAGGCCAGTTGGAAGAAGGGCGGCGGCGACCTGGCCGACCTGGCCAAAGAGCTGGGCGACGAGGGGCTGACGACCGAATTCGTCGGCTACGAGCACGATCACACGGCGGCGACGGTGCTGGCGGTCATCCAAGACGGCGTGCGGGTGGCGAGCCTGGGCGTGGGCCAAGAGGGCCTGCTGGTGCTGAATCGCACCTGCCTGTACGGCGAGGGCGGCGGTCAGGTCGGCGATCGGGGCGAGATCGCGCTGGTCGAGGGCGGCCGGGCGGCGGTGCTGGACACGCTGAAGGCCGGCAAGGGCCTGCACTTCCAGCGGGTGCGGATCGAGAACGGTGCAGTGGCAGCGGGCGATCGCGTGCTGGTGCAGGTCGAGGCGGCGCGGCGGGCGTCGATCCGCGCGCACCACTCGGCCACGCACCTGATCCACAAGGCGTTGCGCGACACGCTGGGTGCGCACGTCAAGCAGCGCGGCTCGCTGGTCGAGCCGGGGCGCCTGCGCTTCGACTTCTCGCACTACGCAGCGCTGACTGCCGACGAAATCCGCGACGTCGAGCGCCACGCCAACCAGCGGGTGGTGGCCAACCAGCCGGCCGAGGTGGAAAACACCAGCATGGACGAGGCGGTCAAGCGCGGCGCGATGGCCTTCTTTGGCGACAAGTACGGCGACGTGGTGCGCGTGATGAAGCTGGGCGACTCGATCGAGCTGTGCGGCGGCACCCATGTGGCGCGGACCGGCGACATCGGCCTCATCCAGATCGTCAGCGAGAGCGCGGTGTCCGCGGGCGTGCGCCGCATCGAGGCGGTGTGCCACCTGGCGGCGGTCGAGCACGTGCAGGGCTCTGCGCAGACGCTGGACGGCCTGGCGCGACGGCTGGGCTCGCCCGTGGAGCAGGCCGGCGAGCGCCTGGAGCGCTTGTACGAGCAGCTGAAGGCGGCGCAGCAGGAACTGGAGCGCTGGAAGCAGAAGGCGTTGGCGGGCGGCGGTGGGGCCGACGCGCAAGAGCGGACGATCGCGGGCCTGAAGTCGGTGTTCCGCATGGTCGAAGGCGCCGACGCGGTGGTGCTACGCAACCTCGCCGACCAGACCCGCGACAAGCTGGGTTCGGGCGTGGTGGGATTGCTGTCGCTGCAAGAGGGCGGCAAGGCGTTGCTGCTGGTGGCGACGACCAAGGATGTGGCGCAGAAGGTTCCGGCGGGGCCGTTGGTGGCGGAGCTGGCGCCTTTGCTGGGCGGTCGCGGCGGTGGGCGGCCGGACATGGCGCAGGCGGGCGGCAACGCGCCCGGCGACGTGGCGGCGCTGGCCGAGGCGTTCTTTGCGGGCGTGGCGACGCGGATTGGGTCGTAAATAATAGGTTTTTATGGCGAATCCGCGCAAGCGCGGACCGGGTGCTAGTCGCCGCGGGCGGACGCCCGCCGCGACCAGCGGCCACTGCGCCGTGACCGGCGCGAGCGGCCACTGCCCATACGGGTGACGCCCCCTTTCGCTCACGGGCGGCCGGCGCCGCCCGAGACCAGTATCACAGGGGTCTCAGGCGAGACCGCTGAGACCGGCGCGCACCGCGCAGGTCAATGAAACTAGACATTTCCGTTGTGGCATGGCCTATGCAACGGCTACACCCGCCCCGGGGAGCCGCCTTGGGGACCGCGGCGCTGCGTACGGGCGCCACGGACTGCACCGGGGTCGGCGGGAATACCGCCGGCCCGAAGGCTGGCCGGGGGTTGGTTGAGGCCCCGGGGGGCGCCATAGGCTGCAAAAAACGGCCAGTTGGCGTCGGTGTGGTGGTGTGCCCAGGGCCGGGAGGTCCTGGGCATTGCGGTGGGGCGGATCGGGCCGGGCGGATTCCTGGCCTTTAGGCCACCGGAGTAACCTGTTGTAATACGAACCCCGTCTGATTCACGCCTGTACGGTTCCTCTGACCCGGTCTGCAACCGGCGAGAATCAGGCGGGGACCACGGTTCGGGCCCGAAGA
>JBBISH010000219.1:0-2972 GCA_037441385.1 Myxococcales bacterium
CCCGCAACCCGCCCGCGCGCGGCGCACGCCCACGCCCACGCCCGCGCAGTTGCCCCACGGCGCGCTGAGCCTGCAGGGGATCGAGGTCACGCGCAGTCAGATCGAGTACGACCGCAATGGCGCGACCCTGCTCATCTCCTTCCCCAGCGCGCTGCCCAACTTGCCCGAAAAGGCGGAGCTGCTGTGGCGCGGCGAATCGGGCAGCGAGCGTCGCTTTGCCGTGCGCGTGCGCCGGGTCATGGCCTCGCCCACGGGCGGTGCGGTGGCCGTGCTGCACCCGCACGAGTGGAGCGCCAGTGACCGCGATGCTCTGGCGGTCCTGTTGCTGCGCCTCGCGTAGTACGAGCCCAAAGATTTGCCGAAGTCTTTCGAGCCGATCCAGACGGATTCGGCATAAGCCAGCTTCAATCCAATCGAATACTTGGAAGTCTTGACCCCGCAGACCGCGGGCCGGCGCTACTTGCAGCCGCCCGAGCACTTCTGCGGCAGCGCGCAGGCCGCCGCGCCCGAGCAGGTGCACACGCCCGCGCTCGAGCACGAGTTGCCCTGGTCGACGTTGCACGGGTCCTTGCCGTTGCAGATGCACTGATCCACGGCGGTGGTCGAGCCGCTGGACTTGCAGGCCACGCCGCCCACGCACGCCACGTCGCCGATGCAGGCGAGCGCGCCCGTCACCGTGCACTGGTACGAGCCGGTGGCGCACGAGTCGATGTCGGTCGGCACGTCGCACTTCTGGCCCTTTTGCGCAAAGCCTTCGTCCGTGACGCCGTCGCAGTTGTCGTCTTTGTTGTTGCAGATTTCCTTGATGTCGGTGACGGTCTCGCTGTCGCAGACCACCTTGCCGGTCGAGCCGCAGGTGTAGATGCCGTTCTTGCACAGGTCGCTGTCGGGGCCGTCGCAGGGCGTGCCCAGGCCCAGCCCCTCGTCGGTCTGGCCGTTGCAGTTGTTGTCCAGGTTGTCGCAGACCTCGACCAGGTTCTGGATGAACTCGTCGCCGCAGACCACGCTCTGGCCGTTGGCGCTGCACACCAGCACGCCGTTGGGGCAAAGGTCGCTGTCTGGGCCGTCGCACGCCTGACCCAGGGTGGGGAAGAGCTCGTCGGTCTGGCCGTTGCAGTCATTGTCCTTGCCGTCGCAGATCTCGGCACTTACGCCGCCGCCGGTATCCGTCTCGTTGCACATCACGTCGTTCTTGGCCGCGGTGCACACAAACACGCCGTTCTTGCACAAGTCGGCGTCGGGGCCGTCGCAGGCCTTGCCCTTGGTGGTGTACGGATCGTCGGTGACGCCGTTGCAGTCGTTGTCCAGGTCGTCGCACAGCGTTTCCTTGGCTTCAAAGCCCAGGGCCGCGTTGTAGCTGCACTTCCAGCTGCCCTTGCTGCAGGTCGCCACCAGCGCCTTGCTGCACACGCCGATCTGGTTGCAGGTCGAGGCTTTGGGATCCAGCGCGCTCGCCTCGTCGGTCTGGCCGTCGCAGTTGTCGTCCTTGGCGTTGCACACCTCGGGTTTGTCCTGGTGATCCGGTCCGTCGGGGTTGGTCGAGCACACCGTCTGCTGCTTGCTGTTGCAGACCACGTTGCCCAGGCCGCACTCGCCCACGCCCGAACACGGTGCGCCGATCGACAAGCCCTGGAACTTCATGCCGTTGTCGGTCACGCCGTCGCAGTCGTTGTCCAAGCTGTCGCAGACCTCGTTCTTGGCCTGGCTCGACGGTCCCTCGGGGTCGGTCGAGCAGACGGCGGCGGTCATGGTGGCGTTGCAGACCACCTTGCCCAAGCCGCACACGCCCACGCCGTCGCAGGTGGCGCCCAAGTTCTGCGCCGCCGCGCCGTAGGTAAAGATCTCGTCGGTCTGGCCATTGCAGTCGTTGTCCTTGCCGTCGCAGACCTCGGGGATGTTCTGCTGATCCTCGTTGATGCACTGGTGGTCACCGCCGCCGGGCGCGCACGTCCAGGTGCCGGTCTTGCACTTGTCCGTGTCCGGGCCGTCGCAAGGCTGGCCGATGTCAAAGCCTTCGTCGGTCTGGCCGTCGCAGTCGTTGTCCAGACCGTCGCAGCTAGCTTCGACCGCTTCGTACTTGTCGACTTGGCTGTAGTCGCACGTCCAGGCGCCGGACTGGCAGGCCGCCACCAGCTTGGCCGAGACACACACGCCCACCTTCTTGCACGACGAGTCGGCGACCCCCAACCCCTCGTCGGTCTGGCCGTCGCAGTTGTTGTCCTTGCCGTCGCACGTTTCGGGCTTGACCTGGCTGCTGTTGCCGCCCTTCTGGGTCGAGCAAACCACTTGCTTGTCGGCGCCGCACTGCACTACGCCGGCCTTGCACTCGCCCACCGCCGGGCAGACTTCGCCAAGCGGCACGCCGTTGTAGCTCAGGTTGTCGTCGACCTTGCCGTTGCAGTCATTATCCAACCCGTCGCACAACTCTTGGCCGTTGAAGATGAGGTACGCGTCGGGGTTGGTCGAGCAGGTCGCCTTGAACGTCTGGGGCGAACAGACCACCTTGCCCACGCCGCAGGCGCCGATGCCGGTGCAGGTCGCGCCCAGGCCACTGCCCTTGTAGGCCTGGCCTTCGTCGGTCTGGCCGTCGCAGTTGTTGTCGACGCTGTCGCAGATCTCCAGGATGTCGGCTTCGATTTCCGGGCCGCAGACCGCCGAGCCCCCGTCGGCGGCGCACACCACGGTGCCGTTCTTGCAGAAGTCGCTGTCGGGACCGTCGCAGGCGGCGCCCAGGGCCAGCGCGTCCTTGCCCAGGGTAAAGATCTCGTCGGTCATGCCGTTGCAGTCGTTGTCCAAGCCGTCGCACGACTCTTGCAGATTGACCTGCGTTTCTTTGCCGCAGACCGTGCCGGCACCGTCGGCCGTGCACTCTTTCTGGCCGTTCTTGCACGCGTCGGTGTCCGGGCCGTCGCACGGGGCGCCTACGTCAAAGATCTCGTCGGTCTGGCCGTTGCAGTCGTTGTCCAGCGCGT
>JBBISH010000220.1:0-2912 GCA_037441385.1 Myxococcales bacterium
TCCCTGCGGCGACCTCTAGGTCGCCTCAGTCGCTCCGCTTCTTGCGCCTTGATTTGCATCCCAAATCGACGGCCGGGGCCAATTTCGCTGGTGGATTTTGGGCCAGCGACGGGGGCGGTCTGTTGGCGCGGACAGCCGCTGTTGGTTCGCGCGTCAGAGGAAGCTCGTTGACTGCGCCGCAGCGCTGGATCCTGGATGGTTCGCGCGTTGGCTTGGCCGCAGCAGTCGCTAGATCTTCCAGCGCGCGGCAAACCCCAGCGCAATCGGCGTCACAGGCTGGCTCCGCGGCCTGGGCGCCCTGTCGTTCGACCAGGGGTCCACCCGCGGCGGCAGATTGGCGTCGGCATAGAAGCCGCGTATCTCTAGGCCAAGACTCAAGTTCTCGCCGACCTGGCGGTCCCAGCCGACCGCCGCACCCAGGGTGGGAGAGAAGGCCGTCTGAGCGTCGCTGCCTGGCACGTTGTCGCGCACCGCGATTCCCCCCGCCTCGACCGCTAGCCAAAGTTGGACCGCGGCGCCGGAGTAGGCGTAGGCGCGGCCTTCGGCAGCGGCTCGCCACAGGGTGGTGCTGCGTTCGTTGGTCGTGCCGTACGCGGGGCCGCGTCCCCAAGGCTGCCCACCGACGAGGACGCCCAGACCGAAGCGACGCCAGGGACGCAGCTCGGCGTGCACGTGGACCCCGAGCGCGGGCGGGTCATAAATCTGGTCGCCGGATACCTCTGCGTCGGCGCCGTCGCCAAGGCCAAGATAGGGCACAACGGCGACGGTGGTGGCTTGGTGCGCTGGTTCGGCGGCAATGGCATTGGGCGCCGCCGCCAAACACGCCAGGGCTGCTGCGCAGGTTGCAGGGGCAGAGTATGCGGGGGCAAAGACGCCCTGCGTAGAACGCTTTGGCGAATTCATGCGGGCTCCGCTGGGTCAAACGACCATGTATGAAACGATAGTGGGTGCGCTCGCTCAACGCAAATGCGGCCCAGGGGTGGTGCTGGGCTCCCCTACTGGGCTCCCCTACTCGACACGGCCTTGCCAGTACCAGAGCCGGCGGACGCCATCGTAGAACACCCACAGGATGTCGCCGCGCTCGGTCTCGATGAACCAGTAGTCGCGCCGCACTTCGCGGCTCCACCAGCCGCCGGCGACGCGGTACGGGCCCCAGCGCCGTGTCACCGCCCCCTGGCGCCAGTCGGCGAGGAGCCAGCCGTCGGGCTCGTGCTTGGGGCGCGACGGCAACAGAGCGGGCTTGCTCAGGATTCTGCGCACCAACTGCGGCTCGACAGGGGGCGGTGCCGGGCTGGCGGCCGGTAGCTCGCGCAGCGGGGTCCAGCGCCACTGGGCTTCGGGGAGGTGGGCAGGCTGCAGTTCGGCTTGCCGGACCACATCGTCGCCCAGGGCGGCTTGGAGCCGGGCGAGGGCCTCGGCCGCCGCCCGGGGGTCGCGGCGCGCCAGACCGCCCGCTTCGGCAAGAAGCTGCCACATTTGCAGTTGGTGTGCGGTCGCCGCCACCGTCTCGGCTTGCAGGGCGAGCCGCTCGACCCGCGCCGGTAGCTGGGTAGCCTCTAGGCGCAAGCGCAGCAATTCCAGCCAGTGCGGCTCCCAGAGGCTGGGCTCGGCGGTCTGGACCTGGGCAGTGACCAACCGACAGCCCGGCCGCGGCGCCGCCTGGTTGATTTGCCGGTGGTGGTGCGGCACTTCCAGCTCCAGGCGGAGGTGCAGTTGGGCGACCGCGAGGTGTCGCTCGGCGGCGGCCTTCAGGAGCTCGGCCAGCAGGCCCTTGGCGAGGAAGAGGAGGCGGTCGCGCTGGTCGTCGGGGGGCTCCAGGTCGCGGTGGCGCACCAACTCCTCGCGGACTTGGGCGGGGCGGAGTGGCTCGGTGAACACGTCGCGGGCCCGCCGGTGCAGCTGCCGCACCGCCTCGCCGTGGCGCTCGCGGAGGTCGGCCTCGGGCAGTTGCAGGAGTTGGCCAAGGGTGCGGATGCCGAGGCGGTCCAGGGCATCGCGGTCAGCAGGGCCCATCCCAAGGCCCGGCCCCAGGCTGGCCAGGTGCACGCGATCGCGGGCGACCTGCTCGGCGGCGCGGTCGGGGAACACGAGCACGCCCTGCTCCGCCTGCCCCTTCTCGATCGGACTGGGCCCGACGAAACCCTGCCGGGCCACGGCGTACACGGCGAAGCGCGAAAAACCGACTACCACCACGGCCTTGTAGTGAGCCGCCGCGAGCTCGGCGCGGACCGCCGCCGCCCAGTCGTGGAGGCTGGGCCACAACCCGCCCAGACCGCTCACATCCAGCCAGAATACGCCGACTTCGCCCGGCAAGGCGCTGTCGCCCTGGTGGGCCGGCTCTACCCGTGGACTGAACCGTCGCAGCCGCTCGACGAGCCCGGCCGCGGCCGCCTGTTCCTCGGCCGGCTCGACGGTGGCGGCCCGCAAATCGGCGCAGAGCGTGAGCGCCTGGGCATAGCGCATGCCGACCTGGATGCGGTGCATGCGCGCGAGCCGGTTGGCCTCGCGCACCAGCCCTTGCGGCCGGTCCTCGGTGACGATGACCGCCGGCTGGGCCAGGCAGGCCGGCTCGCGCCTCCCCAGCACCTGCAAGGCAAAGTGCGGCAGGCAAACGCAGGCCAGCTCGGCTGGCGGAGCAACCAAAACCCGCAAACCCACAGGCTGCGGGGCGGCGACAGGTTGTAGGGGCGGCGCCGACATGCGCAAAGAATACTGAACATACGTTCAGTCGTCGAGCAGCGATCGGCAGATCTACAATGGGGGGCATTTTCTACTCATTGAAATCATTGATGTCATCCTGGTGCGGCAGGCCCAGTTGGCATGTGGAGGGAACTATTTTCAGCGCACCCCGCGGCAAAACTCGCGCTCGCATCGATCACCTGATCAGCGAGCCAGGAGTGCCCGCGGGGACC
>JBBISH010000221.1:0-2656 GCA_037441385.1 Myxococcales bacterium
CGGCGCCACCGACGAGGGCTGCGACGACGACAACGACGACTACTGCGACTCGAAGTTGGGCCTGACCGCGTCCTCGACCTGCCCCAAGTCCACTCCGTTTGGCGGCAAGGGCGACGACTGCGACGACGGCAAGACCACGGTCAACCCGGGCCGCGTAGAGGTCTGCAACAATATCGACGACAACTGCAGCAGTGGCACCGACGAGGGCTGCGACGACGACAACGACGACTACTGCGACGCCAACATGACGGTCTTCAACAAGCCCGACACCTGCAGCAAGACCAACGGCGGCGCCACCGGCGGCCCAGGCAACGACTGCGACGACACGTCGGCCGCGGTCAAGCCCGGCGCCACGGAAATCTGCAACGGCGTCGACGACGACTGCAACGGCACCACCGACGACGGCCTGTCCGCCGTCAACTCTGACTGCCCCGGCGTCGATTGGACCAAGGGCGTGTGCAAGGCGGCGGGCGTCAACAGCGCGGCCACCTGCGGCGGCAAGTCGGGGTGGGGCTGCAACTACGCCGCCATTCCGCTGTACGAGGCCTCTACCGAGACGGGCGCCTATTGCACCGACAGCAAGGACAACGACTGCGACGGGCTGACCGACGAGTCGTGCCCGTAGGTCGAACACCGGCCAACGCCAAGCGCCGCAAGGGGCTTTCGACCAGTTTTCGGTTCGTTTACATCAACTTCAGCGCGATGGCGCCACCTGCCGCCGCGCGCATCAACTTCTGGCGCCCGCCCCTGCCGCTCGTCGGCGCATTCGGGAGCCGCTCGCGAGGGCCCATGGAACGCCGACCGCCCCACCAGGATCGCCACCGATCCGGCCACGGCAGCCCACCGCCGCGCCGGCCGCAGCACTCGCAAGCGGCGATGCCGCTCATGCCCTTTGGGCCGCCGCCCAAACCCGAATTGTTCCCGCCGCCGCCCAAGCCCGAGCGCAAGGCCGAGCCGGTGGCCAAGCCGGGTACCAGCCACGTCGCCGAAGAAGAGCAGCGCATCGATGCCGAGCGCAGTGAACTCCGGGCTTCGCGCAAGCAGGTGGCGGCCGTGCCGCGCCAACGCCGCAAGCGCAATCACGAAGAGCCGCACCACCAGCCCACCGACATTTGCCGTGTGATCTACTCGGACACCGAGTTGGTGGTGGTCGACAAGAGCGCAGGCTACCCCGTCAACCCCACCGGTGCCTTCCTGCAGCGATCGGTGGTGCGGTCCCTGCACGCCCAAGGCTTTGACCCGGTGTTCCCGATCAACCTGCTGGATGCCGAAGCGAGCGGGCTGGTGCTGTTTTCGCGGTCGGCTGCCGCCGCCAAGGCCCTGCGCTGGAATTGGCGTTCGTCCCTGTGCGTGCGGACCTATGTCGCGGTGGTTCAAGGGGACATCCCCGGCACCAAGGGCCGGGTGAGCCACGCGATCGGCGCCGTCAGCACGGGCAACGGTCTGCGGCACCAAACTTTGACGGTCGAAGAGGGCGGGCGCTCGGCCATCACCGAGTGGAAGCTCTTGTCGCGCGCGCGCGGCATGTCACGGCTCGAGCTGACGATGAAGTCGGGGCGGTGCCACCAGGCCCGGATCCACCTTGCGGCCCTGGGTCATCCCGTCGTGGGCGATCGCCTGCACGGCCGCAGCCTGGGCGAAGTTCCCTTGGATGCGCTGGTGGACATTCCGGGCAAACACCTGGACGGCAATGGCCTGCCGCGCGGGCAGATTGCGCTCCACTTCTTCCGCATCGCGATGCCGCACCCGATTACCCAGCAACCGATGCGCTGGACGGCGCCGGTGCCCAGGGCGATGGTGGCGCTGATGCCGGGCCCTTGGACGGACCCGGAATAGCCGCGCCGCGCAGGACTGGGAGGTGCGTTGCGGCCCGAGTGTCAGAGGTTTGCACGCAGCGACTGGTCAGGTCGCGTCAACAGTGCTACAAGCTCGGCGGAGTTCGCAAGGCGAACCGCAAGCGCGAGGCAGACATGGGAGTGATGTACCGGCAAAGCGAGCTCGGCGTGGGCGGCGCAGACCACGAGGCCAAGCAATTGGCCGATAACGTGCTGCTGACCAAGCTGGACGAGTTGGTCAATTGGGGCCGCAAGTTCTCGATGTTCCAGTATCCTTTCGTGACCGCCTGTTGCGCCATGGAGTACATGAGCGTCAACTCGCCCCAGCACGACCTGGCCCGCTACGGCTGCGAGGTGCCGCGCTTCACCCCGCGCCAGGCCGACTTGCTGATGGTGGTGGGCACGGTCACGCACAAGAACGCGCCGATTCTGCGCCGTGTCTACGAGCAGATGGCCGAGCCGCGCTGGGTGATCGCCTTTGGTGCCTGCGCGTCGACTGGCGGTTTCTACGACAACTACGCGACGGTGCCGGGCATCGACCACGTCATCCCGGTCGACGTCTATATCCCAGGCTGCCCTCCGCGCCCCGAGCAGGTGCTGGATGCCATCCAACTGCTCATGGACAAGATCGCCAGCAATCCGGCAGTCTTGCGCTAGAGAGCGGGTCAATTTGGACTTTCTCCGCACATACGAGCCGTCGAAATCGGCGCGGCGAGTCGCCGCAGGCGCTCGCTTGCGCCCCACTTGGGCCTAGAGACGCGACCGGCAGAGCCATCTACTGAACGAATGTCCAAGAATTGGTCGCGTCTCTAGAGAGCGGG